>NZ_CAURYF010000008.1:0-52885 GCF_963529205.1 Streptococcus cristatus | reverse complement strand
TAGAAAGCCCTGATTCGTGCAGATGCCCTTCGCCTAAACAGCCAAGGTTACTTGTTATAAGACACCTGTTGACGAGCTTCATGCTTTCCTGCTGCTATTTCACACAAAGGTTATTGTACCATGAATAAAGTCAAAAGTAAAGGGGAATAAACAAAAAGAGTCTGGGACAAAAGTCCTAGCCTCTCAATTGTCTTTGGATTGTCGAGCAAGACGCAGTGGTTGAGTGGGCTCTATTACGCTGATTTCATCAGCTTTTACAGCCCTACTCAACTGTGCGGAGGTGGGACGACGAAATCGAATTCTAACGAATTACCGATTTCTGTCCCACTCTCTAAAGTCATTTTTAGAAAACAAGGCAACTCACAGCCCCAAAAGCTTCAAAATCTCTTGCTTGTATCGCAGCTTCTGCAGTTCTTTATCCTCGCTGTCTGACCAGGTCAGTTGGAGGTTTGCCACGATTTGTCCAGGCCAATTTTTCAGAATATAGATGCGGTCACTGAGAGCCAGAGCTTCCTCAATGCTATGCGTGATGAGAAGAGTCGTCAACCCCAACCTGCGGTGAATGTCCAGATACCAAGCGTGCAGCTCCATCTTGGTCAGCTCATCCAGAGCACTAAAGGCCTCGTCCAGAAGAAATAGCTTGTGGCCGAACATATAGGTCCGCAGCAGAGCCACGCGCTGCCGCATCCCCCCGCTTAGTTCATGTGGATACTTATTTGCCACATCAAAGAGCCCGAACTCCTTCAAAATCTGAGTTGCCTGCTCCGTCGCTTTCTTTTTGGATACCTTTCGGATGAGGAGGGGCAAGATGACATTGCCCAGCACCGTCTTGTGCTCCAGCAGCAAGTCCTTCTGCAGCATATAACTCACCCGGCCCTTGGGATTTTCCTGCCCATCTAGGACAATCCGGCCCGACTGGACCTCCAAAATCCCAGCAATCAGATTAAAGAGGGTCGTTTTCCCGACTCCACTAGGTCCCAAAATTGCTACGACCTGGCCTGCTTCTACCTCTAGGCTGATATCTTTCAAAATCTGCTGCTCATCATAAGCATAGCTTACATTTTCAAGTTTAATTTCTGTCATTATTTTATATAATCGTTGCTAAATCCCTTGTCACTCAAGTCATTGTTCACGATGCCATTGTCCTTAGTCCATTTGTAAAAGGCATTCCAGCGGCTAGCCTCAAACTGACCCCACTTGTCCTTATCCGATGCATATTGCTCGGACAGATATTTTTGCGAAGCCAAGACAAAGTCGCGCTTGCTTTTCAACTCTGGCGCATGCTTGATTAAAATATCCGCTGCTTCTTCAGGGTGCTCCATGGCGTATTGATAGCCCTTCTTGATGGCCTGCAGGACCTTTTTCGCCTCGTCCGGATTCTTCTTCAGATAGTCATTATTGGCAATGATGACCGGAGAATAATAGTCAAACTCCTTTACATAGTCCTTCATGTAAAAGAAATTAGTATCCATGCCCTGAGTCTGAGCCATGATGCCGTCCCAGCCATGATAAATCCAGGCCGCATCAAACAAGCCATTTTCAATCGGCGTAATAGAGTTGGAATCGTTGTTGGGAACTTTTTCTACCGCATCAAACTGACCGCCTTGGCTTTCGACCAAAGTTTTGAGCATGCCTAGCTCCACTGGATCATTCCAAGTACCGTATTTCTTGCCAGCCAGATCCTTAGGGCTTGTAATCCCAGCAGATTTTTTGGAAATAATGCCCGAAGTATTATGCTCTACAATAGCCGCGACAGCTGTGATTTCTGCGCCCTTATCCAGTTTTTTAGCCATAGAGTCCTGGAAGTAAATACCAAAAGGTGCCTTGCCGTTGATAATCAAATCCGAACTGCTATCTTCAGGCGGCAACTTGATATCCACATCCACACCTGCTTCCTTGAAGTAGCCCTTTTCCTGAGCCACATAAAGGCCGGTATGGTTGGTGTTTGGTGACCAATCTAGGATAAAATCAATCTTTTTGTCCTTACTAGCAGACTCTGAGCCTGACTTGCTGCAAGCCGCTAGGCCAAAGATAGAAACGGCAGCCAAGCCTGCCAGCAACATTTTATAAGTTTTTTTCATTATAATCCTCTTTTCTTTTTTGGAAATAGCAGAGCTGAGCTCTTATTTCCATTTAATGACATATTTTTCACTGATAGCCACCAGCTTCATCCCCAGAAGACTGATAACCGAAACCAATATGATAATAGCAAACATGGTGTCGTACTGGAAAAGTTTCTTAGACTGAATCATGTAAACACCCAAACCTTCGAAACCACCCAGCCATTCAGAAACTACGGTCGTGATAAAGGCATAGGAGACACTGACACGCAAGCCCGCATAGAAATAGGGCAAACTGGTCGGAATCTTAAAATGCCAGAGAATCTGCCAGCGATTGGCCTGCATGAGCTCAAAGAGCGTCAGAGTATCCCGATCACAATGCCGAAAACCATCCAGAATACTGACGATAATCGGAAAAGTCGTCGTCAGAATAATCAGCACAATCTTGGGCAAAATCCCATAACCCAGCCAGAGAACCAAAATTGGCGCCAAAGCAATGGTCGGAATCGTCTGCACCACGACCATCATGGGATAAATCAAATCATTGAGCCAGCTCATGCTGTCCATGAGTATAGCTAGTATACAAGCCAAGATGACGCCCAAGACTAACCCCAGCAAGGCTACTTTTAAGGTGGCCCAGCTATGACTTGCTAGAAAGCCAGCATCTCTGATAAAGGCCTGACCGATTTCCAGAGGTGTCGGCAGGATAAACTTGGGCAAGAGCTTAAGCCAGCCCATGACCTGCCAGATGACAAGAATTCCCAGCATACCCAAAAGGCTAATCTGCTGGCGCAGGATATTTTTCAAGTTTTTCATCAATACTTAAAATCTTTCCATAGTTTATTTTCACATTAGCAAAAACATTGTCTGCCTGAGTGCCTGCAAGCTCAATCGCCTGCTGTAGAATAGGAAATAAAGTCTCCCATTCCCCTTCTAGAACGGTCTCAAAAGGCGTCACGACCATCTTCACTGGCTGTTTTTGCAAAAACTCAATCACTTCCTCTATGACTGCCAAACGATTCACATCATGTGACAAAGGAAGAATTTGTAAAGCAATACTGGCTTTCATCTCTTCACCTCCTTACTTTCATGTTTCATCTGAGAATAATGTATGCAGATAGGATTAAAATTCACAAGAAAATAACTTGGCATTTAAACAAAAAGACAGCGAGCTCCCTTTATAAACACTTTGCTTTCCATACAAAAACACCTTCCCCAATATGGAAAAGGTGCTGCATGCATCAGTAAACTAACTTGGCGAATAACTCCCCATTTTAGCAAAACCACAAGGTCTTTACAAATACAATTCCCTACGCTGGCATTACCCAGATCAGGTGCGGTCGAAGCTTACACTTCCTCTCAGACTGTACACAGACTCCCATATATAGGATTATGATAACGCAATCATCAGCAAATGTCAAGATTGGAGCTTGGACTCACTACTTTTCAACTACAAGTGAATCAAACGATCATCAATCAGGCAAACTCTCCTTTCGCAGCCAACAAAGACTCCATAGCCCTGATATTCTCTGACTCACTTATGGATAAGATGGTTTCAAAACCCAGTTCAGCTGCCGTATCCAAGTTAGCCTGAATATCGTCAATGAAAACGGATTCTGTCGGATCAATCTCGTACTTTTTCAGCAGTTTTTGATAAATCTCTGGCTCTGGCTTGACAACCCCGACTTCTGAGGAAAGAATATAGCCCGACAGTAGTGGATAGATGGGTAGCAAACCAGCTTTTTCAATATGATAAAAAATCTCGCAAGTAGTTGACAGGATGTAAATGCGATAGCCTTGATCAGCCCATAAGCCAATCTGCTCCTGTAAACCACTGTAAACCTCCACAACCTCATACCAATTGTAGAAGATATTCTGAACAGCAGAATGATACGAATCTTCCAGCTGAGCTAGTCCTTCGTCACAGGCTTCTTTCAAGCTCAACTCTCCCTTGTCTGTTTGATGCCAGACACCCGACTCAAAAATGACCTGTCTAAGAAGCTGTCGCCGCTCTTTCTCAGGTTCAAAAGAGGTCAAGATTTTCTCAGAATTCCATTCAATCAAGACATTTCCTAAGTCAAAAACCAAGTTTTTTATCATTTCCTTCACCAGCACTTTCCCTTTTAATAGAAGCTTTCGTAAATTCTAGCTCATGCCACTGCAAATCTGCCATTCCAACCTATCTTGACTATCCCTAATATAGCATGTTTAGGTTAAGAAAAATCCCAGAAATGAACTGTTCCTCAAAGTTGGGTTTTGCCCAACTCTAGGAAACAATACAAAGTTCTGGAATCACCTATTATTCTTAGTCAAAATAGCGAATTAAATTTTTCTCTGTCAAAATATCTGAGTAAGTGTAGGACTCCACATAGGTGTTAGCAATTTCACCTGGTTGGCCTCCTTCATTTTCATACTCAACGATAAATAGAGAAGGATAAACTTCAATCAAGCGACCTTGTTTGCTCTTTTGGCGCTTACGGCCATTTTCCAAGGTCATCTCTACCATCTGCCCCTCGTGAGCCTTGATGTCCTCCTTGATTTTCTTCATTTTTGCTACATCTGTAAATGCATCACTCATACTATACATCCTCTCTTTTAGAAATACTTGAAAATTTATTATATTCTTTTTGGAAAATCAGCTCAACCGTACCACGCGCCCCGCTCCGGTTTTTCTCAATAATGACTTCAACCTTGTTGTTCGGAATGCCTTCCTCTTCCTCACCGGCCCGTTCATAATAGTCGTCTCGGTAAAGAAAGGCTACGATATCCGCATCCTGCTCAATAGACCCAGACTCCCGAATATCAGACAGTACTGGGCGCTTGTCCTGCCGTTGCTCCACGCCACGCGAGAGCTGACTCAGCGCAATAACCGGCACCTTGAGTTCCTTTGCTAAAATCTTAAGCTGGCGGGAAATTTCCGAAACTTCCTGCTGGCGATTTTCACGACCCGTTCCTGTAATCAATTGCAGGTAGTCAATCAAAATCAGGCCAAGATTGCCTGTCTCTTGAGACAGCTTACGAGCCCGCGAACGAATCTCCGTAATCCGAATCCCTGGCGTGTCATCAATATAAATACTAGCATTGGCCAGATTCGCTGTCGCAATGGTATATTTCTGCCACTCTTCATCTGTCAATTGCCCCGTACGGATAGAGTGAGAATCAATCACTCCTTCTGAAGCCAGCATCCGGTCGACCAGGCTCTCTGCCCCCATTTCTAGGGAGAAGATAGCCACTGTCTTATCCAGCTTAGTCCCGATATTCTGAGCAATATTGAGGGCAAAGGCTGTCTTACCGACTGCTGGACGAGCAGCTAGTATGATTAACTCTTCTTCGTGCAAGCCCGTCGTCATCTTATCCAACTCACGGTAACCCGTCGCAATCCCTGTAATATCAGTAGTTTGCTGAGAACGGGCTTCTAGATTAGCAAAGTTAAGATTTAGAATATCTTGAATATTTTTAAACCCACTGCGGCTGGCCGTTTCACTGACATCAATCAGAGCCTTTTCTGCTCCTGCAATGATTTCCTCGGATGGTCTCTCACCGTCATAGGCTTGGTTGATGGATTCTGTCAAACGTGAAATCAGGCGGCGTAAGATTGCTTTTTCAGAAACGATCTTGGCATAGTACTCTGCATTGGCAGAAGTCGGCACAGAGTTAACGACCTCCACCAGATAGCTTAGTCCGCCAATATTCTGCAAGTCTCCTTGGCTATCCAAAATATTGCGAACGGTGGTCGCATCGATAGCATCCCCACGATCCGCCAAGTCAATCATGGCCTTAAAAATCAGACGATGGGCATATTTAAAGAAATCCCCAGGCTCAATATATTCACGGACAAAGACCAGTTTGCTCTCATCGATGAAAATGGCCCCTAGTACAGACTGCTCTGCTAAAATATCTTGAGGCTGAGCTCGCAACTCATCAATCTCTGCCATAGGTGAATCCTTCCTTTAATACTTTTTACCCTTCCGTAACCCGCAGGCGAATCACACTTGTCACGTCTTGGTAAATCTTTACAGGAACATCAATCAAACCAATCGAACGAATGGGAGAATCAACCTTGATATTCCGTTTGTCAATTTTTAGGCCAAATTGCTTTTGTAGTTCATCAGCAATTTTTTTGTTAGTAATCGAACCGAAAGTGCGTCCGTCTGGTCCGACTTTCTCTGTAAAAGCAACAACCGTTGTTTCTTCTTCCAACTTAGCCTTAATAGCTTGAGCTTCTGCCACCATCTCTGCATGAGCCTTTTCCTGAGATTTTTGCTTTCCTCTCAGCTCACCGATAGCTTGTGCATTGGCTTCCTTAGCCAGATTTTTCTTAATCAGGAAATTTTGAGCGTAGCCAGTAGGCACTTCCTTGATTTCCCCTTTTTTCCCTTTTCCTTTTACATCCTCTAAAAAAATGACTTTCATTTTATTTCTCCTTTTCTATTGATTCCTCATTATCCATCACTTGATCCATAATCTCTTGATTTAGACGTTGAGTGACTTCAGCAACCGTTTGATCGCTAACTTGCGCTGCTGCTAGATTAAAGTGGCCGCCACCACCCATTTTCTCCATAATCCGCTGAACATTGATCTTGCTGCGACTACGAGCTGAAATGGATACGTAACCCTCAGTATTTCTGCTAACTACAAATGTTGCTTCAATGCCCGACATGGCAAGCATGGTGTCAGCTGCCTTGCTAATGACGACTGTATCATAGCTGGCATTTTCAGGACCCGCTGCTACAATCACATTTGGCAAAAGCTTCTTACCATTCAAAATCAGCTCATTGACTGCTCGATACTCTTCAAAATTCGTAGAAGAAATATCCTGAATGACGACACTATCACTGCCCCGAGCCCGCAAATAACTGGCTACATCAAAGGTTCGACTGGTCACTCTGGAAGTGAACTTCTTGGTATCCAGCATAATCCCAGCCATAAGCAGGCTGGCTTGAATTTTATTCAGGCGATTCTTCTTGGAATTTTGAAACTGAATCAGCTCCGTTACCAATTCGCTGGCACTGCTGGCCCCACTTTCGATATAGGCGATAACTGCATTTTCAGGGAAATCCTCATCACGGCGGTGATGATCCACCACAATCGTCTGACTAAATCGGTCAAATAATTCCCTTGAAAGCGTTAAGGCCAGCTTCGAGTGGTCCACCATTATCAAGAGCGAACGACTGGTTACTCGGTTCATGGCTTCCGAAATCGACAAAAGATAATCAGCGCCTTCCGACGTCAATTTTTGAATGGAGCGATAGATGTCTGAGCCCATCTGTTGGTCATCATACACAACATAGGCTTTCTCAATGATATTGCTGGCAAAAAGCTGCATACCCACCGCGGAACCTAAGGCATCCAAATCAAGATTGCGATGACCAACCACAAACACCTGATCTACACTCTTGATTTTATCTGAAATAGCTGCCATCATAGCCCTCGTACGCGTGCGTGTACGTTTGACAGATGCAGCCGTTCCACCACCAAAGTATACTGGATTCTTGGTCTCGTCATTCTCTTTGACAACCGCTTGGTCACCACCCCGGACCTCAGCTAGGTTAAGATTAAGGAGGGCAATCTTACCAATTTCATCATGCTTACCATCCCCGTAAGAAAAGCCCATACTAAGCGTCAGAGGAAGTTTTCGATTCTTGGCTTCTGTCCGAAATTGATCAATGATCGAAAATTTACTATCCATCAGTTGTTCCAAAACCGTATAATCCGTGAAAAGATAATAACGATCCATCCCCACCCGACGGTAGAACATATGAAATTGCTCAGAAAACTCTGCTACAAAGTTAGCTACAAAACTATTGATATGACTAATATCTGAATCTGATACAGCATCTTCCAAATCATCATAATTATCAACTGAGACAACACCGATAACTGGTCGTGTCGTAACGAGCCCAACTGTTGCTTCATACTCACTTGATGCATCAAAAAAGTACAGGACACTAGAAGCTGAATCAAAATAAACAGAATATTGATTGTCTCCTACTGTTGCGTAGCTACCCGATTTCGAAGCAGCAAGGTGAATAATTTCCTGCAGGAGATCACTATTTAGCTCCCCATCATCCGTTGTAAAAATCAATTCAGCATAAGGATTGAACCAGTCCACATCTCCACTATTTTCATTGATTTTAATCACACCAACTGGCATCTTATCCAATAAGGAAGCCAAACTTCCTTCTGCTTGATGATTGACATAGCGAATCTGATCAAGCTCGTCCAATTCAGTCACTCTTTGCTGCTGAATAAATAGCCCAATCAAAAGCGCCAGCACTATGAAAAGAGAAGCCAGCATAGCAAAACTGTCACCAAAAAGGCGCAAACAAATAGCTAATATGATAAAGGAAGTAACCCCCGCTATTGCCAAGTGGCTTGGGGCAAAACGAATTTTTTTCATTAAAAAACCTCTTATTGCGCCATTTTACCATATTTTCTTAAAAAAAGCGAGTTTTCACTGCCCTTGGACACTTGTAAAGCAAGACAGAGTCAAGTCGCTAGAATTCTTTTCGGATAAGAACTTGTGAATCGCTTTCAATCTATGTAAATCTTGTAAACATAAAAGTTTTAATGATTTACAACATCTGTAAACTCTATTTTGTATAAAGAGATTATTTTGTCAACTTTCGTTTACAAAACTGTAAACTATACAAAAAACGCACCATCTATTAAGACAGTACGTCGATAGCTTATCATCTTGCTTGATTTTTAGAAATGCTTCTAGACTTGCCTTCTAAGTAAACCATCAAAATAGAAATATCTGCTGGATTAACACCCGAAATACGACTAGCCTGACCAATTGTTTCTGGATTGATTTTCTTGAACTTCTGACGCGCTTCTGTCGCAATCGAGTCAATATCATCCCAGTCAATATTTGCTGGAATCCGCTTTTCTTCCATGCGTTTCATCTTTTCAACCTGATCAAGGGCTTTAGAAATATAACCTTCGTACTTAATCTCTGTCTCAATTAGCTCGATAATCTTTTGGTCCAACTCTTCTGCCGCTGGACCAATGAACTGAACCACATCTTGATAAGACACTTCCGGTCGCCGCATAAATTCTTTGGTTGTCACTGCATCTGTCAGAGCTTTAAAGCCAAGCGCTTCTATCTTAGCATTGGTTTCCTTGACGGGTTTCAACTTGATGGATTCCAAGCGCTTCATTTCATTGTCAAACTGATTCTTTTTAATCTCGAAACGAGCCCAGCGCTCATCATCTACCAGACCAATTTCTCGTCCCATCTCTGTCAAACGCATATCGGCATTGTCGTGGCGGAGAATCAAACGGTACTCAGCTCGGCTAGTCAAGAGTCGATAAGGTTCTACAGTCCCCTTGGTCACCAAATCATCAATCATGACTCCAATGTAACCATCACTACGCTTCAAGATCAACTCTGGCTTCCCTTGGATCTTCAAGGCCGCATTAATCCCAGCGATAATTCCTTGACCAGCTGCTTCTTCATAGCCAGAAGTCCCATTGGTCTGACCTGCTGTAAAGAGGCCAGAAATTTTCTTGGTTTCCAAGGTTGCCCGCAACTGGTGGGGCATAATCATATCGTACTCAATGGCATAGCCTGTCCGCATCATCTCAGCATTTTCTAAACCTTTGATAGAGTGAACCAAGTCCTTCTGTACATCTTCTGGCAGACTAGTTGACAGCCCCTGCACATAAACTTCTTCCGTATCGCGACCCTCAGGCTCTAAGAAAAGCTGGTGGCGTTCCTTATCCGCAAAACGGACGATCTTATCCTCAATAGACGGACAATAACGTGGCCCTACTCCTTTAACGATACCTGAAAACATAGGAGCCCGATGCAGGTTATTTTGGATAATTTCATGACTTTCTGCATTGGTATAAGTCAACCAGCAAGGCACTTGATCTTTCACATAGTCCTCATCACGAGACGTGTAAGAGAAATGATTGGCTTTTTCATCACCTGGCTGAATCTCGGTCACATCATAATTGATAGATGACGCCTTAACACGTGGAGGCGTTCCGGTTTTAAAACGACCAATTTCAAAACCTAGATCCCGCAGGTTATCTGCTAAAGGAATGGCTGCCAAGCTATGGTTTGGACCAGATGAATACTTGAGATCACCAATGATAATTTCTCCCCGCAAGGCTGTTCCAGTTGTAACAATGACAGCTTTAGCTGCATATTCCTGTTGCGTCGCTGTTTTAACACCAATTACTTTACCATCTTCAACCAAGATTTCATTAATCATGGTTTGTCGCAAAGTCAAATTTTCTTGATTTTCAACAGTCTTGCGCATTTCTTTAGAATAGAGCTCTTTATCCGCTTGCGCTCTAAGAGCACGAACTGCAGGTCCTTTGCCAGTATTGAGCATTTTCATCTGGATATAGCTCTTGTCAATATTCTTAGCCATCTCCCCGCCCAAAGCATCTACTTCACGAACGACAATGCCTTTAGCAGACCCTCCGATAGATGGATTACAAGGCATAAAAGCCAGCATCTCAATATTTATAGTTGCTAGCAAAACTTTACATCCCATGCGGCTAGCAGCCAGCGATGCCTCAACTCCAGCATGGCCTGCTCCAATCACGACAATATCATAACTTTCAGTAAAATTGTGTGTCATCTCTTTTTCCTTCATTTTTTCACCAAAAAAGGCCAAGTCTCTAGAAGTGCAGGACAAAAAGCCTGCAACATCCATGAGCTTTGACCATCATAGGTATTGCTTATCTTATTGTAGCAAATTGAGCGAAATTGTCAATCTAAAGCAACTAAGATTGGCGAATTGCTTCAAAAGCTTCTTTATCAATCTCGACAGATTCAGAGAATGCATCCAGAACAATCCCTCTTAATGAAAATCTCCCTCTGCCTTCAACTGCAAACAATCAATCTGTGACAGGCAGTTGCAACCAAGAAAAGCGATCATAGTATTCTTTTGGAATCTCTTGCTCGTTTGAGAAAGAGGGATAGAAATAATCATCTCCCTTCTGCAGAATATCGGGTTTTAGGCGAGCACCCTCTTGGCCTTCACTCTCATCCATTAGATAAGCATTGAAAGGAACCCAAACCTTAGATTGCTTTAATACCTTAAATAATGCCTCTATAGATTCTGTCGTTTTCTCATGCAAATACTGCTTCTTATAGTCAGAAAGAGTTTCAAGTTCCTCCTTCTTAACAGTCTTTTTCTTAAAAAATTGAAACATTCTCGTTCCTCTTGTAGCTACTTAAATGTACTGCAAGACTTGACCATTCTTATAAGCTCTGTCAATCAAGCCACCACCTAAGCACTCATCTCCATCATAGAAAACGACTGCTTGACCTGGAGTAACTGCCCTTTGTGGTTGATAAAAGTTGACAACAGCCTTGTCACCCTTTACAGTAACTGTCACCTTAGAATCTGGCTGCCGGTAGCGAAACTTAGCTGTACATTCCATAGTAAATTCTTCTGGCATTTCTTTTGTGAAATGAACCTGACTAGCGTCAAGGCTGGTTGACATTAAATGGTCATGATAGAATCCTTGACCAACATAAAGAATATTTTGGCTAAGATCTTTTCCGACCACAAACCAAGGTTCGTTGTCACCGCCCTGCTGACCACCAATTCCAAGACCACCCCGCTGGCCAATGGTATAATACATGAGTCCTGCGTGCTGTCCCATATCTCGGCCATCCATTGTCATCATGCGACCAGGCTGGGCTGGTAAATATTGACTCAGAAATTCTTTAAAATTCTTCTCACCTATGAAGCAAATGCCAGTCGAGTCTTTTTTCTTAGCAGTGGCCAAGCCAGCTCTTTCAGCAATCGCTCGAACTTCTGGCTTTTCTAAATGCCCCAGAGGAAACATGGTCTTTTGCAGTTGTTCCTGTGATAGCTGGCTCAAGAAATATGTCTGATCCTTATTGTTGTCCTTACCACGTAACATATGGACTAGGCCATCTTGGTCTCTCTTCACCTGAGCATAGTGACCCGTTGCCACGTAATCCGCTCCCAGTGTCAAGGCATAGTCAAGGAAGGCTTTAAACTTGATTTCCTTGTTACACATAACATCTGGGTTCGGAGTCCTACCAGCTCTATATTCTGCCAAGAAGTATTCAAAAACGCGATCCCAATACTCTTTTTCAAAGTTAACAGAGTAGTAAGGAATGCCAATCTGATCTGCAACAGCAGCTACATCCTTGTAGTCTTCCGTAGCTGTGCAGACACCAAATTCGTCTGTGTCGTCCCAGTTTTTCATGAAGATGCCAATCACATCGTAACCTTGTTCTTTCAAGAGTAAAGCAGTTACTGATGAATCGACACCTCCGCTCATACCAACGACGACACGAATCTTAGAGTTATCACTCATTGTGTTCTCCCATCTTTTCGTTATTTCACAATTGAAGGTCGTGCTGTGCTTTCAACGATTGAAGGTCGCTTGAGCAAGGTCTATTATAGCATGATTTAGCAAGGAGAACAACGAATAACCTTTGGCTCGATCTGATGAGTATTTTAAGTTGTCAATTAGATTTACAGAATTGTAAACCCCTTGATACAAAACGTCATAAGCCTACCAATATTTACTAGTAATTGCAAAAAGGGACTAGAATATAAACTCCAATCCCTGTAAATATAATTTTTCCTAAAGTCTTAATACCAGCCATTTGCTAACCAGAAATTTTTAGCAGCCGACCATGAGCCATAGCGACCTGCTACATAAGCATCTGCTGTCTTCTCTTGATTTTCTGGTGATAAATCTCCATTTAGATAGGTGATAGTCAACTGATAACGACCATAGTATTGCCCATTTTGCGCTGTATAACTGCCGCTGGACTCTTTTTGAGCAATCCACTCCTTAGCTTCTGCATCTTCAGCACTCAAGCCAGAACTTGGGTTTACAGTAGATTGCTCAGCCTTATCTGATTTTTCAACAGTCATCTGCTCAGACACATCATCATCCAGCTCTAAAACCTGACCAATACTAATCAGGTCGATATTGCTAATCTTGTTTTTTTGCGCAATCTTGTCAACAGTCATCTGATGAGAAGCAGCAATCGCTGACAAGGTATCACCTGACTTGACAGTATAACTTTCTGCATTGACTACAATAGGAAGCAAAACAGCAGCTCCTGCCATCAAACTGAGTAAGCCTGCTTTCATCATTCTATTTTTAAAATACAAATTCATGTTTAGAATTCTCCTTTTCTGTGATATATCTATCCTAAAGCAAAAGTATTACAGAACCTTATTACTTTGATGAATTATATTACAGACTATTGAAGAACTTGTAAAAACAGACATGTATTTTGAATTTTTTTGATAGTTTAAAGGCTATCCCGAGCTATTTCTATGTTTTTTGCTCCATTTAAATCGAACTATATCGTAGAAGAAAAATAAAACTATACCTAAAATGAAGGCTGCTGTTCCTTCCTTTAATCCCCTTGGAACAAATGATAGGGTAACTCTGCCTGCTCCTCTGCTCACATCAAGTTTCATAAAACCATTCTGCGCACGTTTTAACGGTACCTTCTTGCCACCTACACTAGCCGTCCAGCCTCTGTCATAAGGAATGGTGAAAAAGAGAGAACTATTTCTATCCGCTTGATAATCAACCGTTACCGTATTGGATTTTGTCGTCACAGAAACTTCTTGTTCTTTCAATTTACTTATTAACTGCTGATATTTATTCACATCCACAGAGAAAAATTCTGGCTGGTTAAAAGACACAGTCCGATTCTCTGGAAAAGAAAATTGGATAGAAACCGTCTGTGCTTCCTTAAAATAACCAATATTCAAAAATGGAAAAACATTATGAGTTGAGTAACGATTCGTGATTTCATTTACAGTGATATTGACATCCGTTTGATTATCGTTTGAAAAATCAAGATCTGCAAGGTTGACATAGACTTGACTACCTGCAGGCACCTCAATTGTGTAAGTAATGCTAGCATAGCTTAACTGAGCATCATTTTCAATGCTTGCAGTTACTTTCCCTTCAGTTTCTTCCTCATTACCAACTATAGAAATCCGCTCATAATATTTATGCTTCAAACCTGATAATTGATTTAAAAAGGCTGTTTGATTGTCAAGCGTTAAATTTGTAAACTTGACATCTTTGTAAACATCATTGGTTAAGAAAGCCAAGCCCAAAGTATAATTGTTCTCATACAGTGTCATTGACCGCTCAGTCTTCTCTGCAGAAAAACCAAATTTCTGTGGGTCTCTTTCAGATAAGTTATATCTTACAGCAAAGATACTATCCATCAAAATAGTATTATTTTGATAGCGGAGATTGAGATTAGTTCCTGCCGATTTAAATCCTAATTTATCTAAAGTTGAGCTAGCTTGCGTATTTCTGACTGATGAAAATTGAGAAATTCCATTATAATTAAATTTCATACTGTCATTGCCAGTCTGAGGATCAAGCCTCTCTGTTCGAAAGAAATCTCTATTTTCCCTCTTACTATACTTGACAAGTTTGTCAATTTCATCCATCTTTTTCGAATAGGAAGAACGACTTGCAAAGACCCATTCTTTAGCAATACCATCGACCTGATAATAAGAGTTTAAGGTGAGCTCAAAAACCACAAAAAATAGTAAAGATAGTGTAAACATACTCTGCCTAACGTGACAACGAATAAAAGCAAAGCTGATTAACAGATAGGCAAAGAAAAACTCTAAAGTAAAAATGTAATTTTCAGGACCAAGAAAATCATAGCGTTTACTATAGTATAAAGTGGCTAGAAAACCAAAAGAAATGAGCAGGAAGCTAAGGAATACTTGCCACCATTTAACTTCCTCCAAACGATTGAGCGTTTCTGCAGCCATCAAAATGATAAGAAGAGAAAAAAGCCAAGAATAGCGATGTAAAAACATATTTGGCGCATGCATTCCCTGCCAGAGTAAATCCAAATACTGCAGTCGGAAGCTCACTATAAAAATGCCAATCAACAGAATGTAGGTCAGTTTCACGCGAAGCTTAATACTTTTTATCGTGAAAAACAAGATACTTAAAATGAGAGGAAATAGACCAACATAAATCATAGGAATAGAACCGTACTTAGTTGTGTCAAAACTTCCTATAAAATTTTTAGCAAAAATATCTAGATACCAACTTTTCTCAGTAAACAAGCCTTCAACCTTTGTCAAGGTCTCACCATGTGAACTCAGATCTAGATAAGTCGGCAAAATCATAATTAGACTAGTAAGCCCTGCTAATATTGACACGATCGCAAAATCAGGGAAAGACCGAATCCTGGCCTTAAAGTCCCAAGAGAGCTGAACGAGATACCAAAGAACTAAAAACAGAGCCATCATGTAACCAAAATAATAATTCTGGATAAAGAGAATTGACAAGCTTGCAAAGTATAAAACTCTCCCTTGTCCATTCATCAACTTGTGTAAACCAAAGATGATAAGGGGTACCAATATAAATACATCTAACCAAGTTTTAATTTCTAGTTGACTGACTGAGAAACTCATCAAGGCAAAGGAAGTTGACAGAATCAAGATTAGTGTGTCTGGAATTTCTTTAAAGATCCCTTTAATACTAATACAAGTTGTCAAGCCAATCAAGCCAAACTTGATAAGAGTAAACAAGTAGACTGCATCCGGCATTGATTTTAAATCGAAAAAGTAGACGAAGGGGGAAAGGAAACTTCCTAGATAATAGCTGGAGAGAGCATAAAAATTTTGCCCTAATCCACTTGAAAATGTGTAAAAAAGACTATCCGTTCCATGAAGGATATTCCTCAATGTCGTATCAAATACGACATACTGATGGAAGCCGTCTCCAAGTAACGGCGAAGTATCGCTTCCCCAGTAAATACCTTGACTCAGATAAACGAAACACATAATGAGAAAAGGTAAGGTGAAGGAAGCTAAATAAAGCCAATTTTTCTTAAAAAAATATCTGATTTTTTCCATGTTTCTTATAGAGAAAGAGGCCGAAACGTTGTTTCATGCCTCTGTAAACTTCTGTCAACTTATGTTGACAACTTATTAATCTTTCCAAAGTTCTTTGACTTTTGCCTGAACTTCTTGATTTTCCAAAAATTCATCATAAGTTTCGTCAATGCGGTCAATCACACCATTTTTTGAGAGAACGATGATATGGTTGGCCAAGGTTTGAATAAACTCATGGTCATGGCTGGCAAAAATGATTGACTCTTTAAAGTTCTTCAAACCATCATTAAGACTAGAAATAGATTCCAAATCCAAGTGATTGGTTGGATCGTCCAAGACCAAAACATTTGACTTGAGAAGCATCAGTTTAGACAGCATAACCCGAACTTTTTCTCCACCTGACAAGACGTTGACAGACTTGTTAACTTCATCGCCAGAGAAGAGCATCCGACCCAAGAAACCGCGAAGGAAGGTATTATCATCCTCTTCCTTGCTAGCAAATTGACGGAGCCAATCAAGAATAGATTCACCACCCGCAAAGTCGCGAGAATTATCTTTTGGCAAATAAGAACGACTGGTTGTAACGCCCCACTTGACAGTTCCTTCATAGTCAATATCTCCCATCAAGGCACGAATCAAGGCAGTTGTCTGGATATCATTTTGTCCAATCAAAGCTGTCTTATCTCCAGGGCGCAGGATAAAGCTGATATTGTCAAGAATAGTCTCGCCATCAATCTTGACAGAAAGATTTTCTACTGTCAAGAGATCGTTTCCGATTTCACGCTCAGCTTTAAAGCTGATAAATGGATATTTTCGACTTGACGGAACAATTTCTTCCAATTCAATCTTATCCAGCATCTTTTTACGAGAGGTTGCCTGTTTAGACTTAGAAGCATTGGCTGAGAAGCGAGCCACAAACTCTTGCAATTGCTTGATTTTTTCTTCCGCCTTAGCATTTCGGTCAGCGAGCAACTTAGCTGCCAATTCACTTGATTCTTTCCAGAAATCATAGTTTCCGACATAAAGTTTGATCTTACCAAAATCAAGGTCAGCCATATGCGTACAAACTTTATTTAAGAAGTGACGGTCGTGGGATACGACAATAACTGTATTCTCAAAATCAATCAAGAAATCTTCCAACCAAGTGATAGACTGGATGTCCAAACCATTGGTCGGCTCATCCAGAAGTAAGACATCTGGCTTGCCAAAAAGAGCCTTGGCAAGAAGGACCTTAACCTTGTCACCATTCGACAATTCACTCATATTTTGATAATGCAAGTCTTCTGGAATATTGAGGTTTTGTAGCAATTGAGATGCTTCACTTTCAGCTTCCCAGCCACCCAACTCAGCAAATTCTCCTTCCAGCTCAGCTGCTCGAACTCCATCCTCGTCAGAGAAGTCAGGCTTCATATAAATAGCATCTTTCTCTTTCATAATGCTGTAAAGGTGCACGTTCCCCATGATAACGACATCAATGACCCGCTCATCCTCATAGTCAAAATGATTTTGACGCAAAACAGAGAGTCGCTCATCTGGCCCTAAAGAAATATGGCCTGTCGTTGGCTCAATATCCCCAGCTAAAATCTTCAAGAAGGTAGATTTACCTGCACCATTCGCCCCAATCAAACCATAGGTATTTCCTTCTGTAAATTTAATATTTACTTCATCAAATAATTTTCGATCACTGAAACGCAGTGACACATCAGATACTGTAAGCAATGATTTTCTCCTATATATGTGATCTCCTCCATTTTACTAGAAAATTCTTCTTTTTTCAAATTATTATGGGATAAAAAACTATTTTAAGAGATAAATATGTTGTAAACCTTGTAAATACCATGTAAACATGTTGTCAATTAATTGTTTTTTGAGCTGCGAATCTTCTTTTTTCTTCTAGATTCTTCCGCATTTTCTTTGAAAATGATATAATGAGAACAACACTAATTGAGGAGCAAGCAATGACAAAACCCATTATTTTAACCGGAGACCGTCCGACTGGAAAATTACATATTGGTCATTATGTAGGAAGCTTACGTAACCGTGTCCTTTTACAAAATCAAGACAAGTATGAGATGTTTGTTTTTCTGGCGGACCAACAAGCTCTGACAGACCATGCGAAAGATCCACAAACGATTGTAGAATCCATTGGTAATGTGGCTTTAGATTATCTAGCAGCTGGACTGGATCCCAAAAAAGCAACTATTTTCATCCAGAGTCAAATTCCAGAGTTGGCAGAACTGTCAATGTACTATATGAACTTGGTGTCTTTAGCTCGTTTAGAGCGCAATCCGACTGTCAAGACAGAAATTGCTCAGAAAGGTTTTGGAGAAAGTATCCCAACTGGCTTTTTGGTTTATCCTATCTCTCAAGCAGCTGACATTACAGCCTTTAAGGCCAATTATGTACCTGTCGGAAATGACCAAAAGCCTATGATTGAGCAGACACGTGAAATTGTTCGTTCTTTCAATCATGCTTATGATTGCGAGGTTCTGGTGGAACCAGAAGGCATCTATCCAGAAAATGAAGCGGCTGGTCGTCTGCCAGGGCTTGATGGCAATGCTAAAATGTCCAAATCATTGAACAATGGGATTTATCTAGCGGATGATATGGATACTCTCAAGAAAAAGGTCATGAGCATGTATACCGATCCCGACCACATCAAAGTTGAAGATCCAGGAAAAATCGAAGGTAATATGGTTTTCCATTATCTGGATGTTTTTGGTCGGCCAGAAGATGCTGCTGAAATTGCGGCTATGAAAGAACACTACCAACGCGGTGGTCTGGGTGATGTCAAAACTAAACGCTATCTCTTAGAGATTTTGGAGCGGGAATTAGGACCAATCAGAGAGCGTCGCCTCGAGTTTGCAAAAGACATGGGCCAAGTCTATGACATGCTGAAAGAAGGCAGTGAACGTGCTCGACAAGTTGCTGGACAAACCCTGTCAGAAGTCAAAAATGCAATGGGAATTAATTACTTTAAATAACGAACAATAATAGCAGATTGTATCAAAAACCATCGTCTTTTACCTTCAAAAGAGATGGTTTTTAATTTTTGCATAATAATCATTGACAAATGCCTATAGAATGGTATGATATTAACAATAAAAAGACGAGCCCTGCTCAATATATAAGAAAAGAGGAAACTGTGGATGTCTAACTGGGACACTAAATTTTTGAAAAAAGGTTTTACCTTTGATGATGTATTGCTCATTCCAGCTGAAAGTCATGTGTTGCCAAACGATGCTGATTTAAGTACAAAACTTGCTGAGAATTTGAAATTAAATATCCCAATTATTACTGCGGCTATGGATACAGTTACCGAAAGTCAAATGGCGATCGCCATTGCCCGTGCCGGCGGTCTAGGTGTCATCCACAAAAATATGTCTATTGCACAGCAGGCTGATGAAGTTCGTAAGGTAAAACGTTCTGAAAATGGTGTCATTATCGATCCATTCTTCCTGACTCCTAATCATACAATTGCTGAAGCAGATGAATTGATGGGTCGCTACCGCATCAGTGGTGTGCCAGTGGTTGAAACGATGGAAAATCGTAAATTAGTCGGTATCTTGACTAACCGTGATTTACGCTTTATTTCAGATTATAATCAACCAATTTCCAACCACATGACCAGTGAAAATCTTGTTACAGCTCCAGTCGGAACTGATCTGGCAACTGCTGAAAGAATTCTGCAAGAACACCGGATTGAAAAACTACCTTTAGTGGATGAAAACGGTCGACTTTCTGGTCTCATTACCATTAAAGATATTGAAAAAGTGATTGAGTTCCCAAATGCAGCTAAAGATGAGTTTGGTCGTCTGCTAGTTTCGGGTGCGGTAGGGGTCACTTCAGATACTTTTGAGCGTGCAGAGGCCCTCTTTGAAGCAGGAGCAGATGCCATTGTTATTGATACAGCCCATGGCCATTCAGCTGGCGTTCTACGTAAAATTGCTGAAATTCGTGCTCACTTCCCAGATCGCACTTTGATTGCCGGAAATATTGCAACTGCTGAAGGTGCACGCGCCCTCTTTGATGCCGGTGTTGATGTAGTAAAAGTCGGAATTGGACCAGGATCTATCTGTACAACTCGTGTCATTGCTGGTGTTGGTGTCCCACAAGTAACAGCAATCTACGATGCAGCTGCAGTTGCGCGTGAATATGGAAAAACCATCATTGCTGATGGAGGCATCAAGTACTCAGGTGATATCGTCAAAGCGCTTGCTGCAGGTGGAAATGCAGTTATGCTTGGTTCCATGTTTGCTGGAACAGACGAAGCACCAGGTGAAACTGAAATCTTCCAAGGACGTAAATTTAAAACTTACCGTGGAATGGGCTCTATCGCAGCTATGAAGAAAGGCTCTAGCGATCGCTACTTCCAAGGTTCTGTCAATGAAGCTAATAAGCTAGTTCCAGAAGGAATTGAAGGGCGTGTAGCTTATAAAGGAGCCGCTGCAGATATCGTCTTCCAAATGTTGGGCGGTATCCGTTCTGGTATGGGATATGTCGGTGCAGCTAATCTGCAAGAACTTCATGAAAATGCTCAATTTATTGAGATGAGTGGTGCTGGTTTGAAAGAAAGTCACCCTCACGATGTACAAATCACCAATGAAGCTCCAAACTACTCTGTCCAATAAAATTATAAAGAAAAACAACCTTGTCAACTCCTTGACAAGGTTGTTTTTCTAATTTACAAAGTTGTAAAATGTATTTACAATTTATTGACTAATCTGTAAAGTTAACATTCTCTTCTTTCTTTATTACACCCTGACTTATCTGAAAAATATTAATATCTTCTGGTAGATTATGTAAGTGATCTAAGCTAGTTGTCGTGATGAAAGTCTGGATATTTTGAGAGATAGTTTCTAGCAATTTTAATTGACGCATATTGTCAAGCTCGCTCATTACATCGTCAAGCAATAATATCGGAGTATCTTTTGTAAGACTTTCAATTAGTTTGATTTCAGCTAATTTGAGAGATAGAACAACACTGCGGTGTTGGCCTTGGCTACCAAATCCAGCATCCATATCATTGATAAAAAAGTTGATATCGTCTCGATGAGGTCCGACACCTGTATTCTTTTTGAAAAGATCGCGTCTACGGCTCTCTGATAAGGCAGCTCGAAAAGAAGCTTCCAAATCTTCGAGACGTGAAAACGGAACAGATGACAAGTACTTGATTATAAACTTCTCTTTTCCTTGAGAAATATCTCTATGACTTTCCTGAGCAAAACCTTCCAACTTTTCAATAAAGTCTAAGCGATGTTGCATGACACGACAACCAAAATCAATCAGTTGCTCATCTAAAACAGAGAGAAAGGTTTCATCTACCTTGTCATTGGCCTTAAGATAGGCATTTCTTTGCTTGAGCACATGATTATAACTAGATAAGTCAGCAAGGTAGATGGGCTTGATTTGCCCAAGCTCAATATCAATAAATTTTCGGCGCAAAGCAGGGGCGCCTTTAATGAGCTGTAAATCTTCTGGAGCAAACAAGACAACGTTGACAATCCCTATATAATCTGATAATTTCCCTTGTTTTAAATGATTTATCTTGGTTATTCTCCCCTTTGGTGTCAACTCGATGTCAAGTGGGATTTTACCCGTTGTTTTTTCAATGATTCCTGAAATTTGAAGATTTTTCTCTTGAAAATGAATCAAATCCTTATCGGTTCGGGTTCGGTGACTGCGAGTAAGGGCTAAAAAATAGATGGCTTCTAGAATATTGGTTTTCCCCTGTGCATTTTGCCCCAGAAAGATATTAAGGCCAGGATCAAAATCAACCTCCGCAGACTGGTAATTACGAAAATGTTTAATTTTCAGCGTTTTTAACCACATGGCTTAGGTTCCTGGAAAGCGAACAGGTGCTTTTTTGCTTCTCTGCTCGGGCTTTCTTTTCTTCTGTTCTTTTTTTGCTGGTTGAGATTTTTTCAAGTCCTTATTCATGGCTTTAACTAAGTCTGCCACTCTTTTTTTCTCTACTTGCTCCTCTTGATGTTCAAGGATCTCCTCCTGACTTGGGGCAAGGAGGACAATCTCCAGTTCTTGGTCTGGGAGAGAGACGACATCTCCAATTCTAAGTTTTTTTCCTCGTCTATTTTCTAGTTCGCCGTTAAAAAAGACCTGATTATCTGCTAAAAAGGACTTGATTGCTCCACCACTTTGAATAATACCGACTTCTTTTAAGAGAGCCTGTAGAGTAATGTATTCGTCAAATAATTTATATTCCATATTTCACCTCAATCCTTGTCATTATATCATAATTTAAGCAGAAACTGTTCCGTGGTAGTCTCATTCAAGGACAAGTTTTACTAGAAAAACAGAAAACGCTTTAATCACTAAAATTGCCGATCCTTACAAAGCATTAAATAGCATTTCGTGTTATAATAGAAGTCTATATTATTCGGTATGAGGAGCGCAATGGAAATCATAAAAGGAGTACATCTTCACTTCATTCAATCAGAAAAATTTAAAACTAATAAAATTAAAGTGCGATTTTCAGCTCCTATGTCTGAAAAAACAATAGCTGGGCGGGTTCTTACGGCCAGTATGCTAGAGACTTCAAATGCTCTTTATCCAACATCGCAAGCCTTTCGAGAAAAATTAGCGAATTTATACGGTGCTAATTACTCAACAAGCCTCTCTCGACGGGGTTTAGTGCATTATCTGGATATCAATCTTTCTTTCGTGCGAGATCAATTCTTGAGCCGTAAGAATATGTTAGCAGATGAAATGCTAGATTTTTTGAAGGCTAGTCTCTTTTTTCCTCTGTCAAATGGAAAGGCTTTTGATACTAAAACCTTTGAAATTGAAAAGAGAAATGTTTTAACAGACTTGGAAGCTGAAATTGAGAATCATTTCTACCATGCTCACAGAGAGTTAAATAATTTATTTTACGATTTACCAGAAATGCGAATTCCGCGCGTGGCAACAATCGAGCTAGTAGAAAAAGAAACAGCTGAAACTAGTTTTTCTGCTTTTCAACAAATGCTAAATCAGGATCAAATTGATTTTTTCTTCATCGGTGATTTCAATGAGATTGCTGTCCGTGAGAAAATCCAAGAATTCCAGTTTTCTGAGCGAGAGCAGTCTTTACAGCTTAGCTATCAGCAAAACTATTCAAATATAACTAGAGAAAAGCTGGAGCAGCGAGATGTGCATCAGTCCATTGTTGAACTAGCCTACCATTTTTCTAGTCAATATGGGGATCGCAGCCATCTGCCCCTGATTGTTTTGAATGGCTTGTTGGGAGGATTCGCCCACTCCAAACTCTTTGTCAATGTCCGGGAAAAAGAGAGCCTAGCCTACACCATCTCTAGTAATTTTGATATTTTTTCTGGTTTGATGCGAATCTATGCTGGAATTGACCGAGCAAATCGGACAAAGACCATCGCTTTAATCAACCGCCAAATTCTAGATTTGAAGCGGGGGCATTTCACAGATGAAGAACTTGAACAAACCAAGAATATGCTAAAAAATTCGATCCTTCTGGCTCAGGATCGACAAAACACCTTGATTGAGCGTGCTTACATGTCCTCTGTTCTAGGGAAAAAATTTCTGTCACTAGAGGCTTGGCTGAAAGCATTAGAAAATGTCAGCAAGACTGATCTTATAGAGGCAGCCCAGCAGTTGAAATTACAAGCGATTTACTTTATGGAAGGGAAATAATGCAGAATCCAGGTCTAGAAAAAATCAATTATATAGCCGTGGGAGAAAGCATCTATCGGGCGGTGCTAGCAAATGGATTGCAGGTTTACCTACTCCCTAAAAATGATTTTAATGAAACCTACGGCATCATCTCAACCCATTTTGGCTCTGTTGATACTAAGGTTGTTTCACGTGAAACAAAGCAAGTTTCTCATTATCCAGCAGGGATTGCGCATTTTTTGGAGCACAAATTATTCGAGCGTGAAAACGGCGAGGATTTGCTGCAGGAATTTACCAAGTTTGGTGCAGAAAGTAATGCCTTTACAAGCTTTACACGAACCAGCTATCTGTTTTCTACGACAAACTGTGTAGCAGAAAATCTGAAGCTGTTGCAGGAACTCGTTTCCCAAGCTAATTTTTCAGAAGAATCTGTTCAGCGTGAGCAAGGAATTATCCAACAAGAAATCGAAATGTACCAAGACGATCCAGATTATCGGCTCTTCTTTGGTGCTTTGAGCAATCTCTACCCTCAAACTCCACTAGCAGAAGATATCGCTGGAACGACAGAGTCAATCATGGATATTACTGTGGAAGATCTGACAGAGAACTTCGAGCTTTTCTACCGTCCGTCCAATATGACTTTATTTGTCATTGGAAATTTCGACTTGGAGTCCACTTTTGAAGACATTGTCCAAACACAAGAGACCTTATCGCCTCAATTATTAACTTCAGTAATTAAAAAAGAGCCTATCAGCTTACAACCTGTGCTTCCAACCGCTACTAGTCGCATGGAAGTTGCTAGTCCTAAGTTGGCGATTGGTATTCGTGGGAAAGATGCGATACAGGATACGGAGCTTTATCGCTATAAAATTGCCCTGAAATTGCTTTTTGCCATGATGTTTGGTTGGACTTCCAAGCGTTTCCAGACCCTGTATGAAAATGGCAAGATTGACAATTCGCTCACTCTTGAAGTAGAGGTGGCAAAGGAATTCCACTTTGTCATCCTAACTATGGACACGCAGGAACCAGTAGGAATTTCTCATCAATTCCGCTCAGCCATTCGGAAGTTTGCCCAGGATCCAGATGTCACAGAAACACATCTAGACACGATTAAAAGTGAAATGTTTGGAGATCTTCTGCATGGTCTGAATTCTCTTGAATACATGGCAACCCAGTATGAACCGCATTTAAAAGGTGAAAATCTTTTTGATTTACCTAAGATTTTACAGGATATCACTCTAAATGACGTCTTAAAAGTCGGATGTCGCTTTATTGACCAGTGTGATATGACAGATTTTACTATTTTCCCAAAATAGTTCCGAGTTTATTTCAAAATTTTGTTAGAATAATGTCTAAGAGAAAAGGACTATCCCTATGAGAAAAAAAACGATAGGAGAGGTACTCAGACTTGCTCGAGTAAATCAAAAACTTACTTTAGCAGATGCAGCCAAAAAAACAGATATAAAAACTGACTACCTAAAGGCTCTTGAAAACAATCAATACGAAAAATTTCCGAATGCCTTTTACGTCCGTAGCCTGCTACGAAAATATGCTTGGGCTCTGGATTTAGACGAGACAATTCTTTTAGAGGCCTACGACACAGATAATACTGTCGTTTATGACGAAATTGAATTAGCTGAAAACGAAGAATTTCGAAGTAGAAAATATAAAAATCGTTCTTTCTCGCTTCCGCTCTTTTATTTCCTAGTAGTTGCCTTGTCTATCATTATTTTTGTCACCTATTACGTTTGGCAATATGCAAATACAACTACTCCGCAGTTTACCAGCTCTGATAGTTACAGCCTCGTCTCTAGCTCAAGTCTCGAAGATCGTTCAAGTCCACCTGAGACCTCCACTACAGATTCTAGTTCAACAAAAGAAAAGCTGGAAGTCACTGGAGAAGGAAACTATTTAACTGCAAAATATCGCGGTGAGTCGCAAACTACTCCGTTAACAATCTCAGCGAGCAACACCTCAAGCTGGATTAGTGTGACAAATACAGACTTGGCAGCAGGTACAACCCTTACTCCAACCCAATCAAGCCAAACTGTGACACTCTCTCCCAATACAACTTATACAATTACCTTAGGAGTTGTAAAAGGCGTCACTGTCACTGTCGGCAGTCAGAAAATAGACCTATCTACCTTGACCAGTGACAGTGCTGTAATTACCCTTACAATTGAACCATAAAGGAAGAATGATGAAAAAAGAAAATATCCCCAACGCTTTAACCCTTGCCAGAATTGCCTTAATTCCAATCTTTATTTTGATTTTGACTTTTGGGCATTCGCCAGCCATGCATATCCTAGCTGGAATTATTTTCGCCCTTGCCAGCATCACAGACTATCTAGATGGCTATCTGGCGCGCAAGTGGCAGGTCGTGACTAATTTTGGAAAATTTGCCGATCCCATGGCCGATAAACTGCTGGTTATGTCCGCTTTTATCATGCTGATTGAAATGAAAATGGCTCCTGCTTGGGTGGTAGCTATCATCATTTGCCGAGAGCTGGCCGTCACTGGTTTGAGACTCCTCCTAGTCGAAACTGGCGGAACAGTTCTAGCGGCCGCTATGCCAGGCAAGATCAAGACTTTCACGCAGATGTTTGCCATCCTCTTTCTTCTGCTTCATTGGACGTTACTCGGTCAGATTCTCCTTTACATAGCCCTGATTTTCACTATTTATTCTGGCTATGATTATTTCAAGGGCAGTGCCTATCTCTTTAAAGATACATTTAAATAATATGGAAAATATCATTGAAGTAAAAAATCTTAGTTATCGTTATGACCATAACTCTGAAGATTATATTTTAAAAGACGTATCGTTTCACGTGAAACAAGGAGAATGGCTATCTATTGTCGGTCACAATGGTAGCGGAAAATCGACTACTGTTCGTTTGATTGACGGTCTTTTGGAGGCCGAGAGTGGCGATATTATCATTTCTGGAGATAAATTGACGGCTGATAATGTTTGGGAAAAACGTCGCCAAATCGGTATGGTCTTTCAAAATCCTGATAATCAGTTTGTTGGGGCGACTGTTGAGGATGACGTTGCATTTGGTCTGGAAAATCAAGGCATGGATTATCCCATGATGGTGAAACGCGTCCATGAGGCTCTGGAGCTAGTCGGCATGCAGAATTTTAAAGAGAGGGAACCTGCTCGACTTTCTGGCGGACAGAAGCAAAGAGTCGCTATTGCTGGCGTAGTCGCGCTCCAGCCAGATATTATCATCTTGGATGAAGCAACCAGTATGTTAGACCCTGAAGGACGACTGGAATTGATTCGGACTGTCAAAGAAATTAAGGATAAGAATCATTTAACAGTCATCTCCATTACTCACGATTTGGACGAGATTTCGCTGAGTGACCGTGTACTTGTTATGAAAAATGGTCAGGTTGAGTCAACTGCTACACCGAGAGAACTCTTTTCTAGACCTGATTTGGAAGACTTAGGCTTAGATCAACCTTTTGTCAACCAGGTCAAAGCTGCCATGATTCAAACGGGGTTAACTCTGCCAAAAAACTATTTAACTGAAAAAGAATTGCAGGAACAATTATGGGAATTACTCTAAATAAAGTCAGTTATACCTATCAGGCTGGAACTCCATTTGAGGGTCCAGCGCTTTTTGAAGTTGATTTGGAAATCAAAGATGGCTGCTATACGGCTTTGATTGGGCACACTGGTAGCGGAAAATCAACCATTTTACAACTCTTGAATGGCTTGCTGACTCCTAGCGAGGGCAGCGTGCAAGTCAACAATGTTACCATTACCTCAAATTCCGTCAACAAGGACATCAAACAAGTTCGTAAACAGGTTGGTTTGGTCTTTCAATTTGCTGAAAGTCAGGTTTTTGATGAGACTGTTTTGAAAGACGTGGCCTTTGGCCCGCAAAATTTTGGGGTTTCTAAAGAAGAAGCTGAGGCTTTAGCACGTGAAAAATTAAGCCTTGTCGGCATTTCTGAAGAATTGTTTAGCCGCAGTCCTTTTGAACTTTCTGGCGGGCAGATGAGAAGGGTCGCCATTGCTGGAATCCTAGCAATGGAGCCTGATATCTTGGTTCTGGATGAGCCAACGGCTGGACTTGATCCAGCAGGGCGCAAGGAATTGATGGAACTCTTTAAGAAACTGCATCAAGCTGGAATGACCATTGTTCTTGTAACCCATTTAATGGATGATGTTGCTAATTTTGCCGATACGGTCTATGTGTTAGAGAAGGGCCGCGTCGTCAAAAGCGGTCAGCCTGCTCAGGTTTTTCAAGATATCGATTTTATGGAAAAGATTCAGCTAGGAGTGCCTAAAATCACGAAATTCGCTCAGGAATTAGCTGAAAAAGGAATGACATTTTCTCATTATCCAATTACAATTGAGGAATTTAAGGAGATGATACATGGATAAATTGATTTTAGGACGGTATATCCCAGGAAATTCAGTCATCCATCGATTGGATCCGCGCAGTAAATTGGTGGCCATGTTCTTCTTTATTTTATTAATTTTCTGGGCCAACAATCTCATCACTAATTTGCTGCTATTTGTTTTCGTTTTTACTCTGATTTTTCTCTCAAAAGTTCCTTTGACATTCTTCCTAAAGGGCATTCAATCCATGGTTTTCATCATTGCCTTTACCACCCTCTTCCAGCTCTTTCTGACGGGGGGAGGCAAGGTACTTTTCCAATTTGGTTTCATTAAAATTACAGAATTTGGTCTTTCTCAAGCGGGGATTATCTTTAGCCGTTTTGTTTTGATTATTTTCTTTTCAACTCTGTTGACCTTAACCACAACACCGCTCAGCCTTTCAGATGCAGTAGAAGCCCTACTAAAACCACTCAAAGTCTTTAAAGTTCCTACGCATGAAATTGGCCTCATGCTGTCTATGAGCCTGCGCTTTGTACCAACTTTAATGGACGATACAATGCGGATTATGAATGCTCAGAGGGCTCGAGGAGTTGATTTTGGCGAAGGAACGATTGTACAAAAGGTTAAGTCAATTATTCCAATTTTAATCCCTTTATTTGCTTCTAGTTTCAAACGGGCAGACGCCTTAGCTATCGCAATGGAAGCGCGTGGCTATAGTGGTGGTGAAGGAAGAAGCCGCTATCGACAACTTTCTTGGAAAATGATTGACAATCTGGCTATTCTCTCTATTTTCCTGATCGGTATCTTGCTCTTTATCTTAAAAAAATAAAGAATAGTATAAGTTTGATAGCAATATTTTTGTTAGAGATCTAATGAAATACACTAAAAATCCTTTTAAAATAATATTTTTATGTGTAAATCTCAATATTTTTGTAATATTCGTACTTAAAATGTAATCTTTTAGTAATATTTAATGTGTATGATAGTATTATAACTAAAGGAGAAAACTTTTAAAATGAGTATGAAAGTGAAAAAATTGACTCTAGCAGGAACGATTGCTACAGCAACACTATTTGCATCAACTATTGTTGCTAATGCTGAATCTTATACAGTAAAAGCTGGAGATACCCTATCAGAAATCGCTGAAAGTAAAAAAACAACTGTTGAACGTTTGGTAGAATTAAACAAAATTTCAAATCCAGATTTTATCATGACTGGACAAGTTTTGGAATTAGGTGATTTGAAAGATGTTGCAAAACAAACAACATCAGCACCTGCTGTCTCACCAGCGACACCAGCAGTCCCAGCTCCAGTAACTCCAGCTGCCCCAGTAGCTACGGAAACTCCAGTAACGACAGAAACTCCTGCAGTTGCTGCAACTTCAGACTACTCTGCCTATTCATCAGACGTCGTACTCGCAAATGGTAATACTCCAGGTGCTGTAGGTTCTTACGCAGCTGCTCGTATGGCTGAAATGACAGGAGTGTCTGCATCTACATGGGAAAATATTATTGCTCGCGAATCTAACGGACAAGTCGATGCCTACAACCCATCAGGAGCAAGTGGTCTTTTCCAAACAATGCCAGGTTGGGGATCTACTGCAACTGTTGAAGATCAAATTCAAGCAGCTTACCGTGCTTACAGTGCACAAGGACTATCTGCTTGGGCTTACTAAAATAATAAAAAAATGACTAGAATATCTAGTCATTTTTTCTTGCTCAAAGATACTATTTATTCTCCAAAAATTTCTTTTGAAAGTCTACGGCCGGTAGGAGTTGTAGCTAGCCCTCCTTCAGCCGTTTCCCTGAAGGCAGTAGGCAGGCTAGAGCCTACTTGGTACATGGCATCAATGACTTCGTCAACAGGGATTTTAGACTCGATTCCGGCCAAAGCCATATCCGCTGCGATAAAGGCGTAGCTAGCTCCCATGGCATTTCGCTTGACACAAGGAACTTCTACCAAACCAGCTACTGGGTCACAAATCAAGCCCAGCATATTTTTGATGACAAAACAGATAGCTTGACTCGCCTGAAAAGCAGAGCCACCAGCAGCCAGAACCAAAGCAGCTGCACTCATAGCAGAAGCAGAGCCCACCTCAGCTTGACAGCCTCCTTCTGCGCCGGAAATAGAAGCGTTATTGGCAATAACCAAGCCAAAAGCACCAGCAGCCAACAAAAAATCTAATTGCTGCTCCTCTGTCAAATCTAATTTTTCAATCGCTGATGTAAGCACGGCTGGCAAGCAGCCGGCACTACCAGCCGTAGGAGTTGCACAAACCAGCCCCATTTTAGCGTTGTGCTCATTGACTGCAATGGCATTTTTTGCAGCAGTCAGCACAGTGTGATCTGACAAGGCCTTCCCTGACTGGATATAGTGGTGCAGTTTGGCTGCGTCTCCACCGGTCAATCCGCTGCGAGACTTGCTCTCATCAAGCCCAAGAAGGACTGAGGCTTTCATCACTTCAAGATTTCGGCTCATCAGGCGTAAAACTTCGTCTCTTTCCCGACCTGTCAATTCATACTCGGTCGCAATCATTAATTCAGCGACATTGCCATTAAAGTCTAAATCAGCTTGCTCAACCAACTCTTTTATTGAATAAAACATCTCTTCTCCTATTTAAAGAAATTGACATTGTGAAGATGGGGGATTTTCCGAATCTCTTCGATAGCCTCTTCGCAACTACAACTATCCACCTCAATGATCATAATCGCTTTCTCACCCGCTTTTTCTCTAGTCACCGTCATTTGAGCAATATTGATATTGTAGCGGGACAGAGCCTCCGTTACATGGGCAATCATACCTGGAACATCTTGGTGGACGATGATAATGGTTGGCGTATTCATGCTGAGAGAGACTGAGAAGCCATTTAACTCGGTCACCTGAATATTTCCACCACCGATAGATACACCCGTTACACTGATGGTCTTATAGTTATTCTTAACCGTGATTTTTGTCGTATTTGGATGGGGAGCATTGCTATCTTTCTGGATAGTCCAGACGATCTTGATACCGCGTTTATGGGCAATTTCAAGGCTATTAGGAATTTCAGGATCATCCGTATCCATTCCTAAAATACCTGCTACCAAGGCCAAATCTGTACCATGTCCGCGATAAGTCTTTGCAAAGGAATTAAAAAGCTGAAATTCAACCTCGGTCGGTGTGTCATCAAAAATCGAAGATACGATCTTGCCGATACGCACAGCACCTGCAGTGTGACTGCTGGAAGGGCCAATCATGACAGGCCCGATAATGTCAAAAACAGATTGAAATTTTAATGATTTCATAAGAAACCTCTTGAACATATTTTCTAAAATTATTATATCAAACTTATCAAAGTTCTGCCTGATATCATACAAAAAAAGAGGACAATTGTCCTCTTTTCATTCTTGGTAATTCGCATACCTGAAACTCTTTTACTCCGCCAGTAGGACTCGAACCTACGACATCATGATTAACAGTCATGCGCTACTACCAACTGAGCTATGGCGGATAGTATAGTCCGTACGGGATTCGAACCCGTGTTACCGCCGTGAAAAGGCGGTGTCTTAACCCCTTGACCAACGGACCATCTATGTTCTTTTCAGAACATATTCTATTATACCAGGTTTTGAATCTTTGTCAACAGTTTTTTTATTTATTTTTTAAAATTTCTTTTAAATGTTTTGTTCTTAGCCTGGAAACAGGGCAACGGCGGCCTTCATAAAATATAATTTCCTTGGTTTTCTTATCATAATCGCAGATATTATCGATATTGACTAAGAAAGATTTATGGGAAGCAAAAAAACGTTGGGTTTTCTCATCCTGATCTTGAACACTGGCAATTGTTCCATAAAATTCCTTTATAAAGTTTTTTCCGACCATCCGTAACTTATGAGAGGAGCTTGAGGTTTCGATATACAAAATATCATTAAATGGCACGCGCACATCATTGCCTCGATAGCTATATTCAAAGTAATCAACCATGTTGGTGTTTGTAATTAAGGTGTTTTTCGTATAAATGATACAATCTTTTATACGTTTTTTAAACGAATCATCGTTAATATCCTTGTCAATAAAATCAAGAGCAGATACTTTATATTTAAAGGTCATGGTCGCAAACTCCGATTTTGAAGTTACAAAGACAATAATGGCATATGGATTATGATGACGAATAAAACGAGCAACCTCCAATCCTTTGGTCTCTTCCCCTTTAATATCTATATCCAGAAAATAAATCTGATTGACATCTTCATTTTCGACGTAGTCCTTAAATTCTTGAATTTTTCCTGTGATTTTTACCTGGATATCGAGCCCCATTTCTTCAGCAATCTCTGCTAAAGTTTTCTCCATGCGGACTTGGTGCGCTAAAGTATCTTCTAATGCTAAGATTCTCATAAACTATTCCTTCTTTTAATTGTTAATACTTGGGTGAAATCATACTTACTTATTTCTGTATCGAGCATGATATATTCATAATTCTCTAAAATTTCTTTTAGATTATTTAAACCTAAGCCTCTTCGACAACCTTTCGTTGAGAACTCTGGTTCATAAATTTCTTCTAAATCTAATTTTCTTTGCTTGCGGGAATTTTTTACAACAAAAATGATTTCTGTATCGAGTTGAACTAAAGTCACATGAATCATTTTTTCATAGCTTTCGATTGCGCCTTCAACAGCATTGTTTAGCAAAATACTGGCCATTCTTACCACATCTAATAGCTTAATCGGTAATTTCTCAACAGGATCTTTGACTTCGAATGTCAAATCAATCTGGTGCTCACGCGCCTTGAACAAAGTCTCTGTCATAACGCTTCGGAGAGCTGAGTCACCAACATTGTTCAAATCAAAATAAGTGTATTTATCCGAGCGTAATTTTAAATTTGCATCAACTAAAACTTCTTGATATATTTTTTCAATTTCCTTGATATCTTGAGTATTGATGGCCGTCTGAAAGCTGGTCAGCATGCCAGCATAATCATGGCGAAAGCCACGAATTTCATTATAAAGAGAAACAATTTCATCTGTATACTGCTGCAGCTGCAACTGTTCCAATTCTCTTTGTCGAATCTCCTCTTCTTTTTCATACTTTTCCCGAATCGCCTTTAAATAGAAAAGAGTCGTCATAAAGATCAAGAAACAAATAGTCGCTAGCATACTACTAAAACTATTAAAATGATCGTCTTCACTTAACCAATGCGAAACATTCAATATGAGGATCGTTAGAAAATAATAAATATTAATCTTTTGAACTATTTTTTTAAAGGAAGAGTCTTTAAAATCTCTCAGTTGAAATTCAAAATAATCAATGGATTTTAGCATAAACAAAACAGAGATACTGTTTATCGTAATATAAAAGATAGCCCAATTACTTTTTACAAATTGATCCCCTGTAATGGATGAAATAATAACTGAAAAAAAGGTAGACGAAGCCTGAGTTGCTAAATAAAGGAAAAAAGATAAAAATAAAGAAAGATAATTAGGCAACTTTTCTTTCTTATAAAAATAAGCATAAAAAAGGAAAGGTTGCACCATTAAGATGATGTAATAGAGTAATAAATTAATCAGAGATGCTAAAGGAGCAATAATAACCGTAAAAATACAAAGACAAATAAAGTAAAATCTAGATTTTACTTTACTTTCTACTTTTTTATATATTTTTACAATTGCAAAAATTTCTATTAATTCACATATAAACCATAAAATGAAGTTTAATATCATTTTTATCTCCTAATTACTTCCTTTACTTAAAAATAATTCGAGGAAGGCCTATCTTTCTAAAATCTCCTCCAAGAATTTCTGTAAGTTCTTTTTCATTCAAGACCGGGAACTGAGCGATTGTTTTAAAGTTTTTCTGAGTATTTTTCATAATAGATTCTCCTAAAAATTTTTTCGTAAGTGTTACCTTACAAGATCTATTATAAATAAAATTTCAAATAATCTGTCATCTTTCCCTGAAATGTCATTTTTTATTCCTGAAATGTCGTTTTCTCAAAAAATATAATAAAAAAACACGAAATTTTTCGTGTCTGAATAGTGTATATTATGATCCCAGCAGGATTCGAACCTGCGACCGTTCGCTTAGAAGGCGAATGCTCTATCCAGCTGAGCTATGAGACCGATACCTTTTCATTCTATCAGAAAAATCTAGTATCGTCAAGATTTACTTATGGTAGGGACTCCCCTGTTGAATCATGAAAGCCCGGTAAATCTGCTCTACCAAAACAAGGCGCATCAATTGATGAGGCAGGGTCAATTTTCCAAAACTCATTAGTAGATTGGCTCTTTTTTTAACAGCAGGAGACAGGCCCAAGCTGCCGCCAATCACAAAAGTAATATCGGAAAAGCCACGGACTGTGATGTCGCTCAAGATCGAACTAAACTCTTCTGAAGGAAATTGCTTTCCTTCAATAGCTAGAGCAACCACGAATTCTCGTTCAGAGACTTTTGCTAAGATCCGATTTCCCTCTTTTTCGAGGATTTGCTGATTTTCTACCTCACTGGCCTTATCTGGTGTTTTTTCGTCTGCTAATTCCACAATTTCTAACTTACAAAATCGATTCAGGCGTTTGGCATATTCAGCAATTCCATCCTTAAGATACTTTTCTTTTAATTTTCCAACGGTTACAAGCTTTATTTTCATACTTCCATTCTATCATATCCACATGGATTTCACACTTTATTCACATCAGTCTTTTATGGAAAACTTGGTTGAATCTATGTATTTTCTAACCTCTATCAACATTTTTTATAAGTTTTCCACAAGTTGTGGAAAACTTGTGGATTTTAAGTTATAATTAAGAATAGATTTCTATAATTTCATCAATTGTAATCAAGGAGGAAAATATGAAAAACGCTTCAAATTTCTTTAAAAAATCTTTGTTGCTTTTTATTGTTTTAGTTGTAGGATTTATCGGCGGAAGCCTAGGAAATTTAGCCACTGCATTTGTTAATAATAAAATGGCTAATATTAGTCCTTCTAGCTCAAAGACCACTGTATCAACGTCTTATAAAAACACAACCGACACCACAAAGGCTGTAAAAAAAGTGCAAAACGCAGTTGTATCGGTGATCACTTATACCGGTTCTAATCAAGAAGGAGTGATCAATAATGAATCAACCAGTGATCCTCAAGTAGCTAGTGAGGGATCAGGTGTCATTTATAAGAAGGAAGGAAAATATGCCTACCTTGTTACCAATACTCACGTGCTAAATGGAGCAAAAAATCCCGATATTCTACTAGCAGATGGTAGTAAGGTTCCTGGTGAAGTGGTGGGATCAGATGTTTATTCTGATATTTCTGTAGTAAGAATTAGCTCTGAAAAGGTGAAAGATGTAGCTGAATTTGGAGATTCCAACTCCCTGACAGTAGGAGAAACTGCTATTGCCATCGGAAGCCCTCTCGGAACAGAATACGCTAACTCTGTTACACAAGGAATCATCTCTAGTTTGGGTAGAAATGTAACCCTGCAATCTGAAGACGGCCAAAATATTTCTACAACTGCCTTGCAAACAGATGCTGCTATCAACCCTGGTAACTCTGGTGGCCCACTCATCAATATCCAAGGACAAGTTATTGGTATTACGTCCAGCAAAATCTCTCACAATGGTCAAACTGCTGTAGAAGGCATGGGCTTTGCAATTCCATCAAACGATGTTGTCAATATCATCAAGCAATTAGAGAAAACTGGAACAGTGACTCGTCCTGCTCTGGGTATCCAAATGCTCGATTTATCTAATATCGCCACTTCTGACTTAGCAAAATTACGTCTACCTTCATCTGTAAAATCAGGTATCCTTGTCCGCTCTGTGCAAGAAGGAATGCCTGCTGAAAATAAACTTCAGAAATACGACGTCATCACAAAAGTTGATGATAAAGATGTTGAGTCAACCAGTGATTTACAATCTGCTCTCTACAGACACTCTCTAGGAGATGAGTTAAAAGTGACTTACTTTAGGGATGGTAAAGAAGCTACTACAACCATTAAATTGACCAAATCAACCCAGGACTTAAGTAACAACTAAGCCTTTACATAATTGTCAACACACCTTTACACGATCGTAAAGGTGTGTTATGCTATATACAAATGGAAAATTATCAATACATACCACTAAAAGACATTCGAACTAATCCTTATCAGCCTAGAAAAAGCTTTTCTCAAGAAAAAATAAATGAATTGGCAGCTTCTATTAAAGAGAATGGAATTATCCAGCCCATTATTTTGAGAAAGTCTTCCTTATTTGGTTACGAAATTTTAGCAGGTGAAAGACGATTCCGAGCTGCTAAGATTGCTGGCTTAGAAAATATTCCTGCCCTCATTAAAGACCTATCTGACGATGACATGATGAAGCAAGCCATCATCGAGAATTTGCAAAGAGAAGACCTCAATCCGATCGAAGAAGCGGAATCCTATCAGCATCTGATTGAGAAAGGATTAACCCATGAAGAAATTGCAAAAATCATGGGAAAATCTCGGCCTTACATCAGTAATCTTGTCCGCTTGTTACAGCTACCAGCTTTTATGATGGACGCTGTCAAAGAGGAAATGATTTCGCAAGGTCATGCTCGTCTCCTCATTCTACTCAAAAAGGAAGAGCAAGTCTTTTGGCTTGACAAAATTATTCAAGACAATTTATCCGTTCGTGCTCTTGAACTTTCATTACAAAAGAGAAAAAAGTCAAAGAACAAAAAGAACAAAGAAATTTTCTCCCATTCGGAAGAAGAAAGATTGAAAAAAATCCTTGGCCTCAATGTCTCCATTCAATTAAAAAATTCTTCAAAAGGAAAAATCGTTATTCCTTTTGAAAACGAGGAAGAGTATCAAAGAATTATAAACAGCCTGAAATAGGGCTGTTATTTTCTTTTTTCAAACTAACAGACTTTTCCACCTTTAAAAGCAGCCTAAATTGTTGAAAAATAAGGATTTTACAGGTAATCCACAATCTGTGGATAAGTCTTATAAACATTGTTAATTTTTCTCCACAAGTTGTGGAAAACTTAGCCATTTTATGTTAAAATGAGAATCGACATAGAGAATAATTTTTTGAAAAGGAGGAGGCAATGACCAAAGAGCAAGAATTTTGGCGAAGAATTTTAGAACTTTCAGCTGCTCAACTAAAACAGACAACCTATGATTTTTTTGTTGCAGAAGCAAAATTAATAGCCATTGAAAATAACCAGGCCACTATCTTTCTGGATAGCCCAGTCAAACAGCTATTTTGGGAACAAAACTTAGTGGGCGTTATTCTCACAGCTGGCTTTGAAATTTTCAACGATCAAATCACGGCCAAATACGTCTTTGAAGAAACAGGACATGACAGTATTTCTAAACATCAGCTGGAAGAACTTCCTGAAAAAACTCCATTTCGACCAAGTTTGCCGCCCATTGATACTGGATTAAAAGCTAAATATACATTTGATAATTTTGTACAAGGGGACGGGAATATCTGGGCTAAAGCAGCAGCCTTGGCTGTGTCTGAAAATCTAGCAACTACTTATAATCCCCTATTTATCTACGGCGGTCCAGGTCTAGGAAAAACCCACTTACTAAATGCTATTGGAAATCAAATTTTAGAAAATATTCCTGATGCGCGTGTAAAATATATTCCAGCGGAAACCTTTATCAATGACTTTCTGGAGCATCTGAGGCTCGGTGACATGGATAATTTCAAAAAAATCTATCGGAGCTTGGATTTGCTCTTGATTGATGATATCCAGTCTCTTGGCGGAAAAAAAGTCTCTACCCAGGAAGAATTCTTCAATACGTTTAACGCTCTGCACGGCGATAACAAGCAGATTGTGCTGACCAGCGACCGCAGTCCAGATCATCTTGATAATTTGGAAGAACGCTTGGTCACGCGCTTCAAATGGGGGCTCACTCAAAATATTACACCACCTGATTTTGAAACGCGGATTGCCATCCTCCGAAACAAAATTGAAAATCTGGACTATATTTTCCCTAATGATACTTTAGAGTACCTCGCCGGACAATTTGACTCAAATGTCCGTGACCTAGAAGGAGCGCTTAATGATATTACGCTCATTGCAAGAGTCCGCAATCTCAAGGAAATTACGATTGATATTGCTGCCGAAGCCATTCGAGCTCGCAAGCAGGATTCTAGTCAGGTGACCGTCATTCCGATTGAAAAAATCCAGTCTGAGGTCAGTAATTTCTATGGCGTCAGTGTCAAAGAAATGAAGGGAAGTCGTCGCGTCCAAAATATCGTTTTGGCTCGACAAGTGGCCATGTATCTAGCCCGCGAACTAACAGACAATAGCCTACCAAAAATCGGGCGAGAATTTGGTGGCAAAGACCATACAACAGTCATTCACGCGCATGGAAAAATCAAAAATCGACTCGAAACTGACGATAGCCTGCGACTTGAAATCGAGAATATAAAAAACAAGATAAAATAAGGGTGTGGAAAAGATTGAGCGAATCTGAAGTTTTTTCCACAGGTTGTGAACAAGTCTTAAAACTTGATTTTAGATACTTTGCTCCATTTTTCCACAGCTTCCACAAGAACTACTATTACTATTAACTTAATAATCATAAATAATAAAAGGAGTCCCTATGATTCACTTCTCTATTAATAAAACTTTATTCCTACAAGCTTTGAATACAACTAAAAGAGCTATCAGTACCAAAAACGCTATTCCAATTTTATCAATGGTTAAAATTGATGTAACGAAAGAAGGCATTACCTTGATTGGTTCCAATGGTCAAATTTCCATTGAAAACTTCATTTCAGTTCAAAATGAGAATGCTGGGCTCTTGATTACTTCACCAGGTTCAATCCTCCTCGAAGCAAATTTCTTTATCAATGTCATTTCTAGCTTGCCAGATATCGTGCTTGATTTTAAAGAAATTGAGCAAAAACAAATCGTCCTTACCAGCGGCAAGTCAGAAATTACGCTAAAAGGAAAAGATGCAGATCAATACCCACGTATCCAGGAAGTCTCTACCAGCAATCCTTTGATTTTAGAAACAAAAGTCCTCAAAAATATCATCAATGAGACGGCTTTTGCTGCCAGTACGCAAGAAAGTCGTCCTATTTTGACGGGTGTTCATTTTGTCTTGACAGATAATCAATCCCTCAAAACAGTTGCGACAGACTCTCACCGGATGAGCCAAAAGAAAATTACTTTGGACAAGAAGGGGGATGACTTCGATGTGGTGATTCCTAGCCGTTCTCTGCGTGAATTTACAGCTGTTTTTACAGACGAAATTGAAACAGTAGAGGTTTTCTTTGCCAATAATCAACTTCTCTTTAGAAGTGAAAATATCAGCTTCTATACACGCCTGTTGGAAGGAAACTATCCTGACACAGACCGCCTGATTCCGACAGAATTTTCAAGCGTTGTGACCTTTAATACCAATAATTTACGTCATGCCATGGAACGGTCTCGTCTTCTGTCCAATGCAACTCAAAATGGAACAGTGAAATTGGAAATTGTGAAGGGCATTGTCAGCGCTCATGTCCATTCACCAGAAGTTGGGCGCGTGAATGAAGAAATTGATACAGAAAGTGTTTCAGGAGAAGATTTGACTATCAGTTTCAATCCTACCTACTTGATCGAAGCGCTAAAGGCAGTTGATAGTGAGAAGGTGACCATCAGCTTTATTTCAGCCGTTCGTCCTTTCACCTTGGTACCAAGCGAAGATGCTGAAAACTTTATCCAGCTGATCACACCAGTCCGTACTAATTAGAAGATAAGATTTAAGACAAGGTTGACTCGATCCGCCTTGTCTTATTTTGATCATTTACAAGCCAGCTGACTCTAAACTTGTGGTATAATACAGCTAGAATGGAGAGAAGCGCCAATCTGTATTTTTAAGATAATAAAAAAAGATTGTCAAAAGGAGAGAAAATGTACGAACTTGGAACTTTTGTAGAAATGAAAAAGCCCCATGCCTGTACCATTAAGTCGACGGGCAAGAAGGCCAATCGTTGGGAAGTCGTCCGCATGGGAGCAGATATTAAGATTCGCTGCAGCAACTGCGAACACGTTGTCATGATGAGCAGATATGATTTTGAAAGAAAAATGAAGAAGGTCATTGAATAGTCCATATTTGAGACTTAGCTTGATTTTGAATGAGCTGCCTCATCAACAAAGAACGAGATTGGGACAGAAATCGGTCATTCGTTAGAATTCGATTTCGTCGTCCCACCTCCGCACAGTTGAGTAGGGCTGTAAAAGCTGATGAAATCAGCGTAGTAGAGCCCACTCAACCACTGCGTCTTGCTCGACAATCTAAAGACAATTGAGAGGCTAGGACTTTTGTCCCAGCCTCGTTTTTCTGCTTTTATTTAAGTTCTTCAAATTTGCCGTCTTTGACTTCTTTATAGCCAGAAGCTTCAAGAGATTTTACCGTTTCTTTATAACTGATATAATTAGCTTTTTGGTCTCCATCTGTTTGAATAAGCTGCTTGCTTTTCAGTTCTGAAATATCTGCCTTGCTAAAATCCATCGTCATCTTTTGCGTCAAATGATCGTCTTTATACTCGATTTTATTAGTAAGTCCTTTAATGTTTTCCAGAGTTTGCATATAGCCTCCAATTTGTTCTTTGGCGGTATCTTTTGTCAATCCGATAGGCTCATAATAGAAAACATTGCTGGTTTCATTGTTCAGCAAATCATCTCCCTTATACTCAAGAGTGATCCGGCTGTCTTGCTTGGTCTTTTGATCAATCAACTGAAAATAGGCTTTTTTAGGACTGCTACTGCAGGCAGCTAAAAAAAGTAAAGTAAATATCGTCAAGAAAGAAAGAACAAAGGTTTTCATTGTCATTTTTTTCATGGCTAACTCCTTTTATCAAAATATTAACTATATTATATCATTTTTTGCAGAAATATTTTCTATTTCTATCCAGAAAGAAGGAAATTTTTCATTCAAATCCGCTGTTTAGGATAAGGATTTATGGTATAATGGTTTGGATTGAAAAGATGAATGGAGAAGATACGAATGGCTTTAACAGCAGGGATTGTGGGACTGCCTAATGTTGGCAAGTCAACTTTATTTAATGCAATTACAAAAGCAGGGGCAGAAGCTGCTAACTACCCTTTTGCGACCATTGATCCAAATGTCGGGCGGGTAGAAGTTCCGGATTCGCGGTTGGATAAACTAACAGAATTGATTAAACCTCAAAAGAAGGTTCCCACTACATTTGAATTTACAGATATTGCTGGTATTGTAAAGGGAGCTTCAAAAGGAGAAGGTCTGGGAAATAAATTCTTGGCCAATATCCGCGAAGTAGATGCGATCGTCCATGTAGTCCGTGCCTTTGATGATGAAAATGTCATGCGGGAACAGGGCCGTGAGTCTGACTTTGTCGACCCCATGGCTGATATTGAGACCATCAATCTAGAGCTTATTTTGGCCGATCTGGAAAGCATTAACAAACGCTATGCGCGTGTTGAGAAGATGGCTCGTACCCAGAAGGACAAGGACTCTGTTGCAGAATTTAATGTTTTGCAGAAAATCAAGCCTGTTCTGGAAGATGGTCTGTCAGCTCGAACAGTTGAGTTTACAGAAGAAGAGCAAAAAATCGTCAAAGGTCTCTTTCTTTTAACGACTAAGCCAGTTCTCTATGTGGCCAATGTCGGTGAAGATGAAGTTGCAGATCCAGACAATATTAACTATGTGAAGCAGATTCGTGAATTTGCAGCTACAGAAAATGCTGAAGTTGTTGTCATCTCAGCGCGTGCCGAGGAGGAAATTTCTGAACTGGACGATGAAGACAAGGCAGAATTTTTGGAAGCTATCGGCTTGACGGAGTCAGGTGTAGACAAATTGACACGTGCAGCCTATCATTTGTTGGGACTTGGAACCTATTTTACAGCTGGTGAAAAGGAAGTCCGAGCTTGGACCTTCAAGCGTGGTATGAAAGCCCCTCAAGCAGCTGGCATCATTCACTCAGACTTTGAGAAGGGGTTCATCCGTGCAGTGACGATGTCTTATGATGATTTGGTAAAATATGGATCTGAAAAGGCTGTAAAAGAAGCTGGACGTTTGCGTGAAGAAGGAAAAGAATATATCGTTCAAGATGGCGATATTATGGAATTCCGCTTTAACGTGTAAATCAAGTGTAAATTTAAAATACATAGGTTGGAAAGAAATTTCCAGCCCTTTTGGCTTTTATAAAGGAGTAAAATGACAAAATTAATTGTTGGATTGGGAAATCCAGGAGATAAATATTTCGAAACCAAACATAATGTAGGTTTTATGTTGGTTGACAAGATGTGTAAAGAATTAAATCTAAAGTTTACAGCAGATAAGATTTTTCAAGCAGACATTGCTTCAACTTTCTTGAATGGAGAAAAAGTCTATTTTGCAAAACCGACTACTTTTATGAATGAAAGTGGGAAAGCAGTCCATGCCTTGCTCACTTACTACGGCTTAGATATAGATGACTTACTCGTTATTTATGATGATCTGGATATGGAAGTTGGGAAAATTCGTCTTCGTACCAAAGGTTCAGCTGGCGGGCACAATGGTATTAAGTCCATCATTAAACATATTGGAACACAGGAATTCAAGCGAGTGAAAATTGGCATTGGAAGACCTAAAAATAATATGTCAGTTATTCATCATGTTTTAGGAAAATTTGATGAGGAAGATTATATCAGTATTTTAAATACATTAGATAAAGTTGACAGTGCTGTAAATCATTATTTACAAACTGAGAATTTTGAGCAGACCATGCAACAATACAATGGATAAGACAATGACACTACTTGATCTATTTGGTCGAAACCGACAAATTGTAGACTGGAAGAGACAATTACAAAAGAAGACCCGTCAGTTAGTGATGGGACTTTCAGCTTCAACAAAGGCTTTAGCGATTGCTAGTAGTTTAGAAGAGCAGGATAAAATCCTAGTCATCACTTCTAGTCAAAATGAAGCAGAGCGTCTAGCTAGTGATTTGCTTTCTTTGTTGGGGGAAGAAAAAGTCTATACTTTCTTGGCAGATGATACCCCTTTGGCTGAGTTTGTTTTTTCATCGCAAGAAAAAATCTTTGCCAGATTAGAGGCCATGAATTTTTTATCAGACAAAGAGAAGAATGGGATTCTGATCATCAACGTCGCAGCCAGTCGTTTATTCTTGCCTAAGCCTGATATTTTTAAACAATCTGAGCTTATCCTTTCTGTTACTGAAGAATATAACCTTGACAACCTAGTAAATTCCTTGTCAAGTAATGGTTATAAAAAGGTTTCTCAGGTTCTCAGTCAAGGAGAGTACAGTCTGAGAGGGGATATTCTAGATATTTTTGAACGCTCGGCTCAATATCCTTATCGGATAGAATTTTTTGGCGATGAGATTGATGGCATAAGGATTTTCAATCCTGAAAATCAACTTTCTCTTGAAAATGTGGAACAGATTTTGATAGAGCCTGTCACAGACCTTTTATTGACGGAAGAAGATTATGCAAGGGGACAGAAAAATCTAGAAGCGTCCCTCTCTACGGTTCTTGATCCTTCTTTAAAATCCTATTTAGAAGAAGTATTAAGCTCTGTTAGAGAGCAATCTCATCATGCAGATATTCGTAAATTTCTTTCCTTTTTCTATCAGAAAGAATGGACCATTTTAGACTATTTGCCAACGCACACTCCTATATTTTTTGATGATTTTCAAAAGATAATGGACAAGCATGCACAGTTTGAGTTAGAAGTTGCCGATATCTTGACAGATGATTTACAAAATAGTAAAGCACTGTCAAATCAACAATACTTTGCAAATAATTATCAGGACTATCGTAAATATAAACCTGCTACATTTTTTTCTAATTTCCATAAAGGCTTAGGAAATCTAAAATTTGATGCACTTTATCAATTTAATCAATATCCAATGCAGGAATTCTTTAGTCAGTTTCCTCTCTTAAAAGAAGAAATCAATCGCTTTAGGAAATCGGACTATACGGTAGTCTTACAAGCAAATTCAGCCTCAAGTTTACAAAGTTTACATAAAACTTTACAGGATTATGAGATTCATTTAGATTACATCAAGGAAAAAGACATCCATGAAAAAGCTGTCCAGCTCATAGAAGGAAATCTAGTTCAAGGATTTAATTTTGTCGATGAAAAAATCGTTTTGATTACTGAGCATGAGATGATTCAGAAAAAAATCAAACGTAGGATTCGTCGTCAAAATATTTCTAATGCTGAAAGATTGAAAGACTATAATGAACTGGAAAAAGGCGATTATGTGGTTCATAATATCCACGGTATTGGTCGCTATTTAGGAATTGAAACGATTGAAGTTTCAGGAGTTCATCGGGATTATTTGACGATTCAGTATCAGAATGCGGATCGTATCTCTATTCCAGTGGATCAAATCAACCTTCTATCTAAATATGTAGCTAGCGATGGAAAAGCACCTAAAATTAACAAGCTAAATGATGGGCGTTTCCAAAAAACGAAGCAAAAAGTACAACACCAGGTTGAAGACATTGCCGATGACCTTATTAAATTATATGCAGAGCGTAGTCAATTAAAAGGTTTCCAATTTTCTAGTGACGACCAGCATCAAGTAGAGTTTGATAATGCCTTTCCATATGTGGAAACAGAAGATCAGCTCAGAAGCATTCAGGAAATCAAGAAGGATATGGAGAGCGACCGTCCAATGGATCGACTCTTGGTTGGCGATGTTGGTTTTGGGAAGACAGAGGTGGCTATGAGGGCTGCTTTTAAGGCTGTCAACGACCATAAACAGGTGGCTATCTTGGTTCCGACCACTGTTTTAGCTCAGCAACACTACACAAACTTTAAAGAACGCTTCAATGATTTTGCCGTGAATGTCGATGTTCTCAGTCGTTTTAGAAGTAAAGGGGAGCAAAAAGAGACTCTGGAAAAATTGGAAAAAGGGCAGATTGATATTATTATCGGTACCCATCGCCTCCTATCAGCAGATGTAAAATTCTCCGATTTGGGGCTACTGGTGATAGATGAAGAGCAGCGCTTCGGTGTCAAGCATAAGGAAAAGTTGAAGGAACTAAAAAAGAAGGTTGATGTGCTGACCTTGACGGCTACCCCTATTCCAAGAACCCTTCATATGTCGATGCTAGGGATTCGAGATTTATCGGTCATTGAAACACCACCGACAAATCGTTATCCAGTCCAAACTTATGTTTTAGAGAATAATAGGACTGTTATTCGGGATGCGGTTTTACGTGAAATAGACCGAGGCGGACAAGTTTACTACCTTTACAATAAAGTTGACACTATTGAGCAAAAAGTTTCAGAATTAAAAGAGTTGATTCCAGAGGCTTCAATTGGTTATGTTCATGGACAGATGACAGAGGTGCGTTTAGAAAATACCTTACTAGACTTTGTTAATGGCGAATACGATATTTTAGTTACAACAACGATCATCGAAACTGGTGTCGATATTCCAAATGCAAATACTCTCTTTATCGAAAATGCTGACCACATGGGGCTGTCAACCTTGTATCAACTTCGTGGCCGGGTTGGCCGCAGCAACCGAATCGCCTATGCCTATCTTATGTATCGGCCAGATAAATCTCTGACTGAAGTTTCAGAAAAAAGACTAGAAGCCATTAAAGGATTTACCGAGTTAGGATCTGGATTCAAGATTGCGATGAGGGATTTGTCTATCCGAGGAGCGGGGAACATTTTAGGAAGTTCACAGTCTGGTTTCATTGATTCTGTAGGATTTGAAATGTATTCTCAGCTTTTAGAAGAAGCCATTGCTAAGAAGCAAGGTAAGGAAACCAAGCGCCAAAAAAGCAACGCTGAAATCAATCTTCAGATTGATGCCTATCTTCCGAATGATTATATTTCTGATGAGCGTCAGAAAATCGAGGTTTACAAGAGAATTCGTGAAATTGACAATCGTGTAAACTATGAACATCTGCAAGATGAATTGATTGACCGCTTTGGAGAATATCCGGATGTAGTGGCTTACCTACTGGAGATTGGTTTAGTCAAATCCTATCTTGATCAAGCTTTTGTTACACTTGTTGAGCGGAAGCAAGAGTCTGTCACTATTCGTTTTGAAAAAATTTCTCAGCAAATCTATCTGACCCAGGATTATTTTGAAGCCTTGTCAGCGACAAATCTAAAAGCTCGAATTGGAGAGCAGCAAGGCTTGATTGAAGTCATTTTTGATGTTCGGAATAAAAAAGATTTCGAGATTTTGGAAAACTTGCTGAACTTTGGTGAGAAACTGGTAGAAATCAAGAATCGAAAAGCTGAATAAACATTACAATTCGGTAAAATTTCAGCTTTTAAGCTTTGTTTCTTTCAAAAGAATGATAGAATATTAAGAGAAAATCGAGGAAAAGACTATGAGATTAGACAAATATTTAAAGGTATCACGCATTATCAAGCGGCGCCCTGTAGCTAAAGAGGTAGCAGATAAAGGTCGTATCAAGGTAAATGGAATCCTGGCAAAAAGTTCGACAGATTTGAAAATCAATGATCAAATTGAAGTTCGTTTTGGCAATAAGCTGTTAACAGTGCGGGTGCTAGAAATGAAAGACAGCACTAAAAAAGAAGATGCTGCTAAAATGTATGAAATTATCAGTGAGACAAGGATTGAAGAAAATGTCTAGAAATATTGTTCAAATAAATAATCGCTTTATCCAAGATGAAAATCAGCGTCGTAGATACCTCGATGAGGAGCGTCGGAAGCGAAATCGTTTTATGGGATGGGTTCTAATTTTAGTCATGCTACTTTTTATCCTTCCAGCCTATAATTTATACCAGAGCTACGAAACTTTACTTAATCGCCGTGCTCAATATGCACAACTACAAAAAAAATATGAAAAACTAGGTGAAGATAAGGAATACCAGTCTGATATTGCGACCAAGTTGAAAGATGACAGCTACGCTGCTAAATATGCTCGTGCCAAGTATTCTTTTTCAAAAGAAGGAGAATACATTTACACAACACCAGATTTATTACCACAATAATCATGGAAAATTTACTTCAAAATATAGAGAAATTTTTATCTTTTTCGGATGAAAAACTAGCAGAATTATCCGAAAAGAATCAAGCTTTAAAACTTCAAGAAACAAAAAAGGAAAGGGGAGGTCATGCGTAAGTTACTTTTGCTGATATTTTTACTGCCAGCTTTATGGAGCAGTCAAACAGCAATCAGTACTGAAAAGGAACTTGTTTTAGACGAAGAAGAAAAGTATCAGTTGACAGGTACAGCTTATGGCCGTTACCATACGAGTATCCCTACAAATCCTAATGTTTATGAAGAAACGCCTACTTTTACAGATGCTACTTTGACTAAGGTAGCTGGGAAACTTCTGCCGGATCAGCCATTACAGCTGACAGAGTTGCACGTGAATGAGGCTGGGATTCCTATCTTTAAATTAAAGAATGGCCAGTTTGTAATTGCAGATAAAAATAGTATTTATGAGGATACGGTTCAGTCTATCACAGATGTTAAACAGGAAAGATGGCTGGTCCCTAACTATGTGCTCTACGATACTATCCCGATCAATTCTTCTAAAAAGATTGCAGCTAAACTACCTGCTTATAGCAAAGTAAAGGTAGTACAAATTGCTCAAACAGCTAAGGGAGAATACGCTAAAATTGAAGGTCAAGGTTGGGTTTCTGTTGATTTTCTTTCCCAAGAAGATAATCGAATGGAAAAAGTTCAGGAGCTTTTAAATTCTAAGTACAAAAAAGCTGACTTTTCAATTTATGTAAAACAGCTAGACACGGGCAAAGAAGCAGGAATTAATCCAGATCAACAAATGTACTCAGCCAGTGTGACGAAAATTCCTTATCTTTATTATGTTCAGGAGCAACTGAACAATCATACCATTTCCTTGGATAAAAAGTTAAAATATACAGCGGCTGTCAATGATTTTGCAGGTGCCTATGACCCTGAGGGAAGCGGCAGTATTTCCAAATCAGCAAATGATAAGGAATATTCTGTGCAGGACTTAATCAATGGTGTAGCAAAAGAGTCGGATAATGTTGGCCACAATATCCTCGCCTACTATACAAGTAATCAATCTGATAGCAAATTTCAAAATACTATTGAAAAAATTGCGGGCAAGAAGTGGGATGTGGAAAGCAGACAAGCTTCAGCTCGAATGGCAGGTAATGTTATGGAAGCCATTTATGAGCAAAATGGCATGATTATTGATGCCTTATCTCAGACAAATTATGATAATCAGCGAATTTCTAAAAACATCAATGTAAAAGTTGCTCATAAAATCGGTGATGCTTACGACTTCAAGCACGATGTCGCTATTGTGTATGCGGATTCGCCATTTATCATTGCCATTCTTACGAACAATTCGGATTACGATACAATTTCTAAAATCGCAGATGATGTGTACGGAGTTCTGAAATGATTGATCAGAAGTTTCGCAAGCAAGTGCAGGAAAAGCGGTATTTTCAAAATCATCGAAAAGTGCTGGTAGCAGTTTCTGGTGGCTTGGATTCGATGACTTTGTTCCATCTTTTGTACCAAAACAGGGAAGAGCTAGAGATTGAGCTGGGAATAGCGCATGTCAACCACAAGCAACGTCCAGAATCGAATATGGAAGAAAAAGAGCTGTCAAATTTTGCCCAGCAACTTGGTGTGAAATTTTTCAGCTCAAATTTTTCTGGTGATTTTTCTGAGGAAAAAGCTCGGCGATTTCGCTATCATTTTTTTGAAGAAATCATGCTGGCAGAAGGCTACACGGCCTTGGTAACGGCTCACCATGCTGATGATCAGGCCGAGACGGTGTTTATGAGGTTAATAAGAGGAGCAAGACTGCGCCACTTGTCTGGAATGACAGAGGTTCAACCCTTTGCAAACGGGGAATTAATCCGACCTCTGCTTTATTTTCATAAGCAAGACTTTCCTGATATTTTGCATTTTGAAGACGAGAGCAATCTTCAAAATGACTATCTCAGAAATCGGATCCGTAATCTCTATCTTCCCAGTCTTGAAAAGGAAAATCCACGCTTTAAGGATTCTCTGATTTCTTTAGGGAAAGAGGTTGAGGATTTACAGACAGCTTTGTCTCATCTGACGCAGGGATTGGACATTACAAAACTTGAAGTGTTTGAGCGGCAAATTCCAGAAGTTCAAAATTTCCTTCTGCAGGAATATTTAAAGAAATTTCCTTCTTTAAATCTAAATAAAAAGCAGTTTGTAGAAATCTTAGGCATTTTACGAACCAAGGCTAATTACATACACCCTTTAAAGGATGGATATGAATTGGTGAAGGATTATAAGCACTTTGAAATCAGAAAAATCAGTCGTAGGTCTGATTTGAAAATGGACTCAATTCTGTTAGAATGTGGTAATCAACTTCAATTTGGGGACTATCAATTCTCATTTGGCTTTCCTTTGGAGGGTGAAAATGTTCAAGCGATTTTTGTTTCACGTGAAACACCACTTCTTTTACGTCACAGGAAAACAGGTGATTATCTTCGTTTGAAGGGACATCACAAAAAACTTCGTCGGCTATTCATTGATCAAAAAATTCCATTTGAAGAACGCGAAAAAGCGATTATTGTGGAGCAAAATCAGCAGATCTTGGCAATTGTAAATATCGCTATCAGTGATTTGAGTAAGGAATTAAAAAGTGATATAATGAGTACTGTACTTTATATTCAGAAATTAGATAGGTAAAATTATGCTAGAACAAGATATTAAAAAAGTATTGGTTTCTCATGAGGAAATCGTAGCAGCGGCAAAAAAATTGGGCCAACAGCTGACAGTAGACTATCAAGGTAAAAAGCCTATTTTTGTAGGAATTTTGAAGGGTTCAGTCCCTTTTATGGCCGAATTAATCAAACACGTGGATACAGATATTGAATTAGATTTTATGCTGGTGTCTAGTTACCATGGCGGTACAACTAGCAGTGGCGTGATTAATATTATCAAAGATATTGATCAAGATATTACGGGTCGTGATATTCTTTTTGTCGAAGATATTATCGATACTGGCCAAACTTTGAAGAATTTGTGTAATTTATTCAAAGAAAGAAATGCAGCATCTGTAAAAATTGTTACGTTGTTGGATAAGCCAGAAGGACGCATTGTTGATATTGAGGCGGACTATACTTGCTTTACAATTCCAAATGAATTTGTAGTGGGTTATGGACTAGATTATGATGAGTATTATCGCAATCTTCCTTATGTAGGTGTCTTGAAAGAAGAAGTTTATACAAAATAAAGGTTTACTAGATATAAATGAAAAATAAACAAAATAATGGTTTTATAAAAAATCCTTTTCTCTATATTCTAATTATTGTAGTCCTTGTTACAGGCTTTCAGTATTTCTTTACAGGAAATGCGACAGGTCGTAGCCAGCAAATCAACTACAGTCAATTAGTAAAAGAAATCCAAAATAATAATGTTACGGAGATGAGCTACCAGCCAAATGGTAGTATTATCGAGGTATCGGGTACTTACAAAAAACCTAAAGAATCAAAAGATACGACAGGAATCCTGTTTTTCAGTCCGGAAATTTCAAAAGTTAGCAGATTTACCAGTGTTGTGTTGCCATCAGATACAACAGTTTCTGATTTGCAAAAGCTAGCTGCTGAGCATGAGACAGAGGTAACTATTAAGCGCGAAAGTTCTAGTGGAATGTGGATTAATCTTTTGATTTCCTTGGTTCCATTTATCATCATTGCCTTCATCTTTATGTCTATGATGAATCAAGGCGGCGGTGGCGGTGCCCGTGGCGCTATGAATTTTGGACGCAACAAAGCTCGTGCTGCCAATAAAGAAGATATCAAAGTACGCTTCTCAGACGTTGCTGGTGCAGAAGAGGAAAAACAAGAACTTGTTGAAGTTGTTGAGTTTCTAAAAGATCCAAAACGTTATACTAAGCTGGGTGCTCGTATTCCGGCAGGTGTTCTTTTGGAAGGCCCTCCAGGGACTGGTAAGACCTTGCTTGCTAAGGCGGTTGCTGGTGAAGCTGGTGTTCCTTTCTTTAGCATCTCAGGTTCTGACTTTGTTGAAATGTTCGTTGGTGTCGGAGCAAGCCGTGTTCGTTCTTTATTTGAAGATGCGAAAAAAGCAGCGCCTGCAATTATCTTCATCGATGAAATTGATGCTGTTGGTCGTCAGCGTGGTGTTGGCCTCGGTGGCGGTAATGATGAACGAGAACAAACCCTCAATCAGCTCTTGATTGAAATGGATGGTTTTGAGGGCAATGAAGGAATTATCGTAATTGCTGCGACAAACCGTTCAGATGTTCTTGATCCAGCTCTTCTACGTCCAGGCCGTTTTGACAGAAAAGTCTTGGTTGGTCGCCCTGACGTGAAGGGTCGGGAAGCTATTCTTCGCGTTCATGCTAAGAATAAACCGCTGGCTAAAAATGTTGATTTGAAACTAGTTGCTCAGCAGACACCAGGTTTTGTTGGTGCTGATTTGGAAAACGTCTTGAATGAAGCTGCTTTAGTTGCTGCTCGTCGGAACAAGAAAGTCATTGATGCAGATGATATTGATGAAGCAGAAGACAGAGTAATCGCAGGACCGTCTAAGAAAGATAAGACAGTTTCAGAGCGTGATCGTCAGATTGTCGCTTATCATGAAGCGGGACATACGATTGTCGGACTTGTTCTATCAAATGCGCGTGTCGTCCACAAGGTAACCATTGTCCCTCGTGGACGTGCAGGTGGTTACATGATTGCACTTCCTAAAGAAGATCAAATGATTATCTCTAAAGAGGATATGAAAGAGCAATTAGCTGGTCTCATGGGTGGTCGGGTAGCTGAAGAAATCATTTTCAATGTACAAACGACAGGTGCTTCTAATGACTTTGAACAAGCTACACAGATGGCGCGTGCAATGGTCACTGAATACGGTATGAGTGAAAAACTTGGTCCGGTTCAATATGAAGGTAATCATGCTATGTTTGGTGCACAAAGTCCTCAAAAATCAATTTCAGAACAAACAGCCTATGAGATTGATGAGGAAGTTCGTTCATTACTAAATGAAGCAAGAAACAAAGCAGCTGAGATTATTCAAGCAAATCGTGAAACCCATAAATTGATTGCAGAAGCATTGCTTAAATATGAAACGCTTGATAGCACCCAAATTAAATCTCTCTATGAAACAGGTCATATGCCAGAAGAATCTGAAAAAGACCTGGAACGAGAAGCACATGCCCTTTCCTATGATGAAATAAAATCCAAAATGGAAGAAAATTAAGAGATGCTTTTCTTATTAAATAGCTTGATTACTAATTGTGTAATCAAGCTATTTTTTTATTCTTTAAAGCCTAACATGTCATAAAAAGTCTCTGAGATGCCGAAATTTCTTACATTAAGTACCAGTTAGGGTATAAAATAGACAGGATAGGGACAGGAGGCCTGAGGGAAGAGCTTTTCTTGTAGAATCATATTATCAAAGAAAAAGGAGATAACATGAACTTCAAGGAACGCTATGAGAAAGTGCAGTGGATCGTCCGGCGCTGTGCACGAGATTATTATGTACATTTATGGGAGAGTAGTGACTGGGAACAAGAAGGTATGCTGGTTTATCACCAGCTGGAAGAAAGTCATCCAGATATCAGTCAAGACGAAAGTCGCCTCTATCGCTACTTCAAGACAAAATTTCGGAATCATATTCATGACATACTTCGCAAGCAAGAGAGCCAAAAACGCCGCTTTGACCGTCAATGCTATGAGGAAGTCAGCACCATTAGTCATAGACTGAGCAAGCGCGAACTAGCCTTAGATGATTTGGTTGCTCTTCGAAGTTCGTTAGCAGCCTACACTTCCAAGTTAGACAAAGAACAACTAGAGTTATACCACCGCTTACTAGGTGACGAACGGTTTAAGGGACGTCAGAGTCTGTTGCGCGACTTGGGGGCATACTTATCAGATTTTTCTGAGATAATTATTTAGGAATAGAGTAAAAGGGAGAGTTTATCTTTCCCTTTTAAGATATTGGTTTATAGGTAGTTTTAGAGGGGTTTGGAAGAAAAGATGAAAAAAAGATAAAAAAAATTCAAAAAAGTGTTGACAAGGGAGTAGATAGGTGATATACTGATATAG
>NZ_CAURYF010000007.1:0-55696 GCF_963529205.1 Streptococcus cristatus | reverse complement strand
GATTTGGCATAAATGACTGCTTCACCGATCTCTTTTTCTTGATTCTTCATAGAGTTGATTTTTTACGTAAGGACCCGATTTTTTCATTCTTCTTTTGAATTTCACGATCAAACCCTTCCTTTAATGCTTCGATACAAACTTCGACTTCCTTAGCACGGTAGTTACCGAACAATGTTTTCTTAAGTCTCATTTCGCTCCCTCTATTCCTTACTTATTCTGATTTACACCACTATACCTCATTGTAGCGTAAAATAGCGTAAATTGCTATTCTTTTCTAAGCTCCAAATAAGGAAAATATCCTGAAGCGCTATCAAGCAAAACCCGAACTTAGCTTAAAGTTCATCCATTTCTAAAAAAGTATCTGAGACAAAATAGTTCTCAGATACTAGAGTATGACTTTTCAGAAACCCACTACAGTTGACAAATTCTGACTAACATTCCTTATCAAGTCAGCTACCCCCAAACTGTTCCTTTCCTGAAATTCTTCTAAGGCTTCCATGACAGAAACTGATTCTGTTGGCAACTCAAGATCTTCACTAGCACTCAGAATAATTTCCTTTTGCTCTTTGAATTTTCAACTAACGGGCTTTGATTTAGTTGCATTCAGACCACGGTAATCATTATCTTCCTTACCCTTTTGCTTAAACTTTGATATCAACTGTTTAAATCCCTTTAGCTCTTTGTTATTATTTTTACTCATAATATGATTTTCTCCAAAAATACAGTTATATCATCATTATAAAGTCTACAACAGAATCTGTCAAAGTATTAGCCAAAGAAAACTTCTAATTTCCCAGAAGGCTTAATGTTAATGTAACTCAATGTCATATTTTTTATAATGTTTAGATTTATATCTGCATTCATTCTTTTGTATGATTTAAAAGCTTCTTTATGAAACTCAAAGACAGGATTTTTTTGGGCATACCCTTGACTAGACACCAAACCTTGAAATTGCTGTAAATAGTCAACCTGCTCAATCCAACAGTCATCTATCGCTCTCAAAACGACAGTTCGTTGAAATTGATTGAACAACTCTGAATCCTTGATTTTATCTTTTTTCTGCTGGTACTCTGAAACAAGGAGGTCTGATAAAAACTTTTTAACTTGCTGTAAATCTGTAACATCTAGATCATCTGGAATATCCTCACAGTAATAACTAATGTTATCCAAAACAAAGCGAAACAAATCCGCCCGCTCTTTAAACGGTGTTTTACTTGTATAAATGTCCACTGCATCCGATAGGGTAGACAAGAAATAGGTCAAATCAAAGTCTGAATGGGAGATGAGCTTATTACGCTTATTGTAGATAATCTGTCGCTGAATACGGATACTTTCATCATATTGTTCCGTTGAACGTCTGGAAGCCGCTGACGCGTTATCACTATTCCTCTGAGCTTCTTCAACCGCATACCTAATACGACGAGAGATCAAATGAATCTTTTGTTTTTCCTCTGGTTTTGCAATTTCTTTATGATAGTACTCACTAATCCATTTGCTACCAGACTTGGAAATAAGATCATCCTCAAGAGAAATAAAGAATTTGCTCAATCCTGGAGCGCCTTGTCGTCCGGCACGACCACGAAGCTGCAAATCCACTCGCTTACTGGACATTCTCTCTGTTCCAACAACAGCGAGTCCACCCAACTCAGCAACTCCTTCTTCCAAGATAATATCTGTTCCACGACCTGCCATTGATGTTGCTACAGTCACTGAAGAGCGTCTACCAGCCAGTGCGATCATCTCAGCCTCTTTCGCTGCATTATGGGCGTTCAACACATTATGGGCGATTCCCTCTTGGAGTAAGAGCATAGAATAAATTTCAGACATTCCAACCGAGCCTGTCGCAATTAAAACTGGCTGGCCTTTTTTATGTAATTTTTTGATATACTCCAATGAAGCATATAATTTTTGAGGAATCGTGAGATAGATTTCATCTGGATAATCAATTCGTAAATTGGGTTTTCGTGTAGGAACAACTACGACTCCCAAGTCGTAAACGTCTCTGAACTCATCCTCACAAACTTTACCAGTACCCGTCATTCCTGCTAATTTTGGAAACATTCTAAATAAATTTTGATAGGTAATAGAGGCCATCGAACGCGTTTCCAATGTGATTTTTACACGTTCTCTAGCTTCTAGTGCTTGGTGCAATCCTGATTGGAGTTTATTTCCTTCCAAGAGACGTCCTGTCGCCTCATCCATCAATTTAACTTTGCCATTATCCACCGTGTACTGACGATCTTTTTCAAATAAGTGGTTGGCTCTCAAAGCTAGGTTAATTTGCCGAATGAGCTGGTAATTATCTGGATCATAGGCATTCTGAACGCGGAAATAAACCTCTGCTTCCTTTACTCCTTTTCTCGTCAACCATACAGACGTCCGAGTGGAGTCTAAATTAAAATCTTCCCCTTCTTTTAGAGTTTTTACAAACTCATCACACGAGAGAAAGAGGTTGGATTGAACCCGAGGAGAACCTGAAATGATTAGGGGCATCTGAGCACTATCTAGCAAGGCTGCATCTACTTCATCGACCAAACAAAAATAAAATTTTGGCAAAAACTTCTTTGATTGAGATGTCGCCAAGTTTTCTTCTAGGTAATCAAACCCTAACGCACTATGTGTTGTATAGACAATATCACTCTTATAGATTTGTTGTTTTTGAGGAATTTTAAGTTTTTTTGCCGGATCATCCGAGACACCAACCCCAACTGTCATTCCTAAAAATCGAAAAACGGGTGCCATTTGTTTAGCATCACGCGCTGCTAAATATTCATTGGCCGTGACTAGGATTGTACTTTTTTCCGTCAAAGCATTTAGGTATAAAGGAAGGATAGCTGTCAAAGTTTTTCCTTCCCCTGTTCTCATTTCTGCAATCTGATTGTCTTGCATAACCAAGGCCCCTAAAACCTGAACATCATAAGGATATAATCCTAATACACGCTTGGCTGCCTCACGAATGGTTGCATACGCTTCTGGCAAAATGGACTGCAAGCTTTCTCCTCCAGAAAGGCGTTCTTTAAACCATTTTGTCTGAGCTTGCAGTTTCTCATTTGACATAGCTGCATAACTATCAGATAGTTTATTAACCTTCTCCAAAATCTTTTTGTAACGCATTAGTTTATAGGAGTTGGTCAAATTGAATCGTTTAGTTTTCATTCTCTCTCATCCACTTTTCAATCTTTTCCAAGTCAATTGCTTGAAGTAAAAATGACTTATCTAATAAATTTTCAATGCTTGCTAGTTCACGTGGTCTAGTCTTCAAGTTCGCATATTCTCTAACTTTTGTCGGATTAAATTGCTGTAGCAATAATTCTTTAAAAATAGGCGGATTTACTCGAGTACGGTAACGTTCCAGCAAGCGTTGATAATCTAGTTCGCTTAAAAACTCATCCGTCACGAGAGCGTATGAATTTCCAAATTGTTTGGAGTAATGTAGGGCCGCAATATTAGAAATCGCTCCATAACCAACAAAAGTCACTTTTTCAAAAAGATGCTCTTGCGCTAATTCTTCAATCGTTTCAAGCAAGCCTTCGTAAAAACATTCCTCCATGTATAGGAGTGCTTCCCTATAGGACGAATTAACAATCAATACATTTGAGAAATGCTCACTAACATGTTCTGGGATAAAACCGGTTCGATTGAGTTCAGGTTCAGTAAAGCAAACATACAGCGTTTCTTTCTCGGAATCCTGATGAAGCAAATCAGATATCCAGTAGCGATCCACTGTATAATCCGCTAACTGCTCCTCAGCAACATAAATCCCTTCAAACAGGAAGCGATGACAACCCGAACTCACTAACTGCACCTTATAATATTGTGTGCTATCTGGAACGCATACGCTCACTCTCTCTCCCTGTTTAATGATTTTATTCGAAATTTCTTCATCTCGAGCATCCATAAATTCAACTTTTAAGTATGTTGAATTTTCTGGGATGGTTTCTATATGACTGCCAAAAATATAGTTTTGCCCACGTTTCAATTCAGGAAGCTGACTCATATTACGTAAAGCCTGATAGTTTGCCCGTGAGTGCCATTCATGAATAACTGTCCCCGAAGGCATGAACTGATTTTCATACAAAACACGACCATCATCTAACAGTCTGACAGATGAACCGTATAGATACTGAGATACGCTTTGGAGATCCCAATAAGCAAAGTAGACTTCTTCCTTGTATCTCACGATTTAAACTCCCTTTCAAAACTATTCATTAATAGCGTTTTATATTGATTAAAGAACCATTCAACAATACCTTGTGTATCATCGTTGTGTCGTCCAGTCAATCCCTTGCTGATAACGCTGACGCGGTAATCTCGCTGTCCTAACTCATCCAGTATATCAGGATAGGCAGACATATCATAGTCATCTTGATACATGAAGGAGATAATGAATTTTGTTTTTGAGAAATCAGCTGACTCAAAAGTCGTCCAAAAGTGTTCGTTAAGCTGAGCTGTAGCTTCACTTGATAACTCCCCTATTGTACGATACACCAAATCCAGTGACGTTGGAAATCCTCCCGGACGAATAGTTGACTCATTTTCTGCTATATCTCCTAAGTTAACAAGAGGTTTTCCGACAATGACGGCATGAGGTTCCAACTTAGAACTATAGTAAAGGGCGCCAAAAGTCCCCATTGATAAACCTGACAAGGTCAGTTGTTCCTTCGTAAAACCAAGTTCATCTAAGCAATTATGAACCACTTGGAGAAGTTTTTGTTCGAGTTCCTCCGATCCAAGATAGAATGCGCCCCCCTCTGAACGCGGATCCCCTACTAGTAAGAATGGCGATCCCAAATTATTCATCATCCAGTACCCTTCAAATCCCTCTGCAGGACGGTACCCTGAAAAATAGATGTTCAACGGTGGTTTCAAATCTCCTGGATGAAAGAAATAAATCAGTTCTTCTCGATTTTTGTCGCTAATTCGTTTTCCTCCAACTAACAAGTCTCCATAGCCTAGATGGGAGTCTCGATAATGGCAGGGACCAAGTTTTACAATCCCTTGTCCCTTTGCTTGAATGCTGATACTCAAATAATAAGAATCATTTACATCTAACGTCAAAGACCGATCAAAACTCGTTTCATCATAAATCCATTCTTGCATGGAAGAATTTCCAGCTGGAAAACCTTTAACAACGTAGCGAATCGAACAACCTTCTGAAACTATGAACTCAGGCCACAAATCTAAGGGCATCTCCCCACTCAGAAAAATATTATATTGATAGGTCGCAATGGTTTGATAATCCTCGCCATATCGGCCACACAAACGAAGGTAGTTTGTCCCTTCATAACTGATTTGACCCTCAAAAGATGGTGCAGCGACTAGATGATTAACACTTAGTTTCGTTCCATTTTGTTTAGAGAAAAAACCACGTGAAAATATATGTAGCATCTGCTCTGGATTTTCAAAATTTGTTTTCACAGCCTTTTTACGCAAAAGAAATCGTTCCAATGTTTTCGTAGTGATTCGACAACGCTCATGATAGAACAGACGGTAAACCTGAATTTTCTGATCCAAGATAGTGACATACTCTAAATATTCAGCAGTATCTACTAACACGACATCAAACGGTTTGTCTACTTTTTTCTTCTTTTTTTTCCCGTTTTCCGCCTCAACTTCTCTATTTAAGATCCCGATATCTTCTGGCAATAAAGAGACGATGTCTTCTGGTTTGACAAATGTCCATTTTATATTACTAGGAATTTCATATTGCTCCTGCCAATTTTCATCAGCAATTTGCAAAACACTAATTTTTTTCATTTCCTTTTAATTCCTTTATGGTATTTTTCCACATATCGACAATCTCACCCCTTGTGTACTGTTCAATCTTCTTGACTGAGTGAACTAGAGATTGATTCCAATGTTCTAAGTTTGTGAGGTAGTATAAGAGTGCCTCTTCGAAATCTGAAATATCCTCTAGAATCCAACCATTTTCTCCATGCTTCACATAAGAAGAACTATACAAGTTAACCTGAGGGATCCCTCCACTAATGCCAGCGATTTGAGTCAACACATCAGCTGGAGTCCCCAAATCTAGTATAATACGAACGTACTTCAGAACTTTAATCAAATCGATGTCGCTATGAATAGTCTCAATATCAATCCGTTCGCGAACAATCTCCTCTTCATCATCAAGAACTCGGTTCTCACCTCTCGCTCTTTTCTCTTTATCAACAAAAATCAAATCTTGTTCATATTCTGGCTTAAGTGATAGATAGCTTTCTAGCACCTGTTTTATATAGGCCTCTCGACCAAAATCCTGACTTTGTGTTCCGACCAGCAAGTCAATCCATTCATTTTTCAACATCATTTCAAACAAAGTCGTAAACACATATTGAATTTGATCTGCTGGTAGATTGTCGTAATTGACGTAAACAATTAACTCTTTTTTTCTTTGACTATGCCCTAGGTTTAGATGAGTATCATAAGGTGGAATCTCATAAAAGCCCGGCAACTGTTCTAAATCCACATTAGCTGCTATCGTTTCAATTTTATTTAAACTATCAACAACGAAGAACGGCGTGTCTGTCAAATCTGTTAACAGCTGTTCTTGGTTTGTGATTGGATAGCGATCTCCAAAAAAAGACAAAATAACATGATGATTTTCCTTAATCTTTTGGAAAAAGTGGTTGTGCTGCACATCTGACGAAATCACAATCGTATCATCCTTCGTTAGCGCAAAAGTTAGATACTGATCTAATTTTTCATTGATCAATTCTTCGATATCTTGGTAAACTTCTTTTGCAAATGTAGCCTGCGCCTCAGGGTTAATAAGTACTTGATGATTTTCTGTGCCCAAAAATTCCCTAAACTGCCATGTACCTTGTAAATTTAAATAATCTTGGTAGTAAGGTTGATCATTTTCAAAATAGATGATGCTTGAAACAAATCCACGATCATCAAAAATCAACTGATGATTTGTCTGCCCACCCTCAAAATAAGTAATATCAAAGAAATTACCTGTTTGTGAAAAGTTAATTTTAGCATAGTGCTCTTGATTTAAATATACCTCAATCATAAAAGGAGTATAGAAGAATTCTACTCCTTGAGGCCACTTAATATCTTCCAGACGAATTTTACGTACAGATACATCCGTCAGACCTTGTATGGTATCAAATAGATTCCATACAGTTTCTGGTAATATTCTTTGCTGATAAAGAAAGGTTCGAATATGTGGTGAATAGTTCAAAATCAGAGTGGTATTTGCCTCTCCTGATTGCTGAAACATTCGCAGCAAATTCACCGCATCATCAAACATCATATTTTTAGACACGTAATAGAAAGGCAGAGTGGTAGAATACCATTTCCGATCTTGTCTATACCAAGATGGTACAAAGTAAAACATATCCCTCTATTCTCCTTTAAATTCTAATTCTTGGTGGTAGTAAGTCCCAATTCTCAAGATGCGTATTTCTTCATGCAAAGGCAAGAGCATACTAACTAAAATGATCAATGTACTTGGTATAGTCAAAAGCAAATTTGGAAGAGGTAGGAAGAAATTAATGAAATAAGGTAAACCAACAAAAACGATCAGGTAGAGTGCTCCTACGTTAGACTGCAAGGAAATGTAATGTTTCAAAACTTTTAAAGTTGCTTTCCCGGGCTGGATATAATCTAGGTATTCCCCTTGACGTTGTAAACGTTTCGCTGTTTCTTCTGGTTCTAAGTTGATATAGGCAAATAAGATTGTAAGAAGATAGATAGCCAGCAGATAAAAGGCCAAACTTAGGGGTTTTGTAAAGTCAAATAAACTACCAAAATTTTTTGTAAAACCATGTCCAAACCAGTCTAATACCAACTGAAGCAACATAATAACACTCGAGGCATACATAATAGGCATTCCCCCAGAGGGAAGAAATTTGATAGGAAGGTAAGATTTGCCATAGTAACGACTACTTAACATGACTCGATTTAGAGGCAAACGAATTTCAGCTCTCTCGCAGACCACAGCAATATAGCCCAAAATCAAAAATGAGATCGCCGCACCTACTAGAAAGGCTAATCCTTCTTTAGACAAAACAGATTTTCCTATCAATACCACTAATTGGTTAGCAAATTGTAGCAAAATTCCTGAAATAATAATAATTGTCTGCCCGCCTACTCCCTTACTAACATTCAAGCTAGCCAACCAGATAATAACAAAGCTTCCTGCTACAACAGTTGCTAGTACAGCCGTATTATAAATCCAATCATCTACCAGAAGCAAAAAGCGTCCATTTTCCGAACGAGCCGTGTACATAACAGCTATCCCCTGTAACACGGAAAAAATCAAAGTGAGAATCTTTTGCACAAAATCCGCTTTTTTCAATGACCAGGACTGGATATTCCAACTTTTATTTAAATTGATAACCTGCCAAACAATCATCGTGGTAATCCATGGACCTAATCCCAGTGAAAACAGGGAAATCTGAGAGGCATCTACTCCTGCTAAGGAATACAAATAGGCCAAGGGATTTTGCTCAGTTATTTGTGAAAAACCTGTATTGCCATTGTATCCTGGAAGTAAAATATGGCGACCAAGTAAATAGATCGCGATGATCAAAATTGTAAAAATTGCTCTTCGGAAAAAAATACTTGTTCGTTTCTGTTTTTTAAGACCGAAATGTTTCATCTGTCATCCTTTATTCTTTATATTTAGCAAGTCTTGCGATCGTTTTCTAGCAATGCTCATGCACTATCGTAACAGCAAGGCAACCCAAGAAAACAGGCTTATCCCACTGGTAAACAAGATAGGATTAACTGGCTTACCATGATATTTCATCTACGAAATATAGGAGCACCTCATGAGTGTAAATCTACTTGGAGCTTCTCTTCTATTCTTGAATATTTCCATGTGAGAACACCTGTTCTTCCATTTTTTCTATTTGAACATTATCAAATGCATAAAAGGATTTATTTAATCCTTAAAATTTTTATAAGTATATCAATTTTGTCACCATGATTGACATCTAAAAAATCAGTTCTACAATCAAATTCCTCACGAGATTGAGGAATCCATTTTTAAATTTTAGGATAACATCAGAGAAAATTTAAGGATTTTACGCTTTCTCATCTGATCACAATCCTTCGAAAGTTGAATGGATTTTATCCGATTTTTCTCATTAAAAAATCATTTATAAAAATTACGAGTGCCTACCATTGTAGCATATTTATCAATTATTTTCAAACACGACCTCTCTTTTTATAAGCGTGAAGGGCACTTTATGAATTTTGAGCAAAATCTATTTGGAATGGGATTGACTATTCTAAACATTTATTTACTATTACAACTCAGACGAAAAGTATTTGGGACAAAATAGTTCTCAGACTCAGGGTATGACTTTTTATAATCCATTACAGTTGACAAAGAGCCCAAAAATTCCCTAGCCTTATTGGACTGGAGAATACAATCTATTGCTTCTAACCACTACAAGCTCTAAGCTAGTCATCTTCGATAGCCGAACCTCACGCCCCATCACCAAATATCAACGTCGACTGTTGCAGATAGGGATTGGGGTACTTTCTAAGCAAATCTTTCACAGCTTCTACCAAAACCTCCTGCTCCACCTGACCTACTTGGTATCGCTCTAAAAGAAGCATAAAATTTTCTTTTTCAGCTGGGCTGGCTTTTTTCTTAAAATAGCCCCAAACATGCTGAAAAGAATTGCAAACCTGACCACGATTTTCAGGCAGGGCTACCGCCTGATCAATCAAGTCTTGGACATGTGCTGCTTCCACTGAGTCGCTTTTTAGATATTGGCGGATTTCCAGATAGATCTTGCTGGAGTGGCTGAGCACCAGATATTTATTTTTAGCCCAAAGAGTCTGACATTGGGATATTTGGTTTGAATTTTCCATGATTACTTTTCCTTCTAATCTTCACTTTCGAATTCTTCCAGAACCATCTACAACATTGTTTGTTCCCAGTAATAAAGTTAGCGAGACAAAAAGCGAGTTGATTCATCGACTACTAATCTTTCTCTTACTCTGGAAAAATCCATTCAATATGCGGAGCTCGCTTACTGATTTCTTTATAAATACTATTGAAATCAGCATCAACAAGATCATTCAAGTCAATCTCTTCCAATGTTTTTCCTTCTTCGTCTTTAAAATAAAGTATACGATAAGTTGATCTCGAATTTTTAGAATAAGCACGTCTAATTTCATACTCGATTTGCTTAATATTTGTTAAATCAATGTGATTTATATCTTGGAAAACAGAGGGTTTAACATCAATCTTATCATCAGAAATGGTAAAAGCTGCAGGCTCATGAGCTTTCTTATAAGCCGAAACACCTAAAATAGTAACTATAACACCTGCACCAATTAGAATTGGACCCACATATTCATTATTTTGATTGAGAATTTCTTGCTCAGATTCCTTTTCTCTTCGGATAGAAGCTTGTTCGGACTCTAATTGTTTATTATAGGTCTCTACAAAAGCTTGCAGTCTTTTTTGCTCTTCTTCTGGTGTTTCATTCTCAGGTGCAAAATCCGAATTAACCAAGGTTTTGGCTTTTTCAATAGTCATCGGGCTTTCATTCAACCTTGCTTCTTCTCGTTCATATTCTAGCTGTTCTAAGCTATCACTGTGGTTAGCACCACTACTATTTGGTGATTGCATTATTCCAATTAATATAAATGCTCCAATAATAACAATAGTAATAGCTACAATTTCACCCGCATAACTCCTCTTATATTCCACACAAATCTCCTTTACACCACATTATTTAATAGAACAAGAATACCATAAATTAGGCATTTTATAAAGTATCATTTTATTAAAGAAGCAGCCCTTAAGGACTGCTTCTCTTTGTATATACTAGCGCACTTCTGCGCCGACATTTTCTTCCAAGGATTTTTGGATTTTTTCCATGTATTTAGCCACTTCATCATCGGTTAGACTGTCTTCTGGATTTTGGAAGGTCAGTGTGTAGGCCATAGACTTAAGGCCAACACCCAGCTTTTCACCAGAGAAGATATCGAAGAGCTTGATATCCGTCAAACGTTTCACTCCGGCAGCTTGAATCGCTTCAACCACCTGTCTGTGGCTGATTTCTGCTTTGAGCAAGAGTGCCACATCGCGAGTAACAGCTGGGAATTTGGTGATTTCTACAAAAGGCTGTTCTGGCTCAAGGCTCGCCTCAATAGCCGTCAGATTGAGCTCCGCCACATAGGTTTCTGGGATGTCATAAGCCTTGGCCGTCACTGGATGAACCTGCCCAACATAACCCACTGGTTGACCTTTGATCGAAATCAGTGCTGTCCGACCTGGGTGCAGACTCTTGAGCTGGTCAGTTGCTTGATAATCAGCTTCTAATCCCAAGCGGTCAAAGAGTGCTTCAACCACACCCTTAGCGAAAAAGAAGTCAACAGGAGTCGCTGGCGTTTGGAAATCTTTTTCACTTACCAAGCCAGTTAGGGCAAAGGCAAAGCTATTGATTTCGTTAGGCAATTCTTCCTTCGGATTACCTGTCTTTTCAAAGATTTTCCCAATTTCATAAAGGGCTAAATCCTTATTTTTACGAGCAACATTGTAGCTGACAGTATCCAGCATGCCTGAGAGCATATTTTGACGAAGAACACTGCGCTCCCTTGTCATAGGCCACATAAGCTCAGTCAGATTCGTAGGATTGAGCGTAAATTCGACAGCTTTTTCTGGCGTGGTCAAGGCATAGGAAATAATCTCGGTCAGACCTGCTCCTTCAGCCACCGTCCGAACCTTGCGACGTAGCTTTTGAGTGGCCGTCAATTCGCCAGCCGTTCCAGCATCTTGAGGTAGGGAAACTGGCAAACGGTCATAGCCATAAATACGAGCAATTTCCTCGTAAAGATCTGCCGGAATATTAATATCCCAACGACGAGCAGGTACGCTGACTGTAAAGAAGTCCGCAGAACCGCTGAGACCAAAGCCTAGACGACGGAAAATATCTTCAATATCTGCATAAGTCAAATCTGTTCCCAGAACTCGGTTGACATCTGAAAGGCTAGTTGAAACCTGCTTGTCAGTCGTATCTAACTGTCCTGCTTGGACAATGCCAGCATGAACATTGGCACCAGCCAAGTCAGCAATCATGCTTGCAGCAGCATCTAGAGCTTCAGTTACTGTTGCAAGGTTAATCCCTTTTTCAAAGCGTGAAGAAGACTCAGAACGCAAGCCCAGACGGCTGCTTGTCTTACGGATTGACTTGCCATTGAAGACAGCCGCTTCCAGAACGACACGAGTAGACTTGCTAGAGATTTCCGTCGCTGCTCCGCCCATGACACCAGCCAAAGCCACTGGCTTATCTGCCACAGTGATAACTAAATCGCCGACTTCCAGTTCACGCTCTTCACCGTCCAGCGTCACCAGTTTTTCACCAGCACGCGCTTCTCGGACGACAATCTGGTCGCCCTCAAATGTATCCAGATCAAAGGCATGCATGGGCTGACCAAAGTAGAGCAAGATATAGTTAGTCACGTCCACTACATTGTTAATTGGACGGATTCCTTCGTTCATGAGGAGATTTTGCAGCCACTGAGGACTCGGAGCAATGGTCACATTGTCCAAAATACGAGCGGCATAAAACGGTGCTTTGTCGCTTTCAATGGCAACAGACAAGCTAGCCACAGCATCTTTATCCCCTTCAGTCAGAGGAAATTCTTTGAAATGAACAGGCTTATCGTAGATAGCTGCTACTTCGTGCGCAACCCCGCGCATAGACAAAGCGTCAGCCCGGTTTGGCGTGATAGAAAGCTCGATAATCTCATCATCCAAGTCTAGATAAGGGAAAACCTCATCTCCTGGTACAGCACTATCTGGCAAAATTTGAATGCCATCCGCAAATTCCTTTGGCACGACAGAATCCGAAATGCCTAGCTCGCCCAAGGAGCAAATCATACCCAGTGACTCTAACCCACGAATTTTTCCTTTTTTAATCTTATAATTATCTGCAATGCGAGCGCCTGGTACAGCCACCATAACCTTAATACCCGCGCGAACATTCGGCGCTCCACAGACAATCTGGCGAGGCTCCTCTTCTCCGACATTGACCTGACAGAGGTGCAGGTGAGTTTCAGGTATATCCTCACAGCTCAGAACTTCTCCGACAACAATTTTCGAAAGGCCTTCAGCTGGTGAGCTGACTCCTTCTACTTCAATACCAGTTGTGGACATTTTCTCTGCCAGTTCGGCGCTTGTCACATCCAAATCAACCAGTTCTTTTAACCATTTATAACTAACTAACATATTGATGATTTTACGACCGACCAGCGCTAACTTTGATTTCATAGACAAAGCCAGTCCATTCGTCTTTTCGGTCGTATTTGATTCCTCTCTATAAATTTCTGTTTTTACTAAAAGCCCAATAGACAGCGCTGTTATCGTCTTTTTAGTTTAATTTCTTCCTTAAAAGCCAGTCAATATCGACTGTGTCACCAGTGATATATTCATGCTGGCTAAACCTTTCAAAGCCATATTTAAAGTAAAAATTCTGCGCCTTGAAATTTCTTTCCCAAACGCCTAGCCAAGCCCAGCTAAAACCACGTTTTCGGGCTTCTTCTAGGGCAAATTCAAACATTTCCTTGCCCAAGCCGAGACCCTGATGGGAGGCAAGCACATAAATCCGTTGAATTTCAAAGGAAGCTTCCAACTCCTGCTCTGTCTGAGCCAGACCCCAGTTACACTTGAGAAAACCAGCGATTTTTTGCTCCTTGTCCAGTACAAAATAATGCTCAGACTCAGGATTCGCCAACTCCCGCTCCAGCCTTTCAAGCGCCAGCTCATGGGCAAAATAATGCTCCAAGTCTTCCTGCTTGATGAAAGGACCAAAAGTTTCTTGGTAGGTCTGCACTTCCAACTCCCGCAAAATATCCAGATCCTCCGTCCGAACTCTAACTAACATAGGGCACCCCTTTCTCAGAAGCAGCTGCGAACGATACTCCCAGCTAAAATCGTCTTATAGACAACTAAACTGATAAACATCTTTTCCACGCATTTCAAGTCCGCAAACATTGCTAATCAGGCTTGTCGTGATGGGATTGTTCAAATCAAGTCCTAGTCTAAGCTTCTTACTTAAACTGCTGTGAAAAACGTACATCGCCTTGGTAGAAGCCACGAATATCGTTGATACCGTAGCGAAGCATAGCTACCCGCTCTTGACCAAGACCAAAGGCAAAGCCAGAATATTTCTCTGAGTCGATGCCACTCATCTCCAAGACACTTGGGTGCACCATTCCAGCTCCCATGATTTCGATCCAGCCAGTCTTCTTGCAGACATTACAGCCGGCCCCACCACACTTAAAGCAAGATACATCTACTTCGACAGATGGCTCTGTAAATGGGAAGTAAGATGGACGCAGACGAATCTTACGATCCGCACCAAACATTTTTTGCACGATCAGCTGCAAGGTTCCCTGCAAATCAGCCATAGAGATGTTTTCCCCTACGACCAGACCTTCAATCTGGTGAAACTGGTGAGAGTGAGTCGCATCGTCTGTATCACGACGGAAAACACGTCCCGGAGAGATCATCTTGAGCGGACCTTGGATAAAGTCATGGGCATCCATTGCACGAGCTTGGACAGGAGAAGTGTGAGTACGCAAGAGGATCTCTTCTGTGATGTAGAAGGTATCCTGCATATCCCGGGCAGGGTGGTCTTTAGGCAGGTTCATCCGCTCAAAGTTGTAGTAGTCTGACTCAACTTCAAAACCATCCACAACCTGATAACCCATACCGATAAAGATATCTTCGATTTCTTCACTCGTCTGGGTCAAAATATGTCGATTTCCAGCTGGAATCTTACGACCTGGTAGGGTCACATCCAAGGCGTCATTGGCCAGCTGGGCTGCGACTTTCTGTTCTTCCAAGATTTGAGCTGCTTCTTCAAAGGCTGCATTCAGCACATCGCGCGCTTCATTGACGTGCTTCCCGATAATAGGGCGCATCTCAGCAGAAACATCCTTCATCCCTTTGAGAATCTCAGTAAGACTTCCTTTTTTCCCTAGGACAGATACTTTCAGCTCCTGCATATCCTTAGCATTTTCCAGAGTAATGGTCTGCAATTGGGCTAAAGTTTCCTCACGCAGACTCTGCAATCGTTCTTCAATTGTTAACATAGTTCCTCCAAAAATAAAAACCGCGGTCTTACTCACACCGAAGCGGAGCGTTGACACGCGGTACCATCCGTTTTTTATCTGGCAAGCCAGACCTTAATTACCAATCCTAAAGCAAGTGAATTCGCCTAGCTTTCATCTAGAGAGCTCTCAGTCTCTGGCTCTCCTCCCTGTCAAACTTCCCCTAGGTTACTGGTCTTGCAGATTGCTATTCAATTATAATTCATTCTAACAGATTTCTAAACTTTTCGCAAGCTCAGTTAAAGATTTTACAAGCAGAAAAAGAAGCCCGTTAAGCAACGGACTTCCTTTCTTTCTATTTAATCACTTGTCCTGCTTCTTTGAGAGCATCTTCTGGTATAGTGATACCGAGTTCTTTGGCATTCTTAGTATTGATAACAGATTTACCTTTATCAAAAATATCTACTGCAGTATCAGCAGGCTTGGCACCTTTAAGGACTTTAGCAGCCATTTTACCTGTCGCAACACCGAGGTCATACTGGTCTACAACGACAGAGGCAAGACCGCCTTCTTCTACCATGGCCGTCGCACTTGGATAAATCGGTTTCTTAGCTTCTTTATTGCTGGACACAACTGTCGCAAATGCTGACGCAATAGTATTGTCAATTGGAATCCAGATAGCATCAACCTTGCCAGTCATGACATTCATGGTTGAAGCAATTTCATTGGTTGAAGGAACAGAATATTCCTCTACCTTGTAGCCTGCCTCTTCAGCCAATTTTTTAAACTCTTCTACCTGAGCTTTGGAGTTGTCTTCACTGCTAGAATAGAGGGCACCAATCGTTTTCACATTTGGCGTCAATTTTTTAATCAACTCTAGTTGTTGCTTAGCTGGATTGTGGTCAGAAACACCTGTGATATTACCACCTGGCTTTTCCAGATTTTTCACTAGGTTTGCTCCGACTGGATCTGTGATAGCTCCCATGACAATAGGCTTGTCCTTAGTAGCCGCAGCCAAGCCTTGCGCAGACGGAGTCGCAATACCAATCAGCACATCATTGTCATTGGACACCAGCTGCTTACTCATAGTAGAAACTTTGCTCTGATCTCCCTCTGCATTCATAAAGTCAATCTTGATCTTGTCACCCTTGTAGCCTTCCTCAGCTAGACCATCTTGAATTCCCTTGTAAATCAAATCAAGGGATGGGTGGCTGACATACTGCAAGACACCAACCTTGACTGTCTTACTATCGTCGCCAGTCTTAGATCCGTTGCTCTTTCCACTCAAGCTGGAATAAGCCATCCCACCAATTACCAAAATAGCCAAGAGGCCCAAAATAGTCATTAAACGTTTATTTTTCATGTTCTTTCTCCATTTCTTTATTTCATTTTTTCTATTCAATCCCTAGGGACGCCATCGTTTAAACATAGGCAATTCTCCTTATTTTTTATAATAAGCAACAAAAAAACCTCACACAGGTACTCTGTGTGAGGGCGTAAATCGCGGTGCCACCTCAATTATGGAAAAATAGCTAGTATTCCCCCATATCTCTATCTTGTCATCAAACAAGCTGCACTGTAAGGTGTGCGCACCGAATTTTTATTGTTTCAAATTCATATTTATCAATTAGCCCAATTTCGTAAAGATTTGCTGCTCATTTCCACCAACCACAAGCTCGCTAAAAACAAATGCATCTACTACTTTTCTAATTTCCTATATTGTAAATTTTTCCTGAAGGGATGTCAAGGCTTTTTTGAAAATTTTTATAAAATGTTCGGTTTTTGTTTATATAGATAATCATTGATAAAAAATAAATTTCTTTTTGATGAGACTTTAGAAGCTTTTGGCTTGGTTTTTTGTTATAATCTTCTTTAGCAAGTTTCAAGGAGAAAAGCATGTCTTTCGACGGATTTTTTTTACACCACATGACAGAGGAGCTGCGCCGCGAACTGCTGGGCGGCCGCATCCAAAAGATTAATCAACCTTTTGAACAGGAGCTAGTCTTGCAGGTTCGCAGTAATCGCCAAAGCCACAAGCTGCTCCTGTCAGCCCACTCGGTCTTTGGGCGCGTCCAGCTGACAGAGACTACTTTTGAAAATCCAGCTATTCCCACTACCTTTATCATGGTCATGCGCAAATACCTGCAGGGCGCTGTCATTGAAGCAATCCAGCAAGTGGAAAATGATCGGATTTTGGAAATCAGCGTTTCTAATAAGAACGAAATCGGCGATAGCGTGGCTGTGACTCTGGTCATCGAAATCATGGGCAAGCACAGCAACATCATTCTCTTGGATAAGGCTAGCGGCAAGATCATTGAAGCTATCAAACACGTCGGATTTTCACAAAATAGCTATCGAACAATCCTGCCGGGCTCAACCTATGTCGCACCGCCTCAGACTGGCAGTCTCAACCCTTTCACTGTGGGCGATGAAAAGCTCTTCCAAATCCTACAGACAGAGGACTTAGAGCCCAAACGCCTGCAGCAAATGTTTCAGGGATTGGGACGGGATACGGCTACTGAGCTCAGTGGCCATCTGGCAGCTGACAAGCTCAAAACCTTCCGAGCCTTCTTTGCCAGTCCGACTCAGCCAAGCTTGACCGAAAAATCCTTTTCTGCTTTGCTATTTTCCGACAGTAAGACCCAAATGTCCAGTCTATCCGAGCTTTTAGACACTTTCTATAAGGATAAGGCTGAGCGTGATCGGGTCAACCAGCAGGCCAGCGAGCTTATCCGTCGGGTAGAAAACGAGTTGGAAAAGAACCGGAAAAAGCTGGGCAAGCAAGAGGAAGAGCTCCTAGCAACGGAGAACGCAGAAGAATTCCGCCAAAAAGGAGAACTCTTGACCACCTTCCTCCATCAGGTGCCCAACGATCAGGATCAGGTGGAGCTGGACAATTACTACACGGGTGAGAAGATTGTCATTGCACTTGACAAGGCTCTGACCCCAAATCAAAATGCCCAACGCTATTTCAAACGCTACCAGAAGCTCAAGGAAGCCGTCAAACACCTGACCAGCTTAATTGAGGAGACACGGACTACGATTCTCTACCTAGAGAGCGTGGAAACAGCCCTTGCTCAGGCCAGCCTGACTGAAATTGCGGAAATCCGAGAGGAACTCATCCAGACTGGCTTTATCCGCCGACGCCAGAGAGAAAAAATCCAAAAAAGGCAGAAACCAGAGAAATATTTGGCAACAGATGGCCAAACCATTATCCTAGTTGGTCGCAACAATCTACAAAATGATGAGCTGACGTTTAAGATGGCGAAAAAGGACGAGCTTTGGTTCCACGCCAAGGATATCCCAGGTAGCCATGTGGTCATTACAGGCAATCTCCAGCCTAGTGATGAGGTCAAGACGGATGCTGCTGAGTTAGCAGCCTACTTCTCCAAAGCCAGACTCTCCAATCTGGTCCAAGTGGACATGATTGAGGCTAAAAAACTCAACAAGCCAACTGGTGGCAAGCCCGGATTTGTCACCTATACAGGCCAGAAAACCCTGCGCGTCACACCAGATGAAGAAAAGATTAAAAGCATGAAAATGTAAACTAAGCAGTTTCTAAAATATCGATTTGGCGGATATTGAAAAACAAAAGAGGAGCCGAGGCTCCACAAACTTACTAAATTTAAAACTCTACTTATCTTTCAGAGGTTGGGACCGCAGATTCCTAGCCTCTTTTTTTATCAGAAGTAGACAATTGTCACAGTAATTGGCTACTCAACCTTATCCATGTCCGATCTTACTTCATCGACATTGAATTTTGCAAAGAGGAACTTACGGTCTTGAACTGGGAAACGTTGATCCAACTGATCGACAGCACCTAGCTCCACAATCCCTTCCTTGATAACAAAGTCCATAACGTGACCACCAAAGGTATGGTCGTCCGAAATAAAGTGAAGATGGTAGCCCGCCACACTGACACCGTGGAAAATTTCGGGTGTCCAAAAACCAACAATAGTTCCAGAAACATTGTCCGCATAGTACTCTGGCTGACTCACGGCTACTTCAGCAAACTTCTTCTCTGAGGTTGATTTCGGAATCATTCGCACATGCATGTGGGAAAATTCTCCATGAATCTTGATGGAGCGAAATAGATTTTCCCCATCGTAATAGGATTCAATTCGCTTTTCCAGCTCTTCATCTGTCATTTCGAAGCGTTGGCGGAAAATGACCTCCGCTTGATGGGGAACAACCGCAGCGTAGGGCACCGTTACATCATCTGAAACTTCTACAACTTCAGGCACATTGCCAGATCCCTTAGCCTGATAGGCCTTGCCATCAAGAACAATCAGCTCCCCATCAATGGAATCCAGTGTACCAATCCCTAAATCACCGTATTTCAGGAGCTCCCCAATCGTCATGCTCCCACCATAAAGTCCAGCCATCAAAGCTCCTAGGGTGTTATACTGAAATAATTTCACTGGCTCTGCCATTTTTTCTCCTATATCAACAAATTTCTGTATTTTCTAAGATAATTAAGTATATCATATTCTGGTCGAATTTCAAAAAAATCGTTTAATGGACAATCAAGGTGTAATTCCGATACCCTAAATCAGCTGACTTTCCTCAATACCGAAATCAGAGAGGATTTGAGCCACGTGGTCAAACTTCAAGCGGAAATGCTCGAGCTTGTGTCCATCGGAGCCAACTGAAAAGCGCTGACCACCCAGCTCCTTGACCAGACCAAGAGCGTAGATATAGAGAACTTCATGACCATAGAGATACATGGACTTGCAGTTGAGTTCAAAGGCCAGACCATGATCAATCATCTTTTGAAAAAGCTGTCGCAGCTGCGGTTCAAAAGTTTTTAACTCCTCCACGGTAAGCGCAAATTTTCGGAAACCATAGTCAAAGTGAGCTAGGACATCTGCTGGCACAGCTTCGATGGCCTCTTCTAGCTCTCTCAGGTAGCGGGGAATTAACTCCATCTTGTCCAGCTGCAAGACAGGCTCTTCCAGATAGTCAAAACTACCATTGTGGTGAACAGATAGGAGTTTCAAGTCGTATTCCTTGTCAGATAGGAAAGATAGGATATCGTCCTTACGTGGAGCGTAATAGCCAATTTCAATCCCCTTTTTGATGCGGTTACCATATTGCTGGTTCAGCTCTGCAATTTTTGCCGAATAGGCCGCATAATCAGGCACATCATCATGGGATGAGGCAGCTTGGTAAGGGTAAGGATTGGACAGGTCATAGTGCTCGGTGGTGACAATCTCGCCCTCGTAATGGTCCAGATAGTCAGAAAAATCCGCCTCAGAATCATAGGAAAAATAAGTATGAAGATGATTGTCGCGCATGCTCATCCGCCTTTCTGCTAATCTTATGTCCTTTAATAATGTCAATAGTTGGTCGGATTTTGTTTAGGATTTTCTACATTTCCGACTTTTTAAGTTACCCTTATTCCATGCTCTAGCTTTTCAACAGAAGTCATTTTATTTCACGAATCTTCCTAGTCTTCTATCTTTCTTTCAGCATGGCACTGGATAGTTCTAGCAGCTGCAAGGCCGTCTCAAAGTGCTCTCCCATGAGGTCATAGACAGCATCTTCGCTCAAAACGCCGCAGGCCACATCCTCAGGAAAGTCCGGTCGATTGGAAAATTCCAAATCGTCAAAGAAAGCTTGGCTGGTGTAATAATCTCGGAGCTGGATATAATGCTTCTGGCTGGCCTCCAGCTCAGCCAAAGCTGATTGAGCTGCAGCCAGCGTCTGAGCGTATTTATTCAAATGCTCTTCCATTTCTTGGATTCGTTTCAATTGGGACATTATCTCCACTCCTTCTTTAATCAAACTATAGTGTCCGTAAGAAAATCTTCTTGTAAGATGTCCCAAAGCTAGCAAGGTAAGAGATTTCCCAAGAAAACTTTACAAACTTTCGTATAAATCTGCCATAGCAGTATCATCTGGAACCAAACGCAGGTACTTATCAGCCTGTATTTTCGCTTCTTCCACACGCCCTAATTCGCGTAAGAGATAAACAAATTCTTCCAAAAATTCAGGATTTTCCTGCAAATCAACTGCCAGTTCCTGATAAAGCTCCCCAGCTTTTTCCAGATTTTCCAAGGCTTGATAAGCCCGCGCCAGATTCCAGCGGGTTAAGACATTGTCTAGCTCTTGTTCCTCAAAAGCTAAGACCTCATCGTAGCGCTCCTGCTCCAGATAGAGATTGGTCAGGCGCAGAGCAATTTCCTCTACATCATCTGCATTTCCCTGAGCTGCTAGCAAGTAGTGCTCAGATTTTTCCACATCATGCAGTTCGTAAGATAGTTGGGAAGCAAGGAGCAGAAGGCGAGTCTCGAAAGGATTTTTGGTCAAGCCTTGCTCAGTCATTGCCAAAGCTTCCTCGGTCTTATGCTCCGCATGGAGAGACTGCGCATAGGCATACTCATAGCCTTCAAAATCTGGCGAAATCGTATCCAGCTGCTTGAAGTACAAATTAGCTTTTTGGTACTCCTCTTGTTCGTACAAGATAGCTGCCAATTCATAGACCGTCTCTTCATCGTACTCCAGCTCCACAGCCTTTTCCAAAAATTCAATGGCTGCTTCGATTTTCCCCAGACTGGCATAGCAAAGGCCGATGCGCTGATAGGTGGATACGCCTGTCTGCTCGTAGATAGACCGATTATCTAGCTGGGCATATTCCTTGATGGCCTGGGCAAAATTTTCCAATTCAAACTCAATTTCTGCCAAACCAAAAGTCACCAAAGGTTCGTCCGACAGTTTGGCAGCTTCCAGTAATTTCTCCCTTGCCACATCTGGCAATCCTTCTAGCTGATAGAGGTCTGCCTTGGCCAAGAGAGCGGCCACATACCATTCACTTTCTGAGTTAATTTCCTCTAAATAGGCAAAAGCCTCTTCTAAGTCACCATCGTCAGCAGCAATCGTTGCCAGACTGATATAGGACTCGGGGAAAAGCGGAGCCAATTTTTCATAAATACGCTTGGCTTGAGGGAAAAAGCCGATACTTTCTAAGTAATCGGCTAATTCTAATAACTCTTGATCAGTATCTTGGCTCAAAGCCTCTTCAAAATACTTCTCAGCTTGCACTAAATCCTGATTTTTCAGGGCTGCTAACATTTGTTCACTCTTACTCACTGCCTTCTCCTAATTCTTGAACACTTTCTTCATACAAACCGCTGACCTTCTTATACCACTTAAAGAGCGCTGTGATGGCAACCTTGGCTGACGCATAAGCTGGAATTCCCAGCAAGACGCCCCAGATACCAAACATGGTTCCTGAAGTCAGCAAAACAAATAAAATCGTAATCGGATGGATGCTTAATTGACTTCCCAAGATCAATGGAGACACGAAGCGCCCCTCAATAGTCTGCTCCACGATAAAGACGATAATGACTTTCAACAGCATGAGAGGTCCAGCAATCAAACCAAGAACCAAGGCTGGCAACATAGCAAGGAAGCTTCCCAGATAAGGTACCAAGTTTAAAACTCCTGCCACAACCGCTAGAGTCACACCGTAACGCAAGCCGATGATCTTGAAAAGAATCATAAACATAAAGGCCACAATAATGGCTACAGTCACCTGACCACGAACATAATTGGCCAACTGGGTATTAACATCCGTCATAACCTGACCAAATGACTCGCGGAATTTCGTTGGCAAGAACTGAACTACATAGCCTTTGAGATTCTTCCCATCGCGTAGCAAATAGAAAAGAATGAAAGGCATGATGATAATAGCTACAATGATTTGTGAAGCCGTACTAATCAAATTGCTAGCCCAATTGACTGCCTTAGATGAAAAATTGCTAGCCCATGAAGTAATCTGGGTCGAAAGCTTATTCGTAACTTGCTCGATTTGTGGCTTCAAATCATCTGAAATATGATTGTCCAAAACATCTTCAATCATTTTATTGGCTTGCTTGAGATAGGCGGGAACATTCTTTGAAAAACTCACTATCTGATGCTGCAAGCTAGGAATAGCAACTGCCAAGCCCCACACAATCAAGATACCAATCAAGACAAAGACAATCGTAATTCCAGCCACACGGCTAATCTTGCGCTTTTCCATCCAGTCGACAATGGGATTGAGCAGATAGTAAAGCAGCCCAGCCAAAATCACTGGCAACATAATGACACCAATAAACTCAATCACTGGTGTAAAAATAAAGCTAATTTTGCTAAGAATAAAAATGTTCAAACCGATGAGCAAGGTCACCAAAAATACGGTAATGGCCTTATTATCCAAGAACCATCTAAAAAACCAGGATAAACTAAAATCTTTTTCTTTGTGTTCCATATTCGACTCCTTTGGATATTCCTTTTCATTGTAACATTTTTCAGAAAAAATATCTTCAAGCAACCATGATGAAATGCCTTATTTATTGGACTTTTTCACCGATTGAAGTTAAAGTCCTGTTTTCTCTATCCATTCTACGAAAATAAAGAAAAATGAGGCTGGGACAAAAGTCCTAGCCTCTCAATTGTCTTTGGATTGTCGAGCAAGACGCAGTGGTTGAGTGGGCTCTACTACGCTGATTTCATCAGTTTTTACAGCCTTACTCAACTGTGCGGAGGTGGGATGACGAAATCGAATTCTAACGAATTACCGATTTCTGTCCCACTCTCATTTGTTTTTTCACTATGGATGGCTGACAATCAGTTGTAAGTCACCAGACAAGGTCCACTCTGTGACATCGCTCGGCAGGATGAAATGAGAGCCTTTTTCGATTGGATACACTAGTCCATCCACTGTCAACTCGCCAGCACCTTCCAAAACGCTGAACAGACTGTAATCTGCTGTCTTTTTAAATTCAACAGAACCAGCGATGTCCCACTTGTAAACAGCAAAGAAGTCATTGGCTACCAAAAGAGTAGAAGTCAAATCATCTGCCTGAATGGTAACGGGACGGCTATTAGCAGGCTCGCCGATAGTCAAAACATCAATAGACTGCTCCAAATGCAACTCACGCAGATTGCCAGCGTCGTCCTTACGATCAAAATCATAGACCCGATAAGTAGTATCGCTAGACTGCTGAGTCTCTAAAATTAGAATACCTGAACCAATGGCATGCATGGTGCCACTTGGCACGTAGAAGAAATCACCAGCCTTGACTGGAATTTTGGTCAAAAGATGATCCCAGTCCTTGCTCTCAATCTGCTGGCGCAGCTCTTCCTTGCTCTTGGCATTGTGACCGTATATAATCTCTGCCCCCTCGTCTGCAGCGATGACATACCAGCATTCTGTCTTGCCAAGCTCACCTTCGTGCTCTAGTCCATAGGCATCATCTGGATGGACCTGAACGCTGAGCCAGTCATTGGCATCTAAAATCTTCGTCAAAAGCGGAAAGACAGGCTCTGGACGATTGCCAAAGAGCTCACGGTGCTCAGCATAGAGTGCATCTAGCTTCTGACCGGCAAAACGGCCATTCTTGACGGTTGAGACACCGTTCGGATGAGCCGAAATAGCCCAGTACTCTCCTACATGGTCACTGGGAATTTCATAGCCAAATACATCGCGCAGCTTGGTGCCACCCCAAATCTTCTCCTGCATCGCAGACTGTAGAAATAACGGTTCTGACATAATAGTCTCCTTACATATTTTTCATCTTCCAAAATCCCATGTTCCTTGGCGATGAAAATTTGGAACTGCTTACATTATAATATAGACTCGGGCACTTTGTCTACTCCTCACCTTACTTTACATAAAAAATCTGGCTCTGGCCAGACCTTTATAATAAAAAGAGTAAAGCTCCCCAGCAAATGCCACAAAGGTATCCTATCACTACATCCTTTGGATAGTGGACTCCGCCAATCACGCGCACCGCAGCCAGCCCTGCTGAAAGCAAGAGGCAAATAAGCCCCGGCAACCAGAAATAGTAGAGCAAGCACATGGAAATCACTGTCGCCGAAAAGACATGGCGGCTGGGCATGGACTTGCCTGATGTATCCTTGGCCAGCAAGGGTTGAATAGCCCATTTCTCGTAAGGGCGTGCTTGATTAAGCCGTTTGCGAATCGCTGACAAGAGACCAAATCCGATAGCTGGAAGGAGAAAAAAAGCAAGCAGCCCTTTCCAACCCTCTGTCAGAAGGGCATCAATCAAGACCAATCCATAAACTAGAGGCATAAAAACAGTCATCCCCCTATTAAAATAGGCCATCCCTTTCACTATCCTAGGGCGACTGCGAAAGGGAGCCGTCAATTGTTGGTAAAAAATCTCGTAGTCTGTCATACTTGCTTACCCTACTTTTCTAAACGTTGGACTCTCATACTTTCTCTACTATAGCATAATTCTTTATAAGATGGTAGATGGATAACAAAAGAGACTGAGATCCAGGTCCCAATCTCTTTTTGTTCATGTTTTCTAAAGAGTATTATTTCTCCAAATTCCAGATTTCCATTCTTACGAATCAACTTCCTTTCTTTTAGGGAAAAGCATCAGTCTGGATAAGATAACAACATAAGAAAGACCACTTACCCGACAAATCCTCTCTTGTCAAGACAAGAGAGGATTACTGTTCTAATGCAACATACTAGAGTAGTGACTCATATAAATCACTGTATGCTCGACTGGCTGTATCCCAAGAGAAATCTCTTTCCATCGCCTGTATTTGCAGATTATGCCAAGCTTCTTGGTCATGCCAGTAAAGATTGAGGGCTTCTTTGAAAGTCCATGTTAACCAATAACCAGAGAAGTTATTGAAGCTAAAGCCTGTTCCCCGTCCACTATAGACGTTGAAAGGTTCAACCGTATCGCGCAAACCACCAACTTCGTGAACAAGTGGCAGTGTCCCGTAGCGCATGGACATCATCTGAGACAGACCGCACGGTTCAAAGCGACTCGGCATAAGGAAAATATCACTAGCTGCATAGATTTCCTGAGCCAAAGTAACATCAAAAAGGATATTAGCGGATAACTTTTCAGGATAAGCCTGGCCAAACCAAGCGAAGGCCCGTTCAAATGCAGGGTCACCTGTTCCAAGTAGCACAATTTGCACATCTTCCTGAAGCAGATTATGCAACTCTTCCACCACCAAATCAAAACCTTTTTGACGTGTCAATCGAGAGACGATACCAACGACAGGAACATCGTCCCGAACTGGCAAGCCTACTTTTGCTTGAAGAGCTCGTTTATTTTCCAATTTCCCAGTCAAATCATCTTTATTAAAGTGGTAAGCCAGCAATTTATCTGTTTCTGGATTGTAGATATCTGTATCAATACCATTGACAATACCGACCAGCTTGCCAGACTCCATCCGAAGAACCTGATCCAGACCGCAGCCAAACTCAGCTGTCCGAATTTCGTTGGCATAGCTCGGTGAAACAGTTGTCACGCGATCCGCATAGAGAATGCCCGCTTTCATCCAGTTGAGACAGTCATTCCAACGGAGAGTGCCATCCGCATAACGTTCATAGCCGACACCAAAGAGTTCCCAAAGCATACTATCCGGAAATTGTCCCTGAAACTCTAAGTTGTGAATCGTCAGCACTGTCTTGATGTTGTTATAGGCCTGAATCCAGCGGTATTTTTCCTTGACCAAGAAAGGAATCATGGCCGTATGGTAGTCGTGCGCATGGAGAACATCTGGAATAAAGTCAATGCGCTCCATCAGTTCGATTGCTGCTAATTGGAAATAAGCAAAGCGTTCGCCGTCATCAAAATCACCATAGACATGTCCACGGAAGAAATAATGCTGATTGTCAATAAAATAGAAGTTCACACCTTCCAACTCAATCTTTTTGACACCGACATATTCCCGACGCCAGCCGACACTGACTTCAAAGGAGAAAAGATCCTCGGCTTGATCACCAAATTTAGCATCCGTCATGTCATAATATGGCAGAATAACCCCAACTTCATGACCAGCTTTGACCAAGGATTTGGGGAGGGCGCCGATAACGTCCCCCAAACCACCCGTCTTTGAAAAAGGTGCCCCTTCTGCTGCTACAAATAAAATTTTCATGAAACGATGTCCTCTGTAACTTTTTGACCTTTCTTCAGTACAACTGGATGTTCAGCTGTACCTCGAACGATAACTCCTTCAGCAATCTCAACGCCCTTGTCCACAATTGCATATTCTACCACTGCATTTTTTCCAACGACAACGCGTGGGAAGAGGAGACTGTCTTTGACACTGCTACCCGCTAAGATTCTTGTATTCCGCGAGATAACAGAGTTTACAACTTCACCTTCTACAATACTACCTGACGCAAACTGAGAGCGATTTACTTTTGATGTAGTTGCATAGTATGTCGGCTCTTCGTTTTTCACCTTTGTATAAATCTTTTGATTTGGTGAGAAGAGGGAGTAGAATTTCTGCCGATCAAGCATATCTTTATTGGCCTTATAGTATGATTCAACAGAGTAAATATTTGCCAGATAACCTGTATACTCGTAAGCAAAAGCTCCAACTTCAGCTGCCAAGTCCCGAAGAACATAGCGCAGTTTTTGTGGGAATTCTTTTTGGGCTTCTTCTTCCAATTTTTCAATCAACCAAGGCGTATCTACTACAAAAATATCTGTAGACATATTGAAGAGCTCGCCCTCGTCTCTATCACTATGCAGTTTATGTCCTAGGACATGGTCTGTTTCACTGACTTGCAGAACTGCATTGACATCTGAAATATCTTTAGATGGCAGTTTCTTGTAAACCACTGTCATCGGTTTCTGGGTTGTGTTATGTAAGTGGAAGACCTGATTAAGGTCAATGTTGATCAACACATCACAGTTCAGGGCTACAGTTTGGTTAGAGCCTGAGCGCTTCAGATAAGTCAATAACTGTTCATAATATTCCTTACCAACTGTGCTACTTTCTACACGAGTATTGTAAATGCCTAGATAGTAGTGACTCAAAAGTGTAGACAAGCCCCACTCACGACCTGAACGAATATGGTCAAATACAGAACTAATATTGTCCTGCTGGAAGATACCAAAGACGCTACGAACGCCAGCATTAGCAAGGCTAGAAAGGGGGAAGTCAATCAAGCGGTATTTCCCACCAAATGGCAAACTGGCAACTGGACGATGTTCTGTTAAGGTTGACATGTCGTGGAAACCGACCGTATTTCCTAAAATCGCTGAATATTTATCAATCTTCATCTGTTGGTACCCCCACTTTTTCATTATATCCGACTACTTGCACTTCATCTGTCCCGTCAATCTCCACACCATCAGAAATAACAGCACCCTCACCAATGATCGCACGTTTAATCTTAGCTCCTTGGCCAATAATAGCGCCACTCATAATAACAGAATCAATGACTTCTGCACCCTCACGAACTTGAGCGCCCGTTGACAGAATAGAATGCTTAACAGTTCCATCTACGAAACAGCCGTCAACTACCAAAGAATCTTCAACATGAGCATTTGCACCAAGGTAGTTTGGTGGTGAAATCAAGTTACGTGAGTAAATTTTCCACTGACGATCACGACTGTCTAAAGCATTTTCTGGACTAATGTATTCCATATTAGCTTCCCAAAGTGACTCAATCGTACCAACGTCTTTCCAGTAGCCGTTAAATTCGTAAGCATAAACACTTTCGCCAGATTCAAGATAGTTAGGGATAACATTCTTACCAAAGTCGGACATATCGACATTGCTCTTTTCAGCAGCAATCAGCATATTGCGGAGACGTTGCCAGTCAAAGATATAGATTCCCATAGAAGCCTTGGTAGATTTAGGATTTTCTGGTTTTTCTTCAAATTCAACGATCCGATTGTTAGCGTCGGTATTCATGATACCAAAACGGCTAGCCTCCTTGAGAGGCACATCCAAGACTGCAACCGTCAAACTAGCGCTGTTATCCTTGTGGGATTGGAGCATATCATCATAGTCCATCTTGTAGATATGGTCTCCAGATAGGATTAAAACATATTCAGGATTGATGCTGTCAATATAGTCAATATTTTGGAAAATAGCGTGGCTAGTTCCCTCAAACCAACGATTTCCTTCACTGGCAGAGTAAGGCTGAAGAATAGATACACCTGTATTGATACCATCCAAGCCCCAGCTTGAACCGTTCCCGATGTGACTGTTCAAAGCAAGTGGTTGGTACTGGGTAATCACACCGACATTATTAATCCCAGAGTTGGCACAGTTTGACAGCGCGAAATCAATAATACGATAACGACCACCAAACTGTACTGCTGGTTTCGCAATACTTTGTGTGAGCTTTCCAAGACGAGTTCCTTGCCCACCGGCAAGAATCAAAGCTAGCATTTCATTCTTCATATCCTACTCCTTTGTGGAATCTTTTTTAGCATTTTTACGAACATTCACACGACGCTTGATTTTCCAAATACTTGCTCCCAAAGCTGGTAGCGTAAAGGTCAAGGTCTGCGGATAATCTTTCCATAGTCCCTCTTGAGACTGAACTGTTTCGTTGTGTTCTTTCCAAACACCTCCCCATTTCTCTAATTCAGTATTCCATACTTCTTCATAAACGGCTGCCACTGGCACACCAATGGTAAAGTTTTTGCGCTCTACTGGCACCATGTTGAATACACAGACTAGCATATCCCCTTTTTCCGTCTTACGGATAAAGGAAAGGACACTCTGATCAGTATTGTCGGCATCAATGATTTCGATACCATCATAGCTCAAATCGATCTCCCAAAGCGGACGATTATCTCGATAAAAGGCATTGAGGGCAGAAGTGAAGGTTTGCATCTGCTTGTTCATATGATCGTCCAGATTTGACCATTCCAGCTGCTCTTCTGACTTCCACTCTAGGAATTGGCCAAATTCTGAACCCATAAAGAGCAATTTCTTGCCTGGATGGCAGATTTGATAGGTCAAGAGGTTGCGGAGACCAGCAAATTGATTATAGCGGTCACCCCACATCTTATGCATCATGCTCTTCTTACCATGAACGACTTCGTCGTGAGAGAAAGGCAAGAGGAAATTTTCAGAAAAAGCATACATAAAGCTGAAGGTCACCAGATTAAAATCGTACTTGCGGTAAATCGGGTCTTCTTCATAGAAACGCAGAATATCGTTCATCCAGCCCATATTCCACTTGAAGTCAAAGCCCAGACCGCCCATCTCTCTCATGCCCGTAATCTTGGTTTCGGACGAGCTCTCTTCAGCAATCATCATGACATCTGGATGAGCCAGCTTGATAACTGTATTCAAACGCTGCAAGAAATAATAGCCTTCATAGTTACGGTTACCGCCGTCCTTGTTTGGCTGCCAAGGACCACTATCGTAGTCTAGATAGAGCATGTTGCTAACCGCATCCACACGAACCCCATCTAGATGGTAGAAATCAATCCAGAACTTGATACTAGAAATCAAGAAAGATTGCACTTCATTTTTTCCTAAGTCAAAATTCAAGGCACCCCAGCCATAGTTATGAGCTCGGTCATGATCCTGGTACTCAAAGGTTGGTGTTCCATCATAGTAGGCCAAGGCATCGTCATTGATGGTAAAGTGACCTGGAACCCAGTCCACAATGACACCAATATTATTTAAGTGACATTCTTCGACAAAGTCTTGAAATTCCTCTGGCGTTCCATAAGTATGTTCAAAGGCAAAGTAGCCCATGAGCTGGTAGCCCCAGCTGAGTCCCAAAGGATGGGCCATGAGCGGCATGAACTCAACGTGCGTGTAGTTCATTTCGACCAGATAAGGAATCAACTCCTCCTTAAGCTGAGCCATAGAATATGGACTGCCGTCAGGATTACGTTTCCAAGAGCCAGCATGCACTTCATAGATATTGACCGGTCTTGAGAAAAAACCCCAACGCTTTCTCCGAGCCAGCCAAAGTCCATCTTGCCACTTCTTCTCTGGAATAGTCCGAACAATAGCTCCTGTCCCTGGGCGCTCTTCCAAATAGATAGCCAGCGGATCAATTTTCAAGATTTCCTGACCACTACTGCGTTTGATATTGTACTTGTAAATATCTCCTTCCTTAGGCAAATCCGTGAAGACTTCCCAGACACCGCCTTCATTGCGAGTCATAGGAATCTGCTCTCCATACCAATTGGTGAAATCTCCAATCAGATGCACATTCTGCGCATTTGGAGCCCAGACTCTAAAGGTGTAGCCAGCCTTGCCATCCACCACATCCCGATGCACTCCCAAATAATGCTGTAAATGAAAGTTTTCACCTGTTGTAAAGGTTCTTAATGCTTCTTTTTTATCCATTTAGTCACCTTTCTATTTGTAAGCGTTTTCTATGTTTCTATTTTACCCCATTTTCTTATATTTTTCAAGTAAATTTCCAAAAACTATCTCAAAAATTTCAAAAGCCCAATTTCTTCAAAAGAATGAATTACTATATCGACAGGCCATTGAAGAAGATCTCATGAAATACTAATTCTACAGGCTTTTACTTGAATTATTTGATATAAAATTAGAGATAAAACGGTTAAAATTTGTATAGACCAATATGTAAATTTACATTTTAAAATGATAAGCAATCAAAAATATCAACGCCTGCTTATTTTTATATTGTTCGAACACTTGTTAGAATTACAAGTTCATCAAGGTAAGAAAAAAGGCCGCACAAAGCCGCCTTTCTCATTATTTCACATCAAACACGATGGATTTCACTTGTGTCATCGCTTCGATACTGTAACGAATCCCTTGCACTCCGGCTCCAGATCCCTTAACACCAAGGAATGGGAAGTTATCTGGACCACGTTGGGTCTTATTATTGATGTGTACAGTACCCACTTCCAGTTTCTCAGCAATTTCAAATGCTTTCGGGAAATCATTTGTAAAGACTGAAGATTGAAGACCAAATTCTGACTGGTTACAGATCTGAATAGCCTCTTCAACGGAAGTCACACGAATAATCGGAAGAACAGGACCAAATGGCTCTTCCCAAGCTAATTTCATATCCAGTGTCACATGGTCAAACAAGGCAGGCCAGATGAGATTTGCTTCACGTTTGATTTCTGTCAAGGCTGACGCTCCCTTTTCCTGAGCATCTTCAATCAAGCCCCAGATGAAATCTGCTGATGCATGATCAATGACTGGTGTGATATCCGCATTATCAAAGGGATCACCAACCGTCAGTTTCTCTACCTCTGCCTGAAGTAACGCTGCTAATTTATCTGCTACGCTCTCCATGACAATGACACGTTTAATAGCCGTACAGCGCTGACCGGAATAACTGTATGCCCCGCCAACAATCTGCTTAGCTGCATGCTCCAAGTCAGCATCTTCCAGCACAACTGCAGCATCCTTACCACCCAATTCTAACATAATGGGGCGCATACCAGCCAACTTACCGATGCGTTCACCGATTGGAGTAGAGCCAGTAAAGTTAATGTAATTTACTTCCTTATGCTCAATGATGTAGTCCCCGATTTCTGAACCACGTCCTGTGATGGTATTGAAAACACCAGCAGGAAGACCAGCCTCAGCAAAAGCCTGAGCCAAGAGCAGACCAGAAATCGAACCTTGAGTAGGTGGCTTAAACATTACAACATTTCCGCCGATAAGGGCAGGAGCAATCTTAGAACCAGACAGATTGACTGGGTAATTAAATGGCGCAATAGCCAAGACAACTCCTACAGGCTCACGACGAACCATAGCCAATTTTTTCTTGCTGGCAGCTTCAAAGCCGCCACCTTCCATAACTTGACCGTGAATACGGATGCCCTCTTCAGCCGCATAACGAATCAAGTCTGCTGTCCGGACTACCTCTCCGACTGCCGCTTTGATACCCTTGGCAACTTCTTTTGCAAGGATTTCGCCAATCTTCTCTTGATCACGCTCCAAAATATCCGCGGCCTTATGCAGATAAGCTGCACGTTCGACTGCTGAAAGAGCGCGCCAAGCTGGCAAAGCAGCACGAGCGCTCGCCATCGCATAATCAACCTCTGTCTGACTCATGGCAGGCACAGTTCCTAAAATCTCATTATTGATAGGAGATGAGATGGTGATTTCATTTTCAGAAGCTCTCCACTCTCCATTTATATAGTTCTTATATTGTGTCACTTGTGCCCTCCATAATGTTATTAAGTATCATTTTATCAAATTTTCTGAAAATTTCAACTAAATTTTATATATTTAAAGAAATTTTTCACAATTTTCATGAATCATCTTCTTTTGCTCATATTAACTCTCTATATTTCTCGATTTTTTATCAATTCTCACTTTCTACACTAGGTCCACTATGACGTTGAAGAAAACTAAAAAAGACCAGGAAAATTTCCTGATCTTATTTTTTTAGATTAATCAAAGTCAAGATATTCTTTTTCAAGTTCAAGAACTTCTTCCATTGTCGCACACTCAGTCAAAGCGCGTTGTGCAAGTTCTTGCATCTTCACTGTATCCAATTTCTTCATAAGGCTACGAGTCCGAAGGACAGATGTTGCACTCATAGAGAATTCATCCAAGCCCATACCGACAAGGAGTGGCACAGCTGTTTGGTCACCGGCCATTTCTCCACACATACCTGCCCACTTGCCTTCAGCGTGAGCTGCCTTGATAACGTTGTTGATCAAGCGAAGGATAGATGGGTTGTATGGTTGGTAGAGGTATGAAACTTGTTCGTTCATACGGTCAGCAGCCATTGTGTATTGGATCAAGTCGTTAGTACCGATAGAGAAGAAGTCAACTTCTTTCGCAAATTGATCAGCTAGCATTGCTGCTGCTGGAATTTCAATCATGATACCTACTTGAATATTGTCCGCTACAGCAACACCTTCAGCTTGCAATTTCGCTTTTTCTTCTTCGTAAACTGCTTTAGCTTTACGGAATTCTGTCAAGAGGGCAACCATTGGGAACATGATACGCAATTGTCCGTGTACAGAAGCACGCAAGAGAGCACGGATTTGTGTACGGAACATAGCGTCGCCAGTTTCAGAGATAGAGATACGCAATGCACGGAAACCAAGGAATGGGTTCATTTCATGCGGCATATCGAAGTAAGGAAGCTCCTTATCTCCACCGATGTCCATCGTACGGACAACTACTGGTTTACCGTTCATACCTTCCAAGACAGCCTTGTAAGCTTCGTATTGCTCATCTTCTGTTGGGAAGTCTTGCGAATCCATGTAAAGGAATTCTGTACGATAAAGACCTACGGCTTCAGCACCATTTGCATTGACACCTTCAACGTCTTTTGGTGTACCAATGTTAGCTGCGAGTTCAAAGTGTTTGCCATCGGCAGTCACTGTTTGAGCATCTTTCAAGAGAGCCCATTCAGCTTTTTGTTTAGCATAAGCTTCACCAGCTGCCTTGAATGCTGCTGCCTGCTCTTCAGTTGGGTTAATGATAACTTCACCAGTGATACCATTTGCTGCAATGATATCGCCGTCTTTAACGAGTTCAGTAATATTATTGGTTCCCAATACCGCTGCGATTTCAAGCGTACGCGCCATAATCGCAGAGTGGCTTGTTCGTCCACCGATATTGGTTACAAACGCTTTAACAAATTTCTTGTCTAATTGAGCTGTATCAGAAGGAGTCAAGTCATGTGCAATCACAACTGATTCTTCATTGATAGAAGCTGGATTTGGTAATTTCTTGCCCAAAAGGTTTGCCAAAACACGCTTCGTTACATCACGAATGTCTGCCGCACGTTCTTGCATGTATGGATTGTCTTCCATACCTTCAAAAATAGCGATAAACATGTCTGTAACTTCTTTCAGACCAGCTTCCGCATTTACTTTCTTAGTACGGATCGTTTCTTTGATTTGACCAACCATTTCAGGGTCAGCGAGTACCATTAAGTGAGCGTCAAATACTTGAGCCGCTTCCTCACCAAGGCTATCTACTGCTTTCTCACGGATAACAGAAAGCTCGTTCTGTGAAGCTTCAAGAGCTGCATCCAAACGAGCCTCTTCTGCATTCGTATCATCGACTGAAACAGTCTCAAATGACAAATCCGGTTGAACTAATAGATATGCCTTAGCAACAGCAACACCATCAGATGCTGCAATTCCTTTAAGCATTTCTGTCATTTTATTATGCCAATCCTTCTTTTTCCATTGTTTCTGAGATAGCAGCGATAGCATCATCCGCGTCTGCACCTTCAGCTGAGATTGTAACGTCAGCACCTTGGCCAACACCAAGACTCATAACACCCATGATTGATTTAAGGTTTACTGATTTACCTTTGTACTCAAGAGTGATATCTGAAGCAAATTTGCTAGCTGTTTGTACCAACAATGTTGCTGGACGCGCGTGAATACCTGTTTCTGCCACAATGTGGAAATCTTTAGAAGCCATAGTTAGACTCTCCTTTAAAATAATTCTTTTTGAGTTAAAGTGATAACCCTTACAAATTGATATTATATCACTTTTTGAAATCTTTTTCAAGAATTTTATAGCCCGCTTACAAAATATTTCGTTAGAGTTTGAAAATGAATTCTGTTTTAAATATAGTAGATTGGATAGTCAACTCCCTCTCTTTCCGAAATAGTTTCAAGGATTTCTTCCCTATAATGAATTCTTCTTGGTCTAGCTTCGCTTAAAGTATAGTAAGCGCTGTGACTCCTTGTGGTTATTTCTCTTTGTTTCGATGTTTTATACACTATATATTGTATCTAAATAGTTGCTATAAGAAAATATCATACAATATTTAGTTCAAAACTGTTGACATCGAATTCGCTTTTAGATATACTAGTTTCAGATTAAAATTTAAGAAAATGAAAGTATAGAGGAATCATCTAATGGTAACTATTTACTCTAAAAACGATTGTGTTCAATGCAAGATGACCAAACGTTTTCTTGATACCAACAATGTGGAATATCGCGAAATCAACCTTGATGAGCAACCAGAATACATCGACCATGTTAAAAGCCTCGGTTTCAATGCAGCGCCTGTTATTCAAACGCCAACTGAAGCATTCTCTGGTTTCCAGCCTGGTAAACTTAAAAAATTATCATAATCTCACCAATATTTAGAGCTTTGTTGCCGCTCCTATCATTCGTAGGAGCCGTTTATTTTGTAAAAGCAAAAGACATTTTAGAAAAAGGAAAATTATGGGACTCAAACACTTAGAAGATGTGACTTACTTCCGTCTAAATAACGAAATCAACCGTCCAGTCAATGGGCAAATCATGCTTCACAAAGACAAAGAAGCCTTGGAAGCCTTCTTTAAAGAAAATGTTGAACCAAACACGATGAAGTTTGCTTCTATTACTAAAAAAATTCAATACTTAATCGAAGAGAACTACTTGGAAAAAGAATTTATCCAACTCTATTCTCCTGAATATATTGAAGAGTTAGCTGCTTTTATCCATGCTCAAGATTTCAAGTTCAAATCTTTCATGGCAGCTTACAAATTCTACAACCAGTATGCGCTGAAAACCAATGACGGTGAGTATTATCTAGAAAGTATGGAAGACCGCGTACTCTTCAACGCCCTCTACTTTGCTAACGGAGATGAGGCCATTGCCAAGGATATTGCTAATGAAATCATCCACCAACGCTATCAACCAGCGACACCTAGCTTCCTCAACGCTGGTCGAGCTCGTCGTGGTGAATTGGTTTCCTGCTTCCTCATCCAAGTAACAGATGATATGAACTCAATCGGCCGCTCCATTAACTCTGCCCTGCAATTGTCTCGTATCGGAGGTGGGGTCGGTATTTCTCTCAGCAATCTGCGGGAGGCTGGAGCACCTATCAAGGGCTATGAGGGAGCAGCGTCTGGCGTTGTACCTGTTATGAAGCTCTTCGAAGACAGCTTCTCTTACTCTAACCAACTGGGGCAACGTCAGGGAGCTGGGGTTGTTTACCTCAATGTCTTCCACCCAGATATCATCGCCTTCCTTTCTACTAAGAAAGAAAATGCCGACGAAAAAGTTCGGGTCAAAACCCTCTCGCTCGGGGTCGTGATTCCAGATAAATTCTATGAATTGGCGCGTAAAAATGAAGATATGTACCTCTTCAGCCCCTACTCAATCGAACGTGAATACGGCGTACCATTTGCCTATATCGACATCACTGAAAAATACGATGAGTTGGTCGCTAATCCAAACATCACTAAGACCAAGATCAAGGCCCGTGATTTGGAAACAGAAATTTCCAAACTCCAACAAGAATCTGGCTATCCTTATGTCGTAAACATTGATACAGCTAACCGTTCAAATCCAATCGACGGTAAAATCATCATGAGTAACCTTTGCTCTGAAATCCTGCAAGTACAAGAGCCTAGTCTCTTGAATGACGCACAAGAGTATCTCCACTTAGGGACAGATGTATCATGTAACTTAGGCTCTACCAACGTCGTCAACATGATGACTTCGCCTGACTTTGGAAAATCCATTCGGACTATGACACGCGCTTTGACCTTTGTCACTGACAGCTCACACATCACAGCTGTGCCTTCTATCGACAACGGTAACAGTCTGGCGCACACCTTTGGCCTGGGAGCTATGGGACTGCACAGCTATTTGGCTCAGCAACTGATCGACTATGGATCAGCGGAAGCTGTCGAGTTTACCAGCATCTACTTCATGCTCATGAACTACTGGACCTTGGTTGAGTCTAACAATATCGCTCGCGAGCGTGGTGTGACCTTCCATAACTTTGAAAAATCTGACTATGCCAACGGCACTTACTTTGACAAATACCTGACGGGTGAATTTGTACCTAAGTCTGACCGTGTGAAGGAACTTTTCAAAGATATCTTTATCCCAACCGCTGCTGACTGGGCAGAACTTCGTGACAAGGTAAAAGCGGACGGTCTCTATCACCAAAACCGCCTAGCTGTTGCACCAAATGGCTCTATCAGCTACATCAACGATGTTTCTGCTTCAATCCATCCAATCACTCAGCGGATCGAAGAACGTCAGGAAAAGAAAATCGGTAAGATTTACTATCCTGCGGCAGGTTTGTCAACTGAAACCATTCCTTACTATACTTCTGCCTATGACATGGATATGCGCAAGGTTATCGATGTCTACTCAGCTGCAACTGAGCACGTGGATCAAGGACTTTCACTGACACTCTTCATGCGTAGTGACATTCCTAAAGGCCTCTACGAGTGGAAAAAAGAAAGCAAGCAGACAACCCGCGACCTTTCTATCCTGCGTAACTACGCCTTCAACAAGGGAATCAAGTCCATCTACTACGTCCGCACCTTCACTGATGATGGCGGCGAAGTAGGCGCTAACCAATGTGAAAGCTGTGTGATCTAGTAAGTAACAATTTACAATTACACCATTTAAATTCAACAAAATAAAGTATAAAAAAGCACCTATCGTAATGTCGCCAAGGAAATCATTCCATCGGCGACATAAGCAAGTATTAGAAGTTTAAAGCGAGATTATCATGGAAACATACTATAAAGCCATAAACTGGAATGCTATCGAAGATGTCATCGACAAATCAACTTGGGAAAAGCTGACTGAGCAATTCTGGCTGGATACGCGGATTCCCCTATCCAATGACCTAGACGACTGGAGAAAACTATCAAACAAAGAAAAAGACTTGGTAGGTAAAGTCTTTGGTGGGTTAACCCTTCTTGATACCATGCAATCTGAAACTGGGGTTCAAGCTCTGCGCTCAGACATCCGTACACCGCATGAGGAAGCTGTTTTCAACAACATCCAATTTATGGAGTCCGTTCACGCAAAATCTTACTCTTCTATCTTTTCTACCTTGAATACCAAGGCTGAAATTGAAGAAATCTTTGAATGGACTAACACAAACCCATACCTACAAAGAAAAGCAGAAATTATCAATGAAATCTACCTCAATGGTAGCCACCTTGAAAAGAAGATTGCCAGCGTTTTCCTTGAAACCTTCCTCTTCTACTCTGGTTTCTTTACACCCCTTTACTATCTTGGCAATAACAAGCTGGCCAACGTTGCGGAAATCATCAAACTAATCATCCGTGATGAATCTGTTCACGGAACTTACATTGGTTACAAATTCCAACTTGGTTTCAACGAATTGCCGGAAGAAGAGCAAGAAAAACTCAAAGAATGGATGTACGACTTGCTCTACACCCTCTACGAAAACGAAGAAGGCTATACAGAAAGCCTCTATGACGGTGTTGGTTGGACCGAAGAAGTGAAAACCTTCCTTCGTTACAATGCCAATAAGGCCCTTATGAACCTAGGACAGGATCCACTTTTCCCAGATTCAGCTGATGATGTCAACCCTATCGTCATGAACGGTATCTCAACAGGAACATCCAACCACGACTTCTTCTCTCAAGTCGGAAATGGTTACCTTCTTGGTGAAGTTGAGGCCATGCAAGACGATGACTACAACTACGGTTTAACCAAATAATTTGCAGACACTAGAAAACGACTAACTTGTTCATCAAGTTAGTCGTTTTTTATCATTTATCCTCAGCTAGTGCTTTTGTCTTCAGCTACTTCACTATCCTCTTTCTTAGGAGCTGGCGGTTCATAGGCACGGATGATCTGCGCCACTACTGGATGGCGAACCACATCCTTGGCTGAGAAATGCACAAAATCAATCTGGGAGATGTTTTTCAATTTCTCCTGAGCGTCGATGAGACCAGATTTAACATTGCGAGGCAGATCAATCTGACTGATGTCACCATTGACAATCATCTTGGACTGGAAGCCCAGCCGTGTCAGAAACATCTTCATCTGCATGATGGTGGTATTCTGAGCTTCATCCAGAATGACAAAGGCATCATCCAGCGTCCGCCCCCGCATATAGGCCAGAGGTGCAATCTCAATGATTTCTCGCTCCATTAGGCGCGTCGTCTGGTCCTTGCCCAAAATCTGATACAAGGCATCATAGACTGGTCGCAGATAAGGATCCACCTTTTCCTTAAGGTCACCAGGCAGAAAGCCCAAACTCTCACCAGCTTCTACCGCTGGTCGCGTCAAGATGATGCGTTTGACCTGCCCACGTTTGAGAGCTGTCACCGCCAAGGTCACCGCCAGAAAGGTCTTGCCTGTTCCGGCTGGCCCGATACCAAAGACAATATCATGATTTTTAACACTGTCCACATAGATTTTTTGACCAAGTGTCTTGACCCGAATCGGCTTGCCATAGCTGTCCTTGATGATTTCTTCTTCGTAAAGAGCTACAAACTTATCAATTTCATCATTTTTGACCATGGTAATGGCTGTCACAACATCGGGTGTGCCGATGGTCATGCCACGATTGACCAAGACCAACAGAGCCTGAATGACCTGTCGAGTCTCCTCGCAGGCAGCCTCCGTACCCAAAATCTGCACAATCTCGGTTCGGGCATGGATAGTTACCTGCAATTCCTGCTCCATTAGGCGCAGATGGCGTTCATTAGAGCCAAAAAGATGAAAGGCATCATCTGGATGGCCCAGTTTCAATTCTACTGAATGTTCCTGCAAACAAAGAACCTCTCTATTTTAATTTTTTGAATGAATTACCTTTATTATATCAAAGCAAGCAGAAAATGACTATCCCTAGCCACTATCCACTTAATGGGCCTGATACTCTTCCCAAATAGCATCAAACTCGCCCAAGTTAAAGGAAAAATTTGCATGCTCCTCCAAAAAACGACTGACTTCATCAAAATCATCTGTATGCTTGGGAAAGGCCGTATCCTGAAAAGCCAAGTCCGCCAAAATAGCTTTGGGCTTATTACTTTTTGGATTTCGCTCCGTCATCAGCCAGCTGTAAAAAGATTTTCTCATTTACACCAACTCCGTTCCAGTCACATCTTGCTTGATTTTACCAGCCTTCATCAGCCCACCCAGAGCTTTTTTAAACTGGCCTTTGGAAATACCAAAAGTGGCCTTGATGTCGTCTGGTGAAGATTTGTCGTTCAAAGTCATGAAGCCACCGTTGCTCTCCAGATAGGTCAGAATCATCTGGGCATCGTTTTCCAGCATTTCAAAGGAGCGAGGCTTGAGGGAGAGATTAAGGGTGCGGTCTACTTCACGGAAGCCAATTACTCGTGCGTCTAAGACCTGCCCCAGACGTGGTTCTGCATAGCGCTCGCTCGGATGGATGAAGCCCAGCATATTATTCTCTGGCAGATAGACAAAGGTGCCAGAAAGCTTGAGCCGATAAACAATGGCTGGCCAATTTTGGTTCTGCATGTTATTGTAGGCAGGGCGAGCCAGACGCTGGAAATCCTCTTGATAAGCCAGTTGACCCCAGATGCGGTCTTTCTTGTCCACATCCAGACGAATATAGAGGCGGTCGCCCTTCTTAGGCCAAAGTTCCTTGATTTCTGGCAAGATGTCTAGTGACACGACGATTTGCTTATCCGGCAGGCCGGTATCGACAAAGACGCCTAGATCCTTACGAACCTCCGTCACTGTTCCCCAACCAAATTGCTCTTGGGTCGCTGTGACTTCAAGAGTCGTCAGGCGAAGCTTCTGCTTCATATCGCTATAGGCAAAGCCCTTGACAGACTGACCAAGCTCATGCGGTCCCTCTTCCTTAGAAAGGGCATAAGTTTGTCCATCCTTTTGAACAAAGTAAAAACGATCATTTTCATCCGTGATAATCCCCACGATGAAGCTAGCAAGATTTGTGTTCATATAGTCCTACTTCTACCTTGCCTCTTCTAATCGCAAGGATTTTTATGTTAAAACAACTCAGCCAGCCTAGGCCAACTGAGTTTTGATTCTGCTAAAATATTAAACTTCTAGAAGTTCCTTTTCCTTAGTCGCTGTCATATCATCGATATGCTTCACTGCATCATCAGTGACTTTTTGAATATCCTTTTCAAGAACCTTCAATTCATCTTCAGTGATTTCTTTAGCCTTTTCCTGTTTCTTTGCTTCGTCCATCGCATCGCGGCGGATGTTACGAATCGCAATCTTAGCATTTTCACCGACTTTTTTCACTTCTTTAGCCAAGTCACGACGAGTTTCCTCTGTCAGAGCTGGAATAACCAATCGAATGACAGATCCGTCGCTAGATGGTGTAATACCTAAGTCAGATGCATTGATCGCACGCTCGATATCCTTGATAGAAGACTTGTCAAAAGGTGTTACCAATAGCACACGCGCTTCTGGAATCGTGATAGAAGAAAGTTGGTTAAGCGGTGTCTCTACTCCATAGTATTCCACTTGGATACGATCCAAAAGGCTAGCATTAGCGCGGCCTGCACGAATGCTACCAAATTCACGCGCTAGACTTTGGTGCGACTGGGTCATTCTTTCTTTTGCTTTTTCTACAATTGCATTTGCCATTTTCTTTTCTCCCTGATTTTTATAAATTATTTGAGACAGTTGTCCCGATTTGCTCGCCAAAGACGACTCGTTTGATATTGCCAGGTTCATTCATATTGAAGACGACTAGGTCAATGTCATTGTCCATAGAAAGGGTAGAAGCAGTCGAGTCCATGATGCGCAAACCTTTGTTAATAACATCACGGTGGGTCAATTCATCAAACTTCACAGCTGTTTTATCTTTATTTGGATCGGCATTGTAGACCCCATCCACGCCATTTTTAGCCATGAGAATAGCATCTGCCTCAATTTCCGCAGCCCGCAGAGCAGCTGTCGTATCTGTTGAGAAATATGGTGAACCAATACCAGCACCGAAAATAACAATCCGACCTTTTTCCAAGTGACGAAGGGCACGTCCACGAATATAAGGCTCAGCTACCTGCTGCATGGCAATTGCTGTTTGAACGCGGGTGTCAACACCCACTTGTTGCAGAGAATCCGCCATTACAAGTGCATTCATGACGGTTCCTAACATGCCAGTATAGTCCGCTTGAACGCGATCCATGCCTGCTTCTGCTGCTGGCTCGCCTCGCCAAAGATTACCACCACCGATAACCAAGGCAATTTGAATGCCCAGTTCATGGACTTCCTTGATTTCTTCAGCCATCTTTTGAACAGTGGCGATGTTGATCCCTACACCTTTTTCGCCAGCCAAAGCTTCTCCAGATAGTTTAATCAAAATACGCTTATATTTAGGTTCTACCATTTTTCCACTCCTTGTTTTATCTGTACTATTTTACCATAAATTCCACTTTTTACCTAGCCCTATTATTCAAAATATTAAATTAAAATACAAAAAGAAAACTCCACCAGATGACTCCAGTGAAGTTGTGATTTATTTATATTTTAAAGCACGTTTGAAGGTCTTCCAAGCTCCCAAATCATCCGTCTGCAGGACAAGGCTGGAGTAGATTCGTGCAATGAAAACGGTCATCATCACCGCAAAAGCAGCTGTAATTCCTAGAGAAAGCCAAGCTTCCAAGCTGGTTGCATAACCATTGATAGCTCGGAAAGGCATGAAAAAGGTTGAGATGAAAGGAAGATAAGAACCAACCTTCAAAATCACATTATCTCCTGCTGCCCCCAAAGCTGAAACTCCCATGAAGCCGACTAAAATCAGCATGATAACTGGCGAAAGGACTTTTCCTGTATCTTCTGCTCGAGCCACCATGGAGCCAAGAAAGGCCGACAAGACGACATACATAAAGATGCTAACAGCTACAAAAGCTAGAGTATTCAAAGACACAGCTTCTCCGATATACTGTTGAATGGCTGGATTGCTCTTCAAAACTTGAGATACAAGAGGAATGCTGTCCGCAAAGAGAAAGGCTGCCAGTCCACCAAGCACATAAATACCCAGATGGCTAAGAATCACTGCAAAAATCCCAATCATACGAGCATAGAAATAATCCGTCGCCTTAATACTGGAGAAGATAACTTCCATGATTTTTGTGCCCTTTTCACTTGCTACATCTTGGGCAGTAATGCTGGCATAAGTAATCAGAATCATATAGAGCAGGAAGCCCAGTCCCATTGCAGCAAAGGTCTGAACCATCTTCTTGCCTTCTTTATTTTCATTGATTTTTTCTTCAAACTGGACTGTCCGCGCAAGAATCTGACTCTGCTCATCTGATAAATCAGCCTGAGCCAAGTTTAAAGCCTGCTGGACCTGGATAAGGGAATTGGACAGAGCCATTTTCATTGCAGCGTTCATGCTGGTTTCTGCATAGTAGGTGGCAGAAAGCTGTCCAGCTCTTTCCTCAATCGTCAGATAGCCCGCGATTTTCTTATCTTTTACAGCCTGCTTGGCTGCTGCTTCATCTTTGTACTGAAAACTCAGCTGATCTTCAGCTCTTAATACTTCTCGTACAGAATCAAGCTGGGTCAGTACTGCTACTTTTTTTGAAGAGGCCATCGAGCTTCCTTGCAGATAGCCAATCCCCAAGCTCAGCCCAAGAAAGAGAAAAGGAGACAAGACCATAAAGACAAAACTCCAAGACTTGACATGACGCAGGTATGTTTCTTTGATAACGATTAACATTTGTTTCATACTTCCACCCCTGATTCTAATTTGAAAATTTCATCAATTGTCGGTGCCTGCTGGTCAAAAGTCGCCACATAACTTCCCTGGGTCAAGCGATCAAACAATTCAGGGCCAGCTGTTTCGTCATCCAAAATCAATTTCCAGATTCCTTGCTTGGTCTGCGTCGCCTTGACAACATGAGGCAGGGCTTCTAATTCAGCCTGTGATAGGTCACTTGAGACGAAAAGACGAGTTTTACCATATTGGTTGCGGACTGCCTGTACATCCCCATTTAGAACTACTTGCCCGTCACGAATCATCAGAACATCATCACACAATTTTTCCACATTTGTCATGACATGATCCGAGAAGATAATCGTCGCTCCGCGCTTTTTCTCCTCAACAATCACTTCCTTCAGGATTTCTGTATTGACAGGATCCAGACCGCTGAAGGGCTCGTCTAAAATAATCAAGTCTGGCTCATGCAGGAGCGTGATAATCAGCTGAACCTTTTGCTGGTTCCCCTTAGACAAACTCTTGATTTTGTCGGTTAATTTCCCCTTGACCTGAAGCATTTCCATCCACTGAGGCAGTTTTTCTTTGACAACAGCTGTCGGCACACCCTTTAGATTTGCCAGATAGCGCACTTGCTCAAAGACCGTCAGCTTGGGCATCAGGCTTCTTTCCTCAGGTAGATAGCCAATCCTGCTATAGGTCTCCTGCTTGATAGCCTGCCCTTCGAAACGGATCTCTCCACTATAGTCTAGGAAGCGCAAAATACTGTGAAAAATCGTTGTTTTCCCAGCACCGTTTTTCCCAATCAAACCAAGGATATGTCCCGTCTGGGCTTCAAAATCAATACCGAACAAGACTTGCTTTTGCCCAAAACTTTTTTCTAGTTTTTCTACATGCAGCATATGAAACCTCCTATTATGATACTAAGATTATTATACTACTTTGAAAGCAGTTTTTCATCTTTTTGTCCTACTATACAAGAAATTTTATCTCTATTTTTCATAAATAGAATATGAAACTCGCTCCAGCTAGCACCACAAATAAATGAGGCTCGAAAGCCTCATTCATTTAATATATTTTATTCATCGCTCTTTATTGACCACCCATTTGAGGAGATTGGTCAGAAGAACCCAAAGAACAAGACTGATGGTGACAATGTAAAGCCAGGCATTCTTGTCCGTTGCCCAAGGCAGGGGCACATTCATACCAAAGAAGCCAGTGATGACTGCAAGAACTGCCAGAAGAACCGAAATAATGGTCAAGACAGTCAAATTATCATTCAGATTGTTGTTCAGAATGTTATTATAGGAGCCCGAAAGCTGGCTAAGAACTTGAGCAATCAAATCCGTCATTGAAACCAGCTGACGTGCCTCAATCATGGCATCTTCAAACTGCTCGGTTTCTAGTTCATCAAAGCTACGATAAACAGCATGACTCTTGATGTGCCCCAGAAGAATAGTATTTTGCTTGGATGCCGCCACCAGATAGACCATAGAAGTTTCCAAGTCGGAGAGGGCAAACAAGTGCTTTTTAGTAGTTTTTTGACGCAAAAGTCTGTTAAGCTCATCCTTGCGCTTATCCATCTGCTCAATGACCGGATAGTAGGAATTGGAGATCAACTCCAGACTAGCAAAAAGAAACTTATAGACCGATACAGGCTCATGGTGCTCCGTGTAGGCCTTCATGATATCGACCACATAGGCATTGTCTTGATTGCTGATGGTGATGAGACGATCCTGCTGTACCACGAAAGTCATCGGAATAGTCTCATAGTAGTCCTTCTCTGTCGCTAAATTCAGGACATTATAGATAAAAAGAACCGTCCCATTCTCACGATTGTAGTCCATGTGAGCTCGCTCGTTTTTATCCAGTGCATACTCGATGGTTTCAAGGTCGATATTGTAATCCTGATAAATCTGTCCATTCTTTTTAACATCATCTGAGTCAATGTTGATCCAGACAGATTGGTCTTTTAGTTTTCTTTCCAGAAACATAGAACTCCTTTCTGGGATCTAGAATAATTGTCTAATAACTCACGCCTAATGTCCACACTTAGCCTCATTGCCAAAGCTCCTATGTCCTGACAATAAACAAGCAAATCGATATTATTTTCTAAACATAAGTGTAAGGCAGGTAGCTAGTCTAACTTTCTACCCTTTACGATACGAAAAGGCGAAAACAGTCTTTTTTCGCCGATGAGTTAGTGAGGTAGTTAGGTATTTGGCTTCCTTTCCGTTACGACGTAAAGTTTTACGAATCGATAATATTCGTAAAACTTTACTAGTGAAGCGTTTAGGTAAGCCGATTTTACACTACGACACTGAGTTTTACAAATCGATTTCATTTGTAAAACTCAGTTAGTGAGGCAGTTAGGCAAGTCTAATAGGACTTGCCGTAGTCTACTTAGATTGCTATGCAATCAAGTAGACTTACTGAATCACATCTTCTCTTCTAACTTCACATCCGGGTACTTGTCCGCAAACCAGCGGAGGGCAAAGTCATTTTCAAAGAGGAAGACTGGTTGGTCGAAACGATCCTTAGCCAAGATATTGCGGCTTGATGACATCCGTTCATCCAAGTCCTCAGGCTTGATCCAACGAACGGTCTTTTTACCCATTGGGCTCATGACCACTTCTGCATTGTACTCGCCTTCCATGCGGTGCTTAAAGACTTCAAACTGGAGTTGTCCGACAGCACCCAGCATATACTCGCCTGTTTGGTAGTTCTTATAAAGCTGAATGGCTCCTTCTTGCACTAATTGTTCAATCCCCTTGTGGAAGGATTTTTGCTTCATGACGTTCTTAGCAGAAACTTTCATGAAAATCTCAGGGGTAAAGGTTGGCAGTGGTTCAAATTCAAACTTGTTTTTTCCAACTGTCAAGGTGTCTCCAACCTGATAAGTACCTGTATCGTAAACCCCGATGATATCACCTGCCACGGCATTGGTCACATTTTCACGACTTTCCGCCATAAACTGAGTAACACTAGACAGCTTGGCACCTTTACCAGTTCGAGGCAGATTGACACTCATGCCACGTTCAAATTCACCTGATACGATACGGACAAAGGCAATGCGGTCACGGTGACGAGGGTCCATGTTGGCTTGGATTTTAAAGACAAATCCGGAGAAATCCTTATCATAAGGATCGACAATTTCTCCATCTGTTTTCTTGTGGCCATGCGGTTCTGGCGCAAATTTCAAGAAAGTTTCAAGGAAGGTCTGCACACCAAAGTTTGTCAAGGCTGATCCAAAGAAGACAGGAGTTAGCTCACCAGCTAAAATAGCTTCCTCTGAGAACTCATTCCCTGCTTCCTTCAGGAGCTCAATGTCATCCTTGACTTGCTCGTAGAAAGGATTGCTACCAAAAAGTTTATCTCCATCTTCCAGACTAGCAAAACGTTCATCCCCTTTGTAGAGCTCCAAACGTTGGTTATAGAGGTCATACAAGCCTTCAAAGGCCTTCCCCATACCAATTGGCCAGTTCATCGGGTAGCTCGCAATGCCCAAGACTTCTTCCAATTCTTGCAAGAGGTCCAGTGGCTCACGCCCATCACGGTCTAGCTTGTTCATAAAGGTAAAGACAGGGATTCCACGGTGTTTGACAACCTCAAACAATTTCTTGGTTTGGGCCTCAATACCCTTGGCAGAGTCCACGACCATGACCGCAGCATCCACCGCCATCAAGGTCCGATAGGTATCTTCTGAGAAGTCTTCGTGCCCTGGTGTGTCTAGGATGTTGACGCGTTTGCCGTCGTAGTCAAACTGCATAACAGATGAAGTTACCGAAATCCCACGTTGTTTCTCGATATCCATCCAGTCAGACTTGGCAAAGTTACCAGTCTTTTTTCCCTTGACTGTACCAGCCTCACGAATTTCGCCCCCAAAGTAGAGCAGCTGCTCAGTAATAGTTGTTTTACCCGCGTCCGGGTGGGAGATGATAGCAAAGGTGCGTCGTTTCTTAATTTCTTCTTGTAAAGTCATCTTCTTCTCTTTCTTTTCTTTTTGGATAATGGTGAATGTCAGTATTTTTTATTTTACATTGGAATATTCTAATCCTTTCAACCTACCTATTATAGCGGATTTGGCGCTTTTTTTCAATTATATAAGAATGATAAAAATCGCTCTTTCCAGCGATTCTATTCTTTATATTTGGCTAACTTGTCTTACAATCTGACAATGACACTGCTAAAGAGAAAATTACATAGATTAAGATTAAAATCAGATTTAAGAAAAGTCCTGCCAAATAAACTTGACAGGAGCTTGTAACATTCAATATTAAACAATTTCCAGTTGTTTTTTCCACCGTTTCTTAAATACTTCATCAAAAAGAAGCAAGGTAGCGGATAAAATAATCGACACAGCTAGATATTTTACTAAAAGATTGTGCTGACTGATAAAAGGCGGGCTTTTTAGCAGACCGTAATTTCCACCCGTCACTTGATTAACACCGACAAGAAAGGCATCGAGCACAAAAGTATAGAGAACAATCATGTATTTCTTGAGCTGGGTCTTGTCGTAGTGATTCATCAGATAAATTAGGGAATTAACCAAGAGGGCATAGTGACCAATCAGGAAAGAGAAGCTGGTAATATGCGGGAAATCATAAGGATCAAAGACTGGATAGCCGAGGGCGAAGACTGCCCCGCTGGCTCCTAAAAGAGCGAAATACTGCTTGCTGGGCCATTTATCTGGCAGAAAGACTACCGCAAACATGGCCAAACGGCAATGGTATAGAGGCAGACTATTTGCCAGAGGGAGCTGAAAACCCACATACCAACCATAAAGAATTGCCAGTTGGCACAACTGAAGGATTTTCATGCTTTTGATAAAGCTAGGATTCTTATGGTATTTTATCGATGCGTATATAGACAGCAAAAGCAGCGCCATCATCAAAGAGTAGGCCAAAGCTGAAACAAAGGGTGGTTCAGTTTGGTTGGTAGTCAAAAAATGATGCATCCAGTTTCCTTTCTACTTTTAAAATCTGTATGTTCAAACTCCCATGCAGCTTGAAAATCTAGGCAGAATTTTTCTAGTTATCAGAGAAATCATTTCCTCTTCCAATCTTTATTGGGTCAATCGCTCTGCCTGTCTTTCCTTCATTTCTTTGAACAAGTAAGAAAATAGAAGCAAGGCCGTCGCTAAGACCACAGACACGATCATATAATTCCCAAGCATACCATGATCTCCTACCAGAGGTGGCTCCTTTAAGAAACCGTAGTTGCCCCCGAAAGCAATATTTCCAAGCAAGATAAGGAAGTCTAAGCCAAAGGTAATTTCTACGATACGGCGATAGGACAAATTAAGTCTATCATAATGCTTCATCAGGTAGATAATCGAATTGCCTAACAGGGCTAAATGACCGATGAAAAATGAAAATAGCGTGATATGTGGAAATGGATATGGGTCCAAAATCGGATAGACAATAGCGCAAATCGGTCCAAACACTCCCAGTAAGGCGAAATATTGCTTATAGGCTACTTTATCTGGCAGTAGCAAGACAGCAAACATCGCCACTCGACAATGGTACAAAGGGAGACTCTCCGATAAAGGCTCCTGAATAGCCAAGTACCAGCCATACAAAGAGACTAATTGTACGATTTGGGCAACTCTAAAAAAGGTCTGTACTTTCTTTCGCTCAAAAAAACGACTGGCAACATAGATGACGGACACTAGGCTCATCATGAGCAGAATATAAGCAAAAGGCGTTATCACAGGCGGTTCTGTTTTGTGACTAGTAAAAAAATCTAGTAAATTCATCTTTCAAATTTTCATCCTAATACATAATTTTTAAGGACATTGGGCTTGCCGTTCCTAGCAAAGTCCTTCATTTTTTTCAAAAAGTTTTTCAACTGTCTATCTAGACTAGAAGAAGTATCAGTTGTCCCCATGCTCCAAGGCCTCCACTAGTTTATCCAATTTCATCGAATTACTGCCCTTGAGCAAGATTTGGTCGGCTGATTGCAACCAAGTCTTAACGGTCTTGGTCAAATCTTCAAACTGATCTTTGTCAGCATTTTTGACAAAATAATGCACCCGATTTGGTGGGTAGATTTCCCGAGCATAGACATAGAGGGCTTCCATATCCTCGCCATAAAGGAAAAGATCGGTGATAATCTCTGGATTGAGGCTGGTAATCATGGCTCCGTGCATCAGCTTGGAGTCAGCACCCAGCTCCTTCATATCCGCCAAGACTGCAGCCTTGCGGCCTCCCTGACTGGCTGGAATCGTTGAGAAAGTCTCAAGAATCAAGCGCATGGCTGTTGGATTGGCGTTGTAGACATCTGACAGGATATCGGCCCCATTAGCCGCCTTCTTCCACTCGGTTCGATTGCGGGTCAATTCCAGCTGGGCAAAGGCCTGACGGATCGCCGACTCACTGACACCCTCTTGCAAGGCCACGTAAGAGGCGATCATGGCGTTGGTCGCATTGTATTTGCCAGTCACGGGCAAGTCAATCGCCTGCTCCAGAAAATTCGCTTCAAAGGTCAAACTATCCTTACGCTCTTCTAGACGGGTCAAGCAAATATCTGCATCGGGACCAAAGCGAGCCACTTTTTGCTGGTCTGGCAGAAAGTCATTGACAATCTTGTCTGCTGGAGCCAAGAGCAGACTGCCTTTCCTCATGCCATCTGCAATCTGCATCTTGCCTTTAGCAATCTCCATACGGCTTCCGAAAAATTCTAAGTGAGCTTCGCCAATCAAGGTCACAATGCCAGTTTTCGGCTTGGCAATTTCAGATAGAAGATGGATATCTCCCAAGTGGTCCTGTCCCATTTCCAAAACCAGCTTTTCTGTGTCGTCCGGCATGTGGAGCACCGTGTAGGGCAAACCGATTTCATTATTATAGTTGCCTTGGGTCTTATAGGTTTTGTAGCTAGTAGCCAGTAGCTGAGCCAGCATATCCTTGGTTGTAGTCTTCCCATTGGAGCCTGTCACAGCGAGCACATCTACACCTGTCTTTTCTAGATAGTATTGAGCCAAAGCTTGAAAGGCCGCTAACACATTATCGACCAAGACATAGGGCCCTTCTGCTACTGGACGTTCAGACAAGGTAGCCGCAGCCCCCTGAGCAAAAGCCGTCGCGATAAAGTCATGGCCGTCACGCGCGCCCTTGAGCGGGATAAAAAGATCCCCCGCCTCAATCAAACGGCTGTCAAATTCAGCATTTCTAAAAGTCACATTTTCAAACTGACTGACATCATTTTTCGCAGCCAAGACTTCTGCTATTTCATATAAATCTAATTTCATATTTTTAACTCATTTTTTCGCTTTTTCCCAAAAAAGAAGGGAGTGAGGCCAAACTAAATACTAAACATTCAGTCTGTCTTCTCAGTCCCTCTATTATATCATAATTATAAAAGATGCGCTTCTCTCTTAGCAAAGGCCTCTTCAGCTAGATTTACCAATTTCTCAATCAAATCAGAATAAGGCAGTCCCATATTTTCCCAAAGCAAGGGATACATAGACCATTGGGTAAAGCCAGGCATGGTGTTGAGCTCATTGAGGAAAATGTCCCCTTCTTCGGTGTAGAAGAAATCACAGCGAGCCAATCCCTGTCCGCCCAAGGCACGAAAGGCTGTCTCAGCATTCGTACGCATGACTGAAATAACCTCGTCCGAGATTTTCGCAGGAATGTCCATGGTAATCTTATTGTCAATATACTTGGCTTCATAGTCGTAGAAAGCCACATCCTTGACCACTTCGCCCGGCAAGGTGCTCTTAACGTCATAATTTCCTAAGAGACCAACCTCAATCTCACGCGCATTGACTCCCTGCTCAATCAAGACACGGCTGTCATACTTGAAGGCCAAATCCAATGCTGCCCGCAGCTCCTCTTGATTCTCAGACTTGGAAATACCGACACTAGAGCCCATATTAGACGGTTTAGTAAAAATAGGATAAGTTAATTTTTCTTCGATTTCGGCAATTTTTTCTTCCAGATTTTCACCCTCAATCACCGCTACATAAGGTACCTGTGGGATTCCAGCAGACTCCAGAATACGTTTGGTGGTGATTTTGTCCATGGCAACACTTGAAGACAAGATGTTGCAGCCTACATAAGGAAGGCGCAGCACTTCAAGGAAGCCTTGAATAGAGCCATCCTCGCCCATCGGTCCATGAAGAACAGGAAAGACAACTGCATTTTCCTCATAAATATCACTCGGTTTGACTTGCTGCGAGAAGTCAACCGTATCATTGGTCATGAGCTTTTCATCTGCAGACGGCTTTTCTGTAAATACCTGCGTTTTGATAAAATCGCCAGCTTTTGTGATGAAATAAGTCTTGACAGAAAATTTGTCATAGTTGATAGCTCGCATGACACTCTCAGCCGACAAGACTGAAACTTCTCGCTCAGCACTACGGCCACCGTATAGTAAAATCAAGGTTTGTTTGACCATTATCTTATCCTAACATTTCTAGCTATAAGTTCATTTTGGGTTGCCCCATCTTCTTTTTAGACTGTTTCAGTATATCATATTTCCTAGCATTTTTGAATAGAAAAAAGACTCCCAAAGCTGTTTTTCAGCAGGAAATCTTTCTTTATTCTTACAATTCTGTCCGATTTTCAATGGCTCGGAGCAGGGTCACTTCGTCTGCGTATTCGATATCAGCGCCGACAGCCAGTCCGCGGGCCAGTCGAGTCACCTTGATGCCTGCAGGTTTGAGCACTCGAGAAATATACATAGAAGTCGCTTCTCCGTCAGCCGTCGCATTAGTAGCCACAATCACTTCCATCACTTGGCTGTCCATCAAGCGAGTCAGGAGACTCTTGAGATTGATATCATCTGGTCCTACACCGTTCATTGGTGAAATAAGGCCGTGGAGAACATGATAGAGGCCGTGGTATTCTTGGATATTTTCCATGGCAGACACATCGCGGCTATCCTCAACGATCAGAATCACAGTCTGATCGCGCGTTTGATCCGTACAGATAGCACAAGGATCATCGTCTGTCAGATTGCCACAGATAGAGCAGTAAGTCAGCTCACGCTTGGCAGCTAGTAGATTTTTGGCAAATTCATTGACATCATCGTCACTCATCCCGATGGTATAAAAAGCCAAACGAGTAGCTGTCTTGATGCCGATACCCGGCAGTTTGGAAAAGCTATCAATCAATTTGGCGATAGGAGTTGGATAAAGCATAATAGTAATCGTTGAGCAGTAAAATCTTGATCTGATTCTACTGCCTTTCCTTTCTAATTCATAGGGTGCTGTTGATTATAAAGGTTGATAATATCACGGGTAATACTGTGGCTGACCGTTGAGGAAAGGTCAGTATTGTGCGGAAAGACCACGGCCACAGCTATTTTAGGATTATCGCTTGGTGCATAGGATACGACATTGGTGTTGATAGCAGATGTACCACCGTTGACAAAGGTTTCGGCAGTCCCTGTTTTGGCACTGATCGAGACCATGGCACCTTGGGCAATCGTCCGTCCAGTTGTAAAGCCACTCCATCCATTGACCACCTGATAGAAACCTTGTTTTATCAGAGCCATATTTTCCTCAGAAATATTGACCTGATTTAACTCTTTGGTTTCCTTCTTCTCAATCAAGTCTCCCAGTCCACCTTGGTCATTGTTGGCGTAAATGCCTTCAACCAGATGCGGAGCTACCCGTTTGCCGTTATTGGCTACTGTCGACGCATATTGAGCCAACTGAAGTGGAGTGTAGTTATCAAACTGACCAAAAGCATCCGTAATATAATTGCTAACTGTGAAGTTTTTGGGAATATAGCCTGTTGATTCCGTCGGTAAATCAATCCCTGTCTCAGTCCCCAGACCATATTCTGCAAAAGTCGAGCGGAGCTTTTTCATTGAAGCATCGACATTATGGGTTCCTAAAGCCATATTTGGGCTATACGGAGTTCCAAGCATATTTAGGGCCACCTGAACCATATAGGTATTAGACGAGTATTCCAGAGCCTCCACTGCCGTAATAGAACGTGAACCATAGGCCGTAAACCAAGAATTGATGGGAGTAGAACCCGCAAAAAGAATCGGCTGATCGACCAAGGATTGATTTCCTGAAATGGCTCCATACTGCCAACCAGCGGTTAAGGTAGCCGCTTTAACGACAGAACCAGGAACAAAGACATTTGTAATGGTACCAAGCGCATCCGCCGAGATATCGCCTGTTTCCAGGTCGTGCTTGATACCAGCCAGGGCCAAGATTGATCCTGTATTGGGATCCATAGCCACAGCATAGACGCCTTCTGAATAGGCGGCATTACCTTTGGCTAGCTCCATATTAAAGGCATTTCTGAGAATATCCTCGACTCCCTGCTGGAAAGTCAGATCCACAGTTAGCTTCAAATTGTTCCCTTTGCTGCCTTCGGAAATGGTCTCAACGCTCTCCATGTTGCCATTTTTGTCCAGCCGAATTTCTTTCTCTGCCCGTTTTCCTTGTAAAACAGACTCATACTCTTTTTCCAGATAAGAAATTCCCACTCGGTCATTCAGAGAATAGCCTTTCTTGACATAGTCATCCGCTTCCTCAGCTGGCAGACCTGTTTTTTCGGTCGAAATTTGACCAACAATCGAAGCTAGCGATGTTTCCAAGACTTTTCGATTCCAGCTAGTTGAAATACTAATGCCCGGAAGTTCTTTGCCAATTGAAGCAATCGTAGCGACTTGCTCCGTCGTCAAGTCATCCGTCTGGATCGTACCTGTAGAAAAGTTCGGCACAGCATTCATCTGGCTAAACAAAGCGATGATTCTCTTTTCCTCATCCGTATACCCTAGCTGGCTTGGATCAATACTCTCTGCCGCCGCTTTATAAATCTTGGATTCAGGTAAACGATTGCCATCCGTATCAAATTTTTCCTCCTTGGGTAATTTTTCAACCACTTCTCGGTAAACCTTATTATCCGCCAGATAATAGTCAACTTCTTGGCGCTCGGTCACTTTTAGATCCGACACCGACACATACTGCAGCAATTTTTGTGCTGTTTCACGGATTTCTTCTGCTGTCAGTTTATTGTCTCGTGTAAAGGTCACCACTTGCTTGGTTGTATTTTCCACTAAGGGCTTGCCTGAAGCGTCATAGATCTGCCCACGAACCGAACTCGATTTAATCTTCGTTTTACTTGCTTTAGCTAATTTATCTGTATAAAATTCTTGATTGACGACCTGCATATAGCCCAGACGAGCGATCAGCACCAAAAATAAGGCTCCGACAATTCCAAATAGAAGGTAGAGTCGGCCTGTGATAGAATGACTATCAAATTTCCTCTTAGACATTTCTTCTCTCATTCTCGTAAAAATCTATCTTTTATTTTACCACATTTCCCCAGCAATGAAGCATGGAAATCTAAAAGGAAAGAAAAAGAATTTTTCTCCAACAATGAGAAAAAGCTCTGCTAGGCAGAGCTTCATCATCAATTATTTTCCAAGGTAGTATTCAGCAACTACGTTCAATTTTTCATCGAATTCGAATACCAATGGCGGGAAGTTAGGGATTTCCACGTCCATGATTTCATCATCTGACAATTGTTTGATGTGTTTTACAAGGGCACGGATTGAGTTACCGTGAGCTCCTACGAATAC
>NZ_CAURYF010000006.1:0-57401 GCF_963529205.1 Streptococcus cristatus | reverse complement strand
AACGATTTACCACTATGATGAGCGTCTTGCGCCGTCATTACGACTATATTATTGTGGATACGCCGCCTATTGGTATGGTGGTAGACGCAACCTTGATTGCCAAAGTTTGCGATGCTAGCCTTTTAGTCGTATCGACAAATGAAGTCAAACGGAAAATGGTTCAGAAATCTAAAATGCAGTTGGAACAATCATCTACACCATTCCTTGGCGTGGTCTTAAATAAATACAATGTCCAAGCAGACAAATATGGTTTCTATGGTTCCTATGGACACTATGGGGATAATTTGAGTAAAGAATAGAAAAAAATAAAGGGATATTATGGAATTAACACGATCACAAAAAAGAATTATTCTGATGATAGCAGATGCTGTTTTAATATATTTTAGTGGTTTTGTGGCATACTTCTTTTTATCTGAATATGTTTTGCTGTCAGATTTGAGTTTTGTACAAACCTTAACAATGACAGTAGTGCTCTATTTTTTAATTGGAATCAAAACGAAACTTTTTTCGATTATCAATCGTTACACGGACTATAAAACTCTCAGCACGATCAGTCTAACCTTGGTAGGTGCTTACTTTATTGTTTTCTTAGTAGAACTTGCGCTATCCTTGCATACAAGCTATCGTTTTTTATTGCTTAGTTGCATGTTCTCTGTTTTATTTACTATGTCCATGCGTCTTGGCTGGAGAATGTGGTTTAGTTTTAAAAACGGAACAACCTATACAGAGGTTGAAGAAAGCAAAGTAAGTAGAACGCTGGTTGTCGGAGCAGGGGATGGTGGAAGCCTATTTATTAAAACGGCTTTAAAAGAGTCACCTGAGTTAAAGATTGTTGCTGTTGTAGATAGTGATACCAGTAAGCAAGGCTCGTTTTTGCACGGTGTCAAAGTTGTTGGTACGGATAAGCAAATCCCTGAAATTGTAGCAAATTATGAGATAAGTCAAATTGTCCTAGCAATTCCTTCTCTAAAACCAGATGAGTATGAACGACTTTTTTCTCTTTGTAAAAAGACAGGTGCTAAAGTTAGTGCCATGCCAAAATATGAAGAAGTGGTTACAGGAAAGCTAAAAGTACATAAATTACGGGAAATTGATATTGCTGATTTATTGGGAAGAAAAGAAGTTAGACTTGATCAAACGAGTTTGCAATCCAATATTGATGGTAAGACAATTTTGGTAACAGGAGCAGGAGGCTCAATTGGTTCAGAGCTTTGTCGTCAGATTGCTCGTTTTTCTCCTGCAAGGTTGCTACTTTTAGGTCATGGAGAAAATTCTATCTATTTAATTCATAAAGAATTACTTGCTCAATATGGAGATAAAGTCGAAATTGTGCCTCTTATCGCGGATATACAAGATCGAGAACGGATATTCCATATTATGCATGAGTATCAACCTGATCGTGTTTACCATGCGGCAGCTCATAAGCATGTCCCACTGATGGAATACAACCCAACTGAAGCAGTAAAAAACAATATTTATGGAACCAAAAATGTGGCTGAAGCTGCGAAAGCAGCTGGAGTTGCAAAATTTGTAATGGTTTCTACAGATAAGGCTGTGAATCCTCCAAACGTCATGGGAGCTACAAAACGTGTGGCAGAAATGATCGTTACGAGTTTGAATGAGGAAGGGAAGACCTTGTTTGCAGCGGTTCGCTTTGGGAATGTTTTAGGCAGTCGAGGTAGTGTAGTGCCTTTGTTCAAGGAGCAAATTGCGAACGGTGGTCCAATTACCGTCACAGATTTCCGAATGACACGGTATTTCATGACTATTCCTGAAGCAAGTCGTCTTGTTATTCAAGCGGGTGCGCTAATGCATGGAGGAGAAATTTTCGTGTTAGATATGGGTGAGCCAGTTAAAATTTTAGATTTAGCTAAAAAAATGATTACCTTGAGCGGTCATACGGAAGAGGAAATCCAAATTGTAGAAGCTGGAATTCGCCCAGGAGAGAAATTATATGAGGAATTGCTCTCTACCGAAGAGCGAGTTGACGAACAAATCTATGAAAAAATATTTGTAGGAAATGTTCAAGCTTTACCTAATTCAGAAGTAACAGCTTTTATTGCTTCTATTTCCAAATTAGATGGAGCAGAATTGAAAGCTAAATTAATAAAATTTGCGCAACAGTAGGAGTATAAATGATAAAGTTCGAAGATTTGCCAGTTCAGCTTAGAAATGAAGATGTAGAACGTTATTATAAATTGTTGAATAATAAACGAACATCATTGTTTTGTAAATTATTAATGGACCGTTTACTAGCTTTGGTACTTCTCATCCTATTTTCTCCTGTTATCTTGATAATTGGGATTTGGATAAAAATAGATAGTTCAGGCCCAGCTATTTATAAACAAGTCCGAATTACACAATATGGCAGAGAATTTAAAATTTGGAAGTTTCGAACTATGGTAGTGGGAGCGGATAAAAAAGGTTCTCTTGTAACTTCTCACAATGATAATCGCATTACTAAAATTGGAAAATTTATTCGGAAATATCGGATAGATGAACTGCCACAATTGGTTAATGTATTATTAGGAGATATGAGTTTTGTTGGTACCAGACCGGAAGTTCCTAAATATACCGATCAGTATACAGATGAAATGAAAGCAACTTTATTATTGCCAGCTGGGATAACCTCTCCAGCAAGCATTTCGTTCAAAGATGAAGATATTATAATCAATAGATGTGTCGAACGTGGTTTAACGGTTGATGACGCATATGTGAACGAAGTTTTACCCGCAAAAATGCACTATAATTTAGAGTATTTGAGACAGTTTAGTTTTATTAATGATCTAAAAATCATGATTCAGACAGTAGTGGAAGTAGTTAAATAGGAGAGTAATCCATTATGACAAAATATAATATCCCTTTTTCACCCCCAGATATTACAGAAGAAGAAATTGCTGAAGTTGCAGATACCTTACGTTCAGGTTGGATTACAACCGGACCTAAAACAAAAGAATTAGAAAGACGCTTATCAGAGTATACCCATACTAATCGTACGGTATGTTTAAACTCTGCTACAGCAGCTTTGGAGCTTATTCTGCGAGTTTTAGAAATTGGTGAAGGAGATGAAGTCATTGTTCCGGCGATGACTTATACAGCTTCCTGCAGTGTTATCACTCATGTAGGTGCGACTCCTGTTATGGTTGATATTCAAGAAAATTCTTTTGAAATGAATTATGACTTGCTTGAAGAAGCCATTACATCCAATACGAAAGCGATTATTCCTGTAGAGCTAGCAGGAATTATATGTGATTATGATAGAATTTTCGACATTGTTTTTGCAAAACAGCATCTATTTAAAGCGACTGGTAAGTTGCAAGATGTCTTTAATCGGATTGTAGTTATTTCTGACAGCGCTCATGCCTTAGGCGCAACGTACAAAAATGTTCCTGCTGGTAATATTGCTGATTTTTCATCATTTTCTTTTCATGCTGTAAAAAACTTTACAACAGCAGAAGGAGGCAGTGTCACATGGAAAGCACATCCTGGTATTGATGATGATGAATTGTATAAAGAATTTCAGATTTTATCACTTCATGGTCAGACCAAAGACGCATTAGCGAAAACTCAATTAGGAGCCTGGGAATATGACATTGTAAAACCGGCCTATAAGTGTAATATGACAGATATCATGGCTTCAATTGGGTTAGTACAATTAAAAAGATATCCTCAATTACTGGAACGAAGAAAAGCGATTGTTGCTCAATATGATAAGGCATTTGAAGGTACGCCTATTTCACCCCTGAAACATGAGGAGGCGTACTATCAGTCATCTAGACACTTGTATGTTACACATGTTGAAGGAATCAGTTTAGAAGAACGTAACTTGATTATTCAGAAGATGGCAGAAAAGGGTATTGCCTGTAATGTACACTATAAGCCACTTCCAATGTTAACAGCCTATACGGATTTAGGCTTTGATATCAAAGATTATCCAAATGCATATCGCTATTTTGAAAATGAAATTACATTACCTCTACACACTAAGCTCAGCGATGAGGAAGTTGAGTATATTATTAATGCATATAAAAATATAATATTTGAAATTTTAAGATAAGGAGGACATAGATGATAGATGGTTTAGTATCAATTATTACTCCTACATTTAACTCTGCTAATTTTATAGAAGAAACTATAGAATCGGTTTTGTCACAGACATATCACAATTGGGAAATGATAATTGTTGATGACTGTTCCAGTGATAATACAGAAGAAGTGGTAAATCAATATGTTATAAAAGACAACCGGATTAAGTATATAAAGTTGGATAAAAATTCTGGTGCAGCTGTTGCTAGGAACAAAGCAATGGCAGAAGCCAAAGGGGAGTATATGGCTTTTTTAGATTCAGATGATGTGTGGACTGCTGAAAAATTAAGTGAACAACTGTCCTTTATGCATGAGAATAGTATCTCTTTCTCTTGCACTGATTATGAACAGATTAGTGAATCAGGGGAAAAAACAGATAGAATTATTAAAACGCTTCCCAAAGCAAACTATAATAGAATTTTACTGGATTGTCCTGTTGGTAATTCTACAGTTATGTATAGTGTAAGGGAACTAGGAAAGTTTGAAGTACCCGATATAAGAAAAAGGAACGATGATGCACTTTGGCTTCAAATTCTGAAAAAAACAGAGTATATTTATGGTTTGAATCAAGTACTTATGCAGTATAGAATTCGAAACAATTCGATATCAAGCAACAAAATATCACTGATAAAGTATCATTGGGAATTATATAGAGAAATAGAGAGTTTAAGTAGAATAAGGAGTGCTTTTCATATTTTCTTATGGGGAGTAATCAAAATATTAAAAATAAAATGAGGAAATGTTGAGTGAAAATTCTCCAAATATATGATCATGCTGGTATTAGTTCAGGTATTGTATCAGTACTAGTGGCATGGCATAAATACAATATTCATAAGAATGTAGAATTTGATTTTTTGTTTACTAAAAAAATTTCACCTTCATATGAAAGTGAAATATTAAAATATGGAGGTAAAATCTTTTATATTAATGAAGGAGAAAAGAAACTATCTCCATTAAATTTTATATACAAAGTGAGAGGTTTTTTTAAAAAGTATAGTAATAGATATGATGGTGTTCATTTACACTCAGCGAATTTTGCTTTTCCATTTTTATATTATGCAAAAAAATATAAAGTTCCTTTACGAATTTTACATGTACATAGTGCAGTGTTAGGTAATAAAAAAATTAGCAGTATTCGCAATATACCATTAGTTTATTTAAATAAATTTTGGGCAAATAAATTTATTGCTTGCTCAACAAATGCAGCTAAAGTTTGGTTTGATTTGTTGAGAGTTCATGATTTCGATATATTACCTAATCCATTAGAAGTCGAAAAATATAGTGAAAATATAGAACTGAGAGAGAAGGTTCGTCATCAGTTAGGTATTGAAGATAGTACAATATTACTGGGTCATATTAGCAATATGACTCCTTTAAAGGAAGTTCCATTTGTTATTGATATATTACATGAGATGGTGAAAAATAATCATAACTATAAACTTGTTTTAATTGGTAAAGATTCTTTACCATCCGCGGTAAAAGAAAAAATAACTAAAAATAGTTTGGATGAACGGGTAATTAATTTAGGCGTAAGAAATGATTTAGATGTATTGATACATGCGATTGATGTATGTGTGATGCCGTCTAAATCAGAAGGATTTGGGATGGTTCCTTTAGAATGTCAAGCAGCAAATGTACCTGTAATTATATCTGATAATTTTCCTAAAGAAATAAATGTAACAAATAAAGTAAGTGTATTAGAGAATAACCTAGAAGTTTGGTGTACAGCTGTAAGTAAATTTGCATCTGAACGTTTTGTGCCAAATGATTTAAATGAATTAAAAATAAATTTTTCATTACAGACAATTGTTCCTCAATTGTATAGAATTTATGGCAATAAAATTAATGAGTAGAAAGAAATTAAGTTGAAACATAGATTTAAAATTGATATTACTTTTTGTCTTTTACAAATTTTAGTAATGCTACAGTACATTAATATAATATCTGATTTGCTTCCTCAATTTGTACAAGTAATTATTTTTATTTGTTGGTACGTTTCGGCAATTAGAATTAAAGGTTTTTTTCATAAAACTTTTAACTTAAGTATTTTGAGTTTAGGTATATTTTTATTAACGTTATTGAGAACGATTATTGCAGATCAAGTTAATTTGAATTACTATAGTCCTATGCAAGCAGTAATACAGAGATATCAGTTCCTTATCTTTCCTATTATATATATATATATAAAGGGGTTGCCTGCATACAAACAAAAAAGGTTAGTCCATTTGGCCTTACTGTCTATTTTAATAACGATTGGTGTATCTTTTTACTATATATTTAAAGTTGATCCTCAAGCTATTAGAAATACGCAACGAAGTATAAAATTAATAGGTGTAGGAGATTTTCAGCTTATGTATGCTTTGTCTTTTATGACTGGACCGTTATTAATGTTGATATTTAATAGATTTAAAAAAACTGATTTTAAAAGTGTTTTTGGTTTGTTTTTTATATTCAGTTCAGTAATGTTATGCTTGATTCTATGTAATTTAGTTACATCGGTTGTTGTGGCAATATTATCTATAGGAATTTCTGTTTTTATAAATAAAAGAGGGGCAATATTTCGTCTAGCTTTTCTTTCGATAAGTGGATTGTTATATGTATTGAGAGGTATTATATCAGATGAATTGTATGCACTGGCTAATAGAAATATATTTTATTGGAGTACTAATAACAAAATAGTAGCGATAGCTAATGTGTTAATTGGAAATTATGAGCATACTGATACACTATCCAGAAGAGAGATGTTAGCATCACAATCTATGGCGTCATTTTATAGTAGTCCGATTTTAGGGATTAATTTTAAAGATCATGTTTCAGGGCGTATAGGTGGTCATATGCAGTGGGCAGATGATTTAGCTAGATTTGGTATTTTAGGAAATTTAATAATAATTTTGAACTATGCGATTATTGCTATATATACAATAAATACTAGTAAAAATATGTTAGAGAAAAATTCAATGATAGCTACATGGATAATATTTACTATTTTAGGTTTTTTAAATCCATTATTGTCTGGTCCTATTCTGATGATGATTTTTGTTGTCATACCAATATTAAATGAGTATTGATAAAAAATTAGTAAGAGTGTATCCGTTTGAAAGGTAAAGTTATGAAAAAAGTTCTATTAATAAATCAGTTTAATAGTGATAATTTGGGTGATAATCTTCTAAGTAATATGCTTAGCAGATATCTTGAGAAGAAAAATATAGAAGTCAATAATATTGGTTATGCGTTAGATAAAGAGCAGAGAGTGAATTATAATGTTACTACCGTCACTAGTTATCAAAAATTCAAACGAAAAGCACCTAATTTTTTGAAATATCATTTTCTCTTTAAACGAAATCTTAAGAGGACACTTTCTCGCATTAATTTGGCTGACTATTCAGGAATTATCATAGGTGGAGGGCAGCTAATAAAACATAAAACAGTTTTTTCATATTGTTTTAATTTTTGGTCTAGTATAGCTCGAAAAAATAATATTCCATTATTTATTTATGGAGTAGGAGTGGATTCCAATTTGTCTCAGAGTGAAATCAATAGATATTCTAAAGGAATAAAATATGCGAGGTTTATTAATTGTCGTGATTTAGAAAGTCAACAAGCTTTTGAGGAGCTGTTTAACGTTAAAGCAGTAGTATCTCCTGATGTTGCATTTAGTCTTATCGTTCCAAATAAAAGAAAAGAGAATATAATGGTAGTTATGCCATATAATTACGAAGTTGCGAGACATTCTTTTGGTTATGAGATAACTGAAGATAATTACTATACTGACTTGTATGATAAAGTAAGGCAATTCTATAATAACGATTATAAAATAGTGCTGTCAGCAACTACAACGTCGGATGCTAGAGAATGTTTGAATTTTAAAAAATATTTAGAGACAAAAGAAATTTCGGTTGAACTATGCGAGGCACAAAAAATAGATGATTTAATTAATTTATTCAGTCGCTCAAAAGTAATACTAACGGGACGTATGCATGCAATGATTATGGGACTATGTAGTGACAATAAAATAATACCAATTGTAATTTCTCATAAAATTAGAACATTTGAAAAAGAATACTTAAATGATAATTATAATTATGAGCAAATTAAAGAGTATAGTGATTTAGGGATAGAGCAATTAATAAGTAAGTTGTAGGATAAAATATGAGTGATATAGATATTTCTATTGTTATTCCAACGTATAATAGAGAGAAATTTTTACAAGAAGCTATTGAGAGTATTATTCCACAGAGAAAAGTTAGTTTAGAATTAATTGTCATTGATGATGCTTCTACTGATGGGACGGAACGAGTCATAAAAGAAATGTCTCAGCGGCTTCCCTCTAATATTTGTATAGTTTATAAAAAAAATCATGCAAAACAATTTGCCCATATTTCTCGTTTTAAAGGATTATATATTGCTCGAGGAAGTGTAGTTGCTTTTATGGATGATGATGATTTTTATATTAATTCTAGTATTTTTGAATTAGTCAAAGAAGTATTTGAAACTAATAAGGATATAGGAGCGTTTATAGCTTCAACAATCCCATATTCTAATGGATGTTTTTTAAATAAAGTAGATTTAAATATAGAAGGACTAGTAAAGAAAGAGAAATATTTACAATATTTTGATTATAACTATCCGAAGCCTCAGTCAACCCTAAGTAGTTTTTTTAATACCGACTTATTAAAAAAATCGGGAATAGATAAATTCAAAATGGTTAATGATACCTGTATATATTTGAACGGCATTCTATCTGGCGATGTATATATATTTAATGAAGCGGTGGCTGCTTATCGTATTCACGATTCTAATATATCTAAAAAAGCGTTTCCAATAAGTTTCATTATTCAAACCTTGGAAGAAAAAAGGCGTATATATAAAAAAGTTGAAGCGGAACACTTGTTGATTGATTCAGCTGAATGGTATTTTAGAAATTTAAAAAAATCAGTTTATTATTTTATATACAGTTCGAATTATAATTTAAAGATAATGTTTTATCAATTTATGTGGCTGATTTTTAGAGGGAGAGGCGCTAGATTATTATTTTTAAAAGATTTTTTTAAAAGAGTTGTCTGATAAGAAAGTGAGAATGTTATTACTTTGAGAAGAAATTTTATATATAGTTCTCTCTATCAAGTGCTACTATTAATAATTCCTTTGTTAACTACACCTTATCTTTCAAGGGTGTTGGGGCCTCAAGCGCTTGGAGAATTTTCTTACCATAATTCAATAGCATATTATTATGTGATATTTATTATGCTTGGTCTTAATAATTATGGTAGTCGGGAAATTGCTAAGAATAGAGATGATATTACAAGGTGTAGTCGGGTTTTTTGGAATATATATAGCTTACAATTGATATTAGGGGTATTTATAAACTGTATTTACTTATTTTATATATTTTTTATATCTAATAATATTTTATTGAGTTCTCTCTTTTTTATGTATACATTGTCAGCATCTGTTGACATAAATTGGTTTTTTTGGGGAATTGAAGAATTTAAAAAAACAACTATAAGAAATATGCTTTCTAAGTTAATAGTTACAGCATCTATATTTATATTTGTTAAAAAATCATCTGATTTACCAATGTATACATTTTTACTTTGTAGTAATCTCCTACTTACCCAGATTATTTTATGGCCGGATGCGATACGCAAACTTTCATTCTATAAACCTAACTTGAAGGAAGTATTGAGTCATTTAAAACCAAATCTATTTCTTTTTGTAACAGTGCTAGCTGTGAGTATTTATAAAATAATGGCTAAAATTATGTTAGGGGCTATGAATTCTAATGAACAGTTGGGATTTTATGAATCGGCTGAAAGAATTATTCAAGTTCCGATGGCTTTTATTACTGCCTTGGGAAATGTTATGTTGCCCAAGGTTAGTAATCTTGTAAAAAAAGATGAGAAGCAAAGTAAAATCTTAATAGGAAAAAGTATCAGATTTGTAATGTTTCTTTCTTCTTCAATGAGTTTTGGAATTATGGGAGTATCAAAAGAGTTTGTTCCTATATTCTATGGAAAGGGATTTGAAATCTGTGTTATATTATTTTTGATTTTATTACCTAGTTGCTTATTTTTAGCTTTTTCAAATGTTTTTAGAACTCAGTATCTTTTGCCGCTTCAAAAGGATTCTATTTTAATTCAATCTGTAATGGTTGGAGCGTTAGTAAATGTTATAATTAATTATTTTTTGATTCCTTCTATAGGTGCAGTTGGTGCAGCGTTTGCTACTTTGGGAGCAGAAATTGCAGTAACAGTATTTCAGACTATTAGAGTGAATAAAGAATTTAAAATTCATAAATATATTTTAGAAGCTGTTTTAATTTCTATCACGGGACTACCGCTCTTCATGTTTTTATATAATATAGAGTGGCAAGGTATTTCTTTATTTTATAGTCTATGTGTAAAAATAGCTATAGGAATCTTTTATTATTCTTGTATTTTTTCGATGCTTTATAGAAGAAAATTTAAGAGAAAATAATATTGTATTGGTTTTATAGAAAAATAGAAAAAAGAAAATTATGAGAAAACAAATAGCAGTAGCAGGAACAGGTTATGTCGGTCTTTCAATAGCTGTATTATTGGCACAGCACCATCAGGTAACAGCTGTTGATATTATTCAAGAGAAGGTTGATTTGATTAATGCCAAGAAATCGCCCATACAAGATGATTATATTGAGCAGTATTTAGCCGAGAAAGAGTTGGGATTGGTAGCAACCGTAGATGCAGAGACTGCTTATAGAGACGCAGACTTTGTCGTCATTGCAGCTCCGACGAATTATGATCCGAAAAAGAATTTCTTTGATACATCTGCCGTAGAGTCAGTTATTGAAACAGTGCTGAAATATAATCCTGAGGCAATCATGGTGATTAAAAGTACGGTTCCTGTGGGCTATACAGAGTCAGTACGAAAGAAATTTCAGACTGAAAATATCTTGTTTAGCCCTGAGTTTTTGCGGGAGTCAAAAGCGCTTTATGATAATCTGTATCCGAGTCGAATTATTTTAGGAACAGATAAAAATAATGAGCGCTTGGTAAGTGCTGCCGAAACTTTCGCTGGACTGCTTCAAGAAGGGGCTTTAAAAGAAGATATTGATACATTGTATATGGGTTTTACAGAAGCTGAAGCAGTAAAGCTTTTTGCGAATACTTATCTTGCTTTGCGTGTTTCTTATTTTAATGAGCTGGATACTTATTCTGAGATGAAGGGGCTGGACACTCAAGCTATTATTGATGGAGTTTGTTTGGATCCACGGATTGGTTCTCACTATAACAATCCTTCCTTCGGTTATGGTGGCTATTGTCTTCCTAAAGATACCAAGCAACTTCTTGCAAATTACTCTGATGTTCCTCAGGATATGATGACAGCGATTGTACAAAGTAATCGTACAAGAAAAGATTATATTGCTGATCGAATTTTAGATCTTGCTGGTGCTTATGTTGGCAATGAGTCTTATGAACCAGCTAAGGAGCGAGATATTACTGTAGGTGTCTATCGTTTGACAATGAAAAGTGATTCAGATAATTTCAGGCAATCTTCTATTCAAGGTGTTATGAAACGTCTGAAAGCCAAGGGTGTCACCATTATTATTTATGAGCCAACGCTTGAGGATAGCGTTACTTTCTTTGGTAGTAAGGTAGTTAATGACTTCAAAAAATTTAAAGAACTTAGTCAAGTAATTATTGCTAATCGTTTTGATGAAAGCTTAGAAGATGTAAAAGAAAAAGTCTACACTAGGGATATTTTTAAGCGAGATTAAGATTATTCACATTGCTTGAAAAAAATCCCAACCCCCAAATGTCAAAAATATTCCCTGAAATGTCATTTTCTAGTGACTAACCCTACCTTTCAGCTCTAAAATGAGACAGGATAAGATTCTTGCCCCAAAACCTCTCCTTTTTGCGATAAACTAGTGTTAAAGCAAAAAGATTGGAGTTATAATGGAAATTCAAGAAATTTATAATCAGTTCAGAGATTACTATGGGGAGCTTGAGGATGAGTATGCTCATTGTCAAAAGGCTAGTATGGAGTGGGAAAGTCTGCATCTGCGTTATCTGATTTACTATTTGATGCGCTATGGTATTGGGGAGATGAAGTTTTTTAATGCCTATCACTATCGGGTGGCTTATCGCTGGTATTTGCAGTCCTTGATGCCGAGCTCGGCCTGATATTTAGAGAGTGGGACAGAAATCGGTAATTGGTTAGAATTCGATTTCGTCGTCCCACCTCCGCACAGTTGAGTAGGGCTGTAAAAGCTGATGAAATCAGCGTAGTAGAGCCCACTCAACCACTGCGTCTTGCTCGACAACCCAAAGACAATTGAGAGGCTAGGACTTTTGTCCCAGACTCTTTTTTATTCCCTTGGGGGGATAATTTATGATAAAATATAAGTAATACGGAGGTTGGCAAAATGGAGAAAAGATCTGGAACCAAGCGACAAGTAGCATTAAGCAACCGTGCCTTTATCCTTGCCCTGCTGGGAGCGGTATTTGTATCAGCGACTGCCATTTTATTCTTCCAAAGCATCATGGGGCTGCCTAAGGGAAGAGATAGGAATGTTGCTAAAGATGCTTCCAAGTCCTCCTCGGTAGCAGGAAAGAAGGATGACTCAAAAACGGTTCGCATTATGGCGAATGGCGACCTTTTGTACCACGATGGGCTTTATATGAGCGCTCAAAAGGTAGATGGCAGCTATGATTTTTCGGAAAATTTCACCTATGTCAAGGACTGGCTCCAGCAAGGCGACTTGGTCTTAGGGGATTTTGAAGGGACCATTCGTTCGGACTATCCTTTGGCAGGCTATCCGCTTTTCAATGCTCCAGAGGCTGTTGTTCCCGCCATCAAAGATGCTGGCTACCAAGTGGTGGATCTAGCCCATAATCACATCCTAGACTCAGGGCTGGAGGGAGTCTTTACGACTGCCAAAGCCTTTGAAGATCACGGGATTAGCCCAGTCGGTGTCTATATTCACAAAAATAGGGATAAATCGCCTATCCTGATCAAAGAAGTAAAAGGCATCAAGATTGCTATTCTGGCTTACTCCTATGGTTTTAATGGCTTGGAGTCCAATCTCAGACAGGAGGAGGTCGATCATCACCTGTCTACCTTTGATGAAGAGAAGATGAAGGCGGAGATTGAGCAGGCGGAGAAAGAAGCGGACATTACAGTAGTCATGCCACAGACGGGTGTCGAATACCAGCTGGAGCCAAATGAGGAGCAGATCGAGCTCTACCACAAGATGGTGGACTGGGGAGCGGACATCATTTTTGGCGGGCATCCGCACGTGGTGCAACCTTCAGAAGTCCTTGAAAAAGATGGTCAGAAGAAGCTGATTATCTACTCCATGGGGAATTTTATCTCTAACCAGCGGATTGAAACCATGGCTGGTGTGGACACGGCTGAATGGACCGAGCGTGGCGTCTTGATGGATGTGACCATTGAAAAGACGGACAAGGGGACCATTATCAAAACAGCTCAGGCACATCCAAGCTGGGTCAGCCGTGTGGAAAAGGGAACTTACTCACCAGAGGGTTACCCGCTTTACACTTATCAAACCCTTATCTTAGAAGATTTCATCGAGGGTGGAAAATATCGCAATCAGCTGGATCAGGCGACCAAAGATCGGATTGATACGGCCTATAAGGAAATGAAAGAGCATGTGCATCTGAATTGGAAATAAGCACAAAAAAGGACACTCCCTTTTGTTTCTTTACTTTTCTTTGATGAGAAACGAACTATTATAAAGCCTACGAGCAAAATAGTTTCGTTATCAAAGAATTTTATATATAATATAGGATACAAAAGGGGACAGGTATGTACAGCGTAATAGAAATGTATGGCGATTATGAGCCCTGGTGGTTTTTAGACGGTTGGGAGGACGATATCATTGAGAAAAGGTATTTCGATGATTATTATACTGCCCTCAAATACTATAAGAACCGCTGGCTAGAGATGTCTGAAGCATCGCCACTTTATAAAAGCCGCAGTGATCTTATGACGATTTTCTGGGATCCGGCCGATCAACGTTGGTGTGAGGAGTGCAATGAAGATATTCAGCAATACCACTCCCTGCTTTTGTTAGAAAATGAAAGCAAGATCCCCAAGAGCAAGTATCGTCCAGGCTACCGCAAGCAAAATGCTACTGAAAAACACCGTATTTGCAAAATTAAAGTGCGGGCTAGATAAGATAGAAGTCAAAGAATGAAGAAAATTTCTTCATTCTTTTTTTATTTTTTCTTATTTTGTGCGAATAGTAAGGTGAGGAGGACTTATGGTTCAAAAAATTGCAAAGGAAATGATTCAATTGGCCAGGCAGGAAGCAGCTCAAGATGTCTATCTGATTCCCAAGAGTTCCTGCTATGAGCTTTATATGCGGGTGGGAGATGAGCGGCGCTTCATTCAGACCTATGATTTTGATTTATTATCGTCAGTCATCAGCCATTTTAAGTTTGTCTCAGGCATGAATGTTGGAGAGAAGAGGCGCAGCCAGTTAGGGTCCTGCGATTATGATTGTGGAGAGGTCACAGTTTCGCTCCGTCTTTCGACCGTCGGCGATTACCGTGGCTATGAGAGCTTGGTGATTCGGCTCTTACACGATGAGGAGCGTGAGTTGCGTTTCTGGTTTGACAATCTGCCTGATCTTCGTAAAAAAGTAAATTCTCGCGGCCTTTATCTGTTTTCAGGGCCAGTTGGCAGTGGAAAGACGACGCTGATGCACCAGCTGGCTCAGATGAGATTTGGGCAGCAACAGGTCATGTCTATCGAAGACCCTGTGGAAATCAAGCAGGAAAATATGCTCCAGCTTCAATTGAATGAAACTATCGGGATGACCTATGACAGCCTCATCAAGCTATCTCTGCGTCACAGACCGGACCTCTTGATTATCGGTGAAATCCGAGACCAAGAAACGGCTCGTGCGGTGGTAAGGGCTAGTTTGACAGGGGCAACGGTCTTTTCAACTATCCATGCTAAGAGTATTCGCGGAGTCTATGAGCGGCTGTTAGAGCTGGGTGTCAGTGAGGATGAGCTGCGCATGGTATTACAGGGCGTTTGTTACCAGCGTTTAATCGGGGGAGGAGGTGTGATCGACTTTGTCAACCAAAACTATCAAAAGCACGAAGCCAGTCTCTGGAACCAGCAGATTGACCAGCTTTTTGCAGATGGACATATCACAGCTGATCAGAGGCAGGCGGAAAAAATTATCTACGCCTAAGCAAAAGAAAATTATCGAGCTGTTTCGTAATCTCTTCACCAGTGGTTTTCATTTGGCGGAGATTGTTGATTTTCTGCGGCGGAGTGCCCTTTTAGAGGAGGCCTATGTCGCGGAAATGCGTTCGGGTTTGGCTGCTGGCCAGTCATTTTCCCAGATTATGAAGCGTTTGGGCTTTTCCGATAATGTGGTCACCCAGCTATCTTTGTCTGAGTTGCACGGAAATCTAAATCTTAGTTTGGGTAAAATCGAAGATTATCTGGAAAATCTATCCAAGGTCCGTAAGAAATTGATTGAGGTGGGGACTTATCCCCTGATGCTGCTTGGGTTTCTAGTACTGATCATGCTGGGCTTGCGTAATTATCTCTTGCCTCAGCTGGACAGTCAAAATATGGCCACTCAGTTCATTCATTATCTACCGCAGATCTTTCTGGGAGGCGCTCTGGTGAATTGCTTGCTGATTTGCGGTGGCTGGCTCTATTATCGCAAGAGCTCTAAGATGAGATTTTTCAGCCGTTTGGCCAAGTTTCCTTTTGTTGGCACCTTAGTGCGGGCTTATCTGACGGCCTACTATGCGCGTGAATGGGGAAATATGATTGGGCAAGGATTGGAATTGAGTCAGATCTTTCTCATCATGCAGGACCAGCCTTCTCAGCTCTTTCAGGAGCTGGGACGAGACTTGGAGACGGCTCTGGGTGCAGGTCAGGGCTACGCCGAGAAGGTCAGCACCTATCCCTTCTTTAAGAAAGAGCTGGCCTTAATCATCGAATACGGCGAGGTCAAGTCCAAGTTGGGTGACGAATTGGAACTGTATGCCGAAAAGACTTGGGAGGAGTTTTTCCTGAGAATCAATCGGGCCATGAATTTGATTCAGCCTCTCGTTTTTGTCTTTGTCGCCCTTGTTATTGTTTTGCTTTATGCAGCCATGTTGCTGCCAATTTATCAGAATATGGAGATTCAATTATGAAAAAATTAAAAACTTTGAAAGTTAAAGCCTTCACTCTGGTGGAAATGTTAGTCGTCCTTTTAATCATCAGTGTCTTGATGCTCTTGTTTGTCCCAAATTTGACCAAGCAGAAGGATGCTGTTTCAGATACGGGCAATGCGGCTGTAGTCAAGGTGGTAGAAAGTCAGGCTGAGCTTTATGAATTGAAGAATGTTAATGAAAAAGCTACTCTAGGAAAATTAGTTGCCGATGGTCGGATTACCGATAAGCAGGTGGCATCCTATAAGGCTTACTATGGAAAAAACAGCAGTGAAGTTCGTGCAGTTGCGGATTAAGGCTTTTACGCTGTTAGAAAGTCTCCTGGCTTTATTTGTGGTCAGTTTCATTTTATTAGGTTTATCTGGCTCTGTCCAGGCTGGTTTCAATCAAGTACAGGAGCAGCTGTTTTTCATGGAATTTGAGTATCTTTATCAGGAGAGCCAAAAGCTAAGTGTGGCTGGACATGAAAAGATCAAATTGACCATTTCGGAGCGCAATATCTCCAACGGCTACCAGCAGGTGGAGTTTCCCAAGACTTTACAGGAACATGCTCCTCAGACCATTCAGTTTGACCAGGCTGGCGGGAATTCTTCGCTCAGCAAGATTGTTTTTCAAACGGAGGATAAAAAGGTTGTTTACCAGCTTTATATGGGCAATGGAAAATTTAAAAAGACGACGAATGAAGGCTAGCATTTTGCTGGAGGCTCTGGTGGCAATGGCGGTTTTTGCGGCTATTGCCAGCCTCCTGCTTGGCCAGATTAGTCAGTCGCGGCAGGAGCAGATTCGCTTATTGCAGGAGGAGGAAGTGCTGCGGGTTGCTCGGATGGCCATGCAGACGGGACAGGAAAATCTGACAGTCAACGGCATCACAGTCCGCCAGGTTAAAACAGACCAGCAATTAACCGTCTATCACCAAGAGGAGAAGGTGCTCAGTGTTAAAAAACGTTAAAATCAAAGCTTTTACACTTTTAGAGACTCTAGTCGCCCTGCTGGTCTTGAGCGGTGGTATATTGGTCTTTCAGTCGATGACCAAGCTTCTGGCTTTTGAACTGCGACATCAACAGGAAAATAAGCAGCAGGAATGGCTCTTATTTGTCGATCAGTTGGAGACGGAGCTATCGCGCAGCCAATTTGACCGAGTCGAAAACGACAAAATCTATGTCAAACAGGATGGCAAAAATATAGCTTTGGGCAAATCTCGGAGTGATGATTTCCGCAAGACGGATGCTTCGGGACGTGGCTATCAGCCCATGGTCTATGGGCTCAAGGCTGCTCCGATCAGTCAGGAGGGGAACCTTGTTCGCTTTCGCTTCCGGTTTGAAAATAATTTAGAAAGAGAGTACATCTATCGTGTTCAAGATAAAAGTTAAGGCAGGCATTTTGCTCTATGCCCTCTTCATGGCAGCGGTCTTCAGCTTGCTCTTGCAATTTTATCTGAATCGGCAGGTGGCCAATCAGCGCCTCTTTCAAGCCAATCGGGAGCGGACAGAAGCCTATGCCTTGGCTGTTTTGACCAAGGAGACTGCCACAGAGGAGAGCGGGCAATTAGTCTTCGACCAAGGGAGCACCCATTATCGCAGGCAGGGAAATATGCTGGAAGTCAGTAGCCAACTCGCCAATCAGAAGAGCTATTCTTTCTATTTTGAGAGCAAAAAGGAGCCAGAGAAGAAGGACAAAGAAGCTAAAGACTCCAAAGATACTAAAAAAACTAAAGCGCCCTCTCCTTCAACTGACAAGAGAAGCAACTAATATAAATGTAAAAGATTTGTAATCCGATAGCCCTTGGAAAGAGGGCTTCTTTTTGGTATCATAAGACAACGGAGGATGCCATGAAATTTGAAAAAATAGAACGAGCTTTTCATCTACTTTTAGAAAACGTGCAAAATATCCAAAATGTGCTGGGGACTAATTTTTATGATGCCTTGATTGAGCAGAATGGAATTTATCTGGACGGAGATACAGAATTACAAGAAATTCTGAAAAATAATGAGAAACTTCGTGCCCTGCATTTGACCAAGGAGGAGTGGCGTCGGGCTTATCAGTTTATTTTCATGAAGGCTTCTCAGACAGAGCCACTCCAAGCTAATCACCAGTTCACACCGGATTCGGTCGGCTTTTTGCTGAGTTTTTTGATTGACCAGTTGGCCCAAGACGAGAGAGTCGATTTGCTGGAGATCGGCAGTGGGACAGGCAATTTGGCGGAGACTCTGCTCAACCACACACAAAAAACCATGGATTATCTGGGCCTAGAAATTGACGACTTGCTGATTGATTTGTCTGCTAGCATTGCCGAAGTTATGAATTCTAAGGCACACTTTGCTCAAGGAGATGCGGTGCGGCCTCAGGTTCTGAAAGAAAGCGACTTGATTGTCAGTGATTTGCCGGTGGGCTATTATCCAGATGATGCCGTGGCGGCTCGTTATGAGGTTGCCAGTCCAGACGAGCATACTTACGCCCATCATCTCTTGATGGAACAATCGTTAAAATATTTGAAACCGGGGGGCTATGCTATCTTTCTCGCGCCAAATAATCTGCTGACGAGCCCTCAAAGTCATCTGCTGAAAAAATGGCTGCTTTCTAGTGCCCAGCTCTTGGCAATGATTTCCCTACCAGAGAAGATTTTCGCGAGCCGACAGAATGCTAAGACGATATTTGTCCTGAGAAAACAAGGCGAATCAGACATCCAGCCTTTTATCTACCCTTTGCAGGACTTGCAAAGTCAGGATGAAATCTTGAAGTTTCGTGAAAGTTTTCAAAACTGGGTCAAAGTTAGTGAAATTCGAACAAATTTCTGATATAATAGTTTGAAAACGCTTAAAGAGGTGACGAGATGTCAAAAACTATTTCTATCAATGCTGGAAGTTCGAGTGTAAAATGGCAACTTTATTCAATGCCAGAAGAAAAGGTGCTGGCTAAAGGTTTGATTGAGCGGATTGGTCTCAAGGACTCAATCTCTACAGTTAAATTTGATGGTCGTTCTGAACGCCAAACCTTAGATATTGCTGACCATACACAAGCTGTGAAAATTTTATTGGATGATTTGAAACGATTTGAAATTATTCAATCTTATGATGAAATCACAGGTGTTGGGCACCGTGTCGTAGCTGGAGGCGAGTATTTCAAGGAATCAGCTCTTGTGACGGACGATGTGTTGAAAAAGATTGAAGAGTTGTCTCTGCTAGCTCCTCTACACAATCCTGCCAATGCTGACGGTATCCGTGCTTTCAAGGAAATTCTTCCAGACATTACCAGTGTGGCTGTTTTTGATACATCTTTCCACACAACTATGCCAGAAAAGGCTTACCGCTATCCACTGCCAACTAAGTATTATACTGAAAATAAAGTTCGTAAATACGGAGCGCATGGAACTAGCCATGAGTATGTAGCCCACGAAGCTGCAAAACTTTTGGGTAAACCGATTGAAGAATTGAAACTCATCACTTGCCACATCGGAAACGGTGCTTCTATCACAGCAGTTGATAAGGGGCGTTCGGTGGATACTTCTATGGGCTTCACGCCTCTTGGTGGGGTTATGATGGGAACACGTACGGGTGACATTGATCCAGCGATTATTCCATACTTGATGCAGCATACAGATGACTTCAACACGCCAGAAGATATTAGTCGAATTTTGAATCGTGAATCTGGACTGTTGGGCGTTTCAGAGAAATCAAGTGATATGCGCGATATTCATGAAGCTATGCGTGCGGGTGATGAAAAGGCACTATTGGCAAATGAAATTTTTGTGGATCGCATTCAAAAATACATTGGTCAGTATTTAGCTGTTTTAAATGGAGCAGACGCCATTATCTTTACAGCTGGTATCGGTGAAAACTCTGTGACTATCCGTCGCATGGTTATCGAAGGGATCTCTTGGTTTGGCTGCGATGTTGATCCAGAGAAGAATTTCTTTGGTGCTACAGGAGATATTTCAACAGAAGCTGCTAAAGTCAGAGTTCTGGTCATCCCGACAGATGAAGAGTTAGTCATTGCGCGTGATGTAGAACGTTTTAAAAATCAATAATCAAAAAGCTCAGCTAGGCTGAGCTTTTTCTTGTGACTTTGTGATTATTCTTTGGTTAAATAGGATGATTCAAAGCGAGGTGGAGGTGCTAGTAGTCAAAGATGGACTGGGTAGCAATTTGGCATAAGGCATATGACCTATCAAGATAAGATTGCTGCTTGTTGATATCTGGCGTGCTAAGTTGCTAGATAGATGAGAAGAAAAAGACGATGTCCGGTAGGGAATCGTCTTTGAAGCTACTTATATTTTTTGGTAAAAAATCTGACTCTTCTAGAGGCTGCAGCTAGTTGAGTGTCTGGAGTGCTAGCCTTGGAGACTCGGCAATCAGGCAAGCTATCGATTTCTAGCCTTGCTTCTGTGCCGTTTGATTTCTGCTTCAAAACTCTCTGACGGTGCTTCCACGTTGATGGTTTCTAGGCTGAATGGATGAGTCAATGTTAGGCGATGGGCATGGAGCATGAGGCGACCTTGGGGTTGGGGATGGTAGAGAGGGTCACCGATGATGGGATGGCCGTGATGGGCGAGATGGACGCGGATTTGGTGAGTCCGTCCTGTTTTCAATTGACATTTGAGCAGAGTCGTGTTGCCAAAGTCCTTGAGTCGGGCTACATGAGTCTCGGCGTAGAGCCCCTTTTTCGGATCAACGAGGCGTTTCCGTCGGTCATGGCGGTCGCGTCCGATTTTATCTTTGTATACGATGGTCTTGCTGGGGAATTTCCCTTGGGCAAGGGCCCAATATTCGCGGGAGATTTCTTTGTTTTCCAAGAGGCGGTTGAGAATGGGGAGGACAAAGGGATTTTTGGCAAACAGGATAGCGCCGCTGGTTTCTTTGTCCAGTCGGTGGACGACATAGCAGGTTTGGCCGACATAGCTTGAAACATGATTGAGCAGAGCGACTTCCGTCGGCTCATTGGCATGGCTTTTCATGCCGTGGGGCTTATTGACGATGATGAGATGCTCGTCCTGATAAAGCTCCTCGACCAGATGAGGCTGGCCTGCAGGTAGTTCTTTTTCTGGATAGTCCTCTTTGTCAAAGGTCAGTTGAATGCTGTCGCCAGGCTTGACCAAAGTTTGCCAATGGATGGACTCACCGTTGACCAAGACATGTTTCTTGGTTCGGAGAAAGTGACGAATCTTACGAGGAATGAGCAGTTGGCCTTCTAGTAATTCTTTGATGGTCATTGAAGGTAGACTTGCGGGAATGGTAATAGTAAATTTCATGTTTTCATTGTAGCAAAAACTAGCCCATTTGGAAATGCTTCGTTGGAAAGAGGAAAGCAGATCTGCTATTTCCTTAAAGAAAGCTAAAAGGAGTAGAAAGTAGCGGAGTCGTGCCTTGTGTCTGCATGGATAAGGTGATAAAATATGTTTTATGAAGAAATTAAATGATATATTTGAAAAATTAGTCAATATGTTTAAAACGGATCATCCTCAGAAAAAAGTTGCTGAGGAGTTGGAAGGCGAGACACCTGAACCTAGCTATAGCCGCTCTGGTAAGAATCGTAAGAAGCCCCTGTCTCAGCATCCCTTCCGCCGCTTTTGGCGCAGGTTCCATCTGACCAAGATATTCTTGATTCTCGGCTTGACCTTTGGTCTAGTGGTTGGTGGCTATCTTTTTTATGTAGCCAAGACGACCAATGTCAAAGACTTGCAGAATGCTCTTAAAGCCACGACTTTGATTTATGATAAGGATGGAAATGAAGCGGGCAGCTTGTCTGGGCAAAAGGGCACCTATGTCGAATTGGAGGCCATCAGTCAGGACTTGCAGAATGCCGTGATTGCGACAGAAGACCGATCATTTTATAAGAATGGCGGGATTAACTACAGTCGCTTCTTCCTAGCTATTTTAACTGCGGGGCGTTCGGGCGGTGGATCGACTATCACGCAGCAGTTGGCCAAGAATGCCTATCTTTCTCAAGATCAGACCATTGAGCGCAAGGCCAAGGAATTTTTCCTAGCTTTGGAAATTAACAAAAAATACAGCAAGCAGGAAATCTTGACCATGTACCTCAATAACTCTTATTTTGGAAATGGGGTTTGGGGCGTGGAAGATGCCAGCAAGAAATATTTTGGTGTATCTGCCAGTCAGCTCAGCCTAGATCAATCAGCGGTCCTAGCTGGCATGCTCAAAGGACCAGAGCTATATAATCCCCTGTATTCAATTGAGAATGCGACCAATCGTCGTGACACCGTTCTTCAAAATATGGTAGCGGCAGGTTACATTGATCAGGCGACGGCGGATCAGGCTGCGACGATTGGTATTGGAGGTCAGCTAGTCGATGCCTACGAAGGTAAGTCAGAAGACTATCGCTACCCATCTTATTTTGATGCGGTTATCAATGAAGCGGTCAATGATTACGGTCTGACGGAGGAAGAAATCGTCAACAACGGCTATCGGATTTACACCGAATTGGACCAAAATTACCAAGCCAGCATGCAGGTCATCTATAGCAATGTCGATCTCTTCCCACTAGCTGAAGACGGGACGCGGGCCGAGTCAGGAAGCGTAGCACTGGATCCTAAGACGGGTGGTGTTCGGGCTCTGGTTGGCCGTGTCAACAGTGCTGATGGCTCTGCTTTTCGGACTTTCAACTATGCGACCCAGTCTGCTCGTAGCCCAGGCTCAACCATCAAGCCTTTGGTGGCCTACAGTCCAGCTATAGCAGCCGGCTGGTCAACGGATAAGGAACTAGATAATAGTCGGACAGTTTTTGGTGACTATAAGGTTAATAACTACGGCAATATCCAAAGTTCACCAACGGTTCCAATGTATCAAGCCTTGGCTGAATCCCTCAATATCCCCGCGGTTTCAACGGTGGATGAATTAGGCGTGAGCAAGACCTTTGAGTACGGCAAAAAGTTTGGCCTTAATATGGACAAGGTAGAACAGAATCTAGGTGTGGCTCTGGGAAGCGGAGTGACGACCAATCCGCTTCAGATGGCTCAAGCCTATTCAGTTTTTGCGAATGATGGAGTTATGAATGATGCCCATCTTATCACTAAGATAGAAAATGCCAGTGGTCAGGTTGTCAAAACCCACCGGCAGACTTCAACCCGCGTCCTCAACCGCTCGACTACGGAAAAGATGACCAGTATGATGCTGGGAACTTTCTCAAACGGGACGGGAGTCTATGCAGCTCCGTATGGCTATACAATGGCTGGAAAGACAGGAACGACAGAGACTGATTTTAACCCTGATTTGTCAGGAGACCAGTGGGTCATCGGCTACACACCAGATGTGGTTATCAGCCAATGGCTGGGCTTCCCTAAGACGGATGAAACTCACTATCTGACTGGAACCAGTGCCAATGAAGCTTCGGCTATTTTCCGCAATGTAGCCAATACGATCCTGCCTTATACGGAAGGAACTTCCTTCTCGGGTGAGAAAAATGCTTACGCGGAAAATGGAATTTCCCCAGTCGATACCTACGGAACTGGTCAAACGAATACGACTAGCGAAAATAAAGACTTCCTGAAAGATGTCCAAGAGCGGGCGCAAAACCTGGTAGATGATGCCAAGAAAGCTATCGATGAGTCTGGGATTACTGAAAAAGCCAAAAATCTATGGGATACCATTACTGGCTGGTTCCATTAATCGTCTAAACGGCTTGTCAAAGAAGTAGAAAACTGCTATAATAAGGGGAATGGAGGCGTCATGGCATTAAAAAAAGCGAGTCTAGCGTGTACAGTTTGTGGGTCACGAAACTACTCAATCAAACTTAGTAGCACTCCAAAACCTACGCGTCTAGAAGTGAATAAATATTGTAAACACTGCAGTAAATATACACTGCATAAAGAAACCAGATAGGAGATAGTTGTGAAATTCATTAAAGATGTTTTTGTTTTGCTACGAGATACAACTTGGCCTACCCGTAAAGAAAGATGGACCGATTTCCTTTCCGTAATGGAATACACAGCATTCTTTGCTGTTGTCATCTATATTTTTGATAAGGTAGTTGCCAGCGGTCTCTTCCGCATAATCAACATGTTTTCATAAGAAAGATGAGGCTGGGACAAAAGTCCTAGCCTCTCAATTGTCTTTGGATTATCGAGCAAGACGCAGTGGTTGAGTGGGCTCTACTAGGCTGATTTCATCAGCTTTTACAGCCCTACTCAACTGTGCGGAGGTGGGACGACGAAATCGAATTCTAACGAATTACCGATTTCTGTCCCACTCTCATTTGTCTGTAAAATATTTATCAAAATGCTTTGTAATTTTAGATTTTATGGTATAATAAGGCTAGATATCAAGCAGAAGCCTTAGGCTTTTTTATTTAGGAAAGGACAAAACATGGACAGTTTTGATAAAGGCTGGTTTGTACTGCAAACCTACTCAGGCTATGAAAATAAGGTAAAGGAAAATCTCTTGCAACGTGCTCAGACCTATAATATGCTGGAAAATATCCTGCGCGTGGAAATTCCGACTCAGACCGTGCAAGTCGAGAAAAACGGTAAGAGCAAGGAAGTCGAAGAAAACCGCTTCCCAGGTTATGTATTGGTTGAGATGGTTATGACGGACGAAGCTTGGTTTGTCGTGCGGAATACACCAAACGTAACTGGATTTGTAGGTTCACACGGAAACCGTTCGAAACCAACGCCGCTCTTGGAGGAAGAAATCCGTAGCATTCTGATTTCTATGGGACAAACGGTTCAAGAATTTGACTTGAATGTTAAAGTGGGCGATACAGTTCGCATCATTGACGGTGCTTTTGCTAACTATACTGGCAAAATCACGGAAATTGACAATAATAAGGTCAAGATGATTATCTCTATGTTTGGAAATGACACGGTTGCCGAAGTCAACCTCAGCCAAATTGCTGAATTATAATTTTGAAATGCACTAAAAGGAGCCGGAAAGCATTTTCCGCTCTTTTTTGCTAGCAGCGCTGAGGTGTTAGACAAAGACTGGTGCTTCTGGCATCTTTGCAACTCATTAAACTTGACCAATGACGTAAAAAAGACAAACAAAAAAAGCCTGAAAAATCAGGCTTTTAGGTTAGTATAAAGTCGGATTTAAACCGATAAAAAAGGCGGTAGACGGATTTGAACCGACGATCAAGCTTTTGCAGAGCCGTGCCTTACCACTTGGCTATACCGCCACAACTCTTACTATTCTACCTTAAAACGGCCTGTTCGTCAAGAGCTTGACCCGACTTAAGTGAGAATTTCTTGAAGGATGGCTAGCAGATGGGCTGAATCAAAGCGAGAAAATAGTGTCCAAAGACTTGTCAAAAGCGAGAAAATTTGATATGATAGTAGATGCCGTTTAAACGGCAAAAATACTCATTTTAGATGAATTGTGGAGCCGTTGCCGATTGGTAGCTCTGCGAGCTGAAATCTAAAAGAGGAAAAAAACAAAAAGGAGAATTTACTCATGGCAGTAATTTCAATGAAACAACTTCTTGAGGCTGGTGTTCACTTTGGTCACCAAACTCGTCGCTGGAACCCTAAGATGGCTAAGTACATCTTCACTGAGCGTAACGGTATCCACGTTATCGACCTTCAGCAAACTGTAAAATACGCAGATCAAGCTTATGACTTCATGCGTGATGCAGCTGCAAACGATGCAGTTATCTTGTTTGTTGGTACTAAAAAGCAAGCTGCTGAAGCTGTAAAAGAAGAAGCAGAACGTGCTGGTCAATACTACATCAACCACCGTTGGTTGGGTGGAACTCTTACAAACTGGACAACTATCCAAAAACGTGTTGCTCGTTTGAAAGAAATCAAACGTATGGAAGAAGAAGGAATCTTCGAAGTTCTTCCTAAGAAAGAAGTAGCACTTTTGAACAAACAACGTGCTCGTCTTGAAAAATTCTTGGGTGGTATCGAAGATATGCCTCGCATCCCAGATGTAATGTACATCGTTGACCCTCATAAAGAGCAAATCGCTGTTAAGGAAGCTAAGAAACTTGGTATTCCAGTAGTTGCGATGGTTGACACAAACACTGATCCAGACGATATCGATGTGATTATCCCTGCTAACGACGACGCAATCCGTGCCGTTAAATTGATCACTGCGAAAATGGCTGACGCTGTTATCGAAGGTCGTCAAGGTGAGGACGCTGTAGCGACTGTTGAAGCAGAATTTGCTGCAACTGAAACTCAAGCAGACTCAATCGAAGAAATCGTTGAAGTTGTAGAAGGCGACAACGCATAATTTTCATAAGTCAATTAACCTAAAGGGGCGGGGCTCAGCCCAGCCCCTTTATTTAAAAATAGTAAACATAGGAGAAGAAAAATGGCAGAAATTACAGCTAAGCTTGTAAAAGAATTGCGCGAAAAATCTGGTGCTGGTGTCATGGACGCTAAGAAAGCATTGGTTGAAACAGATGGTGACATCGAAAAAGCGATTGAATTGCTTCGCGAAAAAGGTATGGCAAAAGCAGCTAAGAAAGCTGACCGTGTTGCCGCTGAAGGTTTGACAGGCGTTTATGTGGATGGTAACGTTGCAGCTATCGTTGAAGTCAATGCAGAAACTGACTTTGTTGCGAAAAACGCTCAATTCGTTGAATTGGTAAATACTACTGCAAAAGTTATCGCAGAAGGCAAGCCAGCTAACAACGAAGAAGCGTTTGCATTGACAATGCCTTCAGGTGAAACTCTTGAAGCTGCATACGTATCTGCAACTGCAACTATCGGAGAAAAAATCTCATTCCGTCGTTTTGCTTTGGTTGAAAAGACTGATGCTCAACACTTCGGTGCTTACCAACACAATGGTGGCCGTATCGGTGTTGTTTCAGTGATTGACGGTGGCGATGACGCTCTTGCAAAACAAATTTCTATGCACATTGCTGCGATGAAACCAACTGTTCTTTCATACAAAGAATTGGATGAGCAATTTGTTAAAGATGAATTGGCACAATTGAACCACGCTATCGATCAAGACAATGAAAGCCGCGCTATGGTTGACAAGCCAGCACTTCCACACTTGAAATATGGTTCAAAAGCTCAGTTGACTGACGAAGTGATTGCACAAGCTGAAGCTGATATCAAAGCTGAATTGGCTGCAGAAGGCAAACCAGAAAAAATCTGGGACAAGATCATCCCAGGTAAAATGGATCGCTTCTTGCTTGACAACACTAAAGTTGACCAAGCTTATACACTTCTTGCACAAGTGTACATCATGGATGACAGCAAGACAGTTGAAGCTTACCTTGAATCAGTGAATGCTTCAGTAGTTGAGTTTGTTCGCTTTGAAGTTGGTGAAGGTATTGAAAAAGCAGCTAACGACTTCGAATCAGAAGTTGCAGCAACAATGGCAGCTGCTCTTGGCCAAAACTAATCTAAGTTTATAACAAAAAAAGATTGAAGAGAAATCATTTCTTTTCAATCTTTTTATTATGCTGGCCTGAATAGTTTTTCTTTTAAATTGAGAAGAACTGGCCTACGAGATAGGTAACAGTCATGGTCAAAAGTCCGATGGTGAGGTTACGGATCATGGCATTTTTAATGGGTGTCTGTCCCAATTTTGCACTGGTATAGCCAGTTCCCAAGAGGGAAAGAGCTACAACAAGGACGGTCGCTGGAATCCGATAGCTAGCCGGAAGCAAAACGATGGTCAACATGGGGAAAATTGCACCTATGGCAAAGGCTAGAAAGCTGGATATAGCTGCATACCAAGGATTAGTGAACTCTTCGACCTCAATGCCGTACTTTTCTTCCACCAAGGCCTTGAGCGGATCCTGCAAGAAGGCGCGATTGGTCAAGAGTTGGGCAGAAGTCTCGCACTCACCATTTTGGACGTAGGAGGCGTAGAGGGACTGTCTGGCGATATCGGGATTCTTTTCTAAGAGTTCTCGCACTCTAGCTACTGCAGCCTCCTCAGAGTCCTTCTGAGTGGAGACGGATACATACTCCCCGCCAGCCATAGAAAAGGCACCTGCAAAGACAGCAGCCAGACCAGACAGAAAGATAATCCAAACATCTTCTGTCGCACTGGCTACCCCGATGACCACCCCTGCGATAGAAATAATACCGTCGTTGGCTCCCAAAACCCCAGCCCGCAAAATATTCAGGCGGCCACTAAAATTTTTATCAATCTTATGTTCTTTCATTCTGAAACTTTTCTTTTTTCTTTTTATTTATAATTATTATAAATAAAAAACTGACGATAGCAAGTGAAAGTCGGAAAATGAGAAAAGTCCGACGATTTAAGGGAAAATTCCTATCAAAAAAGAGAGTGGGACAGAAATCGGTAATTCGTTAGAATTCGATTTCGTCGTCCCACCTCCGCACAGTTGAGTAGGGCTGTAAAAGCTGATGAAGTCAGCGTAGTAGAGCCCACTCAACCACTGCGTCTTGCTCAACAATCCAAAGACAATTGAGAGGCTAGGACTTTTGTCCCAGCCTCCTTTTTTCTAATCACTATAATGTTGCACCAAACTGCTTATTTTACCACGATATTAACTAGTTTATTCGGCACGCTAATGACTTTTACAACTTCTTTGCCAGCGATTTCAGACTTGATTTTCTCATCTGCCAGAGCGATTTCTTGCAGTTCCTCACGGCTCAGGTCCTTGGCTACAACTAACTTAGCACGAACCTTACCCTTGATTTGAACGACGATTTCGACTTCTGCTTCAACCAGCTTGCTTTCGTCATAAGTTGGCCAAGCTACATAGGAGATGCTCTCGTCTGTTTGGGCAACTGCCTGCCAGAGTTCTTCAGCCAAGTGCGGTGCAAAAGGTGCCAGCAATTGAATGAATCCTTTAGCATATTCGACATAGAGTTTTTCTTCCTTGTTGGCTGCATTGACAAAGATCATGAGTTGAGCAATAGCTGTGTTAAACTTGAGCTCCTCAATCTGCTCTGTGACAGACTTGACTGTTTCGTTGTATACCTTGTCGAGAGCACCATTGTTATCCGCAACGATTTCTTTGCTTGTAATCAAACGGTAGACACGATCTAGGAACTTGCGGCTACCTTCCAGACCTTCCTCGCTCCAAGCGATGGATGCATCCAACGGCCCCATGAACATTTCATAGACACGAAGTGTATCAGCACCGTATTGCTCCACCACATCGTCTGGGTTGACCACATTCTTCAGAGATTTAGACATCTTAGCAGGTGCCTGTTCCAGTTCTTCTCCCGTTTCGATATTGAAGAAAGAACCATCACGTTTTTCGACCTTGTCAGTCGCCACCAGAGCACCACGGCTATCACGGTAGCTTGTTCCCAAGATCATCCCTTGGTTAAAGAGTTTTTGGAAAGGCTCTTTTGTTGGAACGACACCGAGGTCATAAAGGAATTTGTGCCAGAAGCGAGCGTAGAGGAGGTGGAGCACGGCATGCTCTGCACCACCGATGTAAATGTCAACAGGAAGCCAGGCCTTGAGCAGCTCTTCGTCTGCTAATTTCTCATTATTGTGCGGGTCGATGTAACGCAGGTAATACCAGCTAGAACCTGCCCATTGAGGCATGGTGTTGGTTTCGCGGCGTCCTTTAACACCGTCTTCGCGAGTCACTTCCAGCCAGTCAGTCAGATTGGCCAGAGGGCTTTCACCGGTACCAGAAGGGCGGATGTCCTTGGTTACAGGCAGGACAAGCGGTAGTTCATTTTCAGGGACAGCCGTTGAAGTGCCGTCTTCCCAATGAATAATTGGAATCGGCTCACCCCAGTAGCGTTGACGGCTAAAGAGCCAGTCGCGCAGGCGATAAGTGACTTTTTCATTTCCGACACCTTCCGCTTCCAGCCAAGCAACCATCTTGTCAATAGCGGAAGCCTTGTCCAAACCATCTAGGAAGCCAGAGTTAATATGCGGACCGTCTTCTGTGTAAGCAGCTTCAGCAACATTGCCACCCTCTAGAACCGGAATAATCTCTAAATCAAACTGCTTAGCAAACTCCCAGTCGCGCTCATCATGCGCAGGAACGGCCATGATAGCCCCTGTTCCGTAGCTTGCAAGCACATAGTCGGCAATCCAGATTGGGATTTCCTTGCCATTGACAGGATTGATGGCATAAGCCCCTGTCCAGACACCGGTCTTCTCCTTAGCCAAATCAGTCCGAGCTAGATCTGATTTGAGGCTGGCTGCATGTTTGTAGTCTGCTACTGCTTGGGCTTGTTCGGCACTTGTAATAGCGTCAACAAGTGCATGCTCTGGAGCCAAAACAGCATAGGTCGCACCAAAAAGAGTGTCCGGACGAGTCGTAAAGACGGTGAAGTCCTTGTCTGTGTCCTTAATCTTGAAGGTTACATTGGCACCGGTTGATTTTCCAATCCAGTTGCGTTGCATGTCCTTGATAGACTCAGGCCAGTCCAGCTCCTCTAAGTCATTGAGCAAACGTTCTGCATAAGCTGTGATTTTCAGCATCCACTGACGCATAGGCTTGCGGACGACTGGATAACCACCGCGCTCAGAAGTGCCGTCTGGCAGGACTTCCTCATTGGCAATAGCCGTTCCCAGCTCTTCAACCCAGTTTACTGGCACTTCAGCTTCATAAGCCAAGCCTTTTTCGTAGAGCTTGGTGAAAATCCACTGGGTCCACTTGTAGTAGTTAGGATCAGTGGTGTTGACTTCCCGATCCCAGTCGTAAGAAAAACCAAGCGCATTGATTTGGCGTTTGAAGTTGGCAATGTTTTCTGCTGTAAAGTCAGCCGGGTCATTCCCTGTATCCATAGCGTACTGCTCAGCTGGCAGACCAAAGGCATCCCAGCCCATAGGATGAAGGACATTGTAGCCTTGCGCGCGCTTGTAGCGGCTGAGGATATCCGTCGCTGTGTAGCCTTCAGGGTGTCCTACGTGCAGACCAGCTCCTGATGGATAAGGGAACATATCCAGCGCATAAAAGTTAGGCTTGTCCTTGTCGGTACCTGTCTTGAATGTATGGTGCTCAGCCCAGTATTTCTGCCACTTGGGCTCGATTTCTTTGTGATTGTAAGTTGCCATAATCATCTACTCTCCAACGATCTTTTCTGTGTTCTAAACACGTTTCTATCTATTATACCATTTTCAAGGGATTTTGAAAGCAACCGACGAAAGAGAATGAAGAAAATCTTTGTGGATCGACCTTGACTTATTTTTAAAAATAGATAGAATGAAAGCAAGTTTAAAAAAGTGAGGTTGAGGATGACAAGAAAGATTTTATTTCAGATTATTGAGCCTCATCAAAAGGAAAATGCTATTGAAAAAGCCTATGATGTGCTTATGTTCCTGACCATTATTGTCAGCCTGATCCCCCTGACCACCAAAAGTCACACCGGAATCTTCATGTGGTTGGATTTTGTGTCAACGATTATTTTTATTATTGACTACATCCTTCGGCTTCTAACGGCTGATTATAAATTGGGAAAGGGGAAGCTTTCTTTTTTCCTCTATCCTTTTACCTTTCTGGCTCTGGCTGATTTGCTCTGCCTTTTGCCTTCTCTCTTTTTGTTAAATAATAGTTTGCGGCTCTTTAAGATTTTGCGCATGCTTCGTATCTTGCGGGTCTTTAAGTTTATTCGCTATTCTAAAAATATCCAAATACTGACCAATGTCCTAAAAAAGCAGAAGGACAGTTTGATGATCGTGGGCCTTTTGGCTCTCGGCTATATCTTCATCTCTGCCCTTATCATTTTTAATGTAGAACCCAGCACGTTTCCTAATTTTTTTGACGCCCTCTACTGGGCAACCATCTCCTTGACGACGGTTGGTTATGGTGATATCTATGCAGTTTCAACGACTGGAAAAATTATTACCATGATTTCTTCCTTTTTAGGAATCGCCATTGTGGCTCTGCCCGCTGGTATCATCACAGCTGGCTATATGAAAGAAATCAAAGAACTATAAAAACCTGTTCGGGAAGGCTCTAATGGCCTTCCTGAGCAGGTTTTTTGTTTAATTAAATATTATTGAAGTCCTTTACCAAATCACTACGCGCTCTTCTGGGCTGCGCCACATGCCGTCTCCCTCTTGGACATCAAAGGTCGTAAAGAAGTCGTCAAAGTTAGGTAGCTGGACATTGGTCCGAAGTTTAGCGGGCGCATGGACATCGACGCTGGCTAAGAGCTTCATGTACTCTTCGCGTCCCTTCATCCGCCAGATGCGGGCAAAGTTGGTGAAGAATTCCTCTGCAGAGAAGTCAACTTCTTTCTTGGCTGCTTCGAGAGCCGCTGCAATACCGCCCAAGTCCGCTACGTTTTCTGAAACGGTCAGCTTGCCATTGACCTTGGCACCGTAGGAATCTAGACCCTCGAACTGGTCAATGACTTTCTGAGTCCGCTCAGTAAAGGCTTGGTAGTCATGCTCTGTCCACCAGTTGTTGAGGCTACCGTTTTCATCAAAGGAAGCGCCGTTGGTATCAAAGGCATGAGAGATTTCATGGGCAATAACCGCTCCGATACCGCCATAATTGGCTGAAGAAGATTGGTGCAGGTCATAGAAAGGTGCCTGCAGGATAGCCGCTGGAAAGACAATCAGGTTTTTCTGAGGATTGTAGTAGGCATTGACCATATGGGCTGGCATTCCCCATTCTTTGTAATCCACTGGCTGGTTCCACTTGCTCCAACCATACTTAATTTCCACTTGTCGCAGTTTTTGGGCATTTTCGAAGAGGCTGAGATTTTCGTCCACAATTTTGTCTGCATAGCGCTCAGGCAGCTCCTCTGGGTAGCCGATATAAGGCTTGATGACATTGAGTTTTACAATGGACTTGTCCCGAGTTTCTGGTGTCAGCCAGTCATTGCTTGCGAGTCGCTCCTTGTAGACTTGGATCATGTTGGCTACTTTTTGCTCGACATCGGCCTTGGCTTCAGGGGAGAATTTTTGTCCAGCATACCAGAGCCCGATGGCTTGATTGAAAGGCGCTTGAGCTAGGTAAAAGGCAGCTTTTTTCTTGTCTTGAGCTTGAGGTGTTCCAGATAGGGCGCGACGATAAGCACCTGCTAGGATACGGATTTCGTCAGTCAAGTAGGCTTCAGCTGATGCGATAGCGTTAAAGATAAGCACGGCCTTGAGCAGGGGCCAAGTCTCTTCGCAGTAGAATTGGTCGGCAGCCTGCCAGAAACGCTCCTCTGGTACGATAATCTTGTCAGGAATTTGCCCGATGAGTTGGGTGAAGATGGCATCTAAAGGTAGATTCGGTGCTAAGGCCTTAAAGTCTTCCCACTTGTAAGGGTGGTAGAGCTTGGCATATTCTGAACTTTCCTCCCGTGATAGTACGACTTTGGCGATTCGAGCATCCAGTTCTAAAACCTTATCCAGCAAATCTTGGATTTCTTCTGCTGAAAATTCGAATTTTTGCAGCAAAGCTTCGGAAGACTCACGCCATTTTTTCAAGAGCTTGTCCTTTTGAGGATGCCCATCGGCATAGTAGGTTGTGTCTGGGAGAATAGTACCTGGTGCATCTGCCCAGAGGACATTGATACGGGCGTCCATAAAGTCAGGCGCCACACCAAAAGGAAAGAAATTGGGCTTACCAGCCAGTTCAAACTCGGCAATCTTTGTGGTAAATTCTGCAAAGGAGTTGAGTGCTTGGTATTCCGCAATCAAAGGCAAAACAGGCTTGACACCGAGTTCTTCCCGCTTGTCATAGTCAGCAGCTAAACGATGGTACTTGATAAAGTTTTGCAAAATACCATCATCAGGAACTTCCTCACCCCGCAGCCATTGATCGGTAGTGGAGAGCATCAGCTTTTCAATCTCATCTGACAAATCTGTGAAGCCGCCGGTTACAGGCTTGTCATCTGGGATAACCGCTGTTTTGGCCCATTCACCATTAATGGCATCATAAAAATCATCTTGTAAACGTGTCATCTTGTTCTCACTTTCATGCTTTTGATATAACCTTATCAAAATTAGCTCCTTTTTTCAAATATTTCCTATATTGATTTTAAGGATTTTTTAAAAATTAACTTGACTTAATTTTCATTTTAATGTATATTAAAACAAAAGAGGTATAACAATGATTGAAATGAAAAATTTAAGTGTCAGCTATCAAGGACAGCTGGCCTTAGAACCAACTTCTTTGACAATAAAAGGACCGACTATCACAGGGATTATCGGACCAAACGGGGCTGGAAAGTCAACTCTCATAAAAGGTATGTTAGGAATTGTTGAGAGTGAGGGGCAGACCTTTCTGGACAGAAAACCCATGAAGCAAGAATTAAGCAAGATTGCTTATGTAGAGCAGAAAATTCACATTGATTATAATTTTCCTATCAAGGTCAAGGAGTGTGTGTCTCTGGGTTTGTATCCTAAGATCAAGCTCTTTCAACGCCTCAAAGCGTCTGACTGGGAAAAGGTTGCTCGGGCTTTGAAAATCGTTGGTTTAGAAGATTTTGCTGAGCGGCAGATTAGCCAGTTGTCTGGTGGGCAATTTCAACGGGTCTTGATTGCCCGTTGCTTGGTTCAGGAGGCGGACTATATTTTCCTAGATGAGCCTTTTGTTGGGATTGACTCGGTCAGCGAAGAGATTATTATGAAAACACTCCGTCAGCTAAGAAAAGACGGGAAGACGATTTTGATTGTCCACCATGACTTGGGCAAGGTGGTTGCTTATTTTGATCAGGTCTTGCTACTTAACAAAAAAGTCGTCGCTTTCGGATCAACCGAGAGTACCTTCACCAAAGAAAATATGCAGAAGACCTACGGCTCTCAGCTCTTTATGAATGGAGGTGCCTAGGATGATTCAGGAATTTATTCAAGGCTTACATGACTTTCATTTCCTGCAAAATGCTTTGATTACAGCCATTGTGATTGGAGTGGTGGCCGGTGCCGTCGGATGCTTTATCATTCTGCGGGGCATGTCACTCATGGGGGATGCCATCTCTCACGCGGTGCTGCCCGGTGTGGCTCTGTCTTATATTTTGGGGATTAATTTCTTCATCGGTGCCATTACCTTTGGCTTACTAGCTTCTATTATTATCACCTACATCAAGGGCAATTCCATTATCAAGAGTGACACGGCTATCGGGATTACTTTTTCTTCCTTCTTGGCTCTGGGGGTCATTTTGATTAGTGTTGCCAAGAGTTCTACCGATCTTTTCCATATCCTCTTTGGGAATATCTTGGCGGTGCAAGACCTCGATATGTGGATTAGTATTGGTGTGGGCATCTTGGTGTTGCTGGTCATTGCTATTTTCTTCAAGCAACTTTTGTTGACTTCCTTTGATCCGCTTTTAGCCAAGGCTATGGGAATGAAGGTTAATTTTTACCACTATTTGCTGATGATTCTTTTGACTCTGGTTTCTGTCACAGCCATGCAAAGCGTTGGAACGATTCTGATCGTGGCCATGCTGATTACACCAGCTGCAACGGCTTATCTCTATGCAAATAGTCTAAAAACCATGATTCTGCTGTCCTCTGGATTAGGTGCTATAGCTTCTGTACTAGGTCTCTTCATCGGCTATAGCTTTAATGTCGCGGCAGGTTCCAGTATTGTTCTGACTTCAGCTCTTATCTTTCTTATCTCATTCTTTATCGCTCCTAAGCAGCGGTATTTAAAACTAAAAAATCGACCTAAACTAAAATAAATTTAATGGAGGAATCCCATGAAAAAATTAGGTTTTTTATCACTGCTTTTATTAGCAGTCTGCACTCTTTTTGCCTGCTCTGGTCAAAAGAATTCGTCTGGTGGGTCGTCCAAGCTCAAGGTTGTTGCGACCAATTCCATTATCGCTGATATTACTAAAAATATAGCTGGCGATAAAATAGATTTGCATAGCATCGTGCCTGTTGGACAAGACCCACATGAATACGAGCCTCTGCCTGAAGATGTCAAAAAGACTTCCCAAGCGGATCTGATCTTCTACAATGGGATCAACTTGGAAACAGGCGGTAATGCTTGGTTCACAAAATTGGTAGAAAATGCTAAGAAGAAAGAAAACAAGGACTATTATGCTGTCAGCGAAGGCGTGGACGTGATTTACTTGGAAGGCCAAAGTGAAAAAGGCAAAGAAGACCCACATGCTTGGCTCAACTTGGAAAATGGGATCATCTATGCTCAAAACATTGCTAAGCGTTTGAGCGAAAAAGACCCAGCTAACAAAGAAACTTACGAGAAAAATCTTAAAGCTTATGTGGAAAAGCTAAGCGCTTTGGACAAGGAAGCCAAAGAGAAATTCAACAACATTCCTGAAGAAAAGAAAATGATTGTAACCAGCGAAGGTTGCTTCAAATACTTCTCTAAGGCCTACAATGTGCCATCTGCCTATATTTGGGAAATCAACACTGAAGAAGAAGGGACTCCAGACCAAATTAAAACTTTGGTTGAAAAACTACGCAAGACGAAAGTGCCATCTCTCTTTGTGGAATCAAGTGTAGACGACCGTCCGATGAAGACTGTTTCTAAAGACACTAATATCCCAATCTACGCTAAAATCTTCACTGACTCTGTTGCAGAAGAAGGCGAAGAAGGCGATAGCTATTACAGCATGATGAAATACAACTTAGAAAAGATCGCAGAAGGTCTGTCTAAATAAGACCGAAAAATTCGCTAGATGTACATTGATTCTCAGTTTTCTAATATAAAAGGCGGCATCCAAATTCGGGTGCCGTCTTTTCAGACAAATTACTCGAAAAAAATCCATATTAGCAGTAAAATAATCTTAGAAAATATGAATGGAGACTTTTAATGACAACCTTTCTCGGAAATCCTGTAACCTTTACAGGTCAGCAACTGCAAGTTGGCGACACAGCCCACGATTTTAGCCTGACGGCTACTGACCTTTCAAAGAAAACTCTGGCTGACTTTGCTGGCAAAAAGAAAGTCCTCAGCATCGTACCGTCTATCGATACTGGCGTTTGCTCAACCCAGACTCGTCGTTTCAATCAAGAACTCTCTGACTTGGATAATACCGTTGTTATCACGGTTTCAGTTGACTTGCCTTTCGCCCAAGGCAAATGGTGTGCTGCTGAAGGCATCGAAAATGCTGTCATGCTATCAGACTACTTTGACCATTCTTTTGGTTGCGACTATGCCGTCCTCATCAATGAATGGCATCTGTTAGCTCGTGCAGTCCTAGTTTTGGATGAAAAAAACACTGTGACCTACGCTGAATATGTTGATAACATCAACACCGAGCCAGATTATGATGCAGCCATTGCAGCAGTCAAAAGTCTGTAAAGAATTATACTTTTCCAAAAAATGCACTCAATTCTCCCTAAGAGTTGAGTGTATTTTTGTCTTCTTGGCTAAAAAATTTGGAAAATACAAAAAGACAAACATCAATTTTGACGTTTGTCTACGATTGAAAGAGTCTGGATAGCTCTTTCACTTATTCTGTAGTTAATTCTTTCTGGGCTTCCTTGCCTTGGTCCAACAGGGCTTGGATAATCTTTTGATCACGCAGTTTGACAGAGTTGTTGATGGTTTCTGCAGATTGGATGACGGCCGCTTCTAGCAGAGCGCGTTTTTCCCGTCCTTTATCAATGGCTTCGATAATGCCTTGGTTTTGTGCAACGAGGCTTTCTGCTAGCTTAGTGACAGACTCAACAGCGATAGTAGGGCTTTGGGAAATCCGTTCCAGCTGAGGGATGACTTCCTTGCTGGTCTCAGCGAGCATTTGCAGGGCAGCGTTATTCGCATTAGAGATGGCGTCAGCTACTTGACCAGATTTCATCGATTGCTGGAGAATGCCTAACTGGGCGATAGACAGTTTCATAGTTGGAATGGTATTGCGACGGAGCATTCCAAGTTTTTGGCGCATATCAGAGGAAACCTTGACCAGATTACGCATTTGGGGAGTCGTCGCCCAAGCTACATAGAGACGGCTGACATATTCAGTGTGTTGCTGCTCTAAGGTATTGACTACCTCTGTCATTCGGGCTAATTCTTGCGATTTGACTTGATAGTCAACGGTTGTCATATCTAGCTGAGCAACTTCAGCCTGCAGCTTGAGCGCTCGTTTGCCGGATTCCTGCTGAGACGCTTCGATAAAGGAAATGACTCCGACGAGATTTTCAATAGATTTGGTATTGTCCTCAATCAGCATTTCAGCAGAAACAATATTGCGAGCCAGAACATCTTCTTGTTTGACGACTGTTGCAGCCATGCCGTCCATTTTCTGCTCAATATTTTGTGAGTCGAAATAGAATTCTTGAAGAGTGTTTTTGCTTTGTTTGAAGAGTTTTTCCAGGAAATTAGGCTTCTTGTCTAGTTCCGCTACTTGAGCATCCTTGTATTTTGCGACAAAGCCATTGAGTTCCTTGTTGGTATTTTTTAAAAGCTCATCTACCTGGGGAATTTGTAATTTTTTCTGCTCGGCTAAGATACGATTGACAGTACCGTTGACCTCTTCTACAGCAGATTGGCCAAAGTCCAGCAAAGCATTTTGGTCTGACACGAAATTATCCACCAGCTGCGGAGCTTTAGCCGTAATCGCACTCTGTTGCTCAGGAGTCAGTTTTTCCAGAAAAGTTAGCTGGCCATTTCCTTGAGTCGTGTTAGCTTCGATGATTTCTGTTGTTTTATCGCTTTTGCTGATGGCATTGTTAGCAATTTTATCAATATCAAAATTAAATTCTTGGCTCATAGTTTCTCCTTTGGTTTATCTAGCTTAAAAGCCAGTATCTTTTTGCTTTTCTTTGTCTAAGATACGCAGGCTAATGTCAAAATCCCTCAAATCAGCTTCATTTAACTGGCGCAGCGCTTCGTCTAGGTCCAAGTCAAACTGCTCTATAGCTGCTTTGGCCTTGGCTAGCCGCTCCTCAGCATTGTAAAAATCTTTGGGAGAGGCTTTGATTTTGAGGTAACCTTCTAAAATATCTTCGTAGTGCTCCATCTGGGACTGATGAATGGCAGTCAGCTCTTCCTTATTATTGCTTTCGGATTGAGAGATTTTTTGCAGAATGGCCTCGTGGTCAATCTGAATATTGCGAACTGTAGCGACCAATTCTGGGGCTAGCTCTTCTAGACTCGTTTTCTTAGGCTGCGCTTCCTTTTGCCTTTTCTCTCGTTCAATCTTTTGCAGTTGTTTATCAATTTCCTCGGTTACAGTAGTAATTTTAGTCTGAATGCGCTGGTAGACAGAGGCAGGAATTTCATCTCGCAATTCCTTAGCAACGTTTTTGATATAGGTGAGTTGGGGAAGAATTTGCAGAGCTAAATCATGGTAATCTTCCTTCTTGCCGTATTCTTGGTAGCTTTCTAATTCTTTAATACGGCGGTCAGCCTGCCCAATTTCTGCTTTTAAATCTTCAATACGGCCAATGCTGGCTTGTTTAGCTTCAATACGAACTCTTTTCTGCTTTTGGTAGCGATAGATTCCGTAGCCAATACCTCCCAAAATAGCAATGGGGATCAGATAGCTGGCTACCACTCCAGAACCAAATATAATTGCAAGTATCCAAATCCAGCTAAACCATTCCGGCTGCTGGTTAGAATTATTCTTTCTTCTCGACATAAACCTTTCTCTTTCTTCTCAATGTGATATCTCTATTTTAACATAAAAGCTAGTTTTTGAAGGAGAAAGATTGATGTATTCAGACGAACTTTTAGATTTGATGAGAGTATTTGCCTCATCAAGAAAGAGCTTTGCTTCCTTTCCTAAAAGCAAGTGTAAGAGTTCTTTTTTATCACAAGTGGGCAAGCAAAAATCGCAGGGTATTCCTTGCGATTCTTATTGCTTAGTCCATTTCTGGGAAAAGTTTGGCCAGTATTTTAGGGGTGATACTTTGCCCCGACCCCTCAGCACAATAGGTGTGCATATACATAGAGGGGTTGAAGTTGAGCTCGATGCAGGTGCAGTTGGGATTTTCCTTGGTGGAAATAGCAGAGCTGTCAGGGATGATCAGGTCAACGCCACAAGCCCAGGCTCCCATAGCCTTTGCCATGTCAGCAGCAAGTTCCTTATAAGACGGGTGCATACTTTCAGTCACATCAATCGAGTCTCCGCCAGTAGAAATGTTGGAATTGCGCCGCAAGTCAACTTTGACACCAGCAGGCAGGATATCGTCTGGTCCATAGCCTTGCTGGTCCAGCATGAGCAACTCAATGTCTCCTAGTTCAATGATCTCGAGCGGAGAACGATGATCTCGGCCCCGCAGCGGATTATCATTTTTGATGGCAACCAATTCTCTCACGGTGTGTTGACCGTCTCCAACAACATTGGCCGCCACGCGCAAGAGAACCGCCTCACACTGACCGTCTAAGACAAAGAAACGGTACTCTGTTCCAGCGATGAATTCCTCCACCAAGACGGCTGCGTCTTCTGAAAAAGCAATCTCCAAAGCCTTGCGATAAGCTTCCAGGCTAGCTGGTTCTTGGAAGATAGAGATGCCTAGTCCGAAGTTGGTTGACTTGGGTTTGACAACAATTTGTCGGTTTTTAATCAAAGGATAGTAGGCCAGACCCTCTTCGAGAGAAGAAAATTCTGCTCCAGCTGGAACGGGAAAGTCAGCTGCAGCCAAAATCTTTTTGGTGACCGTTTTATTGGCCATAGCCAGAGGGATGACATAGTTATCCTTGGAGGTCATGTTGCCGTTCTTGACATACTCTACATGCTGACCATGCCAAAGTTTGAGAAATTGGTCATTTTCATCTAGAATTTCGAGATGGAGGCCTTTCTGGAGAGCGTCAAACATAAGCATTTGAGTGGAAAGCTCCATCTTTTCATAGCCCTTGAGGGCGTAGGGTGCAGTCCAGGCGTAATCTCGATATTCCCGCGCTTTTGCAAGTCCAAAATCTAAGAGGGAATTCTTCTCAATATGAGGCAATAATTGGCCTGCCAGAGTCAGCTTGGGCTCGGCCAGCGTAGCTCTGACTTGTGCTAGCAATTGACGGTAGGCGTCAGAGAGATTGAAATGCTGAATCACATTTTCCATAGCTTGGAGAATAGCAGAGCTGTCGGCCTCTGGAGGTAGAGGCGTCAAGGGGTGAGCTAGAGCAACAGCATCGTTGAGAGCATAGGCGGCTTGTAGCTGTGCATCGCTATCTGTCAGGTCATCCAGCCACAAGAGAGCCAAGAGAAAGAGATGGACTGTGTCCAAGGTTTCTTGACTGATGCCCAAGACATCAAATGGATTGAGGTCGAAACAGCGCAGTTCCAAGTAAGTAATGCCTTGTTCTAGGTAATCTCGATTTCGTTTTTGCCCGCGAAAGCGCACGGGTGAGTAAAATTCCTTTTCTGCACTGAGGTCGCCAGACTTGACATAGGACTCGATGTCTGAGACATAGCTTTCCAGCGAGCTAAATGACACATGGACATGCTCCTCATTAACATAGCCATGATGGCTATTGCGGAGTGAACGGACATAAGCCTCAACTGGCTTGTCGTAAAAGCCAGCTTCTGCCAGTGGAGCCGCACCATAAAGATAGGTCAAGAACCAGCGGAAACGGAGGAAATTACGAGCTAATTTGAGATAGAGAGCATTTTTGAAATCTTTGAGGGAGGTGAAGTCACTAGCCTCAAAAAGGGCCGTCATCAAATCTTTTCCTAGTTCGATATTGTAATGAATGCCGGAAATGGTCTGGAGGCGTTTGCCGTATTTTTCCGCTAAACCTTGACGATAACGGAGCTCGTAGGCATTTTCGAGGTGAGCAATCTCAATCTCGTCTTCTCGGAGCTGGAGTGGCATGGACAAGGGCCACATGAGTTCTTCTCGCGAGATGGAGCGTCCAGTCACATCAGTAATGGCACCTAGCAGGCGACGAGCCTCCTGAGTTGAAGAGGCAATGGGCGTAATCAATTCGAGCTGTTGCTCGCTAAAATCCGTCTGGATATAGGGATGAAAACTCCGAGAGCCCAAAGAGCTGGGATGGGGAGTTGATGCCAGTGTCCCTGCCTCTGTCACGCGTAGGGATTCTCTTTCCAGTCCAAAAGTCGCCTGTAAGATCGGGCTGGCAGGGTCTAGCTTTTCGAGTAAACGATCAATAGTCATCATGTTTTTCCGTCCTTAGTATAGTACTTTCAGTCTATTATAAAACAGGCCAGAAAACAACTATTCACTACGTTTTTGATGAATTTCCGAACTTTTATTTCCATTTGTTGGATATATTTCGTGAAAATGGAAAAATCTAAAAAGAATTATTCGCTTTCAAATGTGAAAATCCAAATTTAAAAGATACCTGATCTTGAAAAAAATTCAAAATTTTCTTATAATAAGGTGTAAGATACGTTTGCAGGTGAAACTCCTGCCTTGTAGATTAAGAAAGGAAGAGCTCTCGTAGCTCAGACGAAATTATGACATCAGTTGTTGTTGTAGGAACCCAATGGGGAGATGAAGGAAAAGGGAAAATTACGGATTTCCTTTCGGCCAATGCTGAAGTGATTGCCCGCTACCAAGGCGGTGATAATGCTGGACATACGATTGTGATTGACGGGAAAAAATATAAATTGCACTTGATTCCGTCAGGAATTTTCTTCCCAGAAAAAATCTCAGTGATCGGAAATGGGATGGTGGTCAATCCTAAATCTCTGGTCAAGGAGTTGGCTTATCTGCACCAAGAAGGTGTTACCACAGATAATTTGCGTATTTCAGACCGTGCCCATGTCATTCTGCCTTACCATATCGAGCTGGATCGCCTGCAAGAGGAAGCTAAAGGCGACAATAAAATTGGTACGACGATCAAGGGAATTGGACCTGCTTACATGGACAAGGCTGCGCGTGTTGGTATCCGTATCGCAGACCTCTTGGATAAAGACATTTTCAGAGAGCGCTTGGAGCGGAATCTTGCTGAGAAAAACCGCCTCTTTGAGAAATTGTACGATAGCCAAGCCATGAACATTGACGATATTTTCGAAGAATACTATGAATACGGTCAGCAAATCAAACAGTATGTGACTGACACATCTGTCATCCTTAATGACGCTCTGGATCAAGGCAAGCGTGTCCTCTTTGAAGGGGCTCAAGGCGTCATGCTGGATATTGACCAAGGTACCTATCCGTTTGTAACTTCGTCTAACCCAGTTGCTGGTGGGGTGACGATTGGTTCAGGTGTTGGTCCAAGCAAGATTGATAAGGTAGTTGGTGTCTGCAAGGCATATACGAGCCGTGTCGGTGATGGACCATTCCCAACAGAGCTTTTTGATGAAGTGGGCGAACGCATTCGCGAAGTGGGTCATGAATACGGTACAACGACTGGCCGTCCACGTCGTGTGGGCTGGTTTGACTCCGTTGTGATGCGCCACAGCCGCCGCGTATCAGGCATTACCAATCTTTCCCTCAACTCTATTGACGTTTTGAGTGGTCTGGATATAGTCAAAATCTGCGTGGCCTATGACTTGGATGGGGAGCGAATCGATCATTATCCAGCTAGTCTGGAGCAGCTCAAGCGTTGCAAGCCAATCTATGAAGAATTGCCAGGTTGGTCAGAAGACATCACTGGTGTTCGTAGCCTAGAAGACCTACCAGAAAATGCCCGCAATTATGTTCGCCGTGTCAGCGAACTGGTTGGAGTCCGCATTTCGACCTTCTCAGTCGGACCAGGTCGCGAGCAAACCAATATCTTGGAAAGTGTTTGGTCTAGTTTATAAGCAAATGAAGACAGAGGCTGGGACAAAAGTCCTAGCCTCTCAATTGTCTTTGGAATGTCGAGCAAGACGCAGTGGTTGAGTGGGCTCTACTACGCTGATTTCATCAGCTTTTACAGCCCTACTCAACTGTGCGGAGGTGAGACGACGAAATCGAATTCTAACGAATTACCGATTTCTGTCCCACTCTCTTTTTGAAAGCAGAAAGAGGAAAAAATGTATCAAACGATTTTATTTGACCTAGACGGCACCTTGACCAATTCAGAACTAGGGATTACCAACTCGGTGGCCTACGCCTTAGGAAAATATGGGATTCAAGTACCAGACAAGAAAGCATTGAGAGTTTTTATCGGTCCGCCCTTGCAGGAGTCTTTTGAGCGCTTTTATGGATTTTCTAAGGAAGAATGTTTAAAGGCCATTGACTACTATCATGAGTACTTTTCCGAAAAAGGCCTTTATGAAAATGAGGTCTATCCAGGCATCCCTGACTTGCTGGCTTCTCTCAAGCAGGCTAGCAAACAGTTAATTGTAGCTACGTCAAAACCTGAAGAATTTTCCATTCAAATTCTCAAGCATTTTGGTTTGTATGATTATTTTGACTTTGTAGCTGGTGCGACCATGGATAGAAAACGTAGTAAAAAAAGCGATGTTATCCAGTATGCCTTAGAGCAAAATCAGATTACAGATTTGGCGCATACCATCATGATTGGAGACAGGGAGCATGATGTGCTTGGCGCTCAAGCGCAAAAGCTTGATTCTATCGGCGTCCTTTATGGCTTTGGTAGCAGGGAAGAATTGGAAGAAGCCGGAGCCACTTATATTGCCCAAGAAGTTAGCGATATTGCTAAAATCATCAATATTCAAAAAGCTTAAGCTTTATTTAAGATAGGCCAGCTATACTAGAAGCATAAACAAAGACCTCCTAACTTTGTTTAAACCTCCTAAACTTTTTCATAATAATCTCCCATAAGAGTCGCCCAATCAGCGGCTTTTTTTGGTGAGTCCTAAGCTGCCTATGGTATAATGAACAAAGAAACTAAAAGGAAGAGGGAAGAGATGGACTACACGATAGAGGAAAAAGAAATGTTTATGAGGGAGGCGCTGAAGGAGGCAGAAATTGCCCTCGCCAATGATGAAATACCGATTGGTTGTGTCTTGGTCAAGGATGGCCAGATTATCGGACGCGGGCATAATGCGCGTGAGGAGCTGCAGCGGGCGGTCATGCATGCGGAAATCATGGCGCTCGAGGAGGCCAATCAGCGGGAAAATAGCTGGCGCTTGCTAGATACGACGCTTTTTGTCACGATTGAGCCCTGCGTCATGTGTAGCGGAGCTATCGGTCTGGCTCGCATTCCCAAGGTGATCTATGGGGCGAAAAACCAGAAATTCGGTGCTGGGGGTAGTCTCTACGATATTCTGACGGATGAGCGGTTGAATCATCGCGTAGAGGTTGAAAGCGGCCTTTTAGAAGAAGAATGTGCGGCGATTATGCAGAACTTTTTCAGAAATCGCAGGAAAAAGTAAAGAAAATTAGCCAAAAAAGAAAGTTTGTGTTATACTAATTAATGGAGCAACAGTTCTGCGTGAAGCGGGTCAGGGGAGGAATCCAGCAGCCCTAAGCGATTTGAACTGTGTGCTCTTTTCTATTGCCCTTGATGAATCAAGCCTAAAAGGCGCAGATGAATATTGGAGCAGTGAATCTAGTTTGAACGGACCTGAAATGAATTCAGCTGACATCCAATCTTAAGAAGCATATTGGTTTTCTTGTCAATCAAAACTGTTCTTCTCAATAGGCCTAAGATTTGTTGACTTGCGCAAACGATTGCTATCAGTTATGTCCTAGGGTTAGCTTATTTAGAAAAATAGTATAGAATAAAAAATGTAAACGTTTTAAAATAGTAAAAGTACTTGCTTATTTTTTCTTAAAGCGTTATCATAAAAGAAAAGAACAATTGGAGGATAAACATGACACATATTAAATTTGACTATTCAAAGGTACTGGATAAGTTTGTAGCACCACATGAATTAGATTATATGCAGCCTCAAGTGACTGCAGCAGATAATGCTCTACGAAATGGAACAGGTCCTGGAGCAGAAATGACAGGCTGGTTGAATTTGCCTGAAGAATATGATAAAGATGAATTTGCTCGTATTCAAAAGGCGGCTGCTAAAATCCAATCTGATAGTGAAGTGTTAATCGTCATCGGTATTGGAGGATCTTATTTAGGGGCACGTGCAGCGATTGATTTCTTGAATAATTCTTTTGTAAATCTACAAAGCAAGGAAGAACGTAAGGCACCTCAAATCCTCTATGCTGGTAATTCTATCTCTTCAAGCTATTTGGCTGATTTGGTAGATTATGTATCAGACAAAGATTTCTCTGTCAACGTTATTTCTAAGTCAGGAACAACTACAGAGCCTGCTATTGCTTTCCGTGTCTTCAAAGAACTCTTGGTTAAGAAGTATGGTCAGGAAGAAGCAAATAAACGGATTTATGCAACTACAGACCGCGCTAAAGGTGCAGTTAAGGTTGAAGCAGATGCTAATGGCTGGGATACTTTTGTAGTGCCTGATAGTGTTGGTGGTCGTTTTACAGTATTGACAGCAGTGGGACTCTTGCCAATCGCAGCTGCAGGGGCTGATATCAGCAAGTTGATGGAAGGAGCAAATGCTGCTCGCAAGGCTTATGCTTCTGATAAGTTGGCTGAAAATGAAGCATATCAATATGCAGTTGTACGCAATATCTTGTACCGTAAAGGTTATCTGACAGAAGTTCTAGCTAACTACGAACCATCTTTGCAATACTTCTCAGAATGGTGGAAGCAACTGGCTGGTGAGTCAGAAGGTAAAGACCAAAAAGGTATCTACCCAACTTCAGCCAACTTCTCAACAGACCTGCACTCTTTGGGGCAATTTATTCAAGAAGGAACTCGTATCCTCTTTGAAACAGTTATTCGTGTAGATAAGCCTCGCAAAAATGTGTTGATTCCTGAATTAGCAGAAGACTTGGATGGCCTTGGCTATCTGCAAGGAAAAGATGTTGACTTTGTCAATAAGAAAGCAACAGATGGAGTGCTGTTAGCTCACACAGACGGCGGAGTGCCAAATATGTTTGTGACCCTGCCTGAGCAAGATGAGTTCACTTTGGGCTATACTATTTACTTCTTTGAGTTAGCTATTGCTCTTTCTGGCTACCTGAATGGTATCAATCCATTTGATCAGCCTGGAGTTGAGGCTTATAAGAAAAACATGTTTGCTCTTCTTGGGAAACCAGGCTTTGAAGAGCTGGGTGCTGAGTTGAATGCACGCCTTTGATTCTCATATGCTTTGAGTTCATTCAGGATATAAAAAGATCCACAGGTTCATTTCTTGTGGATTTTTTAGTACAAGCCTCTTAATTAGTTTATTATTTTTTTGAACAGTGTAAAAAAGAGTGTCTTAATTCTTTTATGAAAGCGCTGTATAATTGCCTTGTAAATAAAATTTGAGAGGTATCAAAATGAATGATTGGTTAGACATTAAAGGCAAAACAGTTCTTGTGACGGGTGCGTCATCTGGGATTGGTAAGGCAATCGTCGAAGAATTGTTGGAATTAGGAGTCAATGTAGCGAATTTTGATCTTAGCGACAACGATTTACGTCACCCGAATCTATTATTTGTAAAAGTTGATGTAACTTCTCGCTCTGAAGTAGAAGAGGGTGTTGCCAAAATAGTTGAAAGATTTGGCAATATTGATGCGGTAGTCAATAATGCAGGGATTAATGTTCCTAGATTATTAATTGATGCAGAAAATCCTAAAGGTCCTTACGAGTTAGACGATGAAACGTTTGAAAAAGTAACAATGATTAACCAAAAAGGTCTGTATTTGGTTAGTCAGGCAGTAGGCCGGATTCTGGTTCAAAACGGAAAAGGTGTAATTGTGAACATGGCTTCAGAAGCAGGCTTGGAAGGTTCTGAAGGACAAAGTGCCTATGCTGCAACGAAAGCGGCAGTCTATAGTTACACTCGTTCATGGGCGAAAGAGCTTGGTAAACATGGTGTACGTGTGGTTGGAATTGCTCCAGGAATTATGGAAGCTACGGGACTTCGAACTCTTTCTTATGAGGAAGCTCTTGCTTATACTCGTGGAAAGACGGTAGAAGATATTCGAGCTGGTTATGCTTCAACTTCAACGACTCCATTGGGACGGAGTGGGAAACTACGGGAAGTAGCTGATCTTGTAGCGTTCTATATTTCAGACCGTTCTAGCTATATAACAGGTGTCACTACAAATATTGCCGGAGGTAAAACTCGCGGTTAAAACAATGAAGGTAGGGAAGAGAGTTGACCTTAGTAAATCGGTGGTATAATATTTTAGATAAAATGGTCTCGCAGCCAACTTATTCCTTGGTAGATATGCGCTCAGAACTGGATATTAGCTTGCAAACCTTGCAAAAGAGTATCCAACAATTAAATGATGTTTTGGCTCCTAATATCCAGATTATCGCACAAGATGATCAGTTAATGTTAGAAGTATATGACTATACAGAGTTGGAAAGGATTTTATCTGGTAGTTTAAAACAGGAGAGTGACTTCAATTCTTCCAGTAAAAGAATTGCCTATTTGCTAAAACGTTTAATTGAGTCAACCTCCCCTCTTCTTATTGACGACTTGGCTGAGGAAGTAGGTGTTAGTAGAAGTACCCTTAATAAGGATTTGAAACAAGTAAAATCTTTGGCAGAGAGTTACTCTATCACTATTTCAGGAAAGCCCAACCGTGGGCTGGAGGTCTTGGGGAGCGAGCTGAATTTGCGCTTGCTCTATATTCACCAAGTGGCTCCTTACTTTGAAGGAAGGACACTCACTGAGGCAACATCTTCTTTTCTGGAGACGCTAGTTCAGGACTATAAAATCCCTAAAGAAACACAGGAACTCCTTCGAAAGACCATTTCAATTATGGTGGAGCGTATTCATACATCTAGAGTGTTGAATTGTCCTATTCCTTACTATAGGAATGATTTAACAGAGACACATTTGGCTGAGAAATTAATCTATCATATTGAGATGACTTATAAGATTTCCCTCAGTCAGTTTGAGATAGACTTTTTGTGTTTTCCGTTTAATGTCCGTTTTATTGACACTTTAAGCAAGCCGTCTTATCAATCTGAACAGCTTTCAAACATTTTTCAAGGGATTGTCAAGAAAGTCAAAGAGACAATGTTGGTTCACTTTGATGATGAAGAATTATTTGAAGAAATCAAATCTCATCTAGGCCCCTTAATCAATCGACTGATTTTCCATGTGCAAGCTAATGATATATTTCATGGCGAGGTTCAAACTCAATATCCTTTTGCTTTTGAAATGGCAAAAATAGCTGGAGAAGAACTATCTGTAATTTTTGGTTCTGAATTGGAATTATCTGAAATCGGATATCTGGCTTTGTATTTTGAAATGATTTTAAGAAAGCAAAATTCTGCTGTTAAGGGTTCTCGCAAGCAGATAGCTGTAGTTTGCACAACAGGAAGAGGAACTGCTGCGATGATTATTCAGCAACTCAGGCGAGTCCTTGGAAATGATATAGACATTACCCAACATTCTGAAGAGGATTTTAATGTAGAGCTGAACCAGGAATATTTTGCAATTTTTACGACGGTGCCTCTGAAATATAAAAATTCCAAATCTCCAGTCATTCAGGTTAATCATCTTTTTGATGATCAATGGCTGCAGGAAGAATGGCAGAGGGCCAATGCTTTTCATCAAAAAAATCTAGAAACAGTCAGCTTGCGCTTTCTTCGGTTGAGCCCCCAAAAAACCTATCAGCAATACTTGCTAAATATGGTTGCAGAGTTAGAGAAGCTTCAGATGATTGATGAAGGGTTTAGAAATCGGATAATTGATAGGGAGAAAAAGCAATCAACCATTTTTGGTGGAGGAATTGCCTTCCCCCATACAATTAACCAGGGTTATGCAAAGACTATTTTAATGTTCGGAAAACTAGAAGAGCCTTATCAAAAAGAAGATGAATGGATTGAATTTATCTTTCTAGTCGCCATTCCCTCAGAAATTGAAAGAAAAATGGAAAGTGAATTGCTGGAATTGTATGACGATATTTTTCGAATTGCAGGAGAGCCTTCTCTAAAAGAAGCATTGAGGGCTGTAGAAACAGAGACAGAGTTTCTATCATTTTCTAAGAGTAAAGGAGTATTTTAATGAGTTCGCTAATAATTTTCGCTGTATTTGTCATGGCAGCTTATGTATTTCAAATGTTCCTCGGCTGGCAGCAACTTAAAGACTTCAATAAGACCTATACGATGCTCCGAAAACTGGGGCGCGTAGCGATTGGCAGGGAGTCCGGAAGAATCAAATCCGGTACGATTGTCATGTTCGCGGTTGATGAAAACGGTCGGGTTCTTAAAGCTAGCAAAATGCAAGGAGTCACAATCTTAGCACGTTTTCAAAATATGGACGATTATGTTGGAGAAGACATCCATTATTTTGACAAGTATAATCCTCTTGTGAGAAAAGAAAATAAGTTGATGCAATCAGCCATAGAAGATGCTAGAAAAGTCTATCTTTGGCATGAGGCAGGTATTGAGAAAGAGACAAGTTCATCTGATTCTTTTCTGGGATTCGGCTTTTATGCGAATTACTTACAATTATCTATTAAACAGTTATTTAAAAAAAATAAGAAAGGGAGTTCCTTATGAATCACATTACAAATTTTGCAGAGAGTTTTATGAAACTCTTCCAATTAGGTGGAGAAACCTTTATTAGCTGGATGACAAATATTGTACCGCTTGTCTTAATGCTATTGATTGCAATGAATACACTTATCGCTTTCTTGGGAGAAGAGAAGGTCAATTCCCTGGCTAAGATTTCTGCCAAAAATCCTGTTAGCCGGTATATGATTTTACCTTTCATTTCAGCCTTTATGCTGGGGAATCCGATGTCAATCAGTATGGGACGTTTCTTACCAGAATATTATAAACCTAGTTTTGTAGCAGCTCAGATGCAGTTCTGCCACACTTCAAATGGTGTATTTCCGCATATCAATCCTGGGGAATTGTTTGTATGGATGGGAATTGCAACAGGAATTCAAACTTTAGGTTTAAGTCAAATGGACTTAGCCATTCGTTACATGCTTGTTGGGCTTGTCATGAACTTTGTAGGCGGTTGGGTGACCGATTTTACAACTGCTTATGTAGCAAAACAGCAAGGTGTTACCTTGAGTAAAACATTTGATTGATAGAAAGAGTGAAATTATGTCATATAAGAGTATAAAAGTTGTTAAAGGAAATGGCGGCTTCGGAGGACCTTTGGTCATTACACCTAGTGAGGCTAAGCACAAATTTATCTATATCACTGGCGGCGGAGAAAAGCCAGATATTGTAGATAAAATTGCTGATTTGACCGGTATGGAAGCTGTTAACGGGTTTAAAACTTCTATCCCTGATGAGGAAATTGCTTTAGCAATCGTGGATTGTGGCGGTACTCTTCGCTGCGGTATTTATCCTAAAAAGGGGATCCCTACAATCAATATCGTCGCTACAGGGAAAAGTGGCCCTCTAGCTCAATATATCACTGAGGAAATCTATGTGTCAGCAGTTGGCCTTAATCAAATTTCTGCTGCTAATGAAGATGAAAAAGAGACAACTGTGGTAACAGAAAAGCCAACTTACGATACTACTAAAAAAATTACAGAGCAAAAAGCTGAAACAAGTATTGTAGCACGAATTGGGATGGGCGCTGGGAAGGTCGTTGCGACTTTCAACCAGGCTGCTCGTGAAGCCATCCAAACAATGCTCAACACAATCATTCCTTTCATGGCCTTTGTTTCCTTGCTGATTGGGGTTATTCAAGGTTCCGGTGTTGGAAATTGGCTGGCAAAATTAATGGTTCCCCTAGCAGGGAACATCTGGGGACTCATTTTGATTGGCTTTATCTGTTCCTTGCCATTCCTATCTCCTTTGTTAGGCCCCGGAGCTGTTATCAGTCAGATTATTGGAACCTTAATTGGAGTTGAAATCGGCAAAGGGAATATTCCGCCCCAAATGGCTCTGCCAGCTATATTTGCTATCAACACTCAAAACGGTTGTGATTTCATTCCTGTAGCACTCGGTCTATCTGAAGCCAAGTCTGAAACAGTTGAGGTTGGTGTCCCTTCTGTGCTTTATTCACGCTTCCTCAATGGTGTTCCGCGGGTGCTAGTAGCTTGGATAGCTAGTATTGGTCTTTATCAGTAGACCTTTGATAGATGCACGTAAACATAGCAACTATTATGTTAAACTTATCTATAAGCATAAGTTTATGACAGATTTGAGAAAGGATGAATAGGAATTAGATGAAGAAAATTTTTGAAGCTAAAGTAATTCAAGTGGGGCCTGAAGCTCAGAATATGATTCAAGATGCCAATATGCTCATTTTGTTTGGAGAAGAAGCTCCGGAAGACTTAGCAGAGTATTGTTTTAAAATCGATAACAAAAATCTTCTAGGTGCAATACTAGAAGGTGGAAAGCTAGTCGTAGATAGTCAGGAATATTCGATTACTGCCGTAGGAAATGTAGTAGAAAAAAATTTAACTGGACTGGGCCATATCACGATTTCTTTTGATGGTTCAAAAGAGGGCAGCCTGCCGGGCACTCTCCATGTTGCAGCAGACCAAGCAGTAGTAATTGAAAAGAGCTCTACCATTCAGATTTTCGAAACTGCTTGACCATAATAAAATTTCAAATCAAGCAATTTAGAAAAATAAAAGTCTAAAACTAGGCACAACCTCCCTTCTAGGAGGTTTTTTGCTATTTTAAAAAATAGATTTTATCATGTTTTGTTAGTTAGCTCGCTATCTAGCTTGTCTTTTACTTACTTATCTATTCAGCAGCAGTTTTCCTTTCCCTGATTATATGTTACAATCAGAGAAGATGCAGTAGCAATGTGATAGACTTTTATCTAGAAAGTTGAGCTGGCTGCTATTTGGACGGTTCTAGAAAAACAGAAGACCAAGATTGGAAAGGAGTCCTGATGAAGTTATTATTGGCTGAAAAAGTGAAACAAAAATAGTCATAAATAGTTATTTTCATGGGCACGGACGAGAGTTCGTGCCTTTTTGCTTGTATGCTTTCAAGCTAAGCCAGTTCAAAATATGATATACTGGAATAAAGTTATATTAGCATGACAAGTTTCATGGTGCAGACAATCGCTGGATGTTACCCCCAGTATGAATGGTATAGAAAAGAGAATAGTAGCATTCAGCGGTAGGAATTGTTAACGGTTAATAGGGTCGTCTTTTCAATGATAGAAGAGTCAATAGATGAGGAGGAGTTATGGGAAAGAGAAATCTGGAAGCTTTGAGGCAGAAACATCAATCAAAATTCAAGAAGGCCCAAACGAAAAAGCCAGCAAATAGCCAATCATCCTTTCTATCCAAATGGAAAACCAAGGAAGACCAATACATCAAACCGTCTGCTAAATTGCAAGAAGCGCAGAGAGGGGCAGAAGAAAATCAACCTCGTCCTTCAGGTTCGTCTCCATCAAAAGTGGTATTTCCAATAGAGAGCTCAAGCAATGAGCTATCTGACATTTCTTCGATAGAGGACAAAACCGGCTATGGGGCTAAACCAAGTTCTCAAGACCAGCCGGTGTTTTCTGAGCAATTAGAAGGAGCTCAGCAGGTGAAGGAGCCTCTGTCGCTTCTATCACAGAATTTGTTGGAATTAAAGCAGAGAGAGCTGAAGCGCCTTATTTCTAGCTTAGAATCACTGAAAGCTAAAAAACAAAACCAAGTCCTTCGTGGAAATCAAGCTAGCCAGCCGATGTCAGGCCTTGTAACTGAAGCAAAGCAGACCAAGCTTTCTCCGCGAATAAGCTCCAATGAGCTTGCTAGAGAGACAGATAAAGTAGAGTTTAGGAAGAAAAAACGAGGAATCTTTTCTAAGATAAGGGTGATGCTACTTTCTAGTTTGGGGATTATAGCCTCAATGTATAGCATAGTAGAGCAGTGGAAAAAGAATGATGATATAAAACGCATGGAAGAAGCTGCAGCTATTTCTCGTATGTTAGACTCATATGGAAAGGATCAAGATTTAAAATCTGATAATCGTCCAGAATGGATTGCTAAGAAAGAGGAGTATCAGTTTCATATCACCTATGATGATATCACTTCTTTATTCTCAGACTTCACTTCATCGGTTCCAAATCTGACAAAGGTCGACGAGGTGGTTGCAAAGTTAGGGAAAGCTGAGTCTGGTAGGGAAACGAACCAAGATGACCTAATCAAGACAATAGATTTAAACTATTCACAAGCAGGGACGGAAGCGAAAGTTAACCTCTCTTTTAAGAGCTATCTTGGTCCTTCTGAAACTCTTAAGTTGGAATCCCTAAAATGTACGCATCTCAGTAGTGCGCAACTGCCTAACCGAAATGCTCAGCTCACTCGTCAAGATCTTTCTGGTATAGAGAAAGGAAAGACCTATCAAGAGATTGTCAGTCAGTTGGGACTTCCAGAGCGCCTCGATTGGCATGGGGGAATCTTGAGCTATACCACTTTATCAATTTCTTATCGTTTGGAGGATGGTCAAGAGGTTAGTTTTTCTTTTGAAAAAGATGACACTCAGAGCTATCGATTGAAAGACAGCTCAGGTTTGGCAAGCGAAGCGGGAGATGCAGGTGCTCGGTAGCGCTTTCCTAGCAGGAGCATCAGCTGTTTGTAGAAAGGGAATGAGCAATCAAGTATTTAGTTGATAGGTGAAAAGGTGAAAGATAGAAATTTAGAAGCATTGAGGCGGGAGCATAAATCCAAGTTTAAAGCCAGAAACATTTCGTCGGTCAAGAATCAGCGGGAAAGGGGAGGAGCTGCCCTCGAACAGACAAAGGAAGAAGCAAGGAAAGAAACGCAAGGAGAGAAGCAGTTTGGAGTTAAAACTGGTTGGAAATCGAGTAGGCTCAGAACAAGAAAGAAGGGGAATGTTAAGTCTCTAGTTGCTGCTTTGGCGAGTCTGGTCTTGCTATCATTAGCCCTTCTTTTACTCTATCGTTTTCTTTCAAATATGAGCACTCGTGACAGAAGTATTGACCAAATAAGCTGGGAATCGAGCCAAGAAAATATAGCTTCTGCTTACGTTGCAGACTCTTCGTCTAGCGAATGGGAAGCTTCGGAGCAAGAGGAGTCGGCATCATCGGCTTCTAGTGCTGACAAGGAGCCAGAAAATATGACTTGGACTTTCGAGGATGTCCTATCTCTGCACGTTTCTTCGCCTGGGCAGGGGGCGAGTGAGCAACTGTCTCCGACAGCAGAGGAAATTGCTGAACAATATGGAAAAGCAAGTTCGGGAAGTGTGGCTAAAGATGGAGAAGAAAAGGCTCTCTACCTTTTTTATCTCTCATCAGGTGGAGGGCAAATCGTCAAGCTCTATTTCAATCTTATCGGAGATCAGTATCGGCTGAATACAATTCGAGGGGAAGGTTTGACTAGCCAGTCTCAATTAAGCCATTCGGATTTATGGACTGAGGAGGATTTTCAGGATTTTACTGTGGATAAATCAGCACCAAGTAAAAATTTACAAGCAGTATTGGAACGATTTGGTGTGCCACAAGTTATCAATAAGTCGGCGGACTATAAGAATCAAACGACAGTTTACATCAAATATAAACTCAAAGATGAAAGATATCTCTATTTAGAGTTTGTCTTAAGTCCAACAGGTGACTATGAGTTGACTCGGAAGAGTGTTTATTGATAGGACGTGCTTGGTGCTAGAGCTTGGCTTATTTAGCAGAAGTTGTTTTTAGAGGAAAGACAGGAATTACTAGAAAAACAAGAGGAACTTAGGTTCCTTGGAGGAGATGAGGATGGGAAAAGGAAGAAAAGTCCAAAGAGAATGGGGAAAAAGGTCAAGTTTAGACCAAAAAAAGCAGAGAGCCTTCTCTAATGATGGCTCTCGAGAGTCGGGTTTTGAGTTTTCAAGTAAAGAAAAGCGGCGAACAGAGTCAGCAGTCAATCCTAATGGCCAGTTTTTAGCAAAGTCTTGGCTATCACGTTATGCTTCACTCTTACTGATTGCCGCAGGTCTAGTGGGACTGATTAGCTTCTTGATGATGTATATGCGACCAACTTTTAAGTCAGAAGGAAATCAATCGGCTGTATCGTCTGTTAATACTGTTCCGACAGAATCAGAAAATAAGATAGAGATCCTGACGGAGGGGAATTCAGCTTTTATTGAAAAGAATCGAGAGGTCGATTTTCAATTCGAAGAGATTTTAGAATTGATTAAAACCATGAACGAACCTAATGTGTCTCCAGAGGATATTGTTGAGAAGTATGGGAAAGCTAGCTCTGGGAGTGTGGATAATCGCGTGGAAGATAGTCAACTGGTGCTGCTTTCATACAAGCTAACAGGAAGAAAAGGAGTTGTTAATATGCATCTTAGGAGTACTGGAGGAGGAATGGAGCTCTCTACGGTATCTGCCGATTTCCTCCAGAATGCTGAGGCATCGATTACGAAGACAGTTGATGATTATCGGTCGCTCATTCCCAAAAGTGATCGAGAAGGAATGGAAGTCAAGCAAGCCATAGAAGAACTGGGGATGCCTAAGAATATTTATGCTCATAAACCAGTTAAGGGCAAAGTTGATTCACTTCTTCTTGAATATTCAACCACGGACAATATGACAGTTTCTTTGTTTTTTTACGAAGTGAATGGAACTTACCGCCTCACCAGTATGATGACAAGTACAGTCTGAGAGCCTAGACTGGAGAGCGTGGAATTTTTTCTTAAACAGACAAGGATAGAAAGATGGGAAAAAGAGATTTAGAAAAATTACGAAGGGAACATAAGGGAAAATTTAGTAGAACTAGGGCACCCTTAAAACGAGAGTCTAAGGAAGGGTCTGGTTTGCTAGCTGAAACAAATCTCAAGGAAGGCACAAGACAAGAACCAAAGTCAACTTTTAAGAGAACCGCAAAGTTTAAACACAAATCACCATTCTTCAAGCTAGTGAGTGCTCTAGCCCTGATAGGTCTTGTTATCGGCTTACTTGTCTTAATCGGGAATTGGACCAATTCTTACAGAAAGAATCCGTTAGTAAGAACAGAAGCAAAATATTCTTCTTCAAATGCCGAAGTTTTGGAATGGGAACCAAGGGATTTTATAAAGTATAAGATTGAAGAGGACGAGGATAAAAATATTACAGTGTCCAATTTTGTTCGTCAACATGGTTTAGCTAAAAGCAGCGATGAAACGGTGATTGGCAAGAAGGATAAATTATTATCACTGATCTATGATTTGAAGGGAGGAGGCTTTGCCGTCCTTCAATTCTGGGATTTTGGTTCAGGTCTATATCTTACTAGCATAGCTTATAATATTTATCAAAATGAGGATTTGACAGGGGAACGGCTTTCCTTCCTTAAGGGAATGACGTTGAATGAAGAAAATGGCATCACTGATCTAGAAGTGATAGAACATTTGGAACTTCCCAACAACTACTACAAAGCAGTGGTGAAAGGATATTACAGTATGTCTATGGGCTATAGGGCAGAGGATAGAACCTTCTTCCATTTAAACTTTGTCAAGGGCAAGGACGGACAATTTCATTTGAATAAAGTTCAAGAGACTAAATAGCATACTAGCTGCTAATAAAGTCTTAACTGTATAGCCAAATTGTGTTATAATAGAAAAATAAAAGAGATAGAGAGTGGGACAGAAATCGGTAATTCGTTAGAATTCGATTTCGTCGTCCCA
>NZ_CAURYF010000005.1:0-75594 GCF_963529205.1 Streptococcus cristatus | reverse complement strand
ATTGCATCAGCTTTTATAGCCCTACTCAACTGTGCGGAGGTGGGACGACGAAATCAAATTCTAACGTGCCCCACTCTCATTTTACACGGTAAAAAACGTCTGGGTGCTCTGAGATACCTTGGGCAATGATGAAGCGATCTCGACTGCTGTCAGTCGGATCCTGCCCGCTAACAGTCTCTCCTGCTGGCAGCTTTTTCCCTGCTGGAATAATAGACAGGGCAGCACCTGTAAGATTATGCCAACGAATATTTGTGCGATAAATTCCATTTTCATCCAGACCAGCGTAAACCAGCTCCAACTTGGCAACATCTGATACAAGTCCCTTGGCATCAAATGTATAAGTGACGCCATTGGCATCCCGCCAAGTACCAGCCATGCTAGAAAAGTCCCCAGAAGCAATGGCCTGCATATCTAAACTAGAGGTAGCGGCAGGTTCTCTTTCTTCCTTGCTTTCTGACTTAGCAGAAGACTCCTTAGTTGCTGGCTCCGAAGGTTCTTGACTGTTTTCCTGACTGCTAGAAATAGAAGTGTCCGAACTACTTGTTTCGGTAGAAAGCTCTGTCGAACTTTTGCGCGTCTCAGACTTTTTGGAAGGAGCCGAGCTAGTTGAGCTGACCTTAGAACTACTAGAAGGCGAAGTCGGCTGGTCTTTCTTTTGACCGCAGGCCATTAACACAGACGATGCCACCAGAGTTCCAGCCAAGAGAATCATCCATTTTTTCATCTTTAGCACCTCGCAATATTTTCCTGTTCTTGTAACATTATTGTAACATAAATACAGCTTTTTAGAAAGCAAAAACCAGCTCGAAAGCTGGTTTATCTTATTGAATTTTTTTCAACATATTGTCGATATGCTGGATAGATTTTTCACGACCTAATAGGTAAATCGTATCTGGCAACTCTGGACCGTGCATTTCGCCAGAAACAGCGATACGGATTGGCATGAAGAGGTTCTTGCCCTTGATACCTGTTTCTTTTTGGACTGCTTTGATTTGTGGGAAGATGTTTTCTGTCACAAATTCTTCATCTGTCATTGCTTCCAGTTTTGCTTTGAAAGCTTCCAACACCACAGGTACAGTTTCGCCGGCCATCACTTCTTTCTCTGCTTCCGTCAATTCTGGGAAATCTGAGAAGAAAAGGTCTGTCAATGGCACAATCTCATCCACTGACTTCATTTGTGGTTTGTAGAGTTCTACCATTTTCTCAGCCTTGTCGGTCAAGCGTCCTGCTTCTTCCAAGTATGGTTTGGCCATTTCAAAGATAGTAGCAAGTTCTGCTCTCTTGATGTAGTCATTGCTCATCCAGTCCATCTTTTTCTGGTCAAAGGCCGCTGGAGACTTGCTGAGGCGGTTTTCATTGAAGAGTTTGATGAGTTCTTCACGAGAGAAGATTTCGTCTTCCCCACCAGGATTCCAACCAAGAAGTGCGATAAAGTTAAAGACTGCTTCTGGTAGGTAGCCCTTTTTACGGTAATCTTCAATAAACTGGAGAGTGTTGGTATCGCGTTTAGACAATTTTTTACCCGTTTCAGAGTTGATAATCAGGGTCATGTGACCGAACTCTGGCGCTTCCCAACCAAGCGCTTCATAAACCATAAGCTGTTTTGGTGTATTGGCAATATGGTCGTCACCACGGATAACATGGGAAATTTGCATGTCATGGTCATCGATGACAACGGCAAAGTTGTAAGTTGGGTAACCATCTTTCTTTTGGATCACCCAGTCACCACCAATATTGCCACCTTCAAACTCAATATCGCCTTTGACCATGTCCGTCCACTTGTAGATACCAGCTTCATTGACAGCCAGACGAACCGTTGGAATGATGCCCGCTGCTTCACGCTCTGCGATGTAAGCTGCCTTTTCATCTTCGCTCATGCCAAGGTATTCGTTGATGTAGCGAGGTGTTTCACCAGCTGCTTCTTGGCGCTCGCGCTCAGCAGCCAATTCTTCTTCTGTAACGTAAGAGTTGTAAGCCTTGCCTTCAGCTAGTAGTTGGTCGATGTATTTCTGATACAATTCCAAACGCTCTGATTGGCGGTAGTTTTCATGTGTTTCTGGACTTTCATCCCAGTCCATGCCCAACCAACGAAGGTTTTCAAGCTGTGAACGTTCACCATCCTCAACATGGCGCTTGCGGTCAGTATCTTCGATACGGATGATAAAAGTTCCGCCATGATGACGAGCATAGAGGTAGTTAAAGAGCGCCGTACGCGCATTTCCGATGTGTAAAAGTCCTGTTGGACTTGGTGCATAACGCACTCGAATATCTTTTGTCAATTTTCGATCTCCTATTTGGGAATAGCAGGGATATCTCGCTCCTGCTTTCGTATTCAAACGTTATTATTATATCACATTCTCGACCCAGAATCCGCTGAATCGTATGATTTTTTAAGACAGTCTTTCTTCGAGGACAAAGTCAATTGGTAGCCAAGCTAAAACCTGCTCCATATGCTTTTCCCAGTAGTACCACTCATGCGTACCTGGACTGTGGCTGTAAGTAATATCCAAGCCCAAGTCTTGCAGATTTTTCACAGCCACCTGATTGGCCTCGTAGAGAAAATCCTCTTCACCGCACCATGCCCAAAGCTTGGTCTTTTTATCAGATTGCTTGGCTATGTTCTCCAGCGAATGAGGACTGCTGGTCCAGTCTTTATAGTCTCCAAAAATCCCTCGCCAGTAGGCTGGTGTTGCTATTTCAACATCATCTGGATGACTATCAAGAAAACTCAAAGCCCCTGAAAGACTAGCTGCGCATGAAAAACGGTTAGACTTGAGAGCCAGCTTAAAGGCTCCGTATCCGCCCATGGAAAGACCAGCGATAAAATTCTTCTCCCGCTTGTCAGACATATTGGGGAAAAAGCGCTTGAGCACCCGTGGCAGCTCTTCAGCGATAGCCTCGTAATAGTTAAAACCGTATTGAGTATCGGTGTACCAGCCATTGCTGGTATTCGGCATGACAACAATCAAGTTAGTCGAGCGAACCAGACGTTCGATATTTGAGCGCTTAAGCCAGCTATTGTGATTACCGTTCATACCATGAAGCAGATACAAAACAGGAATATCCGTATCATCTGGCTTTTCCACGCGCGACGCATCTGGATAGAGGACATTGACTCCCCACTCCATCTCCAAGGCTTCTGAATAATATTCTATCTGCATCACTGCCATCTTTTTTCTCCTCTTGTATAAACTACTGTTCTTGACCAGGCAGCACAGCCAGCCACACTCTGAAAGCAAAGCCTGTTCTGCGACCGCCAAAAGATAAGAAAAAGCCGATATTCGACTTTCTCTCTGCAAAATACTGGGAAAGTTGCTCCCTCGAGTGACTCTAGCGAACTTCCATGACAACTGGAAGAATAGCCGGCCGTCGTTTGGTTTGTTCGAAGAGGAACTTGGCCAAACTATCACGAACTGTTCCCTTAAGTTCGCCCCAGTCAAAGTTATCCTGAGCCAGATAGTCTTCCACTGTCTTATTGATCAGGTCAGTGCTCTCTCGTAAGATATCACGGCTCTTCTTGACATAGACAAATCCTCGAGTATGAACCTTGGCTTTAGAAATAATTTTCTTCTCCTTACGATTGACTGTAAGGGCCACGATGAAGATCCCATCTTCAGACAAGACCTTGCGGTCACGCAGGACGATATTGCCCACATCACCGATGGCATTCCCATCAATCATGACATCGCCTGCTGACACTGCTCCAGCTGGTACAAAGTCGCCATTTTCATAAGCCATGATGCTGCCACGCTTAGGTATCAAGATATTTTCTGGTAAAATCCCAACTTCCATGGCTGCCTTGGCATGGGCGTCCAGACCACGATACTCTCCCTGAATCGGGAAGAGGTACTTGGGTTGCAGTAAGTTGAGCATGAGCTGCAAATCACGCGCATTGGCATGGCCAGATACACGCAAATTTTGGGTAATCAGCTTGACCACGCCACCAGCTTGGTAAATCATGTTTTCCACACGCGCTACGACTGCTTCCTTGGCAATAGATGGCGTTGTAACGATGTAAACCAAGTCTCCGTCTTTGATTTCTACATAGCGGTGACGACCGATGGACATCTTGCGCAGACCGTTAATGGGCTCGCCCATCCGACCCGTCTCCAGGATAATCAGCTCATGGTCTTCAAACTTAGACATTTCCTTAGGCTTGATCAAAAGGCGTTCATCCGCCAAGGATAATTTCTTGAGGCGGATAGCCGTACGGACGATATTTTCAATATCAAAGCCTGTCAAAACAACGCGACGACCTGTTTCTGCCGCAGCTTCAAAAACCTGTTGGATCCGAGACAGGTTGCTAGCAACCGCTGCTACGATGACACGGCCATCCCAATCCGAAATCGTGTCCGTAATTTCACGGCCAACCTCGCTCTCACTAGCCACTTGCACTGTGCTATCAGCGTTTGCTGAATCACTCAGGAGAGCTAAAACACCCTCACGGCCAATCTCAGCCAAACGGACGAAATCTGTCGCATAAGATTCGCTGGCAGATTGGTCAAACTTGAAATCTCCCGTATAAACAATATTGCCTTCACGCGTCTTGACAACGATTCCCAGACTCTCTGGAATCGAGTGGGTCGTCCGGAAGAAAGAGACAACCGTTTCGCCAAATTCAATCTCGGTATTTTCATCGATAACATGAAAATCATTGAACTTCTTCACGGCGTCATTGCTTTTAACAAAGAGCTTGGCTAGCTCAATCGTCAACTCCGAACCGAAAACCGGTACCTTGGCTTCTGTCAAAAGATAAGGTAGTGCACCGATGGCATCCGCATGACCGTGGGTTAGAAAGACACCTGCAATTCGGTCTTTGTTTTCAAACAAATAATCCATATTGGGAATGACGACATCTACTCCCAACTGCTCATTTTCTGGGTACTTGAGCCCAGCATCCAATACAAAAATGGAATCATCCACTTCGGCGACGTAGAGGTTTTTCCCATTCTCGCGCACGCCGCCCAAAGTAATCAGCTTAATAGTGCTTTTACTCATTTTTACTCCTATTCGATTTTAGAATCTCCTTTATCAAAGATTCCTTGATTTTATTACTAACGGTCCTTGGCAAGCCAAGTCGAATTACAGTTTTGCAAACAAAGTTTGCACATCTTAGTCATTATAGCATTTTTTCACGCTTTTTTCAAAACAAAGGAAACTCATAGAGCAAGCTAGACATCTAAGAATAGGTATTTGATACAGCAAGTCTCTGGCCACTTCTTCCTGATTAAAAGTGTAGCTGCGCTCTAGTCAATCTCTTCTCTAGCTCCACTATAGCAAAAAAAGAAGACGCTAGCAACGCCTCCTTTCCGACTTCCTAAAAAGCCACTCTTTCTTCTATAATTTGTGGAAAACTGAAAATCCTGTCCTAATCCTTGCAAATCGTTTTACTGATATCTCAGAATTCCAAATTCCTTTGAGTGCCTTTAACATCCCCTAGCATGATACTCTTGACAAACCTTAGTCAAAGACAATCAACGACTTAATAGTCTTCCGCTCATCCATATCTTTATAGGCTTGGTCAATCTCTTCCAGTTTATAGCTGGAAGTAAAGACGCAGCCTGGATTGATGTCGCCATCAAGGACTGCTTTCAGCAAGACTTGCTTGTCGTAGGTTGTGACAGAGGCTGCACCACCTGCCACTGTGATATTTTGAGCAAAGGTGGAACCAATCGGATGCTTTTCGCAATGAGGAACACCAACAAAGCCTAATCGTCCACCATTATGGAGGACACCAAGGGCTTGGTCAACGGCCGCTTCTGTTCCGACACATTCAAGCGCAGCGTCGGCTCCGCCACCGAGGATTTCGCGCACCTTGGCAATGCCTTCTTCACCACGCTCAGCGACCACTGCTGTCGCTCCTGATTCAAGCGCCATCTTTTGTCGGTCTTCATGACGGCTCATGAGGACGATTTGGGAAGCTCCCCGCATCTTAGCTGCGATAACAGCGCATTGCCCAACAGCCCCATCCCCGATAACAACTACCTTGTCGCCTGCTTTCACATCTGCCACACGCGCCGCATGATAGCCTGTCGGCATGACATCAGCCAGCGCCAAGAAGGACTTAAGCATCCCTTCTGAATAATCTGCTGGCCGACCCGGAATTTTCACCAAAGCCCAGTTGGCGTATTCGAAGCGCATATATTCCGCTTGCACCCCATCTGACCAGTTATTGCCAATATGCCGGTCACAAGTCCCGTCATATCCCGCCCGGCAAGCGTCGCAGTCCCCACATCCATGGGTAAATGGAGCAATGACAAAATCGCCTGCTTTCACAGTCGTTACTGCATCACCGACTTCCTCGACAATCCCGATTGCCTCGTGTCCACTGTTCATGCGCCCAGGCTTCAGCTGCTCATTTCGATAACTCCACAGGTCAGAGCCACAGACACAGGTACGAACAATGCGGATAATGGCATCATCTGGGTCTAGAATTTGCGGATGATCCATTTCTACTAGTCCAACTTGACCAGCCTTGAGATAAACTGCTGATTTCATTGCATTTCTCCTTGTGTTTTGCTAACTATATTATACCACTTTTCAGGTAGATAAACTAAAAAAGCCAAAAGAGCTGTGGGGACATTTTCTTCTCCAGCAAGCGCTAATGCCCTACCTCATCGCTTTTTAAAAGCTGCTTTCTTAGTCCTCACTAAGTAAAGCCGGACTCCTCCAACAACGGCCTGAATCCATCAAAATGACCTCTAGCTTGACTCGGCTAGAGGTCTGACTTACCTTGCTGATATGGGAGCAATCAGTTTATCCTATTCGGAACTGACTAACAATTGATTGTTGATTCTTTAATTTATTAAATTTTTAATTCCTTTAAGCGCTAATGATTTTCTTTTATCTTAGCATTAGAAATATTAATCACAAAGTAACTATCGGTTAACATCTCGAAGACTGAAAACCATCTAAAAGCTTCTACTTTCTATCCCACTGTCATAATCAGATAGGCTAAGCAGGCCTACCCAATGATTTAACCAATAGTCCAGTAAAGCAACGACTTATATGTTACAAATAAATATATCAGCAAAGCAAATCGAATGCGAAATGAAGTTTTTCCTTTCCCTATCTTTACTCATATTATACTCCTCCTAGCAAAAGATTGCAAGCGTTTACACTATAGAAGTTGAAAATATTTTAACATAAAAGAATGAATATAAAAAGGAAAGGAGACCTTTCAATAAGGTCCCCTTTAGGCTGTAGATGATTCCTATAAATTGCTATAGTTAATAAGGCTTTTTAAAAAGGAAATCAGCTATTAGACTTATTTTTCGTCGTCTTTATGAAGCATGTTTTTAACACCTTCAATAGCGCCTTCAACTGCATCTTTTGCATCTTCAGCAACTTCTTTGACTTTAGAAACAACTTTTTCAGCTGCTCCTTCTTTTTCAAGTTTTTCGTCACCGATTACTTTCCCAACACCTTCTTTGACAGCGCCTTTAGCTTGGTTGAATTTTTCTTCTGTTGACATAACTATGTCCTCCTTTATTTCTTTTTGTTTTTAATTAATGTACGCGAGCTTTTTCACTTGATGAAGCAGCATCTTTAACAGCTTCTACACCTTCACCAACTTTTTCTTGAACGGCTGAAAAACTACCGCTAAGACCAGATTTTGCTTTTTCGAATTGCTCTGAAGCGAATTCGCCTGTTGATTCAGCAACATCTGTCACTCGATCTTGAAGGCTAACTGAGTCAGCTTCATGTTGTTCTTTCGTTTTAATATCAACAACATTGACATTTACTTCAACAACTTCCAAATCAGTCATCTTAGAAACTTCCGCCACAACAACATCTTTAATTTCCTTGTACAAGGCAGGAACATTCTTTTGATATTCCACTACTACGTTCAAGTCAACAGCCACTTGTTCTTTCCCAACTTCAACATTAACACCATTCGTTACGTTATCAGTGTTAATCAATTTATCTGCTAAATTAGAGAAGAAGCCACCATCAACAGCTAGCAAACCTGAAACTTTCTCTAAAGAGAGACCAATGATTTTTTGAATGACTTTATCTTCGTAAGTCAATTCACCTTTTACTTCATGAGTTGCTTGCGCAACTTCCTTTTTAGCAACATCTTTAAAATCTTTATTTGTATTTGACATAAGAAACTCCTTATTATTTATTTAATATATTTTTTTGTTGTATATAATATCCGATTCCTGCTCCTATGGCAGCGCAAATCAAGACAAATAGTGTCTTAAAGAAGCCAAAGGATAGGATAAAGCAGGCTAGAACACCGCCCGCTAATCCAGATAGGATTAGATATTGATATTTTTTAAACCATTCCATTTTGGTACTTCCTTACTTTACACGACTAGTATTTTTTTTAGCCTGCGATTTTGGTTTGAAATCTGATACAGAGATTTCAAGCTTGACATCATGATTGAGACCGAAGAATTCTGTTAATCCAGTAGCAATTTCTTCTTGAATCAACTGACTTCTTTTGATGATGTTTTCTGACGGAACAATTGCTCCTTTAACAGAAACCATACATTTGTTTTTCCGGCTATTTACGGAAACTGTAGGATCTTTAATAAAATCATGGTCTATCACCAGACTACGAACAAATCCTTCTATCGCTGAATTTTTCAGCATTAGTTTACCATCCGCATCAGCTAACTGAATTTCCAAACGTCTCTTAGGATAAAAAAGTATCACTAACATCAGCAACAATATTAAGCTTGCTAAAACCAGTGTCCCCCAGAAAACATATCTAGATAGATAGTATCCTACAAAAGGAATCTTTTTCCAAGTGAATAACTGGAGGCCTAAACCGCTAACTTTATGAAAATCTAGTAAAACAGGAATCAAAATCGTCAAGATTAAAATACAGAAAATAAGGGAAAGTATTTTTCTTGATTTTGACATATTGAATCCTTTCATCATTAAATTATATTTGTACAAAAAGCAATTCTATGCTTTCTTTCCTACAAAAAACGATACAACTGCAACTACAATAACTGCGCCGATGATAGAAGGAATCAAAGCCATGCCAGCCAAACTAGGTCCCCAAGTTCCTAAAAGAGACTGACCAACAGCTGAACCAACTAAACCTGCAACAACGTTGGCGACAATTCCCATAGAACCGCCTTTTTTTGTTATTGATCCAGCAACCAGACCAATAAGCCCACCGATAATAATTGACCACAACATAGTGATTCTCCTTTCTAAATCAAAATTATTTAATATTATTTTTGATTAATATAATTATATAATTTTCCAACTTGGAAACATAATAATTCAGCTTGGTTTTCTTACCGTTTATCTGTACTATAGATACAAAAAGATAAGAATTCCTTGTTCTATAGGCTTTTACAAGCATTTTTAGATATATTTTAGAGTTGTTAAACGAGGTTAAATGTATAAAAATATGGTATAATTTCCTGATAATAAAAACACTATATAAAGAAAGATAATATTTTAATGCGAGAATTACTGTCTAAAAAGAGCCACAGGCAATTAGAGCTATTAGAACTACTATTTAAAAACAAACGCTGGTTTCATATTTCTGAACTGGCTGAACTATTAAATTGTACAGAACGTTCAGTAAAAGATGATTTATCCCATGTTAAGTCCTCTTTTCCTCAATTGATTTTTCACTCGTCCACTAATGGCATACGTATCATTAATACTGATGATAGTGATATTGAGATGGTCTATCACCATTTTTTTAAGCATTCAATCCATTTTTCAATTTTAGAATTCATCTTCTTTAACGAAGAATATGAAACTGAGAATATTTGTAAAGAGTTTTATATAAGCTCTTCCTCACTCTATCGTATAATCAGTCATATTAACAAAATCATAAAAAAACAATATAATTTTAAAATTGGTCTCAATCCTGCTCGAATCATTGGAAATGAGATCGATATCCGTTACTTTTTTGCCCAGTATTTTTCAGAGAAATATTATTTCCTTGAATGGCCATTTGAAGATTTTTCAGTAGAACCTTTGTGTAAGCTGTTAGCACTGGTCTATAAAGAAACTGCCTTTCCAGTCAATTTCGCAACTCAACGAATGTTAAAGTTGCTCCTTGTTACGAATTTATACCGAATAAAGTTTGGTCATTTCTTGGAAGTTGAGAAAAATTCTTTTAACAATCAATTGTTAGAATCTTTTATGCAGGCAGAAGGAATCGAAGACATTGTAGCGAGCTTTGATTCTGAATATCATATCTCTTTGAATAAAGAAGTGATAGGTCAACTATTTGTCTCCTATTTTCAAAAAATGTTTTTCATTGATGAAAATTTATTTATGAGCTGCGCAAAAACAGACAGCTATGTAAAAAATTCGTATAAATTATTAAGTGATTTAATTGTTCAGATAGAAAGCAAATATAATCTTAAAATTGACAATAATGACAATCTTATTTGGCATTTGCATAATACAGCACATCTGCACCGTCAGGAACTATCTACAGAATTTATTCTGTTTGATCAAAAAGGGAATACAATCAAGAGCTTTCAAAATATTTTCCCTCAATTTGTTTCAGATATTAAAAAAGGAATTGAACATTATCTAGATACTCTTGGTATCGATAATAATTCAATGAAAGTCAATCATCTATCTTATACTTTTATCACTCACAGCAAACATTTAGTGCTGAATCTTTTACAAAATCAGCCTAAATTAAAGGTTTTAGTCATGAGTAATTTTGATCAGCATCATGCAAGATCTGTAGCAGAGACACTTTCTTATTATTGCAGTAATAATTTTGAACTTGAAGTTTGGAATAAATTAGAATTATCAATTGATTCTTTAAAAGAATCACCTTACGATATCATCATTTCTAATTTTATTATTCCCCCCATTGAGAACAAGAGACTGATCTATTCCAATAATATTAATACGGTCGCGCTCATCTCCATGCTTAACGCAATGATGTTTATTCGCTTAGATGAGTGATTTAGACTATTTTGATAACAAAAAAAACCGCAATCTAGCGGTTTTTATTCATCTATTAGGGCAATTTGAAGAAAAAGGACCTAGTCCTATTTAACAGAGAACCAGGGCCTTTTGAACATTAATTGTCTAACTTTGTGGTAGCAGTACATTATTTAGTACGTATGCTTTCTCTTGTTTTTACAAAACTCTAGGCAAGCCTATTCAAACAAGCCATAGTAGTCCGCTATGGTCATCTTGGCTTTTTCTTCTTGCTTGAGATCTTGAATGATTTGCCCTTCCTTCATGACAATCAGACGGTTGCCGTATTTGAGAGCATCCTCCATGTGATGGGTAATCATGAGGGCTGTCAGCTGGTCTCTGCGGACAAAGTCATCAGTTAACTCCATAAGGGCCACACTTGTCTTGGGATCCAGCGCTGCTGTATGCTCGTCCAAGAGAAGCAGTTCTGGGCGTTTGAGGGTCGCCATGAGCAGACTCAAAGCCTGTCTCTGACCACCAGAGAGAAACTCAATCGGCGTATCCAAGTGTTTTTCCAGACCATTGCCAATCTTATCAATCGTCTCCTGAAACTCCTGCCGATAGCTATTCAGCCGACGAGGGACTAGACCGCGCGATTCACCACGAAACTTGGCAATCAGCAGGTTTTCCGCCACTGTCATCCGAGGAGCCGTTCCCATCTTGGGATCTTGGAAGACCCGCGACAGATATTTGGCTCTCTTTTCAGGTGAAAAGTTGGTCACATTTTCGCCCAAGATATAAATGCTGCCGCTGCTCAGAGAGAGCGTTCCGGCAATCACATTAAAAAGAGTTGACTTCCCTGCTCCATTGCCGCCCAAAATCGTGATAAAATCATGCTCATGAATCTCCAGCGACACATCGTTTAGGATGACCTTTTCTTCATCAAAGCCGTTATTGACCCGCTTGCTGGCATTTTTTAATTCTACAATCGCTGTCATTTGCTTAACTTAGCTCCTTTAAAGAATTTATTTTTCAAGGTTGGAATCATGAGGCAGATCGCCAAGATAACCGCACTGTAGAGACGGAGATAGCTCGTGTTGAAGCCAAGAGCGATGACACCCCAAATCAGAAATTGATAAGCAATGGCGCCAACTACAATGGTAATCAGGCGTTCAGCCAAGGTCAGACCCCTAAAAAGCACTTCCCCGATAATCAGACTGGCCAATCCGACGACGATAACCCCAATCCCGCGGGACACATCCGCATAGCCTTCCTGCTGGGCAATCAGAGCACCAGACAAGGCAATGACGCCATTAGACAAGATCATGCCCATCAATTCCATGCGGCCAGTATTGATACCGAAACTACGCGCCATATCAAGATTGTCCCCAGTTGCGATGTAGGCCTGCCCCAGCTTGGTATCTAGGAAAAAGAGCAGAGCGACAATAACCAAACTGACAAAAATCAAGCCTGTCAGGAGATTATTGATTTCCCCAGAGAAGGGCAAAAAGTCCTGAATCTGCCGAGTTCCCAGCAAACCTAGATTGGCCCGCCCCATAATCATGAGCATGATGGAATGACAAGAGGTCATGACCAAAATCCCTGACAGCAGGGTCGGAATCTTGCCCTTGGTATAGAGAAGCCCAGTCGCCAAACCTGCCAGACAGCCTGCCAATACCGCAGCCACCGTTGCCAAGAAAGGGTTCACCCCTTTGGTGATTAAAGTGACGGCTACCGCCCCACCTAGAGGAAAGGAACCTTCAGTCGTCATATCTGGAAAATTCAAAATTCGAAAAGTCATGAAAATCCCCAGACCCAAAATGGCCCAGACCAGACCTTGTGAAATAATGGAAAGAATCATCTTATTGTCCTAACTAAATTAAAATCGTATTCTATTTTAACACAAAAAAGCAGCCAATTTCAATGCCGAAATACCGACAGATAAATTGGCTTTCCTAGCTAATTACTGAACGACAGTCATCCGTCCTGTATCCACGTCATACACTGCTCCTGAGATCTCCACATCATCTGGGATTAATGGTGATTGGCGGAGAAGATCCACATCTTCCCGCACACTTTCCTCCACATCTGTAAAAGGAAGGAAATCCTGACCTCTGACATCAACGCCCAGCTCTTGATTGAGAAAAGTAGTAAATTCTTCATTTTTAAAAGTCTGTGCGCCACAATCCGTATGGTGCAAGACTACAATTTCCCGCGTACCCATCTGCTGCTGAGAGATGACCAGCGAGCGAATCATGTCCTCCGTCACCCGACCGCCAGCGTTGCGCAAGATATGAGCATCTCCCAGCGCCAAGCCCAGAGCCTGAGCCACGTGTAGCCTAGAGTCCATGCAGGTCACGATTGCCACCTTGGTCTTGGGCTTAATCGGCAGGTGGGAGGTCCCATGCAGGTCCACATAGGCTTGATTGGCCTTCATAAAATTTTCAAAATAGGACATTCTTTCCCCTTACTAGAATTTATTTGATATTCAAATTATTTCTTACCATCTTATCATCTTTTACCTATTTTGTCAGTTTTTAACCCCCTATAAAGCAAAAATGTCCGTTTTTTACAAAAAAATGAAATAAAAATGCAAAAAAGGTGCGGAAATTCATCCACACCTTTCTATGAACCTTTTGCGATATAGCGACTGAGTGAGCCCGCAAAGCTTTGAAGATTGAGACTTTGAACATAGATTTCCCCGGTACCTCGGAAGGTGTTGACAACTCCCTCTCCCGTTCCGATAGACTGCCAGAAACCATTTTCTAGATGGATATTATAATCCAAAGACTGACTCCAAGCTACGACATGGGCATTGTCAATGGTTACTTCTTGGTTATTTAGTTCAATTTTCCTAATCGATCCGTAGGCATTGGCCAAGAGAGTGCCCTGACCTTGAGTCGTCATGACGAAGAGGCCACCTTGACCGCCAAATATTGCCTTGCCAACAGACTGGCGCTCCATCGTATAGTAAGCTGTACCATCCAGAGCCAGAAAGGCACCGTCATTGAGCCGGTACTGCTTTTCTCCCAGATAGAGAGGAATAACTTGGCCGGGAACTTCTGGTGCTAAAGCTAGAAAACCGTTATCGGACTGGGCGACAGCTTGGGTGATGAAGGTACTTTCACCGGACACCATGGAACGGCCGACTGCCTTAACAAAGCGTCCCAAACCCGAACCGTTAGCATTGAGTTGAGTGTTCAAGGTTACATTAGGCGTGTGATAGACCATACTGCCACGCTGGATAAAGACTGTCTCTCCTTGATTGAGGTAGAGGTCAACGAGTGGAAATTGCATGTTGCTATCCATGGAAAATTGCATAAGAGTTCCCTCCTTGTTTTTTAAGAAAATTATAGCAATAATAAAATATTTTTGCAATCTAAAACAAAGAAAATTATCCAGCAAAGACTTTTTTCAAGACTTCCCCAATCGTTGTCACACCGATGACTTGGATATTGTCTGGCACCTTGAGGCCGTTCAGAGAGTTTTTGGGAGCATAAATCTTGGTGAAGCCCAATTTTGCCGCTTCGTTGATGCGTTGCTCGATACGGTTAACCCGACGGATTTCGCCAGTCAGGCCGATTTCACCGATAAAGCACTCTTGAGGATTAGTCGGCAGATCCTTGTAACTGGAAGCAATGGCGACCGCTACCGCCAAATCAATCGCTGGCTCATCTAGCTTGACACCGCCAGCTGACTTGAGGTAGGCATCTTGATTTTGCAGAAGGAGGCCAGCCCTCTTTTCCAGAACCGCCATGATGAGGCTGGCTCGGTTAAAGTCCAGTCCAGTCGTGGTTCGCTTGGCATTGCCGAACATGGTCGGTGTCACCAAAGCCTGCACCTCTGCCAAAATCGGCCGCGTCCCTTCCATGGTCACAACGATGGAAGAGCCTGTCGCCCCGTCCAGCCGTTCTTCCAGAAAGACTTCACTGGGGTTGAGCACCTCGACTAGCCCGCCAGATTGCATCTCAAAAATGCCGATCTCATTGGTTGAGCCAAAGCGATTTTTAACTGCCCGTAAAATACGGAAAGTGTGCTGGCGCTCGCCCTCAAAATAAAGCACTGTGTCCACCATGTGCTCTAGCGTTCGGGGGCCAGCTAAGGTTCCTTCCTTGGTCATGTGACCAACGATAAAGGTCGCGATATTATTGGTCTTAGCCAGCTGCATAAGCTCAGCCGTCACCTCGCGGACCTGAGAAACAGAGCCTTGAACACTGGAAATTTCCGGCGACATCACCGTCTGTATAGAGTCTATAATCAAAAAATCTGGCTTGATTTTCTCAATCTCCGTGCGGATATTTTGCATATTGGTCTCGGCGTAGAGATAAAATTCACTGTCAATATCACCGAGGCGTTCCGCCCGCAGCTTAATCTGCTCAGCTGATTCCTCCCCGCTGACATAAAGGACGGTGCCCTGATGAGAAAGCTGGGTGGATACTTGCAGAAGCAGAGTGGACTTCCCGATACCGGGATCTCCGCCAATCAGGACCAGACTGCCCGGCACTACTCCACCACCCAGCACACGATTGAACTCGTCCATTTCTGTCTTGGTCCGGTTGACATCAATCGAAGTGACCTCAGCCAGCTTCATGGGCCGGGTCTTTTCGCCTGTCAAGGAAACACGGGCATGCTTGACCTCTACAGCTTCTACTTCCTCAACAAAAGAAGACCAAGAGCCGCAGTTGGGACAGCGGCCTAGGTACTTGGGCGAATGGTATTCACAATTTTGACAGACAAAGGTCGTCTTTTTCTTAGCGATGATAAACCTCTTTCTATATCTCTATCTCACATTCAATCACTTGGCAAAAATCAATGGTTTCATCTGGCACAAACTGACGGATGAGCATACGATGAGCTACAAGGACTACTGTCTGGTAATCTCGATACTTTGCCATGCAGTCTATAAAACGAGACTTCATCTGCTCAGCTGTCTCATACTGAATAGGACTACTGGGGAGCAAGACTCCATCATTTTCTAAAAACAGGCTTCGAGCTTTTTCAAAATTCTCCATTCCCAGTTCATAGACCTGCCATTCGTGTAGCAAAGGCTCCACTCTCAAAGGAAGGCCAGTGGCACAAGCCACATAAGATGCCGTTTCTAAAGCTCGCGTCACTGCAGAAGACACCAGCAAATCAGCTGAACGCAGTAAAGGATGCTGGCAAAGTTCCTGAGCCTGCCGTCTTCCCTGCTCAGATAAAGGCGCCAAATCCAGACCAAAGCCAGTATAAGAACGCTCCTCTAACTCATGGTAATCAGGCTCACCGTGGCGCACAAAAATCACTTTCATCTCAATGCCCAGTAGAGCCAAATCCGCCGGTCCGCACACCCTCGGCTACATCCCCATCCGCAATCAAAAATGGTGCAAAAACAGCCTGCACAATGCGGTCGCCCACTTCCAGTACAACCTCTTGGTCTGTGATATTTTGCATCTGAGCAAAAATATGCCCTTCGTTTCCAGGATTACCATAGTAGTCGCCGTCAATAACCCCAACGGAGTTAATCAAGACCAAGCCTTTTTTACGAGGATTAGACGAGCGGTCATAGAGATAAAGCACCTCGCCAGGCTGCATATAGGCCTTGACACCAGTCGGAACCAGCTTAATCTCCCCTGGCGCAATGATGGTGCGCTCTGCCACTTTCAAATCATAGCCCGCTGCGTGAGCCGTCTCTCTCTTGGGCAGCAAATCTTCATTTGAAAAGCTGGAAACCAGCTCAAATCCACGAATTTTCATACATTTCTCTTTTCTATTTTTGCTGTCCCTATTATACTAAATTCGCAAAAAACAAGCAAAAAAACCGCCGATTGGGCGGTTCTCCTTAGTATAAATCTTTGACGACCTTTCCATCCTCTAGATAGGTAAACTGCTCCGTCAAATCTGACGTGAAAACCTGATACATTTCCTTAAAACTCACAGCCAGTGAGTAGCGGTCAAGGTCTTTGCGGTCAATCCAGAATACCTCGCCTTCTTCGGATGAGACCAGTTCTCCCTCAAAACGATTGGTCTTGTAAAGAAAAACGATATAGCGCTCATCTTTTTCAGTGTAAAACTGCTTGACACCACACAAGCGAGGCTCATAGATGGTCAGGCCTGTTTCTTCCTTGATTTCCCGTATCACTGATTTGACAAAGGACTCACGATGTTCAACATGGCCGCCCGGAAAGCATAGGCCCGTCCAATCATCATTTACTTTATTTTGCACTAAAATGCGGTCTCCATCGTAAACCATACACATATTTGTTAAAATAACTCGCTCCGCTCGTGACATCTCTGCACCTCCATCTACCGGCCGATTCGATCGGCCTCCTGTGACTCATTATAACATAAAAGACCTGAATTTGATGAAAATCCAGATTTCTCAGCCCTTCCAGCAAAAAACCGCCGATTGGGCGGTTCTTATAGGGAGATTATTATGAAAAAGAAAAGTTTTAGGATTTCATCAAATAAAGTTAGGAGGTCTTCATTTGATGGTTATATTATATAAAGCTTATCTTAAAATTAGCTAAAAATAATTTCAGATTTTATAATTCTTGCAAAAGATATTGAAATAGCTCTAAATTGCCCTTTTCTTCGTTGATCAAAAACTCTGGATGCCACTGAAGGCCGATGATGCGGCTGCCATCCACAGCCTCAATCGCTTCGATGGTATTGTCCCTTGGGTCAAAGGCGGTAGCTCGAAAATTGGGTGCCAAGTCCTTGATGCTTTGGCGATGGACAGAATTAATCTGGCTGGCCTGACCAAATAAGCGCTCCACAACGCTATCTTTCTCTGTACGAATAGAGTGCGAAGTCCCAAATGGTTGCCCCTGCCAATGATTGTCAATCTGCTGATTAAGCGTGCCACCAAAAGCGACATTGACCAACTGCAGACCACGGCAGATAGCCAAGACTGGCTTACCCTGACGAATAGCCTCCTTTAAGAGTGCTAGCTCAAACTCATCCCGAGCCAGATTGTAATCATCGCTATCAATGGCCTTTTCCTCTCCGTAAAACTGCGGATGAACATTTTGACCACCTGATAGAATGAGCTTATCAATGGTTTCTATATAGTCCTTGACCAGACTTTTATCCCCAACAGGAATCACCATCGGCAGACCGCCGACCAGCTTGATGCTTTCGGCAAATTTGCAGGATACAGATGAATGAATGTTTTTGCCCGCCTGATCCACTGGACAAAGATTAGCTGACACTCCAACAATTGTTCTGCACATAGATGATCCCTCCTTAACTTGATATAGAATATCTTACCATTCCACCTCTCAGCCGTCCAATAGTATTTTTTTAAGCTGGCCATAAAAATTTTTTATGTCAAGAACAGTTTTCCACAAAAAGGGATATAGTAGCGACAGACAAGAAAAAATGAGCAAAAGTCCGCTGATTTCATTTTTCTAATTCAAGCATGACACTGACTGCGGTCAAGGCATAAAGCGGAGCGGTTTCAGCCCGCAGGATCCGTGGGCCTAGACCTGCTGAGACAGCGCCTGCTTGGCCAAAGGCTGCTATTTCATCTGGCGATAGACCACCTTCTGGTCCGAAGATGAAGAGCAGTTTGTCTCCCTTGGTCAAGCCTTTCACAGCCTGAACTAGAGCAGCAGCTTCACCTTCCTTGGCTGCTTCCTCATAGGCTACAATGATGCGGTCAAAGTCTGCCAAGGCCGCCAGAAAGTCGGCCTGTTTATCAAAGAGCCGAACCTCTGGTATCAGATTGCGCTTACTCTGCTCAGCTGCTCCCTGAGCAATCTTCTCCAGCTTTTCACTCTTTTTAGCCAGTTTTTTGCCATCCCACTTGGCTACCGACCAGTCAGCCGGAAAGGCCCAGATAGCATTCGCCCCCAGCTCCGTTGCCTTCTGGGTGATAAATTCCAACTTATCGCCCTTGGGAAAGCCTGAAGCAATGGTCACTTGAACCGGCAACTCGGTATTGTCCGCTAGCTCCTCCAAGATTTCCAAGCTCTGCTGGGCTGGGTCTAGCACTCGCGCCAGCCGTTTCACGCCATCATCAAAGACCAGTGTGACTTGGTCGCCCTCTTTGAGCCGCATGACTGAAAACATGTGTTTGGCCGTGTCCTTATCTGTGACCACCAAAGGAGACTGATGACTTCCTTTTATAAAATACTGCTGCATCTAACCACCTATCACGCCTGAAATGTCCTGCGTTTTCTTAAAGACACAGGCATTCCATTCGCCCTGAATCATATGCGTTTCCAGGAAAAATCCTGCCGCTTCTGCTGACTCGCACACCATTTCCCACTTCTCAGAAATAATCCCACTCATAATCAGATAGCCCTCATCCTTGACCAGACGGTAGGCATCCTCGGTCAGATGGATGAGAATATCGGCCAAGATATTGGCAACTATGACATCCGCCTTGATTTCCACACCTCGGAGAAGATCCCCTGGCGCTACGTGGATGTTCTCCATACCTGGATTGAGCTCAATATTTTCCTGCGCCACGCGCACCGCCACCTCGTCTAAATCATAGGCGTAGATGTCCTTAGCACCTAAGAGAGAGCTGGCAATGGAGAGGACGCCGCTGCCCGTGCCTACATCCAGCACCGTTTCTCCGCCTCGCAAGACCTGCTCCAGCGCAAAGAGGCTCATCTTGGTCGTCGGGTGAGTGCCTGTACCGAAGGCCATGCCAGGATCCAGCTTGATAATCTTCTCACCAGCTGTCGCCTCGTAGTCCGTCCAGGACGGCACAATTGTCAAGGCATGGGTGATACGAGCTGGCTCAAAGTATTTCTTCCAGTTGTCCGCCCAGTCTTCCTCAGCCAGTTCCTGCCGGGTCAGCTGAATATCTCCCGTCTCCAAGCCGAAGCCATCCAGCTCAGCTAGTCGCTCATTGGCCTGGGCTGCAACAGCCTCTATATCCACCGAATCCGGGTAGTAGCCGGTAATCTTGACCCGCTCGCTCTGCTCAACTTCTGGAAAAAGCTCACCATACCGGTCAACCTGTCCCAGATAATCAGCGCTGTCATCGATAGCCACCCCCTGACTGCCCAGCTCAATCAGAATGTTCGAGGCTGCTTCCTCCGCCTCCCGCTTCACTTCAATCGTTAATTCCTGCCAAGTTTCCATCATTAAAATACCAAGCCCGTAAAACACAAAGCCAAAATAGGAAATTCTCTGACGACGTTTGCGTCTAAGAGAACCTTAACTTTTGGAACAGTGTTTAGGGCGGGTTCAGTTTAGAAATTTAACTGAACAATCCTTTCTTTGTTTATTTCATTGTCTTCGTCATGTAGACCATATCCATGCCCTCTTTTTCGGGCTCAGTATGAGTCTGTCGGTAGCCATTTTTCTCATAAAAAGCTACCATACCTTTATCCTGGAAAACCGTACACAAATCCCATCTGATAACGGTGGAGAATTTCTCCTCAATCAGACCAAGGCCTTCAGAACCATATCCTTTATCTGGTACTGAGGCAAAATCGCTACGGTTCCAATCCAGCCTGCTGTCTGTTCGTCATTTGTATTCAAGCGAATAAAGCCAAGAATCTTCTCGTCGTCTTTGACAAAATAATAAAAACTATTGGGCCGCTCAACCAGCTTCCAGCGAATCCGCTCTCGCTCCTCCAGATAGGGGTCGTATTGATCCTGATATTTTTCATAAACAGCCTTAAAACTCGCTCGCTGAATGGCAATAATGGTCTCTAAATCCTCAGCTCCCGCCCGCTCAATATGAATCATGCTCGCACCTCCAAATAATCGCTCAACCTGTCCTGCAGCTGCGGAATAACCTTTTCATCTGCTAAAAACTGGCTCACATCCATCATCTGATAAGCCTGCCCCTCATCGCCAAAGGCGATACTGGCAAAATCTTCCTGAGTGATAGTTCCCACCATAAAAATAGAGGTTTTGTCTGGATCAAGCATTCCTTGATATTCCTTAGCCCAGACAATAGCCGTTTCTTCAAGATTCAAACCAAGTTCTTCGAAAACTTCTCTTTGAACACATTCAAAAGGAGTCTCCTCGTCCTCGCGGCCACCGCCTGGCAGCTCCCACATATTGGGCCAAGGAATGGTTGAAATATCGTCTCGCAAGATAGTCAACAGCTTATCATCACAGAGCAAGGCAATCTTGCAACCAGAAAACTCCATCTGTTTGTGCAGCAAATCTAGTCCTTCTGCATCCGCCATCAGCGCCTCCTAATACCTCGTATATGAATAAAATTCTGTCTCAGTCAAATCCGCTCTACCATTTTCAAAAGCCTCAGCATTCCAAGCTATCTCAAACTCTGCCGCCTCTGGGTCTGCTAAGAAGTCCATAAGTGCATCGAGACCAGACTCAGCCGTTTGGGTTAGGAAATCCACGAAATAAGCCAGAAACTCCCGTGACAGGCCCTTCTTAGGCTCATAGGGCAGGGCTGCCAGATAGTCCTCTGCCTCAAAACGAGACTTGACTGGATTGTAGAAAAGCACAGCTTCCTCAAAGTAAATATCCTCAGCCGAGGCATTTCCCTTAGCATCAACCGTCTCAATCCCGCCTGGATTTTGCACCTCAAGGAGAAAGGCCACTTCCACTGCGTGATTCTTCTTGTCCCAGTTTATCTCATAGTCAAAAGGAAAGCTCTTCCCCATTTCCTCGTCCAATATCTCCAAAAAACCGTACTTAGCCATGATTTCCTCTTTTCATTGTGATAAAATATTACTATCTACAATAGTAACACAAAAATCCAAGAAAAACACTTGCAGAAAGGAAATCTTATGCCAGAAAACCTAGCCCTGCGCATGCGACCGACCAGCATTGATCAGATCATCGGCCAGCAACATCTGGTCGGATCTGGAAAAATCATCCGCCGTATGGTTGAAGCCAACCGCCTGTCCTCGATGATTCTCTACGGGCCACCCGGCATCGGCAAAACCTCCATAGCCTCGGCTATTGCCGGCACAACCAAGTATGCCTTTCGGACCTTTAATGCCACCGTAGATAGCAAGAAGCGCCTGCAGGAAATCGCTGAAGAAGCGAAATTTTCCGGCGGACTGGTGCTCCTGCTGGATGAAATTCACCGCTTGGACAAGACCAAGCAAGACTTCCTGCTGCCGCTATTAGAAAGCGGTTTGGTCATCATGATTGGGGCGACGACGGAAAATCCTTTCTTTTCTGTCACTCCCGCTATTCGCAGCCGGGTTCAGATATTTGAGCTTGAGCCCCTCAGCAACGACGACATCCGGACAGCCATTCAGCTAGCCTTGACGGATAAGGAACGAGGATTTGATTTTTCAGTAGAGCTAGACGATGAGGCTCTGGATTTCATTGCTATCTCTACCAACGGAGACCTGCGCTCCGCCTATAATTCACTGGACCTAGCCGTACTCTCTACCCCAGAAGATAGCAAGGGCATTCGCCACATCACGCTCGATGTCATGGAAAACAGCCTGCAAAAAAGCTATATCACCATGGATAAGGACGGAGACGGCCATTATGATGTCCTCTCTGCCCTGCAGAAGTCTATCCGTGGCTCCGATGTCAATGCCAGTCTCCACTACGCAGCCCGCCTCATTGAGGCTGGAGACCTCCCTAGCCTAGCTCGACGCTTGACCGTTATCGCTTACGAAGATATTGGCCTTGCAAATCCTGATGCCCAAGTCCATACCGTCACAGCGCTAGAAGCGGCCCAGCGGATTGGCTTTCCTGAAGCCCGTATCCTCATTGCCAATATTATCATTGATCTGGCTCTATCTCCCAAGTCCAACTCAGCCTATGTGGCCATGGACAAGGCCCTAGCCGACCTAAGAAAGAATGGAAATCTTCCCATTCCCCGCCACTTACGCGACGGCCACTATGCCGGCAGCAAGGAATTGGGCAACGCACAGGACTATCTCTACCCTCACTCCTATCCTGGCAATTGGGTCAAGCAGGACTATCTGCCTGACAAAATCAAAGATGCCAATTATTTCACTCCTAATGAGAATGGCAAATACGAACGCGCTCTCGGTATGACTAAAGATAAGATTGATCACTTTAAAAAATGATGGCATCGTTTGCAAAAAATCACATTTTTCTCTTGAATTTTTCAAAATTTATGGTATTATAATTATAGAAACGCTGTGGTGTACGACTTCACACTTAAGTGTTGACCGACTATTTTTTGTATTATTAGGGAAACAAAAGACTTCTAACAGCGTGCAGGCCGTGTCACGCGGAAGCAGCTTCAGTTAGAGCGAGTTGCCCACCTGCTTAATTGCGCGGGTTCAATACAAATCGTGAAGGTCCGGCACCAATACAGCTTTTTCTGTTGCCTCCTTAGCTCAGTTGGTAGAGCAGTAGACTCTTAATCTATGGGTCGCAGGTTCGAGCCCTGCAGGGGGCATAGAAAGTATGACTAAGAAAGCCTATTCTATAGGCTTTTTTACTTGCTCTAAAATCACTTTGCCCCACTTTTTGCCCCACTTTTTGAATTTTCGTATTTCAGCGAACGAATTCGATTAAATTCCTCATCTATTTTCTCTTCTAAAGTATGACCATAAACTTCTATCAACATCGTTATATCTTTATGACCTAATACTTTTGCAATCACTCCTAAGTCAATTCCTCGGTGCCATAAATAACTACCATAAGTATGACGTGCTCCTTTTGTCGTAATAACAGGCCTAAGCTCCAATTCTTCTAACATTTCTCGTAAATACTTATTAACTGTATCTGTCAATGGCACACCATATTTATATGAAAAATGCTGAAAAACTAAGCACTCAGGATTATTTAGTCCAAGTTCTTTATTAACCCTCTCTTGTAAAGCAATCAACTCACGCAAAAGCTCCATATCTTCTCTCTTGAGTGGCACATAACGTATAGAAGTCTTATTCTTTGGTGGTACAAATTTTCTTAACAAGGTATTATATCGCCTATAAGTATAAATACGATTATTCTCAAAGTCTACCTCATCTGAAGTTAAAGCCATCAATTCCCCAAACCGCATTCCTGTCACAAATAAAAAATACAAAATAAAAGGCACAATCGACTTAAAATAGTCAAACCGTTTTCTTAATTCTACTAAAACTAAAAAATATTCTTCTTCACTATGCAAATATTTTTCATCTGTTTCCTGCTCTTTCATTCCTGGATATAATTCTACATCTTTTGTAAAATCATCAACCATCAACTTATCCCCAATAGCCATTCTCAACGCAGCTTTAACACCATTATGAAAGCGCCGTAACACATCCCTGCCAACTCGTTCAGCGTATTTGTTTAAAGCACGTTGATAATCACTTCTTCGAATAGAAGAAATTTTCTCATCTCCAAACAATTCAATAATGACCTTTTTCCTAGCTACATATTTTTGTTTAGTTGACTCACTTTTATTACTCGGAAGAATTTTTAACTCTAACCATTCCTGATACAACGACACCAAAGTCATATCCTTGCTCAGCCTTCCACCCAAACGTATTTTCTGAGCTATCTTTTCCGCTTCAACAATAGCCTCTTTCTTTGTTTTGAAACTACTTCCATGAGCGACTGTTTGACCTTTCTCCCTTACCTCATACGACCAAAGTCCTGTAGATCCTCTTCTTCTATAACGAATACTAGCCATTAGACTTGAACCCCTAGAATTTCAGCTACAACCTTTTTAGGTACAATCATCAAACGTTTCCTATCATAAAACGTAAACCCCCTTTTCACTAGTAATTCTCTTGATTCCTTTATAATTCTTTGAGCTGTCGCTTTATTGTAACCCATAGACATCAGCTCTTTATCCGAAATAACATTCTCATTTTTCATTCTTTTTCCTTCCTATATCCGAACATTAAATAAACCTGGTTTCCAGGTAATTCATTAAAAATCCGAACGATTTTTTGACTGCAGAGCCTAGATAAGCATTCAGAAGACGAACATTCTATAAAAAAAGAAGCAAGCAAGCACCTATGCTCACCTGCTCTCTTTTAGCTAATTATTCTTACGTTTCTTTGTATAACCATAACCAGCAGCATAACTTACAACTGAAGCAGCTGCAACCAAGGCTAGTTGAGCTGATGAATCCGTCTTCGAAACATTTGAACCTGGAACCGCACTAGTCTTTGGTAAAGTTTTAGGAGCAACCTTATCTGCTTTTGGCTTGGCAGGCTTAGCTGGTTGCTCAGGTTTAGGCTCTTCCTTCAACTTATAAACAAACTTCAAAGTCTGATTATCAGAGGTCACCTCACCTTGCAAACGTTCTGGCACAGCTGTCAAAATGTAAGTTTTATCACCTACTTTGAGTTCCTTTTGGAGTTCGCTATCATATTTCCAGCTGCTTCCAACCAACTGACCTGTTTCAGCAACAACTTGAGAGTCCTTCAACTCTTTGCCACTCTCATCTGTAAAGATGGCTTTTACTTGACCACCTTTTTCATGAGCAAGGTAAGTCAAGGTTACATCTTTATTAGAAAGTTTGCCTGCTGCAGAGCCTTCTTTAAGGGATACTTCGTAACCATCGACTTTTGGCGATAGCACGTTATAGCCAGAACCTTCAAAACCTTTTGCAACAACAAATTCTTTGTCAATTTGTTTACCAGTAATAGCATCCAAGACCTTGAAAGTTACTGTATAAACCTTTTTGTCGGAAGGTTTAGCTTGGTAAACATAGTGCAAAGTAACGTTGTCCTTTGTTACTTTTCCAGTTTGTGTTTTTGGCGCACCAACAAGCATATACGTTTGACCGTTGACCATAATTGACTTGTCAGCTTCTGGAGCTTTCCAATCAGCGCCAATTTCCTTTCCTGCTTCTGAAACAGTTAAATCACTTTTACCAGAAATTGTTTTGCCATCATTTGTTCGGAAGTCTGCTTTTACAAATCCTCCTTTTGATGAAAGTGTATCAGCTTTTTTAGCTGCTTCTTTCCCATCCAATGAGACAGAAGCAGTGACTGTGCCTACACCAGTAAAATTGTATGAAATTTCATAGTCCCCATCAGGTAGTTTTTCTGTGAAGTCAACTTTACCGTCTTTAATCGGTAAATCCTTACTTACATTTTTACCTTTCAAAGTAGTCTTTGTGACTTCGATTCCTGCACCACCAATAGTGATCTTAGCTGTTTGATTTTCTCCTTTGGTTACTTTCACCTTTTCAGTTGCAGTTTCCATAAACTGCTTCAGCACTTCTGCATCCACAATCTTTGGATCTTTCCCTGTGGCATCATAAATATTAGGATGCCCTAACTTTTTCATCTGATTGATGGATTCGTTACTATTTGTGTCCTTATCTGTAACCTTATTACGGTTCACCACCGTCATAAAGGTTTTTGCACGTGTTTTTGCCCAGTTGGCAAAAGTAGGATCCATTTCCTCACGACCTTCACCCCATCCATCTGTGTATTGAATAACACTGATGGTATCTGTCGGTTTGGTAAGCTTGGTGACAATATCTTCAAATGGAACTTTCGTTCCTGGAGTATCAGTCTTATAACCAAGCTCTCCAAAGGCTTTGGCTATAGCAATGTAATAATCTCCCTCCTTTTGGAAGGTAGAACCCTTCTCTGAAGGATGCTTGATTGCCATTAGCTTGTCGATCAATCCGAGAGCCTGCTCTTTAGTCAAAAGCAAAGATGATACACCATAATTATTTTTTAAAGTGTTCTCATCATTTACACCAACAGCTACATAGCTATCAGTGAAATTCACTGCATACGTTTGTAGAATGTGTTTGCTCTGAGGATTAGTATTAGCCTCAATAATTTTTCGGCTCTGCAACAAAGAAGCTTTCAACTTGCCAGCATACGACACAGAGGTATCATAGATATGCGTCGTTGTCAATGGTTCGATTTCGTTTGTTTTGCTAGTATTTGTAGGAGCTTTTGCTGTGAAATTCAGCTCACTTGAACCTACTTTATCTGCCACGGTTTCAACTGAATTTTCAGTAGCTTTCACTTCTGGCTTAAATTCAGGTTGTTTAGGCTCAGCTGGAGTTGGGTTTGGATTTTCCACTACTGGAGCAGCCTTTTCAACTTTTTCAACTTCAACAGGTGTCTTATCCAAGTCCTTAAATTCTTCAGCTGAAGATGGTTGTTCTTTTTCTTGTTGAGGTTGAGCTGCAACACTTTCTTCCCCAGTTTTTACAACAGTTTTTTCAGGTTCAGCTTTAACCTCATCCGCACTGGCTGATACAGCTCCGACAGATACGATAGCAGCTGCTCCTAAAACAGCACCACATAGGCTACGTGCGACTTTTGATTTTCTAAATCCATATTTCAATTTTTGTTTCATTCAGTCTTTCCTCATCATTATTTTTCTAATACAAAGGTACTTGCTGCACTTTCATTTTTTTAGGTTCTTCTTTTTCTGGTTTTTTTAGAAATGATTGACCATTTATCAAATGGAAATCCTGAATACTCACTTCATTATTGAGTTTCTTCCTTCTACTTGCATCTAAAATCGCATGAGCTACCATATATATAAAATACATCAAGCTCAAAACAAAAATTACTACGCTAACATATAAAACCATTCTTTCTCCTTTTAAAAAACAAAGGTGCAGCCTCCTGCACCTTATATTCTATTCTTCATCCTTTCTGCTCTTCAGACCAACAACTCCTAATCCTCCTAATGCAGCACCAACCACAGACAAAATAGAAGTAGCCGTTCCCGTTTCAGGCAAAGCACTCAATTTCTGTGTTGCAGGAGCTGCAGGGCTTGGTTGCGCTGGTTCTGCTGGTGTCGTTGGCTGAACTGGCTTATCTTCCAACTTCTTATACACTCGAACAGTGATGCCATTTACATTTTCAACATTTTTTGGATCTTCAGGATATTTTTCATAACCTGGAATTTCCTTGAAACCTTTCGTGCCATCTTCTTTAGGTGCCACTGTTTTTCCTTCAGTGTCAATATGAATTGTCACTGGATTTTCTTTCGGATCTACTTTAGGCTCCACTTTTCGATAAACACGCACTGACTGACCCTTTGGATCCTCTTTATTCAGCAAACTTGTTGGATCCGCCTCATAACCTGGGATTTTCTTAAATCCTTTCGTGCCTTTCTCTTTTGGAGCAATCTCTTTACCATCACGGTCAATATGAATGGTTGTTGGGTCATTCACTGGTACTGGTGTTGGTTTAGGAGTCACCTTCTTGTAAACCCGCACGGTCACACCGTTAGGGTCTTCATTGTTGCGAGGATTTTCTGGATCAGGCTCATATCCAGGAATTTTCGCAAACGGCTTCGTTCCGTCCTCTGGAGGAGTAAGTTCTTTTCCACCACCATCAACGTGGATAGTAGTCGGTTTGACGGTCTCACGGTAGATGTAGGTTACTACAATCTTCCCTTCAACCACTTCGCCTGTTTCCTTACCTTCAGTACGAACAAGTTGGTATTCTTTACCATCTTTAGTGATGGTCTTAGGCTTATTGTCGGTTGTGTCATACTTGGTTCCGACCTTAGCATGGTCAATGTCTGTGACTGGTTCTTTAAGAACCGTTTTAGCAGCGTCGTCCTTCACATAGTGCACTTCAACTGAACCCATTTTTTCAACTGGCGCTGGAGTAGGTTTAGGAGTCACCTTCTTGTAAACCCGAACAGTCTCACCGTTAGGGTCTTCATTGTTGCGAGGATTTTCTGGATCAGGCTCATATCCAGGAATTTTCGCAAACGGCTTCGTTCCGTCCTCTGGAGGAGTAAGTTCTTTTCCACCACCATCAACGTGGATAGTAGTCGGTTTGACGGTCTCACGGTAGATGTAGGTTACTACAATCTTCCCTTCAACCACTTCGCCTGTTTCCTTACCTTCAGTACGAACAAGTTGGTATTCTTTACCATCTTTAGTGATGGTCTTAGGCTTATTGTCGGTTGTGTCATACTTGGTTCCGACCTTAGCATGGTCAATGTCTGTGACTGGTTCTTTAAGAACCGTTTTAGCAGCGTCATCCTTCACATAGTGAACTTCAACTGAACCAGTAGCATTATCCCCTGGAAGTGTACTCTTAACTGCCTTCTTATAAGAAACCAAATGATATTTCACAGAAGGTTTAGCTGGAACACCAATTCCTGAAACATCTGCTTGTTGCAACTTTTGAGAATGATAAAACATTTCATGACCATGAGGATTGATTGCACTACTATCTCTTTGAGTCACTGTTTCAACTAAAGTTGATTTCAAGAATGCTTCTCCACCATATACACCTGTCAGACTCTTCTTTTGACTTAAATCAGCATCAGAGCCATTATGAATAGTCCAGTCACGGTTTTGAGGAGATACAGCAAGTTGAATATCACTTGCTTTCATCACATCTTTACCACCAAACGCATACTTGTTGAAAACATTAGCTGTCAATTCTTTTGAGTCAATAACCTTGCCGCTTTTGTCGTAGTAGGTCTTTGTAAACTCATAGCTCCAATCACCAATGTTCAACACATCATTATTAGCATTTCCTGTTCCACCAATTACAAAATTCCCGCTTACACTACCATAACGGTCAGCCAATAAAACCGTTTTGCCATTTTTTACAGGTGATTTTACCAGAGTAATTTTCTTTTCTACATATGCAACACCCAATTTCCCTAATTCAGAATCCGCTGCATAATTCACTTTGTAAGTGATTGTTTCACCTTGGGAAATTGAAATAGGAACCACTTTAGCATTTTTCTTATCTGCTACACTTGTATTTCCTGAGAACATATCCCCCTGAGCGTAGTAAGTTGTGATCTCTTTCATTTGACCAGCTGCAGACCCAACAACTGACTTCATTCCACTTAAATTCAATTCAACACTATTCGGTGCATTTAGAAAAGTAACAGAACCTTTACTTGAAGAAAAATCTCCGAAACTAGCTTTCCCATTGTTAAAATCCACATCAGCTGCATCATTCAACTGAGAAGATGCTGCATAATAAAGCAAAGGATTTTGAGCTACACTATCAACTACAGTTTTACGAGCTTTTTCCGCAGACGTTACTGCAGCAGCATAATCAGCCGCTTTCTGCTCGATTTCAGCCTTTTGAGCAGCTACCTCTTTTTTCGCTGCATCATCAAACTGTTTAACTTGGTCTTCAGTAGTTGCAGTTCCCAAATCTTTAGTTGCTTCCTGTTCCACTGTCAAGCCAGCTGCTTTCGCTTTGGTTACAGCATCCGTCAAGCCTTCATCAACTGTAACCGTTGACTCTTGAGCTTGTCCTTGAGCTTTAGGCGCTGAACTTTCAGCTGTCGTTGCTGGTGCTGGAGTAGCAGTAACTTCATCAGCTGAAGCACTATTTACTCCTGCAAACAATGCAGCTCCTAACACAATGCCGCAAACAAGACCAGCTGCCTTTGACTTACGAACATAACCATGACCTTTAAGTTGTTTTGATTCCATGTGAATCTCCTTCTTTAATATTTTTTTCAAACCTTTTTATGACTTGTTCAGGTCAATGTGATTTATTTTCCGAATTTAAAGTTTTTGAATTTTAATGCTCCTGCAAACAAAGCAAAACTCGCTCCCAATAATGAAACGACCATTTTTTGCTCTTCTCCAGTTGAAGGCAAAATCTTCAATTCTCCCTTCTCATCTTTCAAAGCAACTGTGCCATCCTTCTGACGGACAGCTCCAATTTCTGCTGCTTTTTTCTCAACTACAGAACCATCTGCTTTCTTCACCAATACATTTCCATCTTTAGTTCCTACTACCGTATTTCCTTTATGGTCAATAATCGGCTTAACATTCAAATCAGCTTCCGTCACATTAGGAGCAACTGGCTTCTCTGGATTAACAGGTACATCTGGATTAACTGGACTGATCGGATTGACAGGCTGTGTTGGCTTTTCCTCCACCTTTTTGTCTTCTGCTGGTTTAGGCAATTCCTTGTCCTTCTCAGGATTCGCTGGCTGACTCGGTTCTGTTGACTTACCTTCATCCTTTGGCTTTTCAACATCACTCGGCTGAGTATCTGGCTTTTTATTTTCACCAATAACACCATCTTTTGTAGATGGCTCGGCTGGAGCAGGTTTCGTTGTTTCTTTTCCAATCACAACTCCTGTGTCTCCCCCTTTATCTGGAGCTTCTACACTTGTTCCTGGCTCACTAGAGCCAATTGTTACTCCATCTGCAGATACGTTTCCTGCAAACATCAAAATCGAAGTTGCTACAACAGTAGCTACACCAATGACTTGTTCTTTTTTCATTTCCATTTTCCTTTACATTTTTATTTATGACCAATAACATAGGTCAACTTTTTAGCACTCTCTGAATCAAATACACGATAAGTAACCACACCTAACCCAGAAACGTTGCTTTCCGAAATTAAAACTGATCCATCTGCGGCTACATCTTCTACAAATGAAACATGACCATATGTAAAATCTGCTCCTGCTTGCCCTGGATAGAAACTAACTGCTGCATGTTTGGTTGGAGTATTCGTCACTTCATATCCTGATTGACTTTTCCAATCTCCACCATTTCCCATATAGGGTGAAAATGATACACCAAACTCTTTTGCTCGATTAAATACAAACCAAGTGCATTGTCCATACGGATAAGAACTAGCAATAAAACCTGAAGTATTCATAGGTTTGTCTAATGTAAAACCTGCAGGAATTTCACTAGAAATTTGACCTGAAGCAACTTGCGCATTGCCTTTTACTTTGCCCTTCTTCTTTTTACTACTTTTCCTCTGGTTTGAAACCGTACCTTTAAATACTTCCTGCCATTTTTTGGCATTCTTCTTTAAAGTTTCAGCTTTTGTTTGTCCATCCGATAAGGAAACCCCTTCATAATGTTCTGACCAATACAAAGCGGCTTCTTCAGGACTCTTTGCCGTTTTTAAATAATCCTTAACCTTTTTCCAGTTGCCATTTAGCTCTTTACTCATTAAATCCAGTTCCACATCTGGATCTAACTTTCTTTCTCTAGCCAATGCCCAACGATTTCCGTTGACTTGGTTAGACCAGCCAGACCACTGGAAATAGCCAGCGACACCTCCCCCTGTATTGATTGCTGCAGGATCAAATCCTGACTCTCGCTCAGCAACAGCTAATACTCCAGTCGCTCCTTCTAAAGTAGATTCTTCCTTTCCCATGAGCCAATTTAATATCTTAATGACATCCTTAGCCCTTTCTTCAGAAATATCTGTTTTAGAAGCAACTTCTTTAGCTGTTAAGCTCGTTCCAACTCCTGTCGTTCCTTCACTTCCACCGCCTGCAGCAGAAGAAAATAAAAGAAACGACATCATGACTAGCGGCAGCATCACCCCCATCAATGGCAAAAATAGCCATTTCTTTTTCATCTTCTACCTCCTAAAGCGATTCCGAAATTTTACTTCTGGCACAAATAGATTCTCTCTATCTGTCTTTATCTCAGGTTCCGAAAACGGAGAGTCCTCCACTTTGGATGGTGGTCTCACAATCGGTTTTCTCACTTCTGGAATTGGTTTTGGTTCTGAAATCTCATGTGGCTGTTCAATCGGTCGTTTGACCTCTTGTTTAGGCGGACTGCTCTCTGATTTTTTACGTGTCTTATCCAAACGCTCTTCAACTTCCTCAGGCTCAACAACTGGTGGTCTCACCTGTGGAGGGGATGGTTCTTCTTTCAACACTTCTGGCGCTGGTTGATAAGGCGTTAGTGGACGAGGCGCTGGATTGCGTTGCTCATTCTCCAATAATTCTTCCACTCTTTCTACCTCATGTTCTGACTGAGGTGGAATAGGCGGCAAATTTGGTCTCTCCACAACTGGTTTCGGTGCCAAATCTTCCTCTTCTAAACGAGACGGAATTTTGTTCCGTAGTCCAGGTACTTCTTCCTCTCGAAACGGCTGATCTGTTTCAAAATCTGGACGTTGAATTGGTTTTGGCACCATTTCAATACTTTCATTTGGCGAAACACCCCCTTCAGGGTTTCCTGCCCCAAAATCCGAAACAGGAGCTGGAGCAGGTGTTGGAACTTGAGTAGAAGGCTGACTCTTGTTTTTGAGCCAGTTCTTCCAATTCCCTTTTTGCATCCAACTCATCCTGGTTGCCTTGCCCTCTTCACCTTCATACTCCAGCTCATTTACTGATCCTTGCGTATTTAATTGTGGCAACTTATGAACCCAATCTTGAGCCACAGAAGTCACCCTATTCGCTGTCAGAATGCTGATGAGCCAATCTCTCTTCTTCCAGAGAATAAAGAGGACAAGAGCTTTTAAAATCGTTCCTAAGATCAAGTTGCCAGCTACAGCCTGAGTCAAAATCTCCCCTAATTTATTGTAAAAATACAAAAACAAGACCGAGATAATAGACATGGAACCACTCAAACCCAAGGAAATCAACATTTTCTTATAAATATTAAAAAGAATGTTTTCAAACGTTGGAATCAACGACAATAGGATGGCTATTGGGGATAAAAAGACAATCAAAATAAACATCAATCTCATGACGAAAGCAAAGATAGCAAAGCCATCTATCACCACTCCCATGACAAAAGACTCTATCACAGAGATAAAAGCATAAGTGAACTTCATACCCCAAGAATCTACTAAACCGTAGTATTTTGTCTTTTTGTTATCTCCAACAAAATCTTTCATTTTTTTATTGCCAATTTTAAAATCATCATCCCCATCATTGTAGAAGACCAAGCGTTTCAGTTCCTCGTCACTGAGAATGATTTTCCCGCTTTTATCTTCACCATTCATATGACTGTAAGGTGTCCAAATAGCTTTTAAAAAATATTCATCTAAAACAGCTGTCTGCTCTGAATGAATCCCAGATAAACTCCCTGTGACCTTATTTGAAAGCTCGTTTGTCACTGTCTCCACCGTATCATATAGAATTTCTGCCACATAACCACTTTTATCCTGAATCGTGGTCTGGGTAAACAAGGCTCCGCTAAAAGCAAAAACTGCTAACAATTTCATCAGCGTTTTTACAAAAGAACCATTCCTGACAAAATACACATAAACTGCATAAGCTGCCATCATTATCCCTACAGGCATAAGCAAACTATTCTTTAAATTCCCAAAAACTTGAGCCATTTCTCCAATCACAGTTCGAATTAAATCAGAAAGATTGCCAAGACCATTTGCGGCAGATAAGATTTCATAAATTCCTGCAAAAATTTTGAACTCAAACTTAGTAATCCAGAAAACAGCTTGAACAAATTTATTGATTAGATAACCTGTTTCTAAGCTTATTCCTAAAAAACCATCATCAAACCAGACTTTACTGGTAAACTGATCCAAGTGTTCTTTGACACTTTTGTAATCTAAGCCAGTTAAGGTTTGTTGAGCTTCTTCATCCGCTAAAACGAGGAAACTCGTACCTAGAACAACTAACCCAAAAATACTAAGCAACCAAAACACTTTCCTTTTGTTAAACTTTTCGTATAGTTTAATGTTTCCTCACCCCCTCTACGAAACAGCTTTAAGATCAGATTTTACCGTGTCAAACAGTTTCGTAATCTCAGGAAAAAGACCATCTACCGTTATGCGTTCTTTTCTACCAAACGTATCATAGTAGATACACTGACCCATTGTCATATTCCCAATCCATTCTCTAGTGGACTTAGTTACTGGAATTTTGAGATATTTCAGAACCTCTTCAATCTCATTTTTCTCCAGAAAGGCAAATACTGTACCAAAGCCAGTCGTATCATCTTCAGACTGAATGTCATTGACAGACTGAGTAATGAATACAAGAAAGTTATTCTCTGAACGCCCAACCCGTTTCATCATCTTGAGAATCTTCTTCCCTACTGAAGTTGAGTTAAAGAACCAAGCTTCATCAAAGAACTCAATCGTTTCCTGATGCGGATTTTGCTTTCCAAATTTTGTACAAAAGTAACCCAACGCATACATAACCGATAAACTCTTCCGCTCATCCTGAGTCAGTTCCAGATTGCTTGATGCTTCATTTGGAAGATTCAGACCTGTAATCTCCAAAATCGTAATCTTGGCATCCGTATCAATCCCCTCATTTTTTCCATCTGAGAAACAAAGGGAAAGAATGGACTGCTCAACTGCAGAAATCAAGAACTCTCCTGCATCACGAATCGTCTCATTTTCATGCTCTTTGAGATCTTCAAAAACTTGAATCATACCAACTTTCTGACCATCTTCTCTTAGAGCCAAGTATTTATCAAGTAATTTCAAATAGGCTGTTCGGATCTTGAGAGTATTCTCTTTTCCTAGCAAAGTATCAATCATACTATCCGCCAAGTCACGTGCCTCTCGACCTTTCAAAAATACTAATGGATCTAAAACCCCATAATTCTTTGGATCATTGGCATCCAACGTGACAAAATCAATCGAACGAATGTACTCTTGAATTTCTGGATAAATACCTTTCTCTTCATACTCTTTCAACACTGCTTGATATTGCCTTCGCATTTCCGCTTTCGGATCAATATACAAGGTTTTAGTTTTCAATAAGGTATGATAAGTAAATAGCAATTTAGTCAGATAAGATTTTCCAGACCCCGTCTCACCAATAATGGCGACATGGGGATTACTCGTTGTCTTATCTTTTACATTCAATTTATTCGCCTGAAGCAAATTTGTGAAAATAACATTCGAACTTGATTCTATCGCCGCTTTATAATCTCCTTGCCAAGAGCCGTTTTGATGATCCACACGTCCTATGTACAGACCAATATCTGTTCCCACTTTCTTAGTCATGAAAAACAGGTTTTCACAAAAAGCTTCTAAAGACATAGCCTGAAGGAAATTCTTGTCTTCTCTTTCTAATACTTCACCAATTCTTGTCTTGTAGAAGAGATACAATTGATCCGCATTAGCTCTAACTACTTCTACCCCAATTTGGTTAAGATAAGCATAGAGCGCTTCATACTTATTCTTCAAGCCTTCCATTGTTTGATCGGTTACAATCAAAACATTCAAGTAAGAAACTAAAGCTTCTTCCTCATCCACTTTTCGTCTCAGATCTTCTAAAAGAAAGATACTTTTTAAAACAGATGATTTCTGAACATCATCTGTTTCAGCTGCTTCTTGAGAAGTATTCTTGAGTCGCTTTCTAGCACGCTTGGCTTTTTCAGTCAGAGAAAAAACACCTTTCGGCAACGAAAACTGAACCTTAAAATTGCCCTCTACTGGAAAACGCAAATTCTGCAATTCTTCTTGTAAATGCAAATGAGACATGTTTTCTGGCACATGATTCACTGGTAACAAAGCAACATAACTAGATTGATCGAAATTTGTCAATTTTAAAATATTCACATTTTCAAATTCTATATTCACCTCGTCCAAATTGTCCATGGAGTTCTGAACTATAGAAATTTCCGTGTTTTTATCATAAAATTGACCTCTTAGGTACTGCAGGCGATTCAGAAAAATTGTTTCCCGAGTCGTTAAGGAGCGAATATCTAAAAGAGACAGCGTATTTTCTAAAACTTCTCTTTGATTCTGATACCCCTTCTCCCAATCTTTGGGAACTACTTCTCCAATGCCAAGAGTAGATAAAACAGTCTTTCTTGCATTATCATAACCTTGCTTCACGACACTTTTTAAGTCCACCGATACATGAATCGACTTCAACGGAACAATCAAATAATATTGATACTCATACAACGTGCCAATTGACTGTTCTAACTTTTCAATCGTGCCATTTAAGACATATTCCGCAAGAGAACCTGCACCACTGTCCCAATCAATATCTTGAGAAAGCTTTTTGAAATTTTCAATCAAATCTACATCAACTGGCAACATTTGAATCTCAAAATCATGATAAGACCTAAGATTATTCAATGCTGCATAGACCATTTTCTTAAACTCTTCCTTCGCAGCAGCATCCGTTGAATTGATAACTTTTGAAGGAATCCGATAAACTGCTAAAACAGAACCATCTGTCTTTAGCATCAAATTGTCTTTAATATCCCAAATCTGATTTTTCAATCATTCTCCTTTCTCTTTTTATGCTTTTCATAAATGATTCCTTTGTTGATATAAATACGATCTGACTTCAACCCGTACATCACATAAAATTTAAGATAATCTATGATATAGAAAATCAGAGCTTTCCCATCTACAACTAGATCTGATAAAATTCTAGCTGCATAAAAGGCTACCATACTAGCAAACATCCCTTTCAATCCAAAAGGGAAAGACTTAAACAATACATCCAACAGGACATAAAGTAGAGCAAATACCAACAAAAAATAAACAAGCAATGAAAACTTGATTGGAGCATCTAAAGACAGCCTATCATTCAATCGTTGAATCCAGTAAGGCTGATTGAGCGCTCGCTTGTAAGAATAAAGTTTCTTATCTTTTAATTCCTGTTCCATAACTAACCTTGACCAAAGATCTTAGCTATAATCGTTCCGACTTGACGCAAAACCTGTTCTGGATTTTTTACAAAGTAATAAGCTGCTCCACCAATCAAAAGTGAAAATACTGCTTTACCAATTTTTTGCTCTCGGATGCCATCAATAAACTTCCATCCAGCAAAACCAGCAATCACCCAAACCAATACTGCTTCAACAAACCAACTAAATACTGCTTGTAAACCCATCTTCTACCTCGTTTTCTTTCTATTTTTTGGCATAATCTTTCGGAATACCATGTTCCATCTTCGTAATAAAAAAGCTATCAGCTTTTTCTTCCAACTCAAACGTAAAATTCTCACTATGAGTTGTTCCAGCAATCTCTATTGTTGCCTGGATATAAGCCGTCACCTTCTTACCATCCTTTTTGTAATAAGCATAATCCAATGTTTTAAACACCGCTCCAGAAATAGCTCTTACATCCTTTGCGACTGCATTTAGATTATCTTGAGAAGTCGTATAGTTGCTGAAAAACAATTTGATAAAGTTATCCAATTTTTCCTGCTCTTCTTCTACCACTTCATCTGTTGCGGTCAGGTTCAAAACATTTTTTGCATCTACTTCAGTTGCCTTGAAACTTTCCACTGCTTCAAACCAGGGCAGACCAGACACATAGAATCCAGTTTTATTTTCTCCGTAAGGAATTGAAAAATTCACTGTAATTCTAGTCTTTTCCGCACCTGTTTCATAAGTTACACGATAAACAGCCACATTCTTCTTAATCTCTTGTACACGAGAAGAAATCAAGCTTGTAGGCTGTCTTAACTGACCTTGTGAGCGGACTTCTGGAATCACATCATAATAACTATTCAAACGTTCAATCTCTTCTTTTTGTAAAGACTCCTCACCCGAATAATTAAAATAGCTACTTACATAGCCATTTAAGAATAACTCCAAGCGATTATCTGTCTGATAACCATTATCCGTCTTCTCCACCACTTTCACAGTTGGCTTATTTGGCACTACTTGCCGTGTAAAAGTAACTATCACTGTTCCAGCTGCTAAACCAACCAACGCTAAAATTCCACCCAAAAACAACAAATTAGCTGTTCTTTGATTAACTTTTTTAGGCAATTTCATCTTAATTTTTTGCTTCTGATTGATTTTCTTCAAAAACCGCTTTTCTTTTTTCTCTTCTGCCATTTCTCTCCTTTTGCAACAATATTTTTCCGTCACAACGGAAATTTTATGTTTTTTCCAATCTAGTGGAAATATTCTTCATCTACATAAAATCCTTTCGGTGTGTTTAGCACCACCCCCTTTTCAATATAGCTATTTACAGCTGTTATCCAGCTACCCGCTTTATAAAAGAAATGAATAACAGAGCTAAATTCTGCCTGTTCTAGTAATTTCACCATCAATTCTGCTTCATCTCTTGTCAAAAAACGATAAGTCCTTGTAGCAATATCAACAAGCGATTTTCCTTGTTTTAACAAGTAAGATACAACAAACTCATCCCCCTTATACAACTCAACAATAATCTTCTTCAAAAGATAGGCTTTTCCTAAACTAAAAATCGTATCTACTCCCCAATCAGAAAATCCACAAACAAAAAAGGACTCCTCATCAATCCCTCTTTCATTTATTCTTTCCTGTACCTGTTCTTTTGTAAACTTCATCAAATCTAGCTCACACAGAAAACGTGATTCGCCATTTTCATGCACTCGAATGTTCGCAAGCATACATACCTCAATATTCCTCTGCTTGTCTATTTAATTGCTCCAAGTCCTCAACAGTGAAAGAACCTGTACCAATATAAGCAGAACCTTCCGTCTCTACAATCTCAATTTGTTCATCATACGAACCAGACAAACCAATCTTTGTGAGTTTTCCAAAATAAAAAGGCAAGCTAAACCATGCCTGCCTACCGTTTTGCGGATTCCTGATTAAAACCCTAGATTTACACACTTACTAAGCCTCCCTCTCTAACGAATAAATAAAAAGCCTCACCATAAACGATAAGTGCTTACAATGCAAAGTACCACATCGAACCTACTTACCATTCCACCTTTCGACAATACATTTTACTTCCTCAATCTGCTCTTCATCAAAAGCTCTAGAAAATCTGGAAGGCAAATAATTGAAATGCCTACTCACAACATTTCCTTCTTCATCAACTACAATAAAAGCCCTAAACACATATTTCTTTTTTAAAAAAAGTACAAAATCACACCTAGTTTTTCTAGTGTCTGTAGGTGTTACATCAGCACAATAACTTAGTCCACGAGTATGCGCCAACCGCAACAAGTCTTCAAATATTTCTTCCGCTGTCATTTTCAATCCCTTCATTGAATATAAAGAAAAAGGGAATCGAACCCTTTTCCTCTACTACTAATTTGCAAGCTCAGAGAAGCTGCTGCCACGTTTACGCAAAATACCTTGGTATTTTCGCATTTCCCCGTTCGCCCACCAATACTTCTTCAATTCATCCTGCATCTCCGAAATACCAGCTTCAGAAAGTTCCCGTCCTGTAAAATCATTTAGCTGATCGTCTTTCAACAAAACGTTCAACTTATTCGCAATATCAAACGCTTCTTCAAATTTGTTTGATTGCAAAAGCTCACCAAATTCTTGAGAAGTACCTTTAATTTTCTTAATCAATTCTTTTTTATTTTCAGCCATTTTCATTTCTCCATTTTTATTTTTTATTTGTTTTCGTAGTTCATTAACATTTAATGACTAGTCGGCGACCTAACCGATTTCATATCCTACCTCATCTATACTTTCTTAGCCGCTTAAGCAGATTGTTTTTATAAATCATCAAATACAAAAGAGCTACCTTCTCATCATCTGAAGCAAGCAACAATTCCTGTTTCAATGACTCACGCTTCTTTTCTGCAAGCTCTTTTAACATTTGTGTATATCCTGCCAATGCTTGATTATATGTCACTTTCGCATTCTTATCATTACGATAAGCAAAAGAATTCATCTTACTTTGTAATGCTTTTAAATTTAAACGTTGTTCTCTAAAACACTCATTTTGAATTTCTGGATCATAAAAGCTCGAATCAGGCAGCCTTAAAACTACATCATCAACAACATAGTCAAGTTTATCAATATGCTCGACTAGATATTTTTCAATTGCTGCAGCTTTCATTTACACCTCATGTGCTAAAAGTTCTTCTTTGCTCTTGCTTTGAGACTGAAGCTTCAAGGTTTCTAAAATCTTTCTTTCCTTGTCAGTGATTTCACCTGAATCCAAGATAATCTGAATATAATTCGTATTCATAAGCTTGTCATACTCACTGACCATGAGCCAGCTGTTTGAGACTGCATAAGTCAACCAACTGATTGTACGCCCTATACTATAGGGTTCAGGCTGAACTGATAATTTCATTGGCTCCACACCACCGAAGAGCCTCTGCCATTTTCGATCAGGAAGAAATGCACCATATGAATTTCTCTCGCCATAAACCTGAATCTCCTTATTGATAATCCCTTTCGCAATTTCTGCCAGATCAACACCGTAACTATATTCTTCAACTGCCTTATGTGCTTTTTCTTGAGCAAAGCGTAATTCATACCGATTCCAAATTCCAAAAACTTCCAACGCTTCAATCAGACTCATCTTTTCTTTCTTCGCTATTTCATAACGTTTCTCATAAAAGTTGAAGTACAGATTGGATTGCCTAGAACCGAAATATAAGGAAATACCTTGTCTAGCTTCCTCCTTTTCAAACTCATTCTGAAAACCAAGACCGCCACCACCAATATGATTCCAAGTCTTCAACTTATCAAAAATGACCTCGTTATGATAGACTTTCGTAATCATATCTGACAACAAAAAATGTTCCGACTCACTCTCTTGCCCCTGGTACATTTCATCCATTGCAATATCAAGTCTTGTCACCTTCATATCTTTGCGTTCAAAAATCATTTTGGATAAAATGTCGTGCCAACTCTTGTCATGATTTTCTAAAATCAACTCCATCTGACGGCAACCTTGACCCGACATTTGAACTGTAATTTGATAATTTCCTGTAAGATTCTTATCTACATAATCAAATATCCAAATATCACCTCTTCGCCACAAGTGATTGTAAGCCATCAACTTTGTATCCTCAGACACAAACTCCTTCAAATCACACAAGAGATACGCTTCAGTGAAATACGCTAAGTCACGTACCTCTTTGAATGTAATTCTCAGGTAGTCAATCATGACCCTTAACGCATCTTTTTTAGCCGATACATAGCCCAAAGCATTTTTTATTTCCCGAAAACGTGTTGAGGTTAGCCCTCTTTGATTAGACTCATAAGCTCTCAAACTTCTTACATTGATATTAACAAGCTCTGCAAATTGTTTTTGAGTCAAATTTGTTGTTTTTCGTAAGTCTTTTAAATGTTTTCCATCAATAATTCTGTCTTTTGCCATTTTTTCTCCATTTTGTGACACGCTTTTTTTGCGAAAATGACACACTTTCCAAATCTCGCAATCCCTTGAGCTACCTAGCGTTAGGCAAGGTCTTCATGCTCGTTTTTCGTTTTTCTACCCCCCTATTAGAAATTGGGGGTTGTTTGTTAAGACAACCCTTCCTGAGCATAGATGGTCGGTGCAATCGGGATATACGGTCTGGGCTACGCCCAGCCCTATCCCTGCACCTATCCATACTCAGGAAGAGCTGCCTTACCATAGCTCTTCCACCACTAACCAAAATAATTGGCTAATAGTTCCTTCCAAGTCTCTGTTCCAGACTCTTTCTTCTCAAATAAACGCTCCATTAGCTGCACTTGATCCTGAGAAAACAGTATTTCTCCATCCTCACGACTGAAAGAGGAGTATTTCCCATCTTCCAAAAGAGCAACCAATTTCACAACCTGAGACAAACTCTTACCTAAGTCTTTAGATAATTGTTTAGCACCAATTTTATCTTCTTCCATCAGCATTTCTTCCATTTCTTCAAATTCAGAGTCTCTCACAATTTCTGGCAACTCTACCTCTGGTAAGTCTACAGAAACAGACTCAGCAAATTGCAACAAATCTTCATCATGAATAATATCCGTTGAAACCTGGTTATTCTCCGTTGGATCAAACTGGTTTTCATGACGTGAAATCCTAGAAAACTCATCATGAAACGAAAATCTTTTCGGTAACAAAGGTGAATAAAACTCTCTAGCTACTTCACCGAATACAGCTGCATAACCACGACCATAAATTCTTCTTCCTCCAAGATATTTCAGATACTTGAACTCTTTGTTGCGGTTTTCAGAACCAAAAAGGATATCATATCCCATTTCGTCCAACCGACCAACAGAGATCCTAAAGTTGATATTAGATTGCAGCTTACTGCCTAAATCTTCCCTTGATGGCTTTTGCATAGCTAGAATACCGAAGCACCCAGCTTGCCGACCTAAAAGTAAGAATTGACCAATAGCATTATCAACCCTTTCTCTATCTTTATAGGACAACATAGCCATCAAAGCGTTATACTCATCACAAACGAAGAAATAAGGCTCTAAACCATATTCATGAAACTTTTTCATATCCTTATGGCCAAGCCGCTTCATTTCTGAACGCATAAAATCATATCTAGCCATCATAATAACAACTGCTTTTTCAAAATGAGAAACAATATCAGCAATCTCAAAAACAACCCGTCCTTTAAAAGCTTCAATATCACTCATAGTCACAAAATCAGCCCGCTTGGGATCACATATATCCGCAACACCAACTTTAGACAAAGCCAATATTAAAGAACGTAAAAGAACTGTTTTACCACCACCAGTACCACCAGCAACAAGCAAATGCGGATCACTAATAAAGTCCCAATAAAAGCCCTTCATCAGCTCCACACCTTTATCTTTATCCCAATGTACTTCAGGTATCGTGATCCTATTCAAATACGCAGAATAAGCCAATCTATACACCTTATATTTTGGTTCATCCAAAGTCTCCATAAAATCCATAAAGAAAGTGTCTTCTAAAGCTCCACCAATCTTCTTGAATTTCTCCTGGAATTTATTTCCTGCCATCTTGAAATGAACTGCTAGATCATATTTTCCCTGTTGAAGATAAATTTTCGGAAATTTAATAGAATGACCTTGATTATTAGATTTTTTCTTCTCGTAAACATATTTATTTTCATAAAGAAAAAACGATAGTTTGCCTAACCGCTCTAATCTTTTAAAAAAAGGTGTTGTCTCCTGAAGAAACCAAGTCAGATATAAAGACAATAAAAATGATAAAACCAACAAAAAAAGCGTTAAACCAATTTGTGACCAATCTAACGCTTGATAATCTTCAATGTGCAAATACACATAAAAAGCTAATCCACTTAAAAATGGAAGCAACAAAAATCCAAAGATAATAAAATTCATATACCGCATATAAGGACGAACCCTCACACCACGATACTGAGGAAGTAAACGTATAGACATTCTATACCTCCTTTAAAATATTATCCTTTGTGTTCTTCCTTACCTTTGTTTTCAGGCTGCTTTGGTGCATTCACATGCTGTGCAACGTTTGCACGCTTAATACCATCCGCAAAAATTTTGTATGTACCACCTGCAACATTGCTCCAAGTAATCACTACACCTTCCAATTCAACTACATCACCCAATTTCAAATTCAGATCTTCAATAGCATGCCGTGGCATATTAACGATTGACACAAAAATAGGTGCTTTCTGAGCATCAGAAAACACAGTCACATCGTTCCACTTTACTTCACCAGTTGACATTTGAGGATATACCCCAAAACGATCAGGCTGCTTCGTAGTGTCGTCTTCAGTAAAGAATACAGGTTCTTCCAATCGACGCCAGGACAGGCTTCCCAAAATAGCCTTTTCATCTAATCCATCAGAGAACGTGCGATACTCCTTATCAGCAATCTTAATTTTTTCACCAAATTCTAATCCAATTTTAGCCATAAACAAAATCCTTTCTTTCTATTTCAAAACAGTTAAGCCTTTAGCCCATACATTTTTGGCAGGCTCAACATTACGACCATTTACACCATAATCCACATACAATAGTGGATCTTCAACCTTAACCATTGCTCCTTGCGGAATAACGGCTGCAGATGCCGTTGTAATTACATGAAAAACTCCATGTTTTTCATTGAATAGATGATGTCTTGTATAAGACCCCTTTTGACCATCCATGTGAGTTGGCCCAGCTTCAAAACCATCATAAATTGCTTCTCCAATAAATTCTGGTTTTAGTTTCAATGTTTCTTGTTTCATTTTACAAATACCTCTTCTATTTTTTTTCTAAATCTTTTTTATAAAACTATTGCAAATAAAAAGAAGGCGAACGTGCCCTCCATTTTCTTATATTCAAATTTCAACCCTTTCACCATGTTAAATAAAAAGACCATCAAACAATTTTGACGGTCTAATAAATTACTATTGTACTTCTTTACGCAAACTTGCCAATCCTAAAATAGCAAGCATTGAAAATCCAATTAAAGCAAATTGAGAAACAGCTTCGCCAGTTGAAGGAAGTGCTTTACCTTTTTCAACTTCATGCACTGCAGGCGCTAAATAAGAAGTTATAGCAGCACCCTTATAAGCTAATTCCTTGTTGCCTTTAATCGCTGATAAAACAACCTGATCAGATTCTTTCTGAAGATTACCAGGCAAAGTTTCCACAACTTGATTTGCCTTAGAAACTACAAAGTTTTGTTTAGATTCACCTTGAATGAATACCGTTTCGCTTGAATTATTACTCTTACGATCAGCTTCTTCTCTAGCCCGTTTCTCTGCCTCTGCCTTGATTTGAGCTTGACGCTGAGCTTCCAAATATTCACGATAAGATTTCACAAGTTCTTTGTGAGTTGCAGACAATGCCTCAAAATTAGCTTTCGCAGCATCTAATTTAGCCTGAGCAGCTTCTAAAGCATCCTTCTTCTCTTTCAAATTAGAGTTCGCAAGTGAAAGATTAGATTCAGCTTCTTTCAATACAGAAGGAGCATTCTTCAAATCTTTTAGACGAGCTTCAGCATCCACAACAGATTGACTCAATCCCTCTACTGAACCTTGAAGAACTTCCAATTCATTTACAAGTTTCTCATAAGCAAGCTTCTTAGAATCAAAATCATTACGCTCTACATTCAATTTAGCTTCAGCACTTTGTTTTTCAGCTTTTTTCGTTTCTAACTTCGCTTGAGCAACTCTTAACTCTTCCCTCTTAGACTGAATATCTGCATTCAAACGTGAAACAGCAACCTGAGCAAGAGCATTCTCAACTTCAGCTTCAGTTAATGAAGCCTTTGCTTTATTCAATGTTTCTTGAGCAGCTTGTGCTTTCAACTCTACAGACTCTAAAGCTTTACGTTTATCCATTGCCTCATTATAAGCTTTCAGTGCTTTTTCATATTCTGACTTAGCTTGATTTAACTCATTCTGACCTGCATCATAAGCTGCTTTGGCTTGATTATAAGCCTTTTCAGCTTTGGCTTTTTCTGCTAAAAGCACACTACTGTCATAATGGTTCTGAACAACTGTACGATCAAAATTATTTTTTGTCGCTGTATCTAAATAATCAGAATCAATCGTAAGGAAATGCAAACCATTCCAAGAACCTTCTCCACCTTTCGGACTAGAAACATCAATACCTATATAGTCGTGTTTGCCAGCAGAAATTCTATGAGCTGCATCAGCAATACTTGAAGCATGATCCCACTCATATTCTGAAAACATAAACTGAAGCATAGACTCATAAACAGCAGCCTTCAATTGCGCTAAAGTCATCTTATCAGAATATGCACTACTTCCAGCCCAATTCTCATAATACTGCCAACCTTGCGCTTCACGAGTAGGATTAGTAGTCGGCAAACCATAATAAGCTGCAGCCTCATTTACTGCTTTTGCATCATGACCTACAGCACCACGTCTACGTGCCTCATCTAAATTCCACTTATGCGCAACATATCCATCTGTTACTCTATCAGCAAAATCAATAGAAGATGGACTAACTACAGAAGAACTAGATCCAACTTGCTTACGAACTTGATTAACCAAGTCAGAACCGAATAAAGACAATTCTTTAATCACTTCAGTCGGCAACTCGTTAATATCGTAGGCTACAGTATTATCGTCATTAGGATTAACTTTATACTGATGCAACTTCTCTAATTTTGCACTCTCAGCTTTCAAAATAGGTGCAAGTTTCTCTTTCTCTGCTCGAGAGCTAACAGCATACTTCTTCAAAGCTTCAACATAAGTAGCAGTTAATTGAATAGTGTTAAGCGAATCTACATTTGACTTCGCTAATTCATACGCAGCTTTTGTTTCCTTATGCTTAGACTCCAAAACATCATTCTTATTTACAACAGCATCATAAGAACTCTTGGCTTCATCTTTCTTCTTCGATTTAGCATCTTCTTCTTGATTAGCAGCCATAAAATCATTCATGTGCTTTCTATCAAACTCTTGTGCTTCTTTCAAAGCATTTTCAGCTGTTTTTACTGCTTGCTTACTTTTCTCAAGTTTTGCTGAAGCATCATCCGCTGCCTTAAAGATTTCAGCTGAATTCGTCCCATCCAAAAGTGCTTGTTTTTCAGAAACAACCTTCTCTGCTGAAGCAACTTCCTTACCTTTTTCAGATACTACAGCTGCTGCTTTATCAACTTTCTCACTCTGCTTATCCAATTCTTCTAAAGCCTTAACTCTAGCATCTTTAGCTTCAGCAACAGACTTTTTCGCATCTTCAAGATTCTTTTGTTTTGAAGCAATTTCTTCTTCAGCTTTTTTTATAGCTTCAGGATTAGCATTTTTCACCAACTCTTCAGCATCTTTCACAGCCTTAGAATCTTTTTCTACTTGGCTTTCAGCTGCCTTTACATCTGCAGCAGCACTAGAAACAGACTCTTCTTGAGCTTTAACCTCTGCTTCTGCCTTAGAAACTTTAGCTTCTGAAACTGCAATATCAGCTTCAGTAACAGTTTGATTAACTTTCTCAACTGCATCTACAGAACTAGCTGGATTACTAACTGTTCCTACTTCTTCAGCTTTTACTTGACTACCCAAGCCAAAAGCGCCTGCTACAATCGCTCCAGTTAATAAAACTTTGTCAACTTTTTTCATCTTTGAACTCCTTTTATATTTAATAAACGAAAATGTTTCCGTTTACTACCTTTTCTATTTTATATCAATTTATTTGCTTTTTCAAACAATTTAACTATTATATTATGTGACAATTACCCCTTTCTGATACCAATACTCCTTAAATCTTTCTCTAGCCCCTGTATTAAAACCATACAGACTAAAAGAAAAACCAATGGAATTTCTCTTTTTATAATAAGCTAACAATTCTTCTTTATACAAAGAAATAAACTCAAACAACGATTTTTTATCACTTTCTGTCAAGGCAAAAGGATAAACTGGATAATAACATTCTTCCTTCAAATCAAGGACTGCTATAGAATATACATAAGATGGTATTTTAACACCAGTCTCATACCTTTCCTTTTTTATTATCTTCAAAGTACCAATAACAGACTCCTTTCCTAAAATTCCCAACACTAATCTTCAATCACAATGCTTTCTTCATATCTCGAAATTCGACTTGAAACCACCAGCATTGAATACAAAAAAACGAGCCATAAAAGACCCAACATCAAAAAAATATATACAATAATCATCTATCTATTTCTACGAATAACTACGTATCAATACCTTTCCCCAGGAACGCTTTTTAGACAAGATGAAACGGTAAATCGTTACACTCACACGACCATCTGCAATCAAAAAAGCACCTTCCCTGAAATTATTTCGAATCGTCAATAATAGAGGTTCTGGTAAACTTAAATAATAACAACGACTCTTATTCTTGAGTGTTTCTACAATCATCAAATATTCTTCTTCAAAATAAAGAGTCACATATTTACCTTTTTTTAAATTTGTCAAACACCTATATAACAGACACTTATTAAAAACATTCTTTAAATCCATCACAACTTCTCCAAAAAGCCTTCAAGTAACTCTCGAACTTCTTCTTTAGTCACATATTTTTTATTCTCATTTTCAAAAACATGGACTACTTCGCTTTCTGACTGATGATCAATAATCTGCTTTACCAAACCATAAGCAAACTTTTTATCATAACCCAGACTCATGATTTCTGAAAAATCAAGAACCCGATCACGGGCAACATAATTCTTCTCTTGTGGAATATCCATCCCAACAAGATGATCTAAAGAACAATTGAAATATCTAGCTAAAGACTTCATTTTATCTAAATCAGGTACTCTTTCTCCACACTCGTATCTTTGATAAGCTCGAACTTGTATTTCTAAATAATTAGCAACCTGTTCTTTCGTCTTATTACGATCCTCACGAATACCTTTTAAGCGATTCCCCAGAGTATTTTCCATATGTAATTTCCTTTCAATACAAACAAAAAAGACGGTTTGGGAGCTAACCGTCTTAGAACACATACCATCTACAACTCTGACTTATCAGCTTATAAGAAACTACTTACTCTAAATAATCTCTTACAAACTAATAAGCCAGCCATCAATTTTACAGCACAAAAGCCATTATGTATCATCAATAAACTAGCTATTAGTTTATAGAATATTTGTATGCTCGTATCTTCGCACACTAGCTTTCATAATGCTTCACAGCATGACTACTCACTTCGATTACTCAATGATACAAAATATCACCTTTCACCATCAGCAAAATACAATATAATTATTGTATCTTACACCCCGCCCAATCAACTTGCGCCCTTATCTCTCTCTAAGGATAACAAGCATCATCTCCGACTCACCAAGCCAGCAGTTCTAGTCTCTTTGTTCTACACAGGTCACTAGCTAAACCCTAATGCTACGCATGTAAACTTAACGAGTTTTAAGAAGAAATTCACCAAAAACAACCAAAAAAGAAAAACTGCTCATGGATAAAGCAAATAAAAATGTTTTTTGAAAAAAGTTGTACTGTAGTCATTTTTACATAAAATCTGCTTAAAACTCGTTAAATTTACATACCTCTGAATCATCTTACCATTCACGAACACACTCATCATCACCTAATTTTTATACAGAGACAAAACTCATTTTGACAAAACATAATGGATAATGTATAATAAAATTGCTACATTTTATTTATTGGTGTGTTTGTAGTCTGGACTTCAGATTTCAGACGCACTTTTTATTTAATTATCAAAGAGCTAACTCTTTTAAAAAGATTAAGTAAAATGAAATAATTCCAATTCTTTATTCAAGATTTAATAAAGAACTTATTTTGTTATAATCTTTTTGAATTTGTAATCAACTGATTACATTTAATATTATATAATCAAATGATTACTTTGTCAACACTTTTTTTAGAAAAATTATATATTTTTTTGAAAGGCCACTATTATGTTTACCAAACGCCTTAAAAGCTTGCGAAAAGAAGCTGGTTTAACCCAAAAAGAAATAGCAGATCACTTCAAAACTAGCCCACAAAGCTATGCTCAATGGGAAAAAGGACTTAGAAGTCCGTCTAAAGAAAGCTTAGAAAAATTAGCACAATTTTTTAATGTTTCAACCGATTATCTTCTAGGCAATTCTGAACTCAAAAATCCAGAAGATCAACTATCAAATGTAGAACTTCTATTCCGCAAAACTTCAAAAAATATGACTCCTGAACAAAAAGAGACCTTTCAAAAAGAACTCTTAGAATTTATGGAAATTAGAAGAAAAGCCTTTGAGGAAGACGACCAGTGACAGAAACTTATTTCAAAGTTTGGGAAATCGCAAGAAAAGAACTCTATTCATTTATTAAGTTATATAATATTTCCAAAATCAATTATACTTTTGAAAATTATTTCAATCACATTATAAAAAAGCATAAAATCAAATTGCTGCCTCATCACTTTTCAGACGAGGCTATTTTAGGCTTAACCCTAATTGATAATCTAGGGATCTCTTTTTCTTACGAAGCTTCTAGTATTCCAACCAGACAAAATTTTACAAAATGCCACGAACTAGGACATTTAATTTTACGACATTCTGGAACTGTATTCGCAGAAAATACACAGAATAATGACCAACAGGAGAAAGAAGCTAATTATTTTTCATCCTTCATTCTCATGCCAGATATTGTATTGCTCACCAAAATCTTCTATCAGAAAAAAAATTTCCAAGAAACAAAACTTGAACTAAAAGTCTCTACACAAGCCTTTGAATTGCGCTTAAATGAGCTTTTAATAAACCAAGGTGACATTCCACCAAGCACTGCTCAAAAACTTGTTACAGGCTATATTACAGGCTCTAACAAACCTATCATGAAAATCTTTGCTTCTCTCAAAGATAAAATCATATCAGAATATGAGAGCATCTATATTGACGATATAGACAGATTTAAAATCCTTATCAATACAAAAGGTTTCCTTACACAATTAGATATTACCTCTCTATCTGACCTTGAATTTCAAAAAACAGCACAAGCTTTACAAAATATCGAAGTCAAAACCTACTACAATCAAGGCTTTGCCGTATTCTACTCCTGGAACACGGACTTCTTTTCAGAAGATGAAAGTTTGAGAAAAGCAAAACTCATCCATTACGACCTAACACAAAAGAGGACTAGCAATTAGCCCTCTTTTCTACCTTTCCTGAATTGTCTTTTCTAAATTATCTATCCTAATTCGTAACCTAAAAATCGCACTCCTTAATTCATCATTTGAATTGTGCCTATTCAAACTCTCTGCAATACGTTTTATATCAAATATCATTTCTTCTTTCATAATCTTAGTTTACCATTTCCCCATTAGAAATATAACTAAAAATCCTGAAATGTTATTTTTTATCCCTGAAATGTCAAAAAAGGCTAAATATTAGCCTTCTTACTTTTCAAGCACCTCTTTAGCCTTTTTCGCAATTTCTTTTTCTTTTGTAGTTCCAGCTTTTACATAAGTATTACCATCATAAGACAATACATCATCTTTTAATTCATATTCAAATATATCATCCCCAACCAAAGTATGATTTTCTTGTTTAATCGTAAATGTTTTACGAGGTGTACTTTGTATAAGTTTATCTTCACTAATTTTGACAGGATATAATTTAGATAAAATAACATTATCTTTTTCCCCATAAAACTCATAATAAGTTCCATCCATACTTTGTTTAGAAGAGCAAGCAACTAAAAGAATCGCTGAAGCAAATAGTGCAGCTAACAAATACAATGTTTTTTTCATAATATCACCTTTCACTTAATGATCGCTTTTCAAATTTTGAACACAACTACAGTTAAAAATATTCCAAATATACATTCAATATGTATAAAACAAAGTGTAGGCACTTTGAACATTTTATTAAATCATTGTAACATAACCACAACTAAAAAACAATTTAACAAAGATATAAGTAATTGTCTACAACATCTTTATTATTTTGTCAAAATCTTTTGCATTTATTCTTTGTGATAAAAATATTTGACTCATTTTTATGGCATGTAAATCTACACATTTACAAAATGAAAGAGACTAAATCCTTAATCTCCTTTATTTTATAAATTTCTCTATGATTTTAGAATAAATTACTAACCTATAATTTTATGTTTCTGCCCCACATTTGCCCCACTTTAAAAGTGAACTATACTTCTTATCGCAAAAATCAAATCTTCTCCCTGATTAAATTATCAATAAAAAAGAGTTTTAAATTCTACAATATACCCCTTTGTTTCATGCAGGGGGCATAGAAAGTATGACTAAAAAAGCCTACTCTGTAGGCTTTTTTGCTTGCTCTGAAATCATTTTGCCCCACTTTCTGCCCCACATTTTTTTATGAGCAATCTTTCCAAACATCTCTAATTTGATTAAATTCTTCAAAAATTTTCTCTTCTAAAGTGTGTCCATATACTTCTACTAACATTGAAATATCTCTATGCCCTAGAATTTTTGCAATAACTCCAAGGTCAAATCCTTTGTGCCAGAGGTAGCTTCCATAGGTATGACGTGCTCCTTTTGTCGTGATAATTGGATAAATATCTAATTCATTTAAAAGAACACTCAAAGCTTTATTGACACTTGCAATATCTGGTACCAAGTGAATATATCCATAATGCTGAAAAATCATTTTATACCTAGGATTGAAATCAATTCGAATCAATTGTTCATTTCCATAAGTGGATAATTGAAAAAATATAATATTGATTGAATCATACTCATTAAAATCTTTAGCTAAAGTAAATACATCATCTCGTACGTTATCATGTATTTCAAATGAATCAACTCTTGTACTTATTGCCTGTTTCAGATTTTTAAAAATTTGTCTTAGGGAACCAATGTCTGTATCCCAGATAACCGTTAATCTATCAATACTGACATCTAACCGCTGTACTAATTCTCCTACATCACATCGTTCTTGAATACTTCTTAAATCTTGTATAGAAACCAACAAAATTGTCCCCCCTTCTTTTAGATTTTTTAGGTTTCAGAAACACCGTCAAATCAACGATTGCTCGTTCCGTCGTTCTTTGGGCGTTGCCCTAAGTGTCCCTTTTTGCTGGCTGTTAGAATAGCCAGCTTTTGCTTGGCTAGAAATTGTCTGGACGGCAGTCTGCAGGACTTCGCCTGACTTCCCGTCAGGCTCGTCCCTTGTCCTTGTCCACACAATTTCTAGCTCCAAGGCTTCGAATAGTCGTAAGTCATAGTCTCGTCCTCAACTTCCTCCTCACTCACTATTCCTAAACATATGAGTTATTTGTATCGTTTATAACTTATTTGTAAGTTATAAATATATTTTATAAAAAATATTTTGAGTAGTCAACTAAAAACTTGATTTGTAAGTTTATAGGTGATAGAATAAGTTTAAAATACAACATAGGAGTTTATCATGACCTTTATTATTCAAAATTTTGGACCCAATTTGGCACGACTACGCATAGAAAAAGGAGTAAGTCAAACTCAACTTGCGGAAGATTTAGGAATCGGTAAACAGTCCATCTCTGATTATGAAAAACAAAAAAGCTATCCTACCTTTGCAAATTTGGATAAGATAGCAGAATATTTTAATGCAACTCCAACCCAACTATTTGGAACTAGTAAAGAGATTGAGTTAGAAAAGAGTGTTCTTGAATCTAATGAATACTCTGATAAAGTAAGTGAGATTTTAAAAGCTGTCAAATACATCGAAGATTTTCTAGAAACTGATGGACAGTACTTAGAGGATTTACTTTACTTAACAAGAGGCAACCAACTATACACAGAAGATGGAGATGAGTTGTATATTGATCCAACTTCTCAGAAAAGAACACTTCATAACCAATATGAACCTGGTTTTATTGAAGCAAGGGATAAATCTCCACTAGAACTCTTAATTGAAAATAAGGAATTGTTTGATAAATAGAAAAAGCGAGGATAACCTCGCTTCAGATTGAAGTTAAAATCTTTAGAAGACACTTTTATAAGGACTTTGTCTTCAATCTGTGAAAAGGAGTGAAAACTCCTTTTCTTTTTGTAAGTCAGACTGAAACTTCCAAATTGTTTATTTATTTTATTGACATTTTCTATAAAAATAAGTACAATAGTTTTATTAGAAACTATACTATATAGGGGGTATTGAAATGAAATTTTCTAATCGTTTACTGCTATTCCTTGCAGGAGTTGTTTTTGTCCTTTTAGGACTTTTCCTATTTACAAACCCAGTAGCTAATCTTGTTGCTTACAGCTGGTGGATTTCATTTGGTTTACTGGTTTCTTCTATAGCAGCTATTTTAGGCTATTTCTCTGCACCAAAAGAGCTTCGCTCACCTGTTTATCTTTTCCAAGGATTTGTTAGTCTTCTCTTAGCTCTTTACCTCGTTGCTTATGGCTTTGTGACCCTGCCGGTCGTCATTCCGACCATTGTAGGAATTTGGTTAATTGTAGAAGCCATTATTGCTTTCTTTAAAGGCAATCGTCTAAGATTGATTTTCCCTATTATTGGTAGCAATATCATGTGGGTAGCCTTGCTTGAATTTTTACTAGGTCTAGTGATTCTGTTCAATCCAGTGGCTACAGGTGTCTTTGTCGTTTATGTCATTGCCTTTTCATTTTTAGTTACTGGCTTCACCTACATTATTGAGGCCTTTCGTAAATAGTCTAGTTGCTATTTCTATCGCATTCAAAAAAGCTGGGAAATCATATTCTCAGCTTTTTCGTCTCTTTAATTATCACTTTTTCGCATTCCATTCTACGTAGAAATTTGTTTTTCCATTTTATTCTCCAATTTGATCTCGCACTGACATTTATTTATAACAAAACTATATATCTAGAATAGCATAATCATTAGGTATTATAGGTTTTCAAACAAAATACGAGTCATTCGTTTTTGCCCCGCTTTTGCCCCATTTTTAAATCCTGACATTGAAAATACCTAAAAGTATTTCCCTAAAATCAGCTATATTTCAACATTTTTGTTTATTTTCAATATGAAAAGTTCTTACAAATTCATGCAGGGGGCATAGAAAGTATGACTAAAAAGCCTTGGAATCCAAGGCTTTTTCATTATTTTACAATTTTTCATTTCACATTTCATTATCCGCACAATAAAAAGACTTCAAACCATTATTTTTGACCAATAGTTTGAAGTCTTTTTTACTTTATTGATTTCAGAAAAGTTGTACTTTCTTCGATGTGTCTTACATCATGCCGCCCATCATGCTTGGATCCATAGCTGGTGCTGCTGGCGCAGGTTCTGGCTTATTGGCCACAACTGCTTCTGTTGTCAAAATCAAGCTAGCAACTGAAGCGGCATTTTGCAGGGCTGAGCGCGTCACCTTGACTGGGTCAATGATTCCAGCTTCAATCATGTTCACCCATTCGCCGGTCGCTGCATTGAATCCTGTACCTGCTTCAGAGTTTTTCAGACGGTCGATAACGATTGAGCCTTCAAAGCCTGCATTCAAAGCGATTTGACGGACAGGCTCTTCCAAAGCTCGGAGGACGATGTTACGGCCTGTCGCTTCATCACCTGTTAAGTCAAGAGCAGCTACTGCATCCAATACGTTAACAAAGGCTGTACCACCACCAGACACGATTCCTTCTTCTACTGCGGCACGAGTCGCATTAAGAGCATCTTCAATGCGGAGTTTCATTTCTTTAAGTTCGGTTTCGGTTGCAGCTCCGACCTTAATCACCGCCACACCACCGGACAATTTAGCCAGACGTTCTTGCAATTTTTCTTTATCAAACTCAGAAGTTGTACTTTCGATTTGCGATTTGATAACGGCCACACGATTGGCAATAGCTTCTGGATTGCCAGAGCCTTCCACAATCACAGTGCTGTCCTTGTCAACAGTGACTTTAGAAGCTTGTCCAAGCGCTTCAATCGTCGCATCTTTGAGCTCCAGACCAAGATCTTCTGTAATCACTGTACCACCAGTCAAAATGGCAATATCTTCCAACATAGCCTTACGACGGTCACCGAAACCTGGTGCTTTAACAGCCACTACATTAAAGGTACCACGAATCTTGTTGAGAACCAGCGTTGGCAGAGCTTCACCATCCACATCATCCGCAATAATCAAGAGCGGACGGTTGGTTTTCAAAATACTTTCCAACAATGGCAGAATTTCTTGAATGTTAGAAATTTTCTTGTCTGTAATCAAGATATAAGGGTTGTCCAGATCAGCCACCATTTTTTCACTATCCGTCACCATGTATTGAGACAGGTAGCCACGATCAAACTGCATTCCTTCTACGACATCCAGCTCTGTTTCCATCCCTTTGGACTCTTCGATAGTGATAACGCCATCGTTGCCAACTTTTTCCATAGCTTCAGAGATGTACTCGCCGACTTTCTCGCTGCGAGAAGACACAGCAGCAACCTGAGCAATCGCTTCTTTGTTAGAAACTGGAATCGCAGTTTCTTTCAAGGCTTCAACAGCTGTTGCAACTGCTGCTTCAATCCCGCGACGGATACCGATTGGGTTGGCACCCGCAGTTACGTTTTTAATCCCTTCACGAACGATAGCTTGGGTCAATACAGTAGCAGTCGTTGTTCCGTCCCCAGCGATATCGTTGGTCTTTGAAGCCACTTCTGACACCAGCTTAGCGCCCATATTTTCAAAATGATCTTCCAGTTCGATTTCCTTGGCAATGGTCACACCGTCATTGGTGATAAGGGGTGAACCAAAAGATTTTTCCAAAACAACATTGCGGCCTTTAGGCCCCAAAGTCACCTTGACAGTATCTGCTAAAATATCCACACCACGAACCATTGCACTACGTGCATCTGATGAAAATTTAATATCTTTTGCCATCTTTAAACCTCTTTCTTCGATTTTTACTCAACAATTGCAAGAATGCTTGCTTCCCCAACAACCAAGAATTTCTCATCTTGATCTTTGACTTCAATGCCAGCATGACTTTCAACTAAAACCTTATCACCTGGCTTGACACTTGGTGCAACCAACTCTCCGTTCAACGTACGGATTCCTTGGCCAACTGCAATAACTTTTGCTTCTTTTGTCGCGTCCTGTCCTGCACCAGCAATGACAAAGCCACCAACTTTCTGTTCTTTTTCTTCTACTTTTAAGACCACACGGTCACCTAATGGTTTTAACATCTTTTTCCTCCAAAGATTGAATTTTAGCACTCTATGACATCGAGTGCTAATCTATAGTTATTATTTTATCACTTGGTCAGAAATAGTCAAGAAAAAACTTTGCCGAATGACAAAGTTTTTGGGGAAATTAATTGGAAACATTATTGAGCTAACTTCAGTTTCTCTTCAAAATCATCAATCACTTTTTGCAGATTTAGTCTACCCTTGTAGATGCCATAGCCAAAGACCAGCATGACAAGAATTCCCAAAATAGCTAAGATGACTCCTACGATAAACAGAAGCAGATTAGTTCGATGAAAGAGATAAATCAGGACAAAACCGATACTGGCAATGGTAAAGAAAAGACTAAACCAGCGTCCGAGATTTTCAATCATATGCTTCTGGTATTGAATTTCTGTTTCATAGCCTTGAATCAATTCTTGTTCTGTCATGATTTTTCCTCTTTTTCTTAATATTGGAGACCTGGGTTAAAGAAGCCAGCCAGTACTCCAAGAAAGGCGATAACAACCAGAATGAGCATCACTTTGATTGGAGAAAGGTTCTTCTTGGCCATGAGCCACCAGCAAAATACGATAAAAACAGCTGTTAAGAGACCTGGGTAAACACCGTCTAATTTATCTTGTAAGACAAGGTAAGGCTCTTTTTCACCCGGATTGGTCAATTGGAAGGCAGTTTTGATAGGTACCCAAGTTGCTGCAACAGCACCGATAACCATTCCGCCGACAATCCCAACAGATTTACGGATAGCTTGTCCTTGTTCTCCTACTAGAAATTCAACGGCCTTGTCTCCCAATTCATAGCCTTTAAAGTAAGCGAAACGCATACCGAAATAAGCCAGCAGATTCCAAACTAGGATATAGAAGATGGCACCGACAGGTGAGCCTCCATTTGAAAGCCCCATTGAAATCCCTAAAATAACTGGAATCAAGGTTCCAACGATCAGAGAGTCACCGATACCAGCAACCGGCCCCATCAAGCCAGCCCGAAGTCCGTTGATGGTTTCGTCATTTACTGCTTCTGCACCATTGGCACGCGCTTCTTCCAAACCAGCTGTGATCCCAACGACCAGAGTACCCAGCTGAGGTTCCGTGTTGAAGAAGGCTGTATAAGTGTGCATAGAACGCGCTTGCTCTTCTTTTGTATCGTACAATTCTTCCACGATTGGTAGCATAGAAGTCAAGTAACCAAAAGTCTGCATGTGCTCTTGAGAGAAGCAGGTCAAGTGACCATAGTACCAGTGGTGGAATGATTTGGTCAGTGTTTTTTTAGATATTTTTTTAGTTGCCATCTTAGATATCCTCCTCGTCATCATCGTCAAAATCACCTACTGCCACAGCACTAGCTTTGACATTTTTCGCCATCTGTACTTCATAGAAGAGCAGGGCAAAGATCAGTGATACAACTGCACTAGACACAAGGTTGAGGCCAAGTGAGGCAGCCAAGGTAAAGCCAACGAAGAATGGAACAAAGTCTGTCACTTTTTCAACGATTTGTTTCAAGAGAATCGCAATACCGACACATGGGAGGAGAGAACCTACTGTGAAGAGGGTTTTCATTGGTAGACCATCCATTGGGAGGGCATCTTTCAGAGCTGTAACAGCATCAGCACCGTAACGGCAAAGAATCAGTGTTGGCAAGAAAGAGAAGAGGAAGTGGGAAACCCATGGCAGATACCAGTCAACCGCATACAATTTTTTGTATTCTCCCTGTTCGACCGCTTTCCAGCCCATGTGTTGCCATACCAAGTTCATTGTTGCTGTTCCGTAGAAGAGAACAGTTCCCAGCGTACCAACCAGCACACCCATTGATTTTGCAAAGTCAGCAGCCTGCTGAGCATCTGAAATCCCTTGTGACTTGATCGCAACCATTGCCAAAGGAATACCGATATAAGAAACTGCACGGACATCGGCAGAAACAGTACCGCCAGGGGTTACCAGTGCGATATACACCAACTGCATGGCTACCCCACAGATAATCCCGAGGCTCACATCTCCTAAAATTAAACCACAGACGAGTCCTCCGACAAGCGGACGTCCAAGTGTATAGTTACCAATACTTGAGCCACCCATACCCGGCATAGAAGACAAACTAGCAAAGATACCGAGGATTGCGGCTTGCAACCAAGAAATTGTCATAATCTTTCTCCTTTAAGTAAGATCGAGCAGTAGCAGGAGCTCGGTTCCAACTCCTTCAAATAGACCTTGCTTGGCAAGGCTATCGAAAGTCCAAAACCGTGTCCCGCTTAACTTCTGCCCCTGTTTAAAAACCAAATTTAGATTTAAAATCGCTCCAGTAGCCGATGGAAACGTCTGGAAGCAGCTGGAATTTTACCTTGTAGCCTGCTTTTTCAATCGCTTCAATCGCTTCCGCTTCTTCTTGTGTGATGGATTGATTGTTACCCAGCTTGACAGCTCCTGGACGGTCATTGGCTGGTCCGACGATGATTTCTTTGACATCGCCTGGTACAAAGCCTTGGTCCACCAAGATTTCTTTCATATCAATCGGATTTTTGGTAATCAAGAAATAACGGCTGTCAGATTCGGTTACCTTGCCAGATTTTTCCTTGAAGGCTTCCTTGGTCCAAACGAAAGTTTTCTTGTCAGAAGCCCCTTTGTAGGCTTGGATCAAAACTTTGTTGCTTGCCGCTGCATCATTGACTGCAATCAAGCCATCGCAAGGATATTCCTTAGCCCAACGAGTGACCGTTTGACCGTGGATCATGCGGTCGTCAATCCGTACAAATGTTACTACCATTTTGAATCTCCTATCTAAGTTAGTAAATGAATAACTTTTTAAATGTCGTCGTCTTCCTCATCATCGTCTGATGAAACTTCAAACTCCTGCAAGGCTGCTGTCGCTTCTGAAAGAATCGTCTGAGCAAGGTCTTTGCCTTCCAGCATGTCCTTCATCACAAGGCCAATGAGCCCCATTGTCAGATTCAGTCCTCCAAGAATGACTGCCGAATCTAATTTGCCTAATTCTGCTAAGACACTAGCCGCTGTGGTCAATGGACTGCCTCCGACAATATCGGCTAAAACTAAGACAGAATCCTCTGCTTCTAAACCTGCCAAGGCTTGACGGAAATCAAGAGCAAAATCATCGACTGATTTCCCCTCTTTCAGACCCACAGCGATGATTTGGTCTGTTTTATCACCAGCAAACATCTTCAAGGAGCTCTGTACGCCTTCAGCTAGCCCCCCATGACTGACCAGTACAAGATATTTCATCTTTCCTGCCTCCTTATTTTCTTGATTCTATTGTACACAAAATGAAATCGCTTCCCTATTGTCAAATGTCACTTTGAAAAGATGACAAATGTGAGTTTAGATGTGACAAATGTCATATTGGTCTAGTCATCCGTGACTTTCTTTCTGACTTAATTAGAAATAAAAAAGAAAGCAGAAAATTATCTGCTTTCTATTTCTCTTTGAATGCTCGGCAAGGCACTGTCAATCTCTTGATTTCCCAGAGCTTCCTTAATCAAATAATCAAGCCTTTCCAAGGTCTGCCGATCGACTTCTTGTCCAATATCTATGATAGAACGCTCCATCATACTATCTAGCCTCTCAGAAGTCAAGGAATCCAAGCCGAAGTCATCTGCTTGCAAGATTTTTCTGGTTTGCTGACTTTTCACGACAGAGGGCAAGACTGATGTTCCCTGCGATTTTTCAAACAAGGTCTGCTGGCTCTCTTTGTCTTGTGACAACAAGAGCATAAATTCCCAAGCCAGCTTCTCTTGCTTAGTGTTGGAAGACATGCCAAAGAGGGAAGTCTTGACCTGTGTTCCCATCACCTTGCTATTGGCTGTCGGCATCGGGATACAGGTCCAAGAAAAGCTAGAATATTTAGCAACATGATAAGGATAAGGCTTGTAGGTCCGATACTGGGCTAGACTCATAGGATAGAAGGCCACTCGCCCCTCGTCAAAGTCATGAGAAGTCACCTTATAATGCTGGCTGAGCATGTCTAGCTTGCTCATAAAGGCCAATGCTTGATGCATCTCTGGGCTGTCTACATTGATACCTGATTTATCGGTAAGATGGCCGCCGTAAGCTATCAGAGCTTGCTGCCAAGTGTAATCTGTAATACCGTACTGATCTACCACGCCATCGCCATTGGTATCCTTGGTTACTTTTTTGCAAATCTCATAGAAATCCGCCAAAGTCCAGCCTGACTCAGGAATGCTGATTCCTTCTTTTTCAAGCAGGTCTTTATTGACACACATCATGATAGGATTACTCTCAACTGGAAGAGCATAGCTGACTCCCTGATATTGTCCAGCTTCATAAGCGACGGGATAAAAGGCTGTCCGTTCATCATCCGTTAGGAGGGTATCCAAGGATTTGAGGGCACCAGCTGAAGCCAACATGCTAAAGTCATTTTCTGGCACCATGAAAAGATCTGGCTGTTCGCCTTTTAAAACCTGTTCTGCCAGCCAGTCAGCATAATTCTTCTTGGGAATCCCGCTTTCGTAGATGATCTTGACATGGGGATGCGTCTTTTCAAATTTTTTAATCAGGGTGTCCAAGGCCTTGTTTTCACGACTATTTGGAACATCCCAGCTAGAGCCCGCATAGACACCGATGCGTAGGACTTTTTCATGACTAGACGACCAAAGTGCAAAGCTTAAAATAACTGAAACAAAAACCAAAACAAGAACAACCAAATGTCTAAGTCGCCACTTCATTTGTCACTTCCCTTGCTAAAGTCTCGCTGGGTGACTCCGGTCTGCACGGCCCAGATAGCCAGCTGAGTCCGGTCACGCAGATTCAGTTTAGACAGAATCCCTGATAGGTAGTTGCGCACGGTTCCTTCCGACAGATAAAGCTTGGCTGCAATCTCCTTATTAGAAATCCCAAAGCCAATCTGCTGGATAATCTTCCACTCCGTCCGGCTCATGTCCTCTACATTTTCCTCTGACACCGTGATAGCAAAGTTGGACTGGGCCATCTGTGAAAAGATTTTGAAGACCTTGGTGGCAATATTGGGATTGATCATAGCTCCGCCCCGATAGACTGTCTGAATGGCTTCGTGAAGCTCTTCTGTCGAAACCCCTTTGAGAATATAACCAGACGCACCGTATTTGAGAGCGGAGAAGATAAATTCATCGTCATCAAAGGTCGTCAGAATGATAATCTTAACATCCGGATACTGCTCCTTGACAGCCTTGGTACAGAGCACACCGTCCATGACTGGCATGCGAATATCCATCAAAATCACATCTGGACGCACCCGATGAAGCTTTTCCAGCACTTCCTTGCCATCTCCAACTGTCCCGACTACCTCGATGTCAGCATGAGCAGACAGGATGATTTGCAGAGACTCACGAATCAAGGCCTGATCGTCTGCAATTAAAACTTTAATCATTCCAACCTCCTATTTTGGGGATTTCAATGTAGGTATAAAAGCCATCTCGATTTTCAAAATGAACCTTCCCACCGATAATAGCCAACCGTTCCTGCATTTGCTTCAGACCATAGCCATAGTGCAATTCATCAAACCCTACACCATCATCTCGAATGGTCATAATATAATTTTCTTTTTCTAACAACTCAATCCAAACGGTCTTGGCGTGCCCGTGACGCACAGAATTGGTAATTGATTCCTGAACGATGCGAAACACAATATCTTCTTTGGCAATATCTAAATCGATCGTATCCCATTCATAGAGAAAATGGATATCCAAGTTGGAAATGGCTTCATACTCTCGGATAATCTTTAACAAAGCCTCTTTCAGACTATTATTCTCCAGAGTACCTGGCCGCATTTTATTGAGTGAGCCTCGGACATCCCGAATCCCGTCACGAACGACGACCGAGACATTGTTGAGCTGTTCCTTGGCCCGCTCGGTATCAATATCCACTAGTACCTTAATGGCATCAATTCCCGCTGAGATACCCGTCAAAGCATGGCCCAGTGTATCATGAATCTCACGGGCAATTCGTTTCCTTTCTCGGTCTTCAGCAATTTTTTCTGACAAAGCTAGATAGCTATTCAGCTCCCGATTGGCCTGAGAAGCCATGCGAAGCTCCTCCTCAATTCGGTGCCGCTCTGTAATCGCCGACATGATATAAAAGAGCAAGGAAATCATAAAGACTACAATATTGAGGGAGAAAAGAAAATTCTTACCAAAAAGCAGCAGCAAACGTATAGATTCTGGATAAAAACGAATATAGGTATCCAACGAAGGCAGTTTAACAAAGAGTGACAGCAGGTCGTAGTTTGACAATAGCAACATACTGAAACTCAAGATAATAAAGGAAAACCAGTATTTTTTATCCTTGGAGGCATTGAACTCTTTAGATCCATAGAAAATATCTGCAAAGACGAGAAGAATCAGCCCATTGTAAGACGAATGCAGGGCAGTAAAGATGACCAACATCAGCAAAATCTCAATCATGGTCACCTTATCGTAAACGGATAGCTGATTGGGGTGCTTTTCCCGATAGTACATCACCAGCAATAGGCAGGCATAAAAGATAATGGAAATCAGAAAAATGAAACTGGGAGATCCTGGAATGGCATCCAAACGTTCCAAAAGCGAGTGACTGAAGCTTCTTGTTACGACATAATTGGTTGCAAAGAGGTAAATCGAAGCATTATAGACAATGGCTATAAAATTGATGACCATCAGAGCTATTTTACTGTAAAAAATGCTTTTGTTTGGTTTCATTACTGCCACCCTGTAACTATATACTCGCTGATATTGTCCTTGTTTATCAAGCGGACTGGTATCAAATACTGTCTATCACACGACTTCTCTTCCCGCAGCAGCTCAATCACTTCTGCCACCTTTCGTCCCATCTGAATAGGCGACTGGGCCACTGTTCCTTGAATGTCGTTCGTATTGGCTAAAAAATTCTTAATATCTGGAGAACCGTCAACTCCATAAATATAAATTTTTTCTGCTACACCTTGATCCTTGATTGCTGCCAAGGCACCGATTGCTGCACGGTCATTAAGAGCCATGACAACGTTAAATTCCAAGCCATTATCCAAGGCATTTTTGACCTGGGGCATGCTTTCTTCGGTCTGTCCCAAAGTCTCCAGCTGAGAAACGATTCGATAGCCGGGATGTCCCTTGATGGTATCCAGAAAGCCCTGTAGCCGATCCATAGCTGAGATGGCATTCTGATGTTCAAGCAAGAGAATATTCGCCTCGGAAAGCCGACTCATCATATCTTTAGCAATCAAAACTCCCGCTTGATAGTTATCTGACACGATAGTCGTGTCAACAGCTACTTGCTTGCTCATTGGCGCATCTACCACGATAATGCGAATACCCGCTTTTTTAGCTTTATTCAAAGCCTTGATAATAGCTGGGCTGTCACTCTTTACTGGATTGATGACGATGATATCCACTTTCTCTTTGATAAAATAAGCAATTTGCTGGCTCTGCTTTTTCTCATCTAACTCCGAATCACGAACATAGAGCCGACTCCCCTGTTGATTGGTTTTTTTCTCCAATTCAGCATTCAAGGTTTGATAAAAATCATTGTTCATGGTCATATAGGTCGCCCCGATTTTCATTTGATTACTATCGGGCATACTAGCCTTAGAATAAATAAAAGCAAGGCAACAGATTACCAGCACAAAAATAGACCAGAGAGCGCATTTCTGGCAAGTCTGAATCCTCTTTTTCCCCTTACTTGATCCCATTCCCATCTCCTAGTCACCTATACTTATTAACACTTCACTTACGTTTATTATATTATAATCAAGCGAAAAAGCAAAACCTTTCTTGAATCCTAATAAATCAGAGACTAAACGACAGACTTTTTTAGCTTCTAATTTTTAGGGCAAGATAAATGAATATCAAAAACAAAAACGAAGGCATCTTCATGAAATACCTCCGCTTCTGTATGTATCTATTCAAACACAAATTGATTGTGGTAGAGCTCAGAATAGAAGCCGCCTAGATGCAGCAATTCATGATGATTGCCTCTCTCAATGACTTCCCCATCTTTTAAGACAATAATCTGGTCCGCATTTAATATGGTCTTTAGACGGTGAGCGATGACAAAGCTGGTTCGCCCTGCCACAATGGCCTCCATCGCGCTCTGGATCTTGCTCTCGGTTACCGTATCAACGTTGGAGGTGGCCTCATCCAAGATCAGCACTTGAGGATCGGTCAAAAGGGTTCGAGCGATTGAAATTAATTGCTTTTGACCTGTTGAAAAGATGTTTTGATCATCATCTACGATTGTATCGTATTTATCAGGCAAGCTTTCAATATACTCGTGAATATGGGTAGCACGCGCAGCAATTTCCACCATCTCCTGACTGGCATCCGGCACTCCAAATCGGATATTGTCTCGAATGGTTCCGCTGAACAAGACAGAATCTTGCAAAACGATACCTACATGACTGCGCAAGCTATCCAAGTCATAGTCTCGGATATCGCGTCCGTCAAATTCGATACTGCCCTTATCCACATCGTAAAAACGATTGATCAGGTTCATGATGGTCGTCTTCCCTGATCCTGTTGGCCCTACAACGGCAATCATCTTACCTTTTGGCGCTGAGATGGAAACATCTTTCAAAATCGGCTTACCTTCGACATAAGAGAAATCCACATGCTTTATCTCGACGCCTTCTTTCAGCTCGGTAAAGGCCGGAGCATTCTGCGGGCGCACTTCCTCAGGCGCATCAAACATTTCCTGAATCCGATCCGCACCAGTGAAAGCCAGCTGCAGACTTCCCCAGCTTGCCGCAACCTGAATGATGGGCTGATAGTATTGTTGAGAAAACTGTGTAAAGGTTGAAATCAGACCAATGGCTACTGAGGTCTTCACATTAGGATCATTGAGCATAATGGCCGAGCCCACAAAAATCACGATAGCCGTATTGATCAGGCTCATTCCGTTCATGACAGGAAAGAGCAAGCCAGAAAAGGCACGTCCTTTGAAAGTAGCTGACCGAACCTTATCATTTTGCTGGACAAAGCCTTTGATGACTTCTTCCTGCATTCCCTGCACAATAACTGCCTTCTGGCCGGAAATCGTCTCATCCATATAAGCATTGAGCTGACCAACTTCTTTTTGCTGCAAGTCTGTGTACTTGCGAGCCAGCTTGACGATAGACACCAAGACAATGATGGCTACTGGCGTACTGGCAATCGTCACCCAAGCCAAGGTCGCATGCCGCATAAACATGATGATAATCAGACCGATGTAGAGAGCAATATTGCTCATCACTTGGACTAGGCTCTCGTTGAAAGCCTGCAAGATATTATCCAAATCGCTGGTAAAACGCGACAAGATATCCCCATCTTGATGGCGGTCAAAGAAGGAAACGGTCAAGCGAGCTAATTTTCCAAAGAGCCCCTTGCGCATTTCATTGGTTGAGTAGGAAATGATCCGACTCATCAGCAGCATGTAGATCAAGCTCGATAGCAAAAGGAAGATGAAAGCCAGCGCTAAATTCCACATGATTCCTTGAAAAGCGGCAAAGGCTGAAACATCACCTGAAGCAAGCTTGCCACTCGCAAAAGCACTGCCCAACTCCACCAGCTCACTGATGGCGAGACCTGTAAAAATCGGAAAGAGAACCTGTAAAACCGTCGAGATGATAATCATAATCATAACGACCAAAAAGGCCAGTTTATACTGCTTGAAATATTGCCAGAAAAATTTTGCTGTCTTCATATTAGTCCTCCTTTCCTTTTTGTGTCTCATAAATTTCTCGGTAGACATCATTTGTAGCAACCAAGTCTGCGTGTCTACCTTGGCCAATCAAGCGTCCTTGATCTAGCACCAAAATCTTGTCCGCATGGACAACAGAGCTAATCTTCTGGGCAATAATGATGGTTGTAGTTCCCTTCAAATCCTTGTTCAGTGCCTCCTGAACCAGCTTTTCGGACTTGGCATCCAGAGCTGAAGTCGAGTCATCTAGGATAAGAATATTGGGATTGCTGACGACACCACGCGCGATGGACATTCTCTGCTTTTGTCCACCGGAGAAATTATTTCCCCGTTCTTCGACCTGGCTGTTGTAGGTATCTTCCATGCGATTGATAAACTCGCTGGCCTGAGCAATGCTCGCCGCCTGTTCTAACTCTGGCAAGCTGGCATTTTGCTTTCCTTGACGCAGATTATCCGCAATCGTCCCCTTAAATAAAATAGCTTTTTGCAGAACGATGGAGACATTTTTTCTCAGAGAAGCTTCACTAATATCTCGCAAGTCCTTGCCACCAATTTTGATGGAGCCTTCCTGAGGATCAAAAAGACGTGGAATGAGCTGGGCCAGAGTTGATTTCCCTGCTCCCGTCGCTCCGACAACACCAATCATCTCTCCCGGTTTGACTTCAAAGCTAATATCCTTGAGCATGGGCTCTGTATCTGTCGGATAGGTAAAGGTCACATGGTCAAAGACCAGACTACCTTCCAAATCTTCTTCAGCTTCATTCTTGAAGGTCATCGCTGGCTCTGTATCCAAGACCTCCTTGATCCGCCGAATCGACACCATAGCACGCGTAACGGTATTGCCCAAAAAGCCAACCATGATGATGGTAAACATGATTTGATTCAAGTAAGAAATGAAAGAAACAATCGAGCTAACCAAGCCTGGATCCATCTGTATCATGCTAGACAAGAGCCACATGGTCAGATAGACAGCTCCATAGCCGACGATCATCATCATTGGTTGAACGATCGAAAAGGCATAGCCAATAAAGAGATTTTGCTCTAGGAGTTCATCTGAAACTTGCGTAAATTTCTGATACTGCTCACTCTCCTGCACGAAAGATTTGACGACACGGACGCCACGCAGGTTTTCTTTAGCAATCGCATTGATCTTTTCTAAGAGGACTTGGAATTTGGCAAAGCGTGGACCCATCAAGCCCATCATCACTCCTGTCAAAAAGAAGACCAAAAAGACCATCAGGACAATCACCCACCACAAGGAAGGAATGGTCACCACCGCCAAAATAAAGGAACCTAAAAATAAAATAGGCAGGCGGAATAAAATCTGGAACATCATCATGACCAAATTTTGCACTTGGTTGATATCGTTGGTCATGCGGACAACTAGATTCCCCGCATTGAACTGTTCAATATTGGCATAAGAGAAGGTCTGGATTTTCCGAAAGGTTTTTTCCCGTAAATCTGACGACACACCTTGCGCAATATAGGCTGCCAGGGTCACATTTGTCCCGCCAGCAACCAAGCCAACCAGACCAAAGCCCAGTAACCAAGCCCCCAAACGATAGATTTCTTCTCGATTTCCTGCCAAAAGAGCATTCAAGACATCTTTGAGATACAGGGGCTGCAACAGCGAGCTAGCCAGCATCAGCGATGTCATAAGAAGAGATAAAAAGATAAATAATTTATAGGCTGATAAAGCTTTTCTGAACATAATTCCTCCTCGTAGATTTTTAACTTTGTTTAGCTTCCTTACTATATCATAGATAAAAACATTGTCAAGTAAGAAATTTCAGTTATTATATGGTACAATATAATAAATAACTCTAAAAGCAAGTGAGTCCTTTTGTGGGTCTCGTACAAGGAGAAAAGATGGATAAACAACGAATTGCTGTGATTGGTCCTGGTTCGTGGGGAACGGCTCTATCGCAAGTCCTCAATGATAATGGCCATGAAGTCCGAATTTGGGGCAATATTGCAGAGCAGATTGACGAGATCAATCACCAGCATACAAACAAACGCTATTTCAAAGATGTGGTTCTAAGCGAGGAAATTAATGCTTATCATGACTTGAACGATGCTCTAGAGAACGTAGATGCTGTGCTTTTTGTCGTACCGACCAAGGTGACCCGTCTGGTAGCCCAACAAGTTGCGCAAACCTTAGATCACAAGGTAAAAATCATGCATGCATCCAAGGGATTAGAGCCTAATAGCCACAAACGAATTTCAACTATTCTGGAAGAAGAAATCCCTGCAGACTTGCGTAGCGAGATTGTCGTTGTTTCAGGTCCTAGCCACGCTGAGGAAACTATCGTCCGCGATATTACCTTGATTACCGCAGCATCTAAGGACCTCGAAACCGCTAAATATGTGCAGGAGCTCTTCAGCAACCATTACTTCCGCCTCTACACCAATACCGATGTCGTTGGAGTGGAGACAGCAGGTGCTCTGAAAAACATCATCGCAGTCGGAGCTGGTGCTCTTCACGGACTGGGCTATGGTGACAATGCCAAAGCTGCCATCATCACACGCGGTCTGGCTGAAATTACCCGACTGGGTGTCAAGCTTGGTGCCAGCCCTCTGACTTACAGCGGTCTTTCTGGTGTCGGTGACTTAATCGTCACAGGAACCTCTATCCACTCTCGCAACTGGCGGGCTGGAGATGCGCTGGGTCGCGGCGAAAAACTAGCTGATATTGAAGCCAACATGGGCATGGTTATCGAAGGAATCTCTACAACCAAGGCAGCCTACGAACTGGCTCAGGAGCTCGGTGTCTACATGCCTATCACTCAGGCTATTTACAAGGTCATCTATGACGGCCATGATATCAAAGATGCCATTCATGATATGATGAGCAATGAATTCAAAGCTGAAAATGAGTGGTCTTAAGTTATAGTATTTTTTATAAAGGAGAAATTTATGCCAAAAGTCAGAAAAGCAGTCATCCCTGCAGCCGGTCTCGGAACCCGCTTCTTGCCAGCCACTAAGGCACTGGCCAAGGAAATGCTGCCAATCGTTGACAAACCAACTATTCAGTTTATCGTCGAAGAAGCTCTTAAATCTGGAATCAAAGACATTTTGGTTGTCACAGGAAAGTCAAAACGCTCCATCGAGGACCACTTTGACTCCAACTTTGAACTAGAATACAACCTCAAGGAAAAGGGCAAGAACGACTTGCTCAAGTTGGTGGATGAGACCACTGGTATTGGCTTGCATTTTATCCGTCAGAGTCACCCACGTGGACTCGGGGATGCAGTCCTTCAAGCTAAGGCCTTTGTTGGAAATGAACCTTTTGTGGTCATGCTGGGTGATGATTTGATGGATATTACCAATGACAAGGCAGTGCCACTCACCAAGCAACTCATGGATGACTACGCAGCAACCCACGCGTCTACAATTGCAGTTATGCAAGTTCCTCACGAAGAAGTCTCTGCTTACGGCGTTATTGCACCGCAAGGCGAAGGCGTCAATGGCCTCTACAGCGTTGAAAAATTCGTCGAAAAACCGGCACCAGAGGATGCACCAAGTGATTTGGCCATTATCGGACGCTACCTGCTCACGCCAGAAATTTTTGAAATTCTAGAAAAACAAACTCCCGGCGCTGGCAATGAAATTCAACTGACTGATGCCATCGATACCCTCAATAAGACTCAGCGCGTTTTTGCCCGCGAATTCAAAGGTGATCGCTATGATGTCGGCGACAAGTTTGGCTTCATGAAAACTTCTATCGATTATGCCCTCAAACACCCTCAAGTCAAAGACGATTTGAAACAATACATTATCGATTTAGGCAAAAAATTAGATAAGAAAACGAAAAAATAATAGAAGCGCTCAAGTAATAGATTAGCTGATGCAATAGCTTTTAACACTATACAGAAAAACACCTAGATTTACTAGGTGTTTTTCACTTGTTGTTTTGATTGGGAAATCATTTGGTATTAACAAAAGTTTCCACATTCTTGAAATTTTTGCCATTATCAGAATTGGCCGCATATCCAAAGCGGTTATTTGGATTGCCTTCTGCATTCGCAACTGTTATTTGTGGAGCCTGACTTGGTGCTTGAGGAGTCTGGTTTTGTACTTGAGGCACTTCAGTACGAACAGATGGTTGTCCAAAAACTTGCACATCTGCTTTAGCTGCATAGCCAAAGCGATTGTTTGGATTGCCTTCTGCATTGGCAGGAATATCATGTGTTGGAGGAGCCGCAGTATAATCTGGTGCTGGAATGATAGTTTTATTTGCATCATCCGTAATTTGTGGTTTTTGTGGTGGCTTCGGAGTATCCGGTTTTTCAGGTGTTGATGGATCTTGTTTATCGTCTGGTTGTGAAGCACGATAAGGATCAGACTTACGTCCAGCAGCTTCTAAACGTTTTTCCATCATCTTTTCATAGTCCTTGAAGTGTTGGAAAAGTCGATCTGACATTTCAAGAGAATCTTTAGTTACTTTACCTTCAGCGGCCTTCGCAGCATCTGGTTGATCTTTCAGCGAATAGTTCTCAATATCTTTTTTCTCTTGATCAGCGATAAATTGTTTTTCCATCAGCTTCCAATGGTCTTGAACACTCTTGCCAAAGATATCTTGATTCTTGATAGCCATCTGGTCAATGTGCCATACTGTCCAGTACCATGAGTTTGGATCATAAGTAGCTGTCTGTGGTTTAAAGGCCTTGTAAGTATCCTGAACGTTACCATAGAAAGGCACATATGGTGTGTTACGTGATGGTCCCAAACCGAGCCAAACTTTACCACCGTAAGATTTTGGCAGTTTCGGATCAATTTGGTAGACATGGGCATCGATAACATTTTCATTGCCTAAAGCGTATTTGTACTGATCTTTCCGAACAGCATCATTTGCCCCATCATCACCTTGTTTCTTAACGCCAATTTGATCATCTGGTACGAAACGGCCATTCAAATGTTCAAAGCGGTTCCGTTGCATAGCAAAGGCATCTTTAAGAGTGAATTTCTTGTTTGGATCTGTTGGAGAGCGGAAAAGTTCGTACTCCTCATCCTCGTAAGTAATTTTAGATTTTGGATCAAGTAGTGTGATTCCTGCATACGTACGAGAACGATCGCCTTCTGCATATTTTTCAGGTCCGTATGATTTAGCAATGTGGAAATTGCCATCTTTATCTGTCTTGTAGTTTCCTGCTTCTTTGGCTACTTTCTCTACATCTTCAGAAGCAATAACATTTTCTTTGTCCTTCAAATCTACATGGCCAAGGTAATAAGTATTAGCAAAAACTGCGTATTTATCTTCTGGCACTTTTACGGCTACATATTGGTGGCCAGACAAGATTTCCATGTACCAAGTCTCTTTTTGATCGGCAACCACCACTGTATTCCCTTCAGCAGAGCCTTTTTCTTGAATGACTTTTCCAAGCAATTCGATTGCTTCACGAGCTGTTTTGGCACGTGGCAGAACCACATCTAGCATAGCAGCTTCTGCCAAGCCATCTGCTTTCAGAGGGTCTTTTTCAAGAACCTTTTTATTTGGAATTGCTGTGACTGTGGACGACATAGAAACACCTGCTTCATTAAAGCCATGTTCTCCAAAAGCACCGTTACTACCATCACCACGCGCAGAATCATAGGTTGCAGTATATTTCATTTCGCTGGCTGCACGTGGATAGGTAAAACCATTGGACTCATCCACAATCTGGTCGCCTTCCTTATATTTTTTAGCTTCCACAACAACGTAGTTTTTGTTGTGTTTGCCACCATTCGGGTAGTAAGGATAGTCTTCTGTCCGACCAAAAAGTGTTGATCCATCCTTGGTCAAATGCCGACCAATAATGAAACCACAGCAAGCTTGCACAGCTTGGACAGGTAAGAGCATGATTGCCATTAATGAAATAGCAATTTTAAAGATTGTCTTCTTCATTATGAACTCCTTTTTATTTTTTGGGGATGCCCCCTGATGTTTATAGTTCTAGTATAGTTCTTTTTAAGCATTTTTGCAAGCGCTTACAAAAATGTTTTTTTATACCTTTTACAGATAGAAAATAGAGAAAACATACATTGATGAAAAAGTAGAGATAGAAACATTCCTAGTTTATTCCTGATTTATGACTTATTATGAGGCTTTAAAATAAAATCCCTTACTTCATAAAAATCATATTTATAAAAAGAATACCGCTTTTTAAAGCGGTATTGAGTTCATTTCTTAAAAAATTGGTCGTTGAAAAGTCAGAAAAATCAGAATAGCTACTAATCCAAGGTAGGCTGCCAATGCTGAAAACCGTTGAGACTTGCTAAAAGCGTAGCGCTCTCCCGAAACTGGTAAGATCACAGCTCCTAAAGCTCCACCGACTAGACCACCCAAGTGTCCTGCAAGGCTAATTCCCGGTAAAAAACTCATGATCAGATTGACAGCCAGCAGGCTCATATAGGACTGACCCAGCTGCTGCAGATAGTAGTTTCGCGTAGCATAACGAAGCAAAACAACGGAAGCAAAAAGGCCAAAAAGAGCAGTAGAAGCCCCAGCTGCCAGGCTTTCGGGTGAAAAATAGACAACAAATAAGTTCCCCATCATTCCTGACATCAGGTAGAGTATCAAGAATTTCCAAGAGCCGAAGATGCCTTCAATCTGTCTACCAAGAAAGTAGAGCGTCAGCATATTGACCACAAAATGCTCCAAACCAATATGGATAAAAATAGCAGCAAAAACCCGCCAAAACTGCTCCGGCAGCGCTTGAATCGTGTAACCGTGCACAGCGCCAAAGTGATACAAGGCTTCGGAACTACTGTATTGAAAACCATAGGAAAGAAACATCAAGGCGAAAACAAAGCTCGTTAGGATAAGCAAAATGCTTGTCACGGGATAGTCTCTATCAAAGATTTGTTTCATAAATGAGTAACTCCTTTACCGCAACATCATGTTGTGCTGGTGTAAAATCTGCCTGCTGGGCTGCATAAATAGTGCTGATGGATGCTCCTGCATAATCAGCCAGATAGCGGTCATAGTAGCCACCGCCGTAACCAATCCGAAACCCTTGAGAATTGAAGACCACACCCGGCACATAAATCAGATCAATTTCTGTCTTGTCCACAGCCTCTTCACTTATCGGCTCCATAAGTCCAAAAGAGCTTTTTTGCAGGCAACTTTCATCATAATCCACAAATATCATCCGACCCTGGCCATAGGTTTTGGGTACTAAAACCCGCTTGCTATCCAACTGAGCCTGCTTAATAAAGGCTGCAGTTGAGACTTCATGCGGCATAGAAAGATAGGTAGCGATAACCTGAGCTTTTTGATAAGCTGCTGAACTGAGCAAGCGCTGGGTCAGCCAGTTATCTGCCAGCTTTTTTTCTTTTCCTGACAGTTTCTTCATCTGGGTCAGTACAGCTTGTCTCAACTCTTTTTTCATATAGCTCGTCCACTCTTTCCTTATCTTTCGTTGATTTTATAATCTAGGAATTTCCCAATCTTTTCAATAGCAAAGGGCAGTGCTGCCTCGTCTGGTGTCATCTTGGGATGATGGAGGGCATAGGGACTGTCCACTCCCAGCCAGAACATGACGCCATTGACCTTGCTGAGCAGATAGCCGAAATCCTCGCCTGTCATAGCCGGCGCAATATCAATCAGCTGCACTCCTTCTTCCTTCTGGAAAAAATCCATCAGTTCGTCTGCCAGACCAGGATGGTTTTCCACAGGCAGATAGCCACTTTGTTTAAGCTCCAAGTCCAATTCCAGACCGAAACTTTGAGCTATGCCCTCTGCTATTTCCCGTAAGCGCTTCTGAGTCAAGAGGTTCATCTCCCGAGTCAGAGTCCGAATGGTGCCATGCAGAAAGGCCGTTTCTGCGATGACATTGTTGGTCGTGCCAGCATGGAGCGAACCAAAGGTCACAACCGCTCCCTCGATAGGATCGACATTGCGGCTGACAATGGTCTGCACCTGGGTGATAAAGTAGCTAGCCGCTACCAAAGCATCATTGGCTTCATGAGGAAAGGCCGCATGACCTCCCTTCCCCTTAAAGGTCAGCTTAACTTCACAGGTACCAGCAAAAAGCGTTCCTCTGTTAGTCGCAATATCGCCGACCTTGAGGTCCGGTCGCACATGGAGTCCGTAAAATTCATCTGGCAGCCAGTCGCCAAAGGCACTAGCTTCATACATGAGCATACCGCCAGCTTCATTCTCCTCTGCAGGCTGAAAGAGAAAGAGCAGATTGTGGGTAGGCTGAGCACTCACAGCTTGTTCCAGCAGGCCTAGAGCAACCGTCATGTGCATATCGTGTCCGCAAGCATGCATCCGGCCTTCATGGGTACTGGCAAAGTCCAGTCCTGTATCCTCCACGATCGGAAGGCCATCAATATCTGTCCGCCAGCCAATCGTCTTATCCGGTGAACTTCCCTTGATAAAGACCAAAATACCTGTCCGCCAAGTTCGGATTTCCACAAAGTCTAGACCTGCTGTCAGTTCATCAATGACTTGCATCAAGTAAGCATGAGTCTTGTATTCTTCCAGACCGATTTCTGGTATCTGGTGTAAATCACGGCGAATTTTCAGATAATCAAGCATTTTTCTTTCCTTTAAAATCCTGTCAGAGCAAACAAAGATTCAGACCGCCCCTGATGCAATCCAAGGGCGGCAGTATTCTGTTAACCAATATTAAAGCGTACGCAGAGCATCTTCCAGAGCTGTCTTCTGCTGGGTCTTTTCGTCAATGGTCTTGATAACTCGAGCTGGAACACCAGCAACCACTACGTTTTCCGGAACATCTTGGGTCACAATCGCACCAGCCGCAACAACGGAACCACTGCCAATCTGCACACCTTCAATCACAACCGCATTGGCACCAATCAGCACATTGTCTCCGACCCGAACTGGCTCAGCGCTAGCTGGCTCAATGACTCCTGCCAGAACAGCACCAGCACCGACATGGCTATTTTTACCGACAATAGCTCGGCCACCCAGAATAGCACCCATATCAATCATGGTCCCAGCACCAATCTCCGCACCGATATTGATAACCGCCCCCATCATAATGACAGCATTATCACCAATTTCGACTTGGTCACGGATAATGGCACCCGGTTCAATACGGGCATTGATATCGCGCTTGTCCAGAAGCGGCACTGCTGAATTGCGGGCATCCTGCTCTACGACATAGGTCTTATTTTCCTCTAAGTTCACTAGGAGTGGCTTTATTTCTTCCCAGTCTCCAAAAAGAACATTTCCTAATTTCACAACAGACCAAGGGATTGATCCGTGCAATTCTCCATCAAAGGTTACCTTGACAGGAGTTTTTTTCTTGGCATCAGCGATAAATTTGATAATTTCTTGAGCGTTCATTTTCGTAGCAGACATGGCGTCACCTCTTTGTTCTTTCTATTCTTTGTTGGAGGCTGGGACAAAAGTCCTAGCCTCTCAATTGTCTTTGGATTGTCGAGCAAGA
>NZ_CAURYF010000004.1:0-82184 GCF_963529205.1 Streptococcus cristatus | reverse complement strand
TTCAAAGGTCCATTTTCCTACAAATTCTACATTAGCCTTGTTGACAACGGCGCTAACTGCGTCGTAACCCTTAAACGTCCATGTACCGTCATTCACGGTATCTGTGTAGGTGGTTTGAGATGGCTGTTGAGCTGAGACAGAGGCACCATTCACATAAGTTGCACTGTCGCTTGGAATCAATGCTGCGATGGCTGCTGGAAGAGCTTTACCTGTCGTTGCGCTCTCGAAGCGGTAAGTAGCTTGGTACTTGTTGGCTTCAAAGGTCCATTTTCCTACAAATTCTACATTAGCCTTGTTCACAACGGCGCTAGCTGCGTCATAGCCCTTGAAGCTCCATGTGCCATCGTTCACACTATCTGTATAGGTCGTTTGCGCTGGTTGTTGAGCGGTAACAGAAGCACCATTCACATACGAATCATTGTCGCTTGGAGTCAATGCTGCAATGCCTGCTGGAAGTTGCTTACCTGCTGTTGCGCTTGCGAAACTGTAAGTAGCTTGGTACTTGTTAGCTTCAAAGGTCCATTTACCGACAAACTCAACATTGGACTTGTTGACAACGGCGCTAGCTGCGTCGTAGCCCTTGAAGGTCCAGGTGCCATCGTTCACACTATCTGTGTAGGTCGCTTGCGCTGGTTGCTTAGCGGAAACAGTATTGCCATTTTCATATGTTGCACTGTCGCTTGGAAGCAGCCTTGCGATACCTGCTGGAAGTTGCTTACCTGCTGTCTCACTCTCGAAGCGGTAAGTAGCTTGGTACTTGTTGGCTTTAAACTTCCACTTACCTGTGAAAGTCAAATCAGCTTTTTTCACAATCTTACTTTTGGCATCGTAACCATCGAAAGTCCAGGTACCGTCGTTCACATCATCTTTGTAAGTCTTTGTTGTCGGCTCTTCTGGTACAACTTTTTGCGTGTTGTAATAGCTTGAGCTATCTTTTGGTGCTTTCTTCTGGATAAATTCAGGCAAATCAACACCAGCCGTTTCGCTCACAAAAGCATAGCTTACATGATGTGGTCTAGGCGTTACTTCCCAGATACCCGTAAATGTCACACGCTTGCCATTATACGTCGCATTCTTCTGATCGTAACCTTTGAAGGTCCAGACATAGTCTTTTTCTTCTTCAACTACTGATTCTTCAGCAGGTTGTTTGGCTACAATGGTGTCACCAACCTTATAAGAAGCCTCATCACTTGGCAACATTCCCAAAATACTTTGTGGCAATGGAACACCTGCTTTAGAAGATTTGAATACATATTCTGGATTTGGAGTAGGTACCCAGCTTCCAAGGAAAGTCTGTCTACCTTTTGCCACAACGATCTTTTCTTTATCGTATCCTGCAAATGTCCAAGTTACCTTGTTTGCTGTGTCAACATAAGTCGTTTCACTTGGTTGCTCAGCGTTTACTTCTGTAAGGAACAGACCGCCCATCTTATAATCAATTGGGTTTTTCGGAGTCAACTTGGTGATATGATCTGGTAATACGAAATCAGGATTAGTTGATTGGAACTGATAGTCTATACCATTTGGCGTAAAGCTCCAAGTTCCTGTGATGGTCTTCACGTTCGTACCTGCAATAGCTTTTCCGTATTTATCTGCATCAAAACCATGGAAGGTCCAAGTGCCTGTCGGAACAGTTACTGTAGATGTGTCAAGCTTGCTGGCATCTTTGTAATCGTCAGCTCGTGCAACGAAATCAGTGCCAGCTGGAAGCATATCGCGAATCTTGCTTGGAAGAGGATAAGCAGGAGTCGAGTTAGTAAATTTATACTCTAATTTGTAGATCGTATCAGACTGATCAGTAGGAACAAAAATCCATTTTCCTTTGAAGAGGACGTCTCCGTTCTCTACTGTTTTCACGCGTGGAGAAATAGTCGTATTATCATCCTCATAGTAGTCATCAAAGATCCAAGTTCCTCTACCATCAGGATCCTCAATTCTTGTCTTAGACGGCATTTTAACGCTAGCTTTTTCACCCTTGACAAATTCTCTTGTGTCAGATATTAGCTCAAACAAAGTTGATGGTGGATAGAGCTCTTGACCAGAATCATCTTTTGAATCTGTATAAAAGTCATAGTAAACACTATGCCTGTTCGGTACAAATTTCCAATGAACAGTGTAGGTAGAATCCTCATCGTTAGCTGGTTTCTCAACGTCCTCCTTTTGCTGAGGAATCTGCTGAGGAACCCATGTACCATCATTTTCTGTGTCATTGTATTGATACAAATAGCTAATAGCATTATAGACATTGTCAGAATAATCTGACGGAGAAGTCGTGATAGGAGCTGGAATTTGTGTCTTCAAATCATCAGGAATAGTCTTCCCTGGAGTATCACTCACAAAGTCAAAGGAAACTGTCTTATCTCTGTGTGGTGTGAAGGACCAAGAGCCGGTAAAGAGAACGGCATTTTTGTTGACTACCTTACTATCGGTATCATAACCTTCAAATTTCCAAGTTCCCTTGTTTACAAAGTCCATGTAGGTCGTCTTCAGGGGAGCTGTTGCAAGGACAGTATCGCCATTACTATAGTTTTTTCCAGTGCTTGGAATATAGGTCGTGATTTCCTCTGGGAGAGACAGGCTAGGGTCTTTGCTGACAAACTTATAGTTTTCTGGATAGGTTCCCGGTGTAAATGTCCAAGTACCTGTGAACTTGAGATTCCATCCATCGTGCTCCCAGTCGCTCACTGGTTTTTTATCAAAATCATAGCCCGAAAAGTTCCAAGTACCATCGTTAGCTGCATCATAGTAGGAACCATTCAGCGGTTTAACAGACTGAACTATATCCTTGCCTTTCGGATATGTCTTCCTATCCATATATGTCCATTCACTTGGCGCATATACTGGCTTCAGATTATTGATCTCAGCAGGTAATGATTTGCCAGCCGTTCCACTGACAAACTCATAAGTCGGTTTCCGAGGAACTGGTTTAAATGTAAACGTCAATGGCATTGTAACTTTTGGCAATTCCCCATATGTAGCCGCACGTTCTAGTTCACGACTGAAGGTTAAATCTACGACATCTTCCTCGTAGGTCCAATTCCCTTCATGTTCTGCATCATAAAATGGTTTGTAGACGCCTTGAACTTCATCGTAGCGGTACAAAGCAGCTAGCGTATCCAGTATATCTTTAGGTAAATACTCATTGCGTTTATCAAACTGATTGAGAGAAAGCTTGTAATCGTATAGCTTGCTTTCTAGATCCTTTATCTCCTTAGGAAGAGGTAATCTATATTTGTCATAGTTTGAGGTCTTAGGACTACTTGGTAACTTATAAAAATTCTCCCAATCTTGCTCGTTCACAGCCTTGTAGGATACAATGACATCCTCAAAGTATTTCCAAGTTCCTACGAACTCCACATCGCCATTGTTTGCCACTTTACTTGGAGCATCATAGCCAGTAAAAGCCCAATAACCTTTTCGGTTAGGAAATTCTTCTGAAGTATAAAAAACCCAGTGAAATTCTCCTGCTTTTACTACTTCACCTTCAGCAAATCTTCTTTTATCTTCTGGACTCCAGTTTGCAACATAAGGTGGCGGAGTTTTTCCAGGTGAACCATTAACCGCTCTATAGGTAGCCTTGTATGGTGTTGGTGTATATTCCCACTTCCCTGTGAAGAAAACATCATCTTTATCAATCACCTGACTATCATAGTCATAGCCCTTAAAGGTCCATCTACCACTTCCATCATTCTCTACATAAGTTGTTTCAGTTGGCTGGATGGCCTTTACTTTATCGCCCTTTTTGTAGATTTTTGTGTCTTCTGGCTTCAAGTAGTTCAGAGCAAGCGGAGTTGTTTTTCCTGGTGTAGCACTTTCAAACTCATAAAGTGCCGAACGAGGAGTCTTATCCTTGTCTGGGATGAATTTTGGATTTTTATCACGAAGACCAGAATTAACAAAAGTCACGAGATTGCGATAAACTTTATCAATTTCTTCTTGCTTTGTTGCAGTTTGAAGCACACCATCAGCAGCCGTCATTACGCCATTCAAGATTTCTAGACTATCGTCTGTCTTACTTGAAAAGTCCTTGCTGCGCAAGTTTTTGAGGTAGTTCTCTAAAGCGCTCTTGTTTAGACTTGCATTTGCTGAAGCAGGTTGAGCAGTGGCTGCAGCTGGTTGGCTTGTGCCTGTAGCTGGCTGAGCATTTTTAAAAATAGTCGAATCTGTCGCTTGACTTGCCTCTGTCTCAGCAGGCGTAGCAGATTTCAATGAGGCTTGGTTATCCCCTTGCGTTTCTGTCTGTGCTGGCGCAGGAACTGTTGTTGAGACAGCCTCTTTGCTTTCTACTTGCACAGGTGCAGAAGGCGTCACTGAGGCAGTCTCTTGAGTTTCAGTTTTCGCTGGTTCAGAAGTTCCCACCGAGACTTGATTTTCTGACTTATTTTCCGCTTGAGCTGTAGCCACAAGTTCATCTGCATGGGCAACCTGACCCGCTCCAATCGCTGCGGGTGCAAACAAAAATCCAATCGCAAGTGATACAGTAGCAACTGATAATTTGCGGATTGAATACTTTATCTTTCTATCCTGAAAAAACATCTTTTCCTCCTTTTAGCTTTTTCGATAACTATTATAGCATAAAGAAGAGGAATTGCATATATTTTGAATTATTATTTAAGGGTTTATGATTACTTATAGGATAGGAAATTTAACCTATATAACTATATGCATTGGCCTATTTTTTTCAGTAAAAATTATCTCATCCAAACAAAAAAGATCGAAAAAGATAGCTAGGCTATACTTCTTCAATCTTCTTGCTTTCTTTCTATCAGCAGGGAATATTCGAGACACCGGTAAGCTACACTATTTTGGCATTTGTAGCACCTTCTCAGTCCTCTGCTGTAAAACCATCATTTCTAATCGCATACTGCTCTATGATGCCATTATCGTCAAAGAGAACTCCGTGGAGGATTCCGCCATAAACCGCTCCGCCATCCATACCAATCTTGCCATCCTCAGTCATCCATAGTTGATCTGTTCCTGGCGCCTCATGCAAGAGGTAAAATGTCGGTGTATGACCAAAGACGATCCTTTTGCCAGTCTGATTGCTGCCTTCATGAAAAGGCGCGCGAATCCAAACCTTTTGATAATCACTGGTCTCCCGCCAGTCTTTGAGCTCCAAATCTAGGCCAGCATGGACAAAAATGTAATGATCCGTCTCCAATAGGAAGGGCATCTGGCGGATAAAGGCCACCAAATCGGATGCCTCCGTCTTGACACGTTCCGCGTCCGTTACTCCATCTACCGGAGCATTGAGAGACCGGTCTAAAAGCGAATTAATCGTCGTATCTCCGCCATTACGTCGGTAGTGGTCATAAGACTTTTCAGGATTGTCCAGCCAGGTTAGAAACATATACTCATGATTACCAGAAAGACAGATAGCTCCTTCTTGGTTCACTAGGTCCTTGACCCGCTCCAAAACTGCTCGGCTGTCCTCGCCACGATCGATCAAGTCCCCTAAAAAGACTAGTTGGCTACGACCGTCCCAGTGCTGGAGCAGCTCATCAAGCATACCAGCCTTGCCATGGACATCACCGATTGCAAAATATTTTGTCATAGTCGCCACTTTCTAAAGGAGACCGAAACACTTGTGTCTCAGCCTCGCTTGTTTATTTTTTTAATAATTCTCTAGCCTGCGTCAAAGCAGCCTCCGTCACATCTTCGCCAGCCAGCATCTTAGCAACTTCCTGAACACGCTCGTCAGCCGTCAGCAGGCGCACCGTTGAGACAGTCGAATTCTCATCCGAAATCTTCTCAATAAAGAACTGATAATCAGCAATTGCAATGACCTGCGGCAGATGGGAAATAGCCAAGACTTGACCATTGGAGCCAATCTTATGAATCTTCTGAGCAATAGCCTGGGCCACTCGGCCAGAAACGCCCGTATCCACTTCGTCAAAGACAATGCTGGTCTTACCTTCCTTACGAGAAAAGGCAGACTTGATAGCCAACATGAGACGGGAGAGTTCCCCGCCAGACGCAACTTTCACCAAAGGTTTGAAATCCTCGCCCGGATTTGCTGAGATGTAAAACTCTACTTGTTCATTACCTTCACGGTTGAACTTGCCCTTACTGAACTGCACTTTAAAGCGCGCCTTTTCCATGTAAAGTTCCTGCAACTCCTGCTTGATTTCCGCTTCCAGCTGAGCTGCTAGGCCATGACGAGCCTGACTCAGCTCCTGGGCCAGCTCTACCAGCTCTCTCTCCAAGGCCTTCAGCTCTCGGTCCATATCCTCTGAGGACAAGTTGCTGCCAGTTAAAAGGCTGTATTCTTTGGTAATCTGAGCAAAGTATTCCAGCACATCATCTACTTGGCCACCGTATTTACGTGTGATGCTGTTAATCAAGTCTAAGCGACTCTCCACCTGCAACAGTCGGTCTCCGTCAAAGTCCAGTCCATCTAAAATATCCTCTAGGCGCTTGCTGACATCTTCCAAGACATAATAAGTCTCTGACAAGCTGCCTGAAAGCTCCTTGTAGGCTGGATCGTAATCCTCGATAGACTCAAGGTCGTTCATAGCTGAACGGACATTGCCCAGACTGGAAAAATCTTCATTATCCAGCATGGTATAGGCGTTGGTCAGCGTATCGGCAATGAGCTTGTGGTTGAGCAAACGATCTCGTTCCTGATGCAGGGCGGTATCTTCACCGCTTTTGAGGGCTGCGCTCTCAATCTCCGCCATCTGAAACTCCAGCATCTCAATTCTGGCCTTATGATCCTGCTGATTTTTCTGCAGAGTCAGGACTTGCTTGCGCAGGCTTCGATAGCGGTCAAAGGTTTCCTGATAGCGGCCCTTGAGATGCAAAAAGTCTGCTGAGCCAAACTCATCTAGCATGGCAATATGAAGCTGAGGTCTCATCAGCTCTTCCTGATCATGCTGACCATGGATATCAACCAAGTGCTGGCCGACAGCCTTTAGAACAGACAGGTTAACCATCTGGCCATTGATACGGCTGACACTGCGGCCGTTTTGCAGAATTTCCCGACGGATAATCAGCTCATCAGTCAGCTCCCAGCCTTGCTCCTCAAAAATCTCTTGCAAAGCTCTGCTATTTTCCAGCGAAAAAAATCCCTCTATCTCAGCTTTAGGCGCCCCATGACGAATAACATCCGTCGTCGCACGGCTGCCCAGCATCATGTTCATCGCGTCAATAATAATAGACTTGCCGGCTCCGGTTTCCCCGGTCAAAACCGTCATACCTTGCTCAAAATTAAGGGAAATCTCCTCAATAATGGCAAAATTTTTAATCGAAATTTCTAATAACATAGACTTTCCTACCAATTATTGATTTCAGCCGTGACTTTTTGGGCTGCACTTTCACTCACTGCAACGACTAAAATACTGTCATTATCCGCAATGATGCTGAAAATTTCCTCAGAAAATTCTTTACTCAGGTGGCGTTTGACCACCGCTGCACTCCCTGGCACCAGATTGAGATTGAGCATATTTCCTAGATTTTGACAGGCCAAAATATTATTTTCTGCCAACTTCAGACTATTTCCAGCTGTTTTGGGAAGCTCATAGATATAGGTATTATCTTTGAAAGGGATTTTTACAATCCCTAGCTCCTTGATGTCTCGTGAAACCGTTGCCTGTGTCGCTGTGATACCAGACTCCCTGAGATGTTCCACAATTTCCTCTTGGGTGCCAATCTCAAATTCGCTGACAAATCGTCTGATTTTCTCTAATCTATCTTTCTTCTTCATCTTTAAATTCCTTGTGGGCCGCCTCTACGACAGCGACTAAGTCTTGCTCCAAGTCATTTTTCGGCTGCTCGCTTTTCTCCAGAAAGGCTAGAAACTCAACATTTCCATGCCCGCCCTGAATCGGAGAAAAATCCAAACCTTTGACTGAAAAACCTGCTTCTACCATAAAGGCTGTCACGGTTTCCAGCACCGCCAAATGAACTTTCTTGTCCTTGATAATCCCCTTCTTGCCAATCTGCTCGCGGCCAGCCTCGAACTGAGGCTTGATCAAGGCCACGACCTGACCTCCCTCCTCTAAAATATGATAGAGGGCCGGCAAAATCAGGCTGAGCGAGATAAAGCTGACATCAATGCTGGCAAAGCTGGGCCGAAAGTCAAAATCAGCTGGCTCGGCATAGCGAAAATTGAACTGCTCCATGCTGACGACCCGTTCATCTTGGCGAAGTTTCCAGGCTAACTGGTTGGTGCCGACATCAACAGCATAGACTAGTCGTGCTCCCGCCTGCAACATGACATCGGTAAATCCTCCAGTCGAAGCTCCGATATCCAAGGCTACTCGGTCTGCCACCGAAAGGCCAAACACTTGCAAAGCCTTTTCTAATTTCAGGCCGCCACGACTGACATACTTGAGTTTTTCTCCCTTGAGCTTGAGCTCTGTTGTATCATCGATTTTTTCACCTGGTTTATCAAAGCGCTCTCCATTAGCAAGTGCTACGACTAGGCCTGCCATCACTCCGCGCTTGGCCTGCTCTCGGGTCTCAAAGAGCCCTTGTCGATAGGCCAATACATCCACTCTTTCCTTAGCCATCCAGTCTCAAACTTTCTATTATTTTTTGAATTTCTTCCGCTGAAAAATCACTTTCTGTTTCTAATTGCTCCAGCAGGCTTTTTGCTTGTTCCAGTGTTTCATCGAAAAAGACTCTAGCTCCATCCAAACCTAGTAAGGCTGGATAGGTCGATTTCTCAGCCGCCAGATCCTTCTGCGGTGTCTTACCGATCTGCTCAAAACTAGCCGTCACATCTAAAATATCATCCCGCACCTGAAAAGCCAGACCCAAGAGTTCTCCCGCTTGACGGAACTTCTCTAGGACGGATTGACCAGTCTGAGCAATGATTCCTGCTGCTACAAAAGGATAGGCCAAGAGCTTGCCTGTCTTATTGGCATGAATGGTCTGGAGCTGGTCCATGGTCAACTTGTGACCTTCTCCCTGCATATCCAAAACCTGCCCAGCTACCATACCAAAGGATCCAGCCGCCAAAGACAGCTCTGCTATCAGCTCCACCTTGACCTGACTAGGGAGCTCTACCATTGCCACCAAACCATAAGGATCCAAAAAGAGAGAATCTCCCGCTAAAATGGCCATATCCTCCCCGAATTTCTTGTGGCTGGTCAGACGCCCACGGCGGTAGTCATCATTATCCATAGCTGGCAAATCATCATGGATCAGGCTGCCAGTGTGAATCATCTCTAGAGCTGCTGCCACCTGAAAGTGGGCAGGAGTTAATTCCAGACCAAAGCCCTCCAGCAACTCCAAAAGCAAGAGAGGGCGAATCCGCTTACCACCAGCCTCGATAGAATAGAGAATGGTCTCAGTCAAATCCGCTGACACTTCCTTGCTCTGATAAAAATCTTGAATCGTCAGGCCAATTTGCCTGATTTTATGCTCTGTTGTCATTCCATATCCGTTTCCATGCCATCAGCCTGCATGACCTTGACCAAGGTCTTTTCTGCCTGATCTAGCGTCTTTTGCAAGTCTTTAGACAGCTGCATGCCCTTCTGGAATTCAGCGATTGCCTCTTCCAAGGCCACATCCCCATTTTCCAGCTTCTGGACAATAGCTTCCAAATCAGCTAAATTTTCTTCAAATTTCTTGTCTTTTGACATCTTTTACCTCAACTTGGACCTGACCATCCCGCATGAGAATGGTCAGCTGATCCTTCTCCTTGATATCCTGACTGGACTCGATTACTGTTTCATTTTTTTGGATAATAGCGTAGCCCCGCGCTACAATACGACTGGTATCCAGCATGAGTAGCGCGTCTGACAGCCGCTTGGCTTCAGCCACCTTATGGTCATAGATCACCGCCATATTACTACGCAACAAGCGTTCTTGCTGACGAACCTGCTCCTGATAGCGCTGCACCTGTCGCAGAGGTAACAGAGACTCCAAGCGATGCTGGAGAATCTTGACCTGCTGGACTTCTTCACTATAATATTCGCGAATTTTTTGCTTTAATCGTAGATTAAGCTGGTCTAACTTTTGCAGGTAGCCATCATAAAGTCGCTCTGGCTGCCGAAAAATAACAGAGGAAGCCAATTTATGCAAGCGTTCTCGCTGGTAGGAAAGACGGTTGGAGGCTGCATTGGACAGACGATTTTGCTGTTGACTTAAATGCCCCAGAAGATCCAGCTTGGTGACTGGTGTCGCCAATTCAGCTGCTGCTGTGGGAGTTGCTGCTCGTCGGTCTGCCACAAAGTCAGCCAGAGTCGTGTCCGTTTCATGCCCCACACTGGAAATAATCGGAATCTGAGACGCAAATATGGCTCGTACGACAATTTCCTCATTAAAAGCCCAAAGATCCTCGATGGACCCGCCGCCCCGACCAATAATCAAAACATCCAAATCTTCTCGCTCATTGGCTCGACGGATATTAGCCGCCACCTCGGCGGCAGCTCCTTCGCCCTGAACTTTGGTCGGATAAAGCAGGATGTCCACGCCTGGGAAACGGCGGCTGACTGTCGTGATGATATCTCGGATGACAGCCCCGCTAGGACTGGTCACCACCCCAATTTTCTTAGGAAACTGAGGCAAGGCTTGTTTAAACTTATCTTGGAAAAGACCTTCTTCTCCCAGTTTTTTCTTGAGTTGCTCGAACTGAACAGCTAGGGCGCCAATACCGTCTGGCTCAGCCTTTTCAATGACAATCGAATAAGATCCACTTGGCTCATAGAGCTGCACGCGACCAATGACATTGATTTTCATGCCCTCCTCTAGTTCAAAGCCAAGTTTATTATAAACACCTGACCAAATAGTCGCCTGAATAACTGCCTTCTCATCCTTGAGGGAAAAATACTGGTGATTGGGGCGCTTGCGAAAATTGGAGACCTGACCTGTCAGATAAACCCGTTCCAAATAAGGATCACGGTCAAACTTCATCTTCAGATAACGAGTCAAAGTCGAAACTGATAAATAATCTGGCATGTCGCTCCCTTTCTATTTTCTAGTATTTGCGTAACTTTTATTATACCAAAAAATGGAAGAAGGCGGTGCTTCCAAGTTCCCAATTTTAATCACTAAGATTTTGTACTTTCCTTGATAATTTGATACATTTCGATGTGCAACTGTTGCGCAATGAATTCTAAGGTTAGTAAACTAGGAATCGAATCGCCTGCCTCAATACGAGCAAGCTGTCTGACTGTCAAACGAGTCTCATCCTCACACAGCAATTCCCTTGTCATTTTACGTTGTTCCCGCAGTTCTCGAATTTTTTTCCCAATTGCTACTTTTAGCTCTGACATGGCACTTTCCGCACTTATCCTTTTCTACTAGATTTTATACTTTTAAGTCTCATACTTTATTTTTATTATAGCACAAAAAAGTTTTCTATCGTATTAACTTTTTTCTATAAATTAAAAAAGTAATTATGTGAGAAGGTTGATGAATCCTAGACTTTTCCTAACTAAGACAAGATTTCCTAATCCACAAAAAGAGGCTCGGATTTTTCCAAGCCTCCCAAGATTTATTGACTAAAATTTTTCATCCAAGTTGAAATTTGTCGACTCAGTTCTGTCGGTAATACTACATAAGCCTCTTTGGCTAATTCATCCGCTATGGCTGAATGCAAGTAGGTCGCAGCTGCCACTCTTTCAAGAAGTGAAACCTGCTCAAATTGACCTGCAAAGCCGGCAATCATTCCTGCCAAGGTATCTCCCATACCGCCGGTTGCTTGATAGGGACCACCAACCTGTAGCTGATAAATATCCTTTTCTCCACTCTGAAAAACTCGTGTCCCATTCCTTTTCTGTACAACTAGAGTTCCCTTAGGAAATTGGTCAACAGCCTTTTGGCTAGATTTTTCGTCCTGCGACTCGATGGGCAAGCCAGACAAGCTTTCCCATTCTTTCTGATGAGGGGTAAAAATTGTCTGGGAATCTGGAAAAGGCAGAACTTGCTTGGCAAAAAGCGAGATAGCGCCCCCATCCATAATCAAGATTTGTTGCTTGTTTACAAGCTGTAAAACCAACTGCAGCACCGATTTCTCTAAAGAATTTTCAGCTAAACCCGGCCCAATTAAAATAACAGTAGCCTTGCGGATCTGAACCATCAGTCGCTCTTGCTCCCACAAATCAAAGGCCATAGCCTCTGGCAAATGAGCATGGAGGCCGGAAATATTTTCCCGTTCAGTTGCAACTGTCACCAAACCAGCTCCGCTCCTTACTGCGGCCAAAGCAGCCATGATAATAGCTCCGCCATAGGGATAGGTCCCACCAATCAAGAGCAGGCGACCATAGTTACCTTTATGACTTTCTGGCGATCGATTTATAATAACCTTTTTCAAAAGCCTGTCACTGACTAGTTTCATATTTGAACCTCTATAATTATTTAAATGTTTTCAAAAATCAATATTACCCGCTCAAGCACATCAAGCAAAGAAATTCGACTGCTATTTTCTATCCCTCATAAGCATATCTTTATTGAATTCTAGTTGCGTAAGAGAACAGTGTTGAGCCCAACAAAAAGCATTATCTTTCTTCACTTCACAATCAAAAGCTAAAATTACTCTCCATCTCGCCAGTTATCGCCAATAACTATATCCTATACTTTGACATTTTTTCCGAAATTTTTAACCTTTATTTATACCCGAGCAATTTTTCTTCTCCCATATTTTACCATATTTTCGCTCGATGTTTAAAATGAAGAAATAGATTCAGAGAAAGGACCATGTGGAACTGTTACATTGCTTACTACCACAGCACTTAATAAATGGAAACTTCCACCAAAGAAAACTATACCACGATACTCTAGCCTCATCTAAAAAAGACCCAGCGGATTTTAAAAAACATGTAGTTGCCAATGTAACTTTTTAGTTGTAACCAAAAACAGCTATCGGATCATCCAAACAAACAAATTTATCTTGAAAACAAAAAAAGGTCCATTGGACCTTTTCAAAATGTTAAGTTACTACTGTAACTTTCTATCAACAACCTAAAAATGTCTCCCAGACATTTTGAAGAAAACTCGCTTTCGCGAGTTCCCATCTGCAACCTGAAACAATCCCCCGGATTTTGACGAAAACTCTGTTTTCTTTATCCGCAACTTAAAAAGGTCCACTGGACCTTAATAAGCGAAAACTCGCTATCACGAGTTCCCATCTGCAAGCTGAAACAATCTCCCAGATTGTTTCAGCCACCTAAATATGCTTTGCGGACTTCGTCAGAAGCGAGGAGCTCTTGACCGGTTCCAGACAGAACGATTTTTCCTGTTTCAAGAACATAACCACGGTCTGCGATAGACAGTGCTTTATTGGCATTTTGCTCAATCAAAAGCACAGTTGTACCCTGCTTTTGTATATCTTGAATGATATCAAAGATTTCTTGGATGAAAATTGGAGCCAGCCCCATTGACGGCTCGTCCAAGAGTAAGAGCTTAGGCGTAGACATGAGCGCTCGTCCCATAGCCAACATCTGCTGCTCACCACCTGAAAGGGTTGCAGCATCTTGGTTTTTACGCTCTTCCAAGCGTGGGAAACGAGAGAAGACCTTTTTGAGATTGGCTTGATTTTCTTCACGATTTTTCTTAAGAAAAGCTCCCATTTCAAGGTTTTCTAAGACAGTCAAACCTGGAAAAATATGGCGCCCTTCTGGAACCTGTGAAAGTCCTGCAGCCACAATCTTTTGAGCAGGCACTTTTTGAATTTCATTGCCTAGAAATTCAATTTTCCCAGCACTTGGGCGAACCAAACCAGAGATCGTGCGGAGGATAGTCGTTTTACCAGCACCATTGGCACCGATAAGGGAAACAACCTCCCCCTCGTTGACTTCAAAGCTGACATCACGGACAGCCTGAATCATGCCATAGTGGACAGATAGATTTTCAACTTTGAGCATGGACATTAGGCTTCACCTCCTAGATAAGCTTCAATAACGCGTTTGTCATTCTTAATCTCATCTGGTGTGCCGTGGGCAATCAAGCGACCGTATTCTAGTACGTAGATGCGCTCAGTTACTTCCATAACCAGACTCATATCATGCTCAATCAGCATGATGGTAATGTTAAATTCATTTTTAATCCGACGGATCAGGGCAGTCAGCTCAGCTGTTTCCTGTGGATTCATCCCAGCAGCTGGCTCATCCAAGAAGAGAATCTTAGGCTCTGTGGCAAGCGCTCGGACAATCTCCAGACGCCGCTGTTGACCATAAGCCAAATTTTTAGCCAAGGTTTCTGCTTCCTTATCCAAGTCAAAAATAGCAAGTAATTCCAGAGCTTTTGTTTTCAATTCCTCTTCATTTTTATAAAATGCTGGAAGGCGGAAGAAAGAAGCCAATACATGAGGTTTATGGTGATTACCGAAAGCAATCAATACATTGTCCAAAACGGTCAAATCTTTAAAAAGACGAATATTTTGGAAAGTCCGGCTGAGACCCAGAGTTGCAATTTTGTAAGGTGTTTTACCATTCAGCAAATGACCATCCAAAGTAACCGTTCCCTCACTCGGCTCATAGACGCCTGTCAAAAGGTTGAAAAGAGTTGTTTTTCCAGCACCGTTAGGCCCAATAAGACCGACCAGTTCGCCCTCGTTCAGTTCCAGACTTACATCGCTAACAGCCGTTAGTCCTCCAAAATTTTTGGTTAATTTTTTTACATCAAGAAGTGCCATTATTCTTTGACCTCCTTATTCTTTTTAAAGAGCTTAGCCAAGCTAAATTCCCAAGTACCAAGCAAGCCACCTGGACGGAAAATCATCACCAAGATTAAGGCAAGTGAATAAACAATCATCCGAACGCTTGAGATATCTTGTAAAAGCATATTGAGGATACCCAATACCACTGCCGCAACGATTGCTCCAGTCATTGATCCAAGACCGCCAAAAACGACGATAATCAAGACATTGATTGTATTAATAAAGGAATAGTCTTTTGGTACAACAGAGCCAACAAATCCAGCCTGCAAAGAACCTGCAATAGAAGCCGTAATAGCTCCAAAAACGAAAGCAATGACTTTAATTTTTGTTGTATTGACACCGACAGACTCTGCCGCAATCTCGTCCTCGCGAACAGACAAGGTGCTACGTCCGATAGGACTGCGGAGGAAGTTAAGAGTCAAAATAGTTGTAATTACGACAAAGACATAAACCAACTGCCAAGAGGTAAAGTTAGGAATAGATAGGATACCTGCCGCACCATTAGTCAGGTCGCCTCCATTGACAATCAAAATCCGGATAATTTCAGAAACACCCAGCGTCGCAATTGCCAAATAGTCTCCCTTTAAGCGCAGGGTCGGAATACCAACAAGCAGAGCTACTGCACCTGCAATCACAGCGCCAACCAACATAGCAATAAAGAAAGTACCATAGTTTGGAGATTTAGAGCCCATAATAGCTACTGCATAGGCACCAATCGCCATAAAGCCAGCATGCCCAAGAGAGAATTGCCCAGAAAAACCAACAATAAGATTGAGGCCAACGGCCAAGATAATATTAATCCCAATCTGCTCAAAGATTTGCAGATAGAAAGGATTGAGAATGCCTGTGCTAGCAAGCACTGTCATCAAAAGGTAGCCAAAGAGGATCAGAGCAAGCCATAACGCATTTACTTTTAAATTATTTTTCATACATTACACCTTCTCTTTCACATTTTTACCTAGAATACCAGCTGGACGAACCAATAGAATGATAATCAAGATCGCATACACAATCGCATCACGGAAATCTGACAGTCCAACTGCTGTTGCAAAAGTTTCCAAGAGACCGATTACAAATCCACCCAAAGCTGCCCCCGGGATGATACCAATTCCTCCCAAAACTGCCGCAACGAAAGACTTGATACCTGGGGTCATTCCCATCAGTGGCTCAAGCGAGTTGTAATAAAGGGCAATCAGCACCCCTGCTGCTCCTGCCAAGGCTGAACCCAAGGCAAAAGTAAAGCTGATCGTACGATTGACATTGATTCCCATGAGCTGGGCAGCATCGCTATCCACGGAAACAGCCCGCATGGCTTTACCCATTTTCGTCTTTTGCACAATAAACTGCAAACCAACCATGAGTAAAATAGAAATTCCCAAAATCATTAGTTGGATATTGGAAATCGAAACTGGTCCAATCGTATAACGCACTGTTTCAATCACCTGAGGGAAAGAACGAGTATTGGCACCTACAAAGAAGACCATCCCGTATTCCAAAAGGAAAGAAACCCCAATCGCCGTAATTAAGGCTGCAATCCGTGTCGAATTGCGCAGCGGACGATAGGCTAAGAACTCAATCACTACACCGAGGATTGCTGTTCCAACCATAGATAAAATAAGGGCCACAAAGAAATTCAGGTGAAGGGTGTTAATCAGGTAATATCCCATGAAAGCACCGATCATATAAATGTCTCCATGCGCGAAATTGATCAGTTTGATAATCCCGTAAACCATGGTATAACCCAAGGCCAGAAGCGCATAGACACTCCCCAAAATCAATCCATTGGCTAGCTGCTGAAGAATTTGTTCGAGCATTCCACACCACTCTTTCTAATATAAAATAAGAGCAGAAACAACAATCTCAGACGAAGCCTTGTCTTGCCGTCTCTACTCAAACATCATAAGCAAGTAATAAACAAGCCAAAGACTGGGAATGCTCCCAGCCTCAGACCCTTTATTCAGGTTTAACTGTTTCAACAGCTTCTACTTTACCATCTTTCAAACCGATCATCAAGGCTGTCTTCACAGGGTTGTGATCTTTATCAATGGTAATGGATCCAGTAACTCCTTCAAAGTCTTTTAACTTAGCAAGGTTATCTTTAATATCTACAGATGTTTTTGCACCCTTAGATGCTTCTGCTGCCATGTAAACTGCGTCATATGAGAGCGCTGCAAACATTGAAGGTTCTTCGTTATATTTAGCTTTGTAAGCTGCAACGAATTTCTTCGCTTTATCTGTCATGTCACCTGAAGTTGAGAAACCAGATACATAATAAACATTAGTTGCTGCTGCTGGAGTTGCTTGTTCTACAAACTTAGCATCGCTAAATCCATCAGGTCCAACGATTGTTTGATTGATTCCCAAACCACGCGCTTGGTTCACCAATTTACCAGCTTCTGTGTAGTAACCTAGTACAACCAATGAATCAAATTCTTTGCCTTTTATCTTTGTCAAAGCAGCTTGGAAATCTGAGTCACCAGAAGCAAAGGTTTCTGTCGCAACAATTTCACCCTTGTATTCTTTCTTGAAAGCTTCAGCCATTCCTTTAGCATAGTCGCTTGAGTTGTCATAATAGAGTACAACTTTCTTAGCTTTCAAGTTTTCTGTTACATATTTAGAGATGACTTTACCTTGGTAACTATCAGTAAAGGTTGCACGATACAGATAGTCTTGGTTTTTTGTCAAATCATCCTGTGTAGCACTTGGTGTTACCAAAGGCACACCAGCTTTACCAGCATTGGCAATTGCAGCCGCAACCCCACCTGAAGTCGCAGGACCGATAATGGTATTCACCTTATCTTGAGTCGCCAAGCTTGTAGAAATAGTAGCTGCTTCTGCTGTTTCTGATTTGTTGTCTTTATCAGTTACTTCGATTTTCTTGCCGTCTACACCGCCAGCTGCGTTGATTTCATCAACAGCAAGTTGAGCACCGTGTTGTTCTGCAGTACCGTAAGCTGCTACAGCGCCAGTTTCTTCAAAGTTGAAACCTAACTTAAGTGTTTTACCGATTTCTGTTCCAGTAGCAGATGAGTTGTTTGTAGAAACTTCTCCACAGGCTGCTAGAAGCGCAGCACTAGCAAAAGCTACGAGCGAAAGTGCAAATTTTTTCTTCATGAATAATCTCCTCTATTTTGTTATTTGCTTTGTTTGCAAATGATATAGTAAGAATATACCGAATTATCTGACAATTGTCAACCCAAAGAAGCCATTTTTTTAAATAATAGCGTTTTCTTGGTTTCTAAACAAGCTTCCAACAAAATTTGTATCAAGATTTTGAATCTCACAAAGCTGAATTTTTTTGATATAAGACTCTTTAGACAAGCTTTCTTTTAGGGACTCCGCTTGCTCTTTAGCTACATAAAGCTGTAAATAACGGTGTTTCTTAGAATGATAAATAATATCTCCAACATGAGCCAGTTTCTTTGCATCTCGATTATAGTATAGATGAATAATTAAGCCCATTCGTTCTTCTTTTTTAAACATGCCAATCCTCTCTGGTCATTTATACTCTATTGATTATATCAAAAAAAGCCCACAAATGGGGCATTTTTTCCTAGTTATAATTGAAGACTAGCTAAGATTATTATTAGCCATGATTTCATCAATGAAACCATACTCAAGGGTTTCTTGGGCGCTCATCCAGTAATCACGTTCAGCATCTGCATGAATTTGCTCAACCGATTTACCAGAATTGTCAGCAAGAATTTGCTCCAAGATCTTACGCGTCTTGAGCAAATGCTCTGCTGCAATGGCCATATCTGTTTGCTGAGTACCGCCACCAGTACCACCCATTGGCTGGTGGATCATATACTCTGCATTTGGAAGCATGAATCGTTTGCCCTTAGCACCGCTAGAAGCAATGATAGTCCCCATGCTGGCTGCCATTCCCATGACAATTGTCTGCACATCAGACTTGATGAAGTTCATGGTATCCACAATCGCCAATCCTGCTGAGACAGAGCCACCAGGAGTATTGACATAAAGATAGATGTCTTTGGTGCTGTCTTGTGCATCTAGGAAAAGCAATTGCGCTATAACAGAATTCGCCATATTGTCCTCAACAGGACCCGTCAGCATGATAATACGGTCTTTTAAAAGGCGTGAGTAAATGTCATAAGAACGCTCACCACGGCTGGTTTGTTCAATAACTACAGGAATCATGAATATTTTCTCCTTCATTCGATCTATTCATTATTATAGCCTTTTGGTCAAAAAAGGTCAAATATTTGCTTTACCTGTCGGATGACAGAGAACAAAGCTGTGATTATCTTTGGTTTGGAAAGCACAAATCCACGGGATTGGCTGGACTTTCCTATTACAGACTAGAATTTCTATTTTGTACCAAAGAGGCGGTCACCAGCATCTCCGAGACCTGGAACGATGTAGCCGTGTTCATTGAGGTGATCGTCGAGGGCAGCCGTGAAAATATCTACATCAGGATGAGCATCTTGCAAGGCTTTAACACCTTCTGGAGCAGACACCAAGCAGACAAATGTAATGTTGCTTGCGCCACGTTTCTTCAGAGAATCCACAGCCAAGATAGCAGAACCACCCGTAGCCAACATTGGATCGACAACAAAGATTTGACGTTGATCAATGTCTTCTGGCAATTTTACCAAATATTCAACTGGCTTCAAGGTTTCTTCGTCACGGTACATTCCAATGTGGCCGACTTTAGCAGCAGGAACCAAGCTCAGGAGACCATCTACCATACCGATACCAGCCCGCAAGATTGGGACAATCGCCAATTTTTTCCCTGCAATCTGCTTTTGAACTGTTTTCGTAATTGGTGTTTCAATTTCTACATCTTCAAGTGGTAAATCGCGCAAAACTTCGTATCCCATCAGCATTGCGATTTCATCTACCAATTCACGAAAAGCTTTAGTAGAGGTATCTGTACGACGCAAGATAGACAATTTATGCTGAATTAGTGGATGAGCAATAACTTCAAGTTTTCCCATGATTGGATTTCCTTCTTTCATTTTATTCTTCTTATTATATCAAAAAAGAAGAAAAAAGGCTTGCAACAAGCAAACCTTTTCATCTATTTTGATTACTTTTTGATAGAAGAGTTTGATTTCAATTTAGGCTTTATTGATAGACTATTACACCAAACCTTCTAGGAGACCTCTCATAAAGTTCTCAGAGTTAAACTCGCCGATATCGTCAATTTTCTCGCCAAAACCAATCAGCTTCACTGGAATATCCAGTTCCTGACGAATGGCAAGCACAACACCACCGCGCGCAGTTCCGTCAATCTTAGTCAGGACAATACCTGTCACAGGCGTAATTTTTGAAAATTCTTTGGCCTGAACCAGCGCATTTTGACCAGTGGAAGCATCCAAAGCTAGGAAGGTTTCGTGCGGCGCTGCTGGATCCACCCGCTTGATAATGCGACCGATTTTTTCCAGCTCTGCCATGAGATTGTCCTTATTTTGCAAGCGACCTGCTGTATCAATCATGAGAATATCGACATTTTCAGCCTTGGCCCTTTCTAAACCGTCAAACACGACACTGGCTGGATCGCTCTTTTCTGGACCAGTCACAACAGGCACATCGACTCGGCGACCCCACTCAGCCAGCTGGGCAACTGCTCCAGCTCGGAAGGTATCTGCTGCCACCAGCATCACTTTTTTACCTTCTTGCTTGTATTTATAGGCCAATTTACCGATTGAGGTCGTCTTGCCTACGCCATTTACTCCGACAAAGAGCATGACAGTCAAACCGTTTTGGAAATTGATTTTTTCATTAAAGCGGCCATCTTTCTCATAGATATCGACCAATTTTTCAATGATTAGTTGGCGCAAGGCTTCTGGTTTCTTAGCATTTTCCAGGCGTGCTTCATAGCGCAAGTCCTCAGTTAGATTGGAAGCTACCTGCACACCGACATCACTGGTAATCAGCAATTCTTCCAAGTCTTCAAAGAAATCTTCGTCAACTGAGCGGAAATTAGCAAAGAAGGCATTGAGACGAGCACCAAAGCCAGTCCGCGTCTTTTTTAGACTGCGGTCATACTTGTCTTGAACACTCTCTTCTTGGTATTCAGTAGAACTCTCAGATGTTTCTGCGGGAGTCAGTTCTTCCTCTGCCTCTTCTCCATACTCGGTCGAGTCTACTTTTGAAGAAGTGCTTGCTTCCTGCTCACTAGATACTTCTTGCTCTGATTCGTAGTTAATTTGCTCTCTCGCTGCAGCCAAACGTTCCTGTAATTCTTGGTAATAATCTCTGCTTTCAGTCGCCGCTTCTGATTCGCTACTACTTTCCAACGCTTGATTTGCTGAAGTTTCAGACTGCTCTTCTGCCTCAGCCAAAACTTGTTCAGGACTTTCCTCGTCTTCAAGCACTGGTTCAGATAAGTCAGCTTGTTGAGTAGTTGGGGCAAATTCCTGCTCAGAAATTGCTGAATCTGTAGACTCTATCTTCTCTTCTAACACAAACTCTACTTCCTGAGTTTCCGCTGTTTCTTCATTGGAAGCAGCAAGAGGCTGGGATTCTGCCTCAAATGGGACTTCAGTCTCTGTAGTCTGATAACTCTCCTCTGCCTGCTCCTCTAACTGGGGCTTTTCTTCAAGTTCCTCTTTTTTACGTCCAAAAAGACGGTCAAATAATCCCATTCTTTAGTTCTCCTTCAATACATATTTCCGAATGGCCCAAGCAACTGCATCTTCATCATTGGTCATCGGAGTGACAACTTCTGCGACTTCCTTGACTTCTGGCACAGCATTTTGCATGGCAACTCCTAGCCCAGCCCAAGCAATCATTGACAGATCATTGGCTTCGTCACCGCAGGCCATAACTTGGCTTTTATCAATTCCCAAGTGGGCAATCAGTTTCTCCAAACCAGTCGCCTTGTGGACATTTTTCGGTGACCATTCCAGCAGCATTTCCCGTGATTTGAAAATCTCATACTGGTCAAACAGTTCGGGCGCAATATGAGGAATGGCTGCATCCAGCGGTTCCTGAGCAAAGGCTGTGACGCACTTATTGTAGGTAATTTGGCTAGAAAGGTCTTCAAAAGCAATGGATTCAAAGTTCAGAGCTGGATTAAACTCCGCATAGAGCGATACTTGGTCTGATTGAATCTGATAAACCAAGCCCCCATCAATCGCATCCAGAGGCAGACCCAATTTCTCAGTCTCTTCATAAATTCTAGCTACATCATCGTAGGCAAAAACTGTTTTATCCAAAATTTCGCCTGTATTGCGCTGAACTAGACCACCATTAAAGGTAATGGTGTATTCATCTGCCTGACCATCAGTGCCCAGCTCATGCAGGAAAAATTCCATAGCCTTAAGCGGACGCCCTGTGGTCAATACAACTTTGACACCTTGCTGCTGAGCCGCTTTGAGCGCTGCCAGATTCCCTTGAGAAATCTTTTTATCCGTAGTCAAAAGCGTCCCGTCCAAGTCCAAAGCGATCAATTTAATATCAGCCATTATAAGCCCTCCATGTAGGTCATAACAGATTGGGCCGCATGGTGGCCAATCACTTCTTTCGCAACTGCCAAAATTTCCGGCCGTGCATTTTCTGGTGCAATCGGGTGCCCCACCACCTGCATCATATGCAGGTCATTGAGGTTATCGCCAAAAGCCATGACCTGGTCCATTTCTAGGCCTAGCTTCTTAGCTAGCTCGACAAGAGCCACGCCTTTATCCACATAGTCCAGCACGATATCAATCGACTTATAGCCTGTTGTCATCGCCTTGACACCTGCGACATTTTCATTGACCCAGGCTTCGCCGTCGGCCACTGTTTCTTCGCTGAAATTGGTCGTGAATTTAAAAATCTCGTCTGTAATCTCACTAAAATCAGCAACTTTTTGGATATTTTCATTATAATTAGCGCTGAAAGAGAGATAAGTCGGATCTACTGTCTCTAGCACATAACAGCCTTTTTTCCCTGTCAGAAGCAACTCATTGATATTGACAAAAGGCGACTCCTTAAGCTTGTCAAATACCTTTAGATAAAATTCTCTTGGCATGGTTGCTTCGTATAGATCTTTTCCTTGAAACTCTACTAGGCTACCATTTTCTGCGATAAAGATAATATCATCCCGAACTTCATGAAAGAGCTTCTCAAGAGAGAGAATCCCTCGACCACTGGCAACAGCAAAGTAGATGCCCTTTTCTCTAAACTGAGCTAGCAGGTGCTTGAGCCGCTCCATATCAAACTGACCCTTGTCATCTAAAAAAGTCCCGTCCATATCTGTGGCAATGAGTCTTATCATACAATTATCTCCTTTTTTGAATTAGGGGTGTGCAAAGGGCATTTAGGGTATGCATCTTTTAAGGATTTAGGCAACCCCCATCATTTCTCATCTCTGTTAATCCTTTATATTATATCATAAAACTAACACTTCATTCCACAGATGAAAAACAGTCAGATCATATTTCTATGACCTGACCGTTTTTGATATTGTTTATACTATATCTATTTACTTTTTTATTTTATAAAATAACATCACATAAACTTTTTATATATTTAGTTATCCTAAATTCAATTTATGTTTTGCTATTTGGCAAATACGTTCTGGCGAAGCGTGGTCTACAAACTGACTTAGCAGTCTTCGAGTCGCCAGCTTCCAAGGTGTTGGTTTGCCTGGCGAATGGCTTTGATTTCGGCGTGCAGCGTGGCGTCTTGTTCCTTTTCACGTAAGTTATGACCACGCCCAATAATTTCACCATTCAAGACCACGACAGCCCCGATTGGCACTTCCGCTTGGTCATAGGCTTTCTGCGCTTCCTTCAACGCTTCCCTCATAAAGAATTCTTTTTCATGAAGTTCCATGTTCTTACTGATAGACGCGCTTCGTCACGACTAGACTATGCGGTCTCTCAAACTCCTTATCTAAGTAATCTTGGTACGTTCCTGGTGAAATAAATCCTCGGGCGCTTAAAATATCGGTGCCTGCTGTCCCGACAATCGTATCGGCTAGCAATACACAGTTGGTACTCATCACAAAATACGTCTTGAATTTTGAAGAGGTAAATTTATACAAGAGTGCATCTGCTTCTTGTTTGAGCTTGTAGGCATACATTGGTTCTTCTTTGTCGATTCCAGGATGCTTAGGTTTCACCATTTTCGGTGGATCCCAAGGCACTGTCAGCGACATCAATTTGGCGATTTCCTTATCGATGGCCGCGAGTTGTTCTGGAGACAAGGCAAGACCATATCCCAGTAGGGTCTTATGATTTTCGCGTTTACAAAATTCGATGTATTTTTCACGGTCGGCACTGAAAAGTACCCCGTCCCCCATCGTTCCAAAGAGGCGCTCCGAATTCGTATCGTAGTTTCCGAATGAAATAATGCGGCCCTTATAACACAGGTCGACATGCCCGATGGCTCCAAACCCGTCTTTTGTGACATGAATAAACATCTCTAAGTTTGGTTCTGCATTTTCTTTGGCACGGTCGTAAATTTCTGAAGCCGTTTCGCCTTCTCCAAGTTCCAACGCATCATTAATTTTTTGTAAGGTTACTCGAGGAATCAGTGCAGCAAATACAAGCGGCATCCCACGACGCAAGCGTCTGCGAAGGACTTTCTTTCCAACTTCGGCCTCGAAGAACCAGCCGTCCCGAATATTGCTAATCCCATACCCGATAAAATAGAGCGAAAGGAAGAACATTTGCAAATTGCCGTCGCCCCCAAGAGAAATTAAAGTGGCTACCCCGACAACTGAAAGCCAAATGGTATCAAAGAGCAAGCGAAATCGCGGGCGAATATCATCTTTGACATAAATATAGTATGTCACACCACTAATTCCCGCCTTCATCACTTCATTGAGTCCCATCAAGATGCTTACAATCGCAATCGGCAATGACAGGAAGAATTGATTTCCTGCTAAAAATCCGTAAAGGGAAAATTTCCCTATATTCAGCCATAACGGGTCTTTAGATGCCGCTTTACTAAACCAACGGAATAAGAAATTCCATAGTTCACGGGCCCATAAGAATGTTAAAAACAGACGTAACATCAATTCTGGGAAGCTTGGTCCGAATATAAGGAGCAATATCCCAGCAACAAGGAACGCAATCCCTTCAAAGAGGAGCTTTTTCCCCGTAATCCCTAAGTCGCTAATTTTCTTCATCAATAATACCTCCTACAGCTACCACTGGAGCAGCTTGTTCATGTTTCTCCATCCATTCTTTCACGAGACGGTAAATCACGGCAAAGATTGGTGTGAAGAAAATCATTCCTACTAAACCAAAGAGATTTCCACCGATTAACGTAGTAGCAAGGGTTAGAGCCGTTGGCAACCCTACGGAACTGCCGACAACCCTAGGATAGACGACATTGCCTTCCACTGTTTGAACGACCATAAAGACGACAACCGAAATGAGTGCTTGAATTGGGCTTTCTGTAAAGATGAAGAGCATTACGATTCCGCACGCCATAAACGGCCCGATATTCGGAATGAACGAGAATACTCCGGCCAGCACCCCAACAAGTCCTGCATATGGCAACCCTACAAGAGAGTATGCGGCAAAAATCATAACCCCAACAATTCCCGCCTCGATGATTTGACTCATCAAGAAACGGTCATACGTATCCACGATGACTTCCCCGACATAAGAATGTGCTCAATTTTGTCTTTTAGCAACACCACATTGAGAATGCGAAGCGTTAAACGTGCGAGTATTTCCTTACTTACGAGAATATTAATCATGAAGAAAATCCCCATAATCACAGAGAACACATTTGAGAAGAGCCTATAATATTCGTTGTAAATCCGCCAAGGAATGTAATGACAGACGATATACGCTTTTGTATTATCTATAACCTAGTTTATTTCCATCAACATACCTGTGCCTTCAAATTATTTTTTATTTATTATCCTCATTATACCAAGAATTCTCACAATTTACTATAACTCCTACTTTCTATTGACGAAAGAAATGTTATTATGCAGTTATACTGCCTCAAGATGATTGACTTTCGAAACATGCAATTTAACGTTTAACAAATCAAGGGTGTCTCCATAGAATCAAAGTATTTCTGATACCCATTTCCTTCTATCTATAGACAGTAAAAAGCCTTGAAACAACTTATTCAAAGGCTTTCTTAGTATTCTATTGTATCAATTACCTTATTCCGATTTCTGTTGCTACTAATTTTATACTCATACTATAAACTTTCTAAATCTTTTAACTTGACCGACACAATCTTGGAAACTCCTGACTCCTGCATGGTTACTCCATAGATGGAATCTGCCGCAGACATGGTTCCCTTACGGTGGGTCACAACGATAAACTGGCTTTCTTTGTCAAAGCGATTGAGATAATCCCCAAAGCGCTTGACATTGGCCTCATCCAGAGCTGCCTCAACTTCATCCAAGATAACAAACGGAATGGTCTTGACGCGGATGATGGAGAAGAGAAGGGCTAAGGCTGACAGGGCTTTTTCTCCACCACTCATAAGATTGAGAGATTGGATTTTCTTGCCCGGAGGCTGAACCGAAATCTCTACCCCAGCTGTCAGCAGGTCGCCTTCTGTCAAGATCAGGTCAGCTGAACCGCCGCCAAACATCTGGCTAAAGGTCAGCTTGAAGCTTTCACGAATGGCTTCAAAGGTTGTTTGGAAACGTTCCTTGACTTCGTCATTCATCTCTTCAATGGTTTCCAAGAGAAGATTTTTGGCTGAGAGGACATCGTCCCGCTGACTTTTGAGGAAATTCAGTCGGTTGCTGACTTCTTCAAATTGTTCTACTGCTTCCAGATTGACCGGTCCCAAAGCACGAATAGCCTTTTCTAAGTCTTTGACTTGGGCTTCTGCAGCTGCAAGATTTTCCAAAGAACGCGCTCTTTGATCAGCCTCTTCAAAGCTGATCTGGTAATTATCCGTCAGATTAGTCAGCAGACGACGCAAGGCATCTGAAAATTTCTCTTTTTCAGCCTCTGCCTTGGCCTGACGGCGAATCAGACTTTCGTTTTGCTGACGGGCTTGATCTAAGTTCCCTAGAATATCCTCAGACTGGCCCTCTAAGTCGTCCAGCTCAAATTTGAGTCGGATGAGGCTCTGATCCAAGTCTGTCTTTTTCTCTTGGGCAGTCTTAAGCTGCTCTTCCAAGACGGAAATATCCACCTTCTGGCTGACCGCTTCTTCCTTTTGCTCTATCAAAAGCTGCAAAGTAACGACTTCCTTGTCCAGAGCAGCCTTCTCCTCTAGCAAACGCGACAAATCATTCTTCTCAAAGCGCTGGCTAGAAGTCAGCTCCGTGCTCTTCAATTTCAGTTCTGACAAGTTAGCCGATAGCTGATCGAAACGATCCTGAACAGCGTTTTTATTCGACTTGACTTGCTCGATTTCAGCAGTAATGGCTACTTTGGAAGCCTCGATAGCCGACAGCCGCTCTTCCATTTTTTTCTTTTCAGCAAGGCCTGCTGCTTCAGTCTGATTAGCCAAATCTTGCTCCTGGAGTTGCTCCAGCTGGCTGAGTTCCGCAACCCGCTCTGCAATCTGTTCGTAGGCCAACTTGACTCTTTGCTCCGTCAAGCGGGCTTGCTCACCCTCAGACTTGATGGCTTCCAAGGCTTGCTTGGCCTCTGATAGCTGAGACTGCAAGCTTTCGACTTGCTGCTCCTGAGCTTTCAGCTTCTGGGACTGCTGCTCCATTTCTCCAAGCAGGCTGTCCAGTTCAGGCTTGATAAAGATTGTGTTATTATTGCGATTGGCTCCTCCGGCGTAAGAACCGCCTGTGCGCAGTTCCGTTCCGTCCAGCGTTACAATTCTGACTTGGTAACGTACCTGACGAGCAGCCGCACGCGCATGCTCAATCGTATCAAAAATAGCGGTTGTCCCCAATAGATTTTGGAAAATATTCTCCAAACCTGGCTCATAGGTCACCAGCTCCGAAGCTATACCTAAGAAGCCTGAACTAGCCTCAATTCTGGATTGATTTTGCTCGGGAAGTTGACGAGCCTTGATGGTCGTCAGAGGTAGGAAGGTAGCCCGACCAGCCCGATTTTTCTTAAGAAAATCGATGGCTCTGGTCGCTGCCCCTTCGTCCTCAACGATGATATGCTGACTACTTGCCCCCAGCGCAATTTCCAAAGCGGTCTGGTAATGAGGATCGAAGCTCAATTTCTCGCTGACTGCCCCGACAATGCCACCCAGACGATCAGCTTCCTGCAGGACACTTTTTACACCTGCATAGAAATTACTGTGATTTTTAAGAATAGCTTCTAAACTGGCTGCACGGGCTTTTTTATTTTTCAAATCATCCAGCAGGGCAAACATGCTGGTCTGCTCATTTTGATAAGCAGTCGCCAACTTCTCGACCTGCTCCTCCTGCTGCTGATACTGATCTAGCAAGTCTCTGAGGGCAGCCTGTGCCGCTTCCAATTCTGCTTGTCGAGCCGCTTCTTCGTCTCTACCAGCTTTTAAATCAGCCTGTAGTTTGCTAAACTCTGCCTGTTTGCTGGCCGCTTGGCTCCGCTCATTCTCCAGACGATTTTCTAGCGAGGTCAAGTCGTTGGACAAGTCCGCTTCTTCTTGCATGAGCTTGACGTAACGATCCCGCAGATTTTCGATCAACTGGTCTGGGTCATCTGAAAAGTCCGCCAATTCTGCTTCCAACTGGCTCATAGCCTCTTGATTTTCTGTCAACTGGACTACTAAATCAGCCAGATGAGCTTCCTTGGAGGAAATATCAGCTGTCAGCTGCTGGCTTTTTTCTCTCAACCCAGCCAAGCGTTCTTCATTTTCCAAACGGCTGCTGGCCGCCTGACTAGATTCCAGCTTAGCTAGGTCTATCTGGCGTTCCAAATCACTGATCAAACGCGTCAACTCCAAAAGACTGGCCTGATCGTCAGACAGTTTTTGATTCACTTCCTGACGTTTAACCTTAATCTCTTGGTTTTCACGCTCCAATTCATCCCGTTTCGTATAATAGGCCGCTAGTTCCTGCTTGATACTCTCCAAATCAGCTTCTGCCGCCGTCAAATCAGTTTTATTCGCCTTGATTTGAGCCACCAAGACATCCAGATAAAGCTCCTGACGCTCATGATCCAGTTCTAAAAAGCGCTTGGCCGTCTCAGCCTGCTTTTCCAGTGGCTTGACTTGACTATCCAGCTCGTAGATAATATCTTCCAAGCGATCCAAATTGTCTTGAGTCTGCGCTAGTTTGCTTTCTGTTTCCTTGCGACGGGTCTTATATTTGAGCACTCCGGCCGCTTCTTCAAAAATAGCCCGACGCTCCTCTGGCTTACTGTTAAAGATTTCCTCGACCTTTCCTTGGGAAATAATGGAGAAAGAATCCCGTCCCAGTCCTGTATCCATGAAAAGGTCATGGACATCGCGCAGACGGACCTTTTTGCCGTCAATCTTGTACTCGCTATCACCACTGCGATAGATATGGCGCTCGACGCGGATTTCCTTGCTTGCTTGCTTGATAAACTGATCCTGATTATCCAAAACCACAACGACCGAAGCATAGTTGAGGGGCTTGCGGTTCTCCGTCCCTGCAAAAATGACATCGGGCATCTTGCCACCCCGCAGACTCTTGACACTCGACTCACCCAGAGCCCAGCGCAGGCTCTCTGTAATGTTGGACTTGCCTGAGCCATTGGGACCAACAACAGCAGTCACACCTTGGTCAAAAACCACCTTGGTCTTATCTGCAAATGACTTGAAGCCCTGAATTTCAATTTCCTTTAAAAACATTAGTGACTTTCCTTTTCAAATGCATCCTTGGCAGCTTCCTGCTCAGCCAGTTTCTTAGAACGGCCTTGTCCCTGACCCGCTTTCTGACCATTGATTAACACAGCCACAGCAAAGTTCTTAGCATGGGCTGGCCCTGTCTCATCTGTAACCTGATAGACAATCTCCACATCCCCATTAACCTGTAGGAGTTCTTGCAGCTTAGTCTTATAGTCAGTCACCTGCTCAAAGTCACCTGCTTCTACCTTGGGAATCATGACTTGGTAAATAAAGTCTTTGACAGTCTCCACATCCTTATCCAAAAGAAGGGCACCCAAAAAGGCCTCAAATAAGTCACCCAGAATGGTATCGCGATTGCGGCCTCCTGACTTTTCCTCACCGCGACCCAGCTTGATAAACTGATCGAACTGACAGTCCCGTGCAAAGCCAGCCAAACTCTCCTCCCGAACAATCATGGAGCGTAGTTTTGACAAATCTCCTTCTGGTTTTTTGGGGTATTTTTTATATAAATACTCAGAAATAATCAGCTGCAGAACAGCGTCTCCTAAAAATTCCAGGCGTTCATTGTGTGAAATTTTTAAGAGGCGGTGCTCATTGGCATAGCTGGTATGAGTAAAAGCGGTCTCTAGCAGACTGCTGTCTTCAAACACCAGCCCAAACTGCTCCAGCAGTGCATCTTTTAATTGTTCCATAATTTCTTTTTCATGCTAGGCCAAGGCAGAGCATGAGTCCAATCCATCCTTTCTAAAATGATGTTCTTTGTGAACCATCTACCATTATACCAAAAAACAAGTGCCAACGCACTTGTTTACTTGTCTTCTTAGCGTAATTCCTGGCCTATTCCTTATCTGGGATGACCTTGAAAAGATAATAGGTAATAAAGATTGTCAGGGCGAATAAGAAAATTTTTACCCAAATTATCGGAGCTAACGCAATGGAAATTCCCATCAAGATATAGATGGATACGATAATCTTTTTCTTGCGCTCCTTAGCAATCGAACCTGTCTCCCGAAAATCTGCAACATAGGTCTGATATAGCTTGGTGTGATAAAGCCAATTCTCAATCCGCTTGGAACTGCGCGAAAAGCAAGCAATAGACAAAAGTAAAAAAGGAGTCGTAGGAAGAAGGGGCAGAAAAATCCCCAGCACTCCTAAGGCCAAAGATAAGCAGGCAATCACAAAATAAATCAAGCGCATTTGGTTTCCTCACGTACGTTTTCATGGTCATTCTTTAGCTTCCTTTCTAGTATAAAAAACAAGCTAAAAAATATAAAACTAGTTTCCCATAAAAAGCAATCCTTGTCAATCCTAAAAAAGAGGCTGGGACAAAAATCCCAGACTCTCAATTGTCTTTGGTTTGTTGAGCAAGACGCAGTGGTTGAGTGGGCTCTACCACGCTGATTTCATCAGCTTTTACAGCCCTACTCAACTGTGCGGAGGTGGGACAACGAAATCGAATTCTAACGAATTACCGATTTCTGTCCCACTCTCTTTCTGAACGACTGATGATTAGATATTTACCAAAGGCGTCGCTGTATCAGGAGAAGTATCGAAGACCTGGAAATCATGGCCCACTGGCAAGTCTGCTTGAGCCAGTTGATTGACCATGGTCATATGAGCCAACTCCTTGATATTATTTTCCTTGCTCAGATGCCCCAGATAGATGCGCTTGGTGCGATTGCCAAGTGTACGAATCATAGTTTCCGCACCATCTTCATTGGATAAGTGCCCCAAGTCAGACAGGATGCGCTGTTTCAGGCTCCACGGGTAGGCACCGCTCCGGAGAATCTCGATATCATGATTGCTCTCAATCAAATAAGCATCTGCATTCTCAATGACTCCTGCCATGCGGTCACTGACATAGCCCGTATCCGTCAGCATGACAAAGCTCTTGCCATCCTTCATAAAGCGATAAAACTGGGGAGCAGCCGCATCATGGCTGACTCCAAAACTTTCGACATCTAAATCGCCAAAAGTCTTCATCTTACCCATTTCAAAGATATGCTTCTGACTAGCATCCAGCTTGCCCAAGTCCTTTTCCATCGCTCGCCAGGTTGCTTCGTTGGCATAAATATCTAGATTGTATTTACGCGCCAAAACCCCCACACCATGGATGTGATCCTTGTGCTCATGGGTGACCAAAATAGCATCTAAATCCTCTGGTTTGCGATCTATTTCGCTCAAAAGACTCGTAATTTTTTTCCCTGATAGACCAGCATCAACAAGCAGTCGTTTCTGGTCTGTTTCCAGATAAAAGCAATTGCCACTCGAGCCTGATGCTAGAATACTATATTGAAATCCCTTAGTCATGTTCACTTTCTACATTCTCTTCATTTTCCCAGTCATCTACACGGACAGCATCGTTATCATATGGAAGAACAATGGTAAAGGTAGATCCTTTGCCATACTCACTCTTGGCCCAAATAAAGCCATGATGCTGCTTGATAATTTCTTTAGCAATAGCCAGACCCAAGCCCGTTCCTCCCTGGGCTCGACTGCGGGCCTTATCCACCCGATAGAAACGATCAAAAATCTTTGGCAGATCCTGCTTGGGAATGCCCAGACCTTCATCTGAAATCGAGAGAATCAACTGAACATCTGTTGTTCTCACAGAAACCGTAATCGTCCCACCATCAGGCGAATACTTGATGGCATTGTTCATGATATTATCAATCACCTGGGTCATCTTATCCGTGTCAATCTCTACCCAAATCGGTGTAATTGAATAATCCCTGATAATCTCATATTTTTTGGTCTCATCCTGATTTTTTATCTTATCAAAACGGTTGAGGATATAGGTGATAAAGGCTGTAAAATTGGTCAGCTCAACATCCAGATGGCTGGTATTATTATCAATCCGCGATAAGCTAAGCAAGTCCGTCACCATCCGCATCATACGGTTTGTCTCGGTTAGTGAAACCTTGACAAATTCCGGTGCAACAGGCTCTGACAGAGCGCCATCATCCAAGGCTTCCAGATAGGATTTCACACTGGTTAGAGGCGTCCGCAATTCATGGCTAACATTGGAAACGAAAAGCCGACGCTCCCGCTCTTCCTTGTCCTGCTCCGTTGTATCATGTAGCACTGCTACCAACCCTGATATAAAACCTGACTCCCGTCTGATCAAGGCGAAGCGAACCCGCAGGCTTACATATTCACCATTTTCATCTTGAGAATCAATAGTCAATTCTGGAACCTTGGTGATCAATTCGCGCAGATCATACTCATCAGCAATATCCAGCAAATCTAAAATACTGGTATTAAGGACATCATCACGTTTGACACCCAATTGCTTGGTTGCCATGTCATTGATGGTAATAATCTGTCCTCGGCGATTGGTCGCAAGCACGCCATCCGTCATGTAAGACAGGATACTGGATAGACGCTTGGTTTCTTGCTCCAAATTTTCATGCGTCAGGCGGATGACTTCAGAGAGATCATTGATGGAATTGGTCATGTCCGTGATTTCAGGACTGCCCTGCATATCTAAAACTTCTGAATAATCTCCTGCAATCAATCCTTTGATCTTTTGGTTTAACTGCACCAGCTTTTGAGTATCTCGTCGATTTTCCAGTAGCAAAAGAGCCACGACGATGATAAAGCCGACAACAATCAGTGAAAAGACAAAGTCAGGAGAAAGTACGAATTCTTTTAGCGTTTCAATCATTATTTCTTATGTAATAACCGACACCGCGGCGAGTCAGGATATACTCCGGACGGCTTGGAGTATCTTCGATTTTTTCGCGCAGACGGCGAATAGTCACATCGACTGTCCGCACATCTCCAAAGTAATCATAGCCCCAGACGGTCTCTAGCAAATGCTCACGCGTCATGACCTGACCAACATGAGTCGCCAAATGGTGCAAAAGTTCAAATTCACGATGGGTTAATTCCAATTCTTTCCCATGTTTTTTCACCACAAAAGCATCTGGAAGAATCTGCAAATCCCCAATAAACAGTTCCTTTGGACTGCTCTCATCCACATGACTATCTGGGACTAGTTCAGAACGGCGCAACAAGGCCTTGACCCGAGCCAATAATTCACGATTTGAAAAGGGCTTGGTCACATAGTCATCGGCACCGATCTCCAGACCAATTACCTTATCGAACTCGCTATCTTTGGCCGAAAGTACAATAATCGGCACATTGCTGGTCTTGCGAATGGTCCGGGCAACATCCAGTCCATCCACTTCTGGCAACATCAAATCCAGAATCAAGATATCCGGTTGCTCTGCTTCAAACATTTCTAGAGCTTCCTTACCATCAAAGGCTGTCAGTACTTCATAGCCTTCCTTAGCCATGTTAAACTTTATAATGTCCGAGATTGGCTTCTCGTCATCTACAACTAATATTTTTTTCATTTTTTACCTTCATATCTATACAATTTTTAAGCTTAGACATCTATTATTTTTGTATCTGTCCTACCGCTCCATAAGCACTATTATATCAAATTTTCCTTAAAAAATACTATTTTCGCACACTATATTCCAACATTCTTATAGAAATTTTACCTTAGCTTTCCCTCTTGCGAAAATTCCAAGCAATGATAAGGAATCCTCACTAAAATCCTTGATTTTTTTCACTTTTTCTGCAAAAATAGAGGCATAGAAAGAAGGTTGAACTATGACAAAAATCAATCAAATCATCACTTATCTTGAAAATGAAAAGCAGGATGTGGCTGTAATCTCTGATCCTGTAACCATTCATTACCTAACAGGCTTTTACAGCGATCCACATGAACGCCAAATGTTCCTATTCGTCTACACTGACCATGAGCCACTCCTTTTCGTACCAGCACTGGAAGTTGAGCGTGCTTCTTCTACCGTAGACTTTCAGGTTGTGGGCTATGTCGATTCTGAAAATCCTTGGGAAAAAATCAAGGCTTCCCTACCATCTCACACCTTCAAACAAGTAGCGGTCGAGTTTGACAATCTGATTTTAACCAAGTACCACGGCCTGCGTACCGTTTTTGATGGGGCTGAATTTGTCAATTTGACTCCTTACATCAACCGCTTGCGCTTGATCAAATCAGCCGACGAAATCCAGAAAATGCTGGTAGCTGGCCAGTATGCCGATAAGGCGGTCAATATTGGTTTTGACAATATTTCACTAGAAAATACCGAAACAGACATCATCGCTCAAATCGACTTCGCTATTAAGCAAGAAGGCTATGAGATGAGCTTTGAAACTATGGTTCTGACAGGCAACAACGCAGCCAATCCGCACGGCATTCCCGGAGCCAATAAGATCGAAAACAATGCCCTTCTTCTCTTTGACCTTGGCTGCATGGTCAATGGCTACGCCAGCGATATGACACGGACCGTCGCTGTTGGCCAGCCAGACCAGTTCAAAAAAGATATCTACCATCTGACATTGGAAGCCCAGCAAGCTGCTCTTGACTTTATCAAGCCAGGCGTCACAGCTCATGAAGTAGACCGAGCAGCCCGCGAGGTCATCGAAAAAGCTGGCTATGGTGAGTATTTCAACCACCGCCTTGGACACGGCATCGGTATGGATGTCCACGAATTCCCATCTATCATGGAAGGCAATGACATGGTCATCGAGGAAGGCATGTGCTTCTCTGTCGAGCCCGGCATTTACATTCCTGGCAAGGTTGGCGTCCGCATCGAGGACTGCGGCTATGTTACAAAGAATGGCTTTGAACTTTTCACTGAGACTAGCAAGGACTTGTTGTATTTTGAATAGAATAACAGAAAAGCACCGTTCGGTGCTTTTTTAGCTTATCAATAGTTTTATTTATCCTGTTGTCTTCTCCCCAGCCTCCAACTCCAGTAGGAAGGCTTTTTTATCAAGACCGCCAGCATAACCGGTCAATCTGCCGTCGCTTCCGACAATCCTATGACAGGGAATCAGAAGGGAAATGGGATTATGACCGATGGCACCACCGACTGCTCTAGCAGAGCCAATCTTACCGTACTCAGCTTGTAATTCTCGTAGAATATCTGAATAGGTAGCCGTTTGTCCATAGGGAATCTTCTGCAGCACTGTCAGAACCTTGCTTCTAAACTCAGTAACTTGGGGTGCCAATGGAATTTCATCAGTTGCAGGATTTTCTCCCTTAAAATAAGCATCCAGCCAGGCAGAGATGCGTCGGCTGACTTCTGTCTCCTCCTGCTGCGCTTGCTCTAGATTATAGCCTGCCCCAAAATATTTTTGATTCTCCAGCCAAAGCCCCAACAAGGCATTTGCGTCTGTCAAGATAAGAATCCGGCCAATCGGTGATGCATAATAAGTCTTGTACATATTTTTTCTTTCTTCGAGCTTCTTGATAAGCCTTATTATACCACTTTTGTTTTAACTTTTGCCACAATCCCATCTGGGTCTGTGATTTCTAGCTCTTGGGAGCTAATCCATCGGACTGGCGCCTGCAAGTCCAGAGCATTTTCATAAATTGCTACTAGGTCTTCTTTTCCTTCTACTTGTGCCTCAAAATAGGCTAGTCCCTGTTGTTTAGGTTGGCGATGATTCAAGTGAGAACCTCCCCATTCATTGACTGCTAAATGGTGATGGTAGTTTCCGGATGCCAGCCATCTAGCAGAAGGTACAGAAAATTTATCCTCCAAGTCTAGAAGCTTTTGGTAAAAATGACTGGCTGTTCTACTATTTTTCACAGACAGATGGACATGGCCCATACGAGTGCCTTCCGCAATACTAAACGGCTGGACTTCCTGACCTAGTTCATAGATTTCTTGAGCCGCTAGCGCTTCCGTCACTCCGATAATGCGGCCATCTTCTCGAATATCCCAATCAGCCTGAGGCTTGTCCCGATAAAGCTCAATGCCGTTGCCTTCTGGGTCCTCCAGATAAATGGCTTCACTGTAACCGTGATCCGCTCCTCCAACCATAGGTACTTTATTTTCGGATAAATGCTTCAGGATATCCGCTAAGGCTTGACGGCTTGGAAGCAAAAGCGCCAGATGATAAAGACCATAAGCCGACTTGACTGACTGCCGGTCACTGGTCGCTAAGAGCCTCACCAGAACTTGTCCAACCCTGCCCAAAGCTACTTGTCCGTCCTGCTCTTCCAAAAGTTCCAGGCCTAAAACGTGCTGGTAAAAATCCTTTTGGCTTGCTAGGTCAGCTACATAAAGTGCCACCTCTCCTAGATAAATCTTGCTTCCATATTCAAAAGTCATGTTTTTTTCTCCTCTCTTCGATTCTAAATTTTAGCAGTTCTTCTGCTCAATTTTTTTATTTTTCCAAAACAGAAATACGTTTCTTGATGTGGCTACCCTTTTCAATCTCATCCAGCATAGCCACAGCATAATCTGCATAGCTAATTCGACTTTGACCGGCTTCATTGACAGTAAAGACCTCGCCAGCTAGGATATAATCGCCCGTCTTAGCACCATCTGCATCAAAATCTGCTGCGGGACTGATGTAGGTCCATAGAACATTATCAAACTGACGCAAATGAGCTAGCCCTTCCGCCATAGCTTTAGCCAAAGGCTTGTAATCTGCTGGAAAATCTGGTGTATCTGACAGCTGGATGCTCATTTCTGGATCCATATAGAGGCTGCCTGCACCACCGACCACCAACAATCGAGTCTTTGCATCTGCCAAAAGCATTGCTAGATGTTCCAATGAACCTGTATGCTGAGGCAGGTTGTCGCGTGCAAAAGCTCCAAAAGCTGATACGACTGCATCAAACTCAAGTAAGTCTTCCTTAGTCAAGTCAAACAAATCTTTAATTAATTCATACTGGCCCTCACTTTTATTAGCTGACCGAACGATAGCCGTTACATTATGCCCCCGTTTAACTGCTTCATTCACGATGAGACTGCCCGCTTTTCCATTTGCCCCGATTACTGCGATTTTCATACTCATTTCCTCCGAAAGTTTATTTTGGATTGTAATTGTTTTTGTTACATCTAATAGTATAGCACATCTTAATGTAATGTCAATAATTACATCTCGGGATATTATTCACAAAAAAACAATCTGCTCACTAGGAAACAGATTGTTCTTTTATTTCTTTTTCGGTTGCTGCGACGACCTCGTCAAGGCTGGTCTGAGCCAATTCAGCTTCCATGGCTGCCTGAATAGCCGCTAAGCGGTCATCTAAGACATTGTGAATGTTCTTGCCGATAGGACAGTCTGGATTAGGCTTGTCATGAAAGCTAAAGAGCTGGCCGCTCTTGCCCAGACATTCAACCGCACTATAGACATCCAACAGACTAATATCTTTCAAATCTTTGGCAATCTCTGCTCCTCCAGTCCCACGAGCAACGGTAATCATCCCGGCATTCTTGAGCTGGGACAGGGTCTTGCGGATAATAACTGGATTGACGCCGACACTTCCAGCAAGAATATCACTTGTCAGTTTTCGTTTTTTTCCCTCCAAAGCCAGTACAATCAGCATATGGGTGGCAATGGTAAAACGGCTAGAAATCTGCATTTTTTCTCCTCCCTCATCATTTTCTCTCACTATTATATCTCAAAAATGGTGTAACTTCAAGAGTTACGACTAGACTTTAAGAAAGCCGCAATCTCATCTGCATAGCCTTCCCGCTCACTGATTTCCCGCAGCAGATCATGGTTATGGGTATGGTGGATACCATTGACCAAGCTCTCCCGATAAATCTCATAGTAAGGCAAGTGGAGCTCCCGAGCCAATCTCAGCTCCTGCTCCACATCATAGGCCACGCGCCGAAGGTCAACATCAGCCAGACCTGTCTCATCAATCTCTAAAATGGCATACTGGGCTCGCAAGTCCTGACGCAAAGCTGAATCAAGAAAGAATGGCTGACCAATAGAGCCAGGATTGATAATCAGCTGCCCCTGAGTCCCATAACGGAGAAACTGCTGGTGAATATGACCATAAACAGCGATAGCGCAGTCATTCCCCTCAAAAAGGCGGTCGAAATCGCTCTGCTCGCCAATATGAATCAGCTCCCGCCCCCAGTTCTTATCAGGCAGATGGTGGCTGACCGCAATCTTCAAGCCTTCTACTTCTGTCAAGAGCTGCAGAGGAAGTTCCTGCATACGGTCAATCTCTTCAGGACGGATTTCCTCTAGGACAAAATGGCAGAGCCGGGTCAGGTAGAGATGACTGGGACGTGTCAAGTCTAACTTTTGGTGCAGGGCATGCCAGAGGCTGTCCTCCCAATTCCCCCTGACCTGGAGACTGATGTGCAGCTGCTCCATCCTATCTAGGATATTTCTGCGACCAGTTCCTGGCAGGAGCAAGTCCCCTAAAAACCAATAGTCTGTCACCTGCTGGCTTTCCGCATCCGCAAGTACTGCTTCCAAGGCTGTGCTATTCCCATGCACATCGGATAATAAGGCAATTTTTCGTGTCATCGTGTGTCTTTCTCTTTCTTTACAAAGAATATTATATCAAAGTTCAAAAAAACTTCCACCCATCAAGGGAGTGAAAGTTTTGAAGTGTTTTTTTCAATCGACAGACTTAAGTGCTTCCAGCATATCTACTCGTCTGAGACGGTAGTTAACAAAGAAGCCAAGCAAGGTCAGAATAAGAGTCACTGCAGTTAGAGGAAACAGATAGACTGAGGGACTTACTTGAGGGTTTAAGCTGATAATGCTAGGCGCAACCTTCTCAATCAAAAAACGATGAAGGAAAAAACCGCCTAGAAGCCCAACTGCCATCCCAATCACTGACAGGATAATGGTCTCTCGATAGATATAGAGGGTCACTTCCTTATTATGGAAACCCAAAACCTTGATAGTGGACAGTTCGCGAATCCGCTCGGCTACATTGATATTGGTCAGATTGTAGAGAATGACGACTGCTAGAAGAATGGAAATCAGCACTAAAATCATCATCGTATTATTAAGAGAATTAGCTAGAACGTTGAACTGCTGCACCATGCTAGCATTTTGCGAAACACTCTTGACAGACTTGAGGCTCATAAATTCATTGGCTTTGTCCACAATATTTTTGCTGGAAGAATCCTTGAGTCGCACTAGATAAGCATTTTTCTCAGGCTTTTTCCCGTAAATCTTCTGGTAGTCAGTTGCCTTCATAAAGGCAAAATGGCCAAAATGATTCTCATTGACTGCTGCGAGCTTGACAGACTTGCCACCCAGCTCTATACTGCCACCGGGGCTAACTCCAGCTATACGGGCCAATTTATCCGAAACAACTGCACCGTCCTTCAGGGACAGCTTCTGTCGGCTGTCAGGACTTTCCATAGAAATAAACGGTTTAAAATTTTCCTTGTCCGTAACCATTAAAGTGACTGACTCTGTTTCTTTTTTCCCTTTGTATTTCTCCGTCAAAGTTTCACTGTGGATCTCCTGATAGGCAGCAATCGAGTCATCTGCCAACATCTTTTTCAGCTTATCTTGTTCGGCTTGATTTTCCCCAGGATTGGCAGCGACAATCAAGTCGTATCGCAGAATCTCCTCAAACTGACGTTTGGGAATACCACCAATAGAAGACTGGAGTCCTAGACCGGCAAAGAGTAAGGCAACAGACCCCGCCACACCAAAGATGGTCATAAACATCCGCTGCTTATAGCGAAAGATATTGCGAGCTGTGACCTTCTGAGTAAAGCTAAGACGTCGCCAGATAAAGGGCAGTCTTTCCAAGAAAATCTTGGAGCCCTTGACCGGTGGCTTGGGCAAAAGCAGATGTGCTGCTTCCTCTGTCAGCTCCCGTCTTGCTACCAAATAGGCAGGGAGAACACTGGATAGAAGGGAAAGTCCAAGGGCCAGTATACTATAGGAAACATAAAAATATGCATGCGGGACAGAAAGCACCATTCCTCTGGTAATAATAGAAGAAATCACTCCCGATAAGAAATAATGTCCCAGCAGAATCCCTATGAGGGTACCTAGACTCCCCGCCACCAAACCGTAAAGAGCAAACTTGCGAATGATATCTCGGCTATGATAGCCTAGAGCCTTAAAGACACCTGCATTTGTTCGCTCCTCATCGACAAAGCGCGTTATAGTGGTAAAGGTCACCATTGCTGCCACCAGATAGAGCACCACCGGGAAGATATTACCAATCGACGCAATACTATTCATGGAGTTTTTATACATATGATAGCCATTCCCACCTGGCAGAGACTTGCGGTCATAGCTATGATAGGCCAGCTCTTTCAAACGACTAAGGTTTGCCTTAGCGTCAGCTAGCTTGTCCTTGCTAGCTGATAAGTCTTTCTCTGCCTTTGCTAGCTCTGCTTTTTTCTGATTGAGCTGGGACTCAGCTCCCTGAATCTGCTGCTGGCTCTGGCTGAGCTGAGCAGGAGGGAGGATAGAAGCGGATCGAGTTGCTGCTAGCTGGTTTTTTTGCTGGTTCAGCTGATTCTGAGCTTGCTCTAATTGCTTTTTACCTTGGGTCAGTTCGCTCTCAGCCTGAGCAATCTTATCTTCGCCCTTCTGAATGGTGCTTTTGGCATCTGCCTCTAATCGCTTAAAGCGAGCCACTCCGTTATCTTCCAGGCTCTTGTCCAAAGCAGTCTGGTGCTGCTCCAAATGCTCCTGATAGCTTTCAGAGAAGGGAGCCAGTTTTTCTAAATCATGATAGCGCAGGCGGGCAATACTGTAAACATCTGTATCAAAGGCCTTAGGGCTGACTACAGCATAGGCTGATAAAGCCCCGCTGCCACTAGTCGCATTGCCTAGATTTCTATCAGACCAGAGTTCTGCTGAGTTGACAAATCCCACAATCTTATAGGTCTTGTTTTTCAGAACTGACCGGCTGCCGGCTTTTTCGGTCAGATGGATCTCCTGACCAAGCTTATATTTCTTAGACCAAAAGCTAGCCAGGGCAATTTCTTGCTCTTTCTTAGGAAGACGACCAGAGGTCACTTGAAAGTTTGAAATATCCTTGGTATCTGAGAATATTCGGAGAGCCTCTTCGTCTACGGTGACATCTGTCAGATAGCCAAACTCGACATCAGTTCCCTTGATCGCTTCCAACTCTTTCTGATCCTCCGCATCCAAACCATAATCCGCCATAACGGCCAAGTCCATGGTTCGCTGCTCTTTCAAGTAATCTGTTGCTGTTCTGCGCATATTGGGTGGAGCGACCTTGAGTCCCACGAGAGCTAAAGAGCCCAGCATCATGAGGATTAAAATAGATAGGAAACGTCCTTTAGAGCTAGTGAAGGAGCGCAGAATATCTTTCCAATAAATCTTTCTCTTCATATCAATACTCCAATGTACTTATATCCTGTGGCTCTTCATTGACTGTAATACTTTTGACTCTCGCGTCGTGCATACGGATGACCCGGTCAGCAATGGGAGCCAAGGCAGCATTGTGGGTCACGATAATAACTGTCACTCCTTGATTGCGGGACATATCCTGTAAGATTTGCAGCACTTGCTTACCAGTATTGTAGTCCAGAGCTCCTGTCGGCTCATCGCAGAGCAAAATCTTGGGATTTTTGGCCACAGCCCTAGCGATAGACACTCGCTGCTGCTCCCCGCCTGACAACTGCGCTGGAAAATTATTGAGGCGCTTTTCTAGTCCCACTGCGGTCAGAGCCGCTACTGGATCTTGGGCATCCTTGACAATCTCAGAAGCCAATTCAACATTTTCCTTGGCCGTCAGGTTGGGCACCAAATTGTAAAACTGAAAGACGAAACCCACATCATTGCGGCGATAGTCCGTCAGCTGGTGGGAATTGTAGTTGGCAATATTCTGTCCGTCTATCAGGATATCTCCTTCATCATTGGTATCCATACCGCCGAGGATATTGAGCACCGTAGACTTGCCTGCACCAGAGGCACCTAGGATAATGACCAGTTCCCCCTTTTCAATCTCAAAAGAAATATCATGATTGGCAACAATTTCTGTATCACCTACCTGATAACGTTTAAAATTATGTTTCATTTCAATATAAGCCATATCGCTTCTCTCCTTTTCAAAGCTCTTTTTCTTAAATCAACAATATGTTGATTCTAAATCACAGATATTATATAATGAGCTTAGATAAAAAGCAATAATCAAAAATCAACAAAGTGTTGATTTAAGTAAAAAGGAAGAAAAATGGTCCAGAAACGAAAAACTAGCACCAAGGAAGACATCAAAGAAGCCTTGATTCAGCTACTGTCAGAGGAAAGGTTTGATACTATCTCCATCAGCAATCTCTGCAAGCGGGCAGGGATTAATCGCGGCACCTTCTACCTCCACTACCAAGATAAGTATCAGATGATTGATAGCCTCAAAAGCGACATCATTTCTCAACTTTATAGTTATAGTTTGTTTGAAGAAGAAGGCGAATATTCCAAACGGTTCATGATAGCCAAATTTCATATACTGCGTGCTAATAAACGTCTGATCAATGCCCTGACTAGAAGCCATTATATTGACTTTCGCGGAGCTATTCGAGAGTTCATAACCAGTATCATTCTGAGTGATAAGCAAGAAGCTGCTACCCAGCGTTTTTTAGAGGAGAACTTCCACATCCCTCAGAAATACGCCTTGGAAATCTTCTTATCCAGTGTTGAGGGGATTATTTCTCTTTGGATAGCTGGCGGAGCTCAGGAAGAACCTGAAGAAATTACGCAAATGATCCTAGCTACCTACAATTATGATTATTGGAAATCATAACCAGCACTCCATTTTTATAGATGAAAACTCAAAAAGGCACAGAGTAATCTGTGCCTTTTCTTAAAACGTTTCTGGTGAGCAAATAGCTTTTTGGTGATGGCCACTTAGATAAAGGCAACAAAATCCTGTCTATTTCACCATGTCTGGGTCGTAATCATAGAATCCTGTATCAAGGAAACGATTCTTCGGATGCAATTTGTGAAGTAGTTCGTCTAGCAAGAAAGCTTGGTCATGGCTAAATTCACCTTTTTCAATCAGATCTCTTGCCTGAACAAAGAGCTTAGCAATCTCAACAAAATTCTGACCAGGAGTATAAAGACCTTCCAATTTCCAATGAGTAAATCCGTGGTCAACCAATTCTGTCAACTTGGTCATCAAGTCCAAGTCATTATTGGCAAAAATGTGAGTCCCATGCTTGTCCTCAAAGATTGAATAATGGCTCTGAGGATCGCTCGGTTCCGCAAGAAAGAGATCCCTCTCTCTTGATTTTTCATCATCGATGTGTGTAAAGTTATAATAATTTTGCAAAAGCGGACGTTTAGAGTGGTGGATAACGCTCGCACCATAAACTAGGACTTCTGCTGGAATTTCAAGGATTTCCGGCATTTTAAAGAGTTCTGCCGATGGAATTTCCCGCGCCAAAACAGCTTCTGATACCCCAGCATTCTTGCCCCAAAAATTAATCTGGCGGCTGCTGGTAACCATGGTCGAAGCATCATAAATCGTTTTCAACTTATAACCATCCCGTTGCAAGACGTAGAATACACCTGCATCCCCAACGGTGATATAGTCCACTTCAATCTCCTGAAGAAAATCCAAATAAGGCTTGATCTGGTCCATCATGTCCTGATGCATCAAAGCATTGACGGCAACGGTCATTTCTTTTCCTGCCTGATGAACCATTTGAGAAATACGATTTAATTCGTCGTAACTGAAGTTATGCGGTAAACGAAGACCGTAGTTTTCCTCACCGACATAAATACGATCTACTCCTGCTTCCAATAAGGCTTGAACTTGTTCTATACTTTCAGCTGTTGCTGTAATAATTATCTTTTTCATATCATTATTATACCAAAAAAATAGGATTTATGATTTCTTAATTCGATTTTATTCGTTTTGTAACTATCTTGTAATATATCTAATCATAGAAACATGATAGAATGATAAGGTACTACTAGGAGAGAGACAATGGCTGTAAGAGATTTTAAACAGTTTGAATCAGCGCCCCTGCATGATTCGACAGAACAAACTAAGGAAATATCCTATCAAGAATACCTGCCCCAAGCAGAATCGGCATCACAATTACGTGAGCTATTTTTCTTTATAAATATTGCTTTATTCTGTATTTTGACAGTCTTTTTTAGCTTTATTTTTTTGTCTGCAAAAATGAGCACCTTTCTATCTTTCTCACTTGCTATTGTCCTAAGTCTTATGATTATTCAAGGGTATCGCACTGTTCGAAGAAAGAAACATTGATTATCTACGAATTAAATCAAACGAGATCGAAAGATCTCGTTTTTTCTTTTCTTTACCAAGCGTAATTTGGTTCCTGACAAACACACATAGCTGCCAATAATTCTTCCGGAGTTACCTTTTTCAGCCCTCCATAGACTGGATCCTGAACGGTGTAGGACGGATCAATGTAATAAACTGCAAGGACATCACTGCCATCTGCTGATAATTCATAACCTGTCCCCACAACATTGTGTTCACCCTTGTGACCTGGGTAGATGGAGGCATTATCAATCGTATAATATAGCGGATAGCCATCATCAATATTCTTGCGCAGGCGCTCTTTAAAAAGACGCATATCTTCCGAATTCGAGGCGCTACTAGTCACTGTAGCAAGATGATAGCCCGCTTGACCTGCTGGCACTTCCGCATAACCAAATAAATATTGATTTAAGACACGGATTGCATTGACATTATGGGTACCGAAGGTCTCATCAGTGCCCATCGCTCGTGCCAATTCTTCCTGACTAGCCTGAACGCCCCTGTAAGCTAGAATCATACTGACAGAGGTCGGTGCGCAAGTATTCCAAGCTCGCTGGATCTGCATTGGAACTTCCAGGCGTTTTCTGATTGGGGAAGATGCTTCTTTACTAGAAGATTGTGTCTCCTCCTCTCTGACCTTTTCACCGGTCTGACTAGAACTTTCCGACTCCGCAGAAGTCGAACTCTGACTGGGGCTAGATTGATTTGCACTAGATTGACTACTGCTAGCTGTTTTCGAGCGGGCTTGACTCGTGCTCGAAGCCTTAGAAGAAGAGTCAGAGCTTCCAGACTGAGGGGACTCTGAATCTTTCTGCCGAGAACAAGCTAGTAAGCAGCAGCCTAAACCTAGCAGGGCAAGTACTTTTAAATTTTTCATACCAACACCCCCTTTTATTTATATGATAGCGTTTTCTAAGTCGAAAATCAAGATAGGCTAGCAAATGCTAGCCTAATTTTTTATTTTTCAAGTTCTTCTGTTTCTAAATCAATGATGATTTCTTCTGAAGGGGCTTTTTCTCCTTCTTCCACCACGATATCAGAAATTTCTTCTTCAAGAATTTCCTCTTCTTTTTCAAACTTTTCTTTGATTTCTTGGAATTTATCCTGTGAATAGTCTACTACTGACTTGGTCGTATCCTTTACAGACTCCAACACTGTTTCAGCTGTAATTTCGCCATTTTCAACCTTTTCCTTGGTTTGGTTGATGGCCTTGACAGCCTGATCTGAAAAATCCTTTACTGATTGGACAACTGCTTCGTGTGTCTTATCTGGATCTTCACGATAGTCAACAACAAAGTCTTGAACTTTTTCAGTAATTTCTTTGCCTTTTTTGCTGGTGAGAAAGTACGCCGCAGCTGCACCAGACACAGCACCTAATAAAAGTGATGAAATTTTTCCCATAGTAAACCTACTTTCTTATTTTTTGAATAATTTTGTAAACAAACGAAGGGCAGTCAAACCTGCTGTTGTTTTGGCTGTCGTGCTTCCTGCTGCGACTGCTTTTTTTCCTAAAACACGCGCCTGATCGTTTAAATCAGAGACTGATTCGGATAGGTCTGCCACCGCATTGAAAAGCGGATCAATCGTTGCTACTTTGTGGTTGATATCATCTGTCAACACATTGACTTTGGCAATCAAATCATTGGTTTGATGCAGGGTGACATTGACATCAGAAGTCAACACTTTGATCGTATTTTCGGTCTCATCCAGCATTTTTGCAGCCTTATCACCGAGAGTTTTGACGGTGAGGGTCATGTAGATTAGAAAGACAATCAAAGCGACAGCAACTAAAGTATAAGCAATTTCAAGCATAATATTCTCCTCTCATTCTTGATAATAGGGGGCTTGTTTTTTTCTTTGGTAAATCATAATGCCGATGCCGAGTAAAATCAGAGCTGCAGACAGCCACTGAGATACACGCACACCCAAGAACATGAGACTGTCGGTCCGCATACCCTCGATAATCATCCGGCCAAAACCATACCAAATCAGGTAAAAGGCTGCCAATTCTCCCTGACGGAAGAATTTAGGGCGGCGTCGTAAAATCAGCAATAGGGCAAAGCCAAGTAAATTCCAAAGGGATTCGTATAAGAAGGTTGGCTGGCGATAAGCACCATCTATGTACATATTGTTACGGATGAAGGACGGCAGATAATTAAGATTTTTGACCACTGCTCCATAGGCTTCTTGGTTAAAGAAATTGCCCCAACGGCCGATACTCTGAGCGATCAAGACGCTAGGTGCTGCAATATCCAAGAAATCAACAGGATTGATCAGCCTTCTTTGTGAAAAGAAATAGAGGACAAGGGCACCAGTGATCAAACCGCCGTAAATGGCTAAACCACCATTCCAAATCTGAAAAATCTCAATCAGAGAGTGCTTGCCATAATAAGACCATTCAAAAATTACATAGTAAAGCCGCGCTCCAAGGATAGCCAAGGGAAAGGCAATCAGAATGAAATCAAGAATATCATCTGGAATCATTCTTTTGCGTGGCGCTTCCTTCATAGCTAAGTAAACGGCTAAAATCAAGCCAGTGACAATGCAGATCGCATACCAACGAATACTAAAGGGACCGACTGAAAAAGCTACTGGATCAAGCATCTTTCACCTCATTCTGGCTAATCAGATTAGTCAGTCGTTCTTCAAAAATCTTGGTGGCATCAAAGCCCATTTCCTTAGCCCGATAGTTCATGGCTGCGGCCTCAATCACTACAGAGATATTGCGTCCTGTCTTAACTGGGATGCGAATCCGAGGAATTCTGACACCGGAAACTTCCAGTTCTTCTGCATTATTGCCCAGACGGTCAAAGGTCTTATTGGTATCATAATTTTCCAGATAGACGGCAATCTGTACCTGTGAAGAATCCTTAACCGCACTAGCTCCGTAAAGGCTCATCACATCGATAATGCCGACACCGCGAATTTCCAAGAGATGGCGAAGAATCTCAGCAGGCTCTCCCCAGAGAGTCATTTCATCCTTGGCAAAGATATCAACCCGGTCATCCGCCACTAAACGATGGCCACGCTTGACTAACTCAAGACCAGTTTCACTTTTACCAATACCACTGTCCCCTTGAATCAGCACTCCCATCCCGTAGATGTCCATCAATACGCCATGAACACTGGTTCTGACCGCCAAGCGTGAGTCAAGGAAACTAGAAATTTCCCCTGATAGACGGCTGGTTGATGTGCGGCTGGTAAGAATCGCGATTTGCTTTTCTTCAGCTGCTCGCCGCATTTCTTCAGGAATCTCCAAATCGCGTGCCACAATGACAACTGGCGTTTCTGGTTGAAACATTTTCAGAAGGACTTGATGACGGTTGTGGGATGTCATCTTCATCAGATAAGACCACTCCTTCATCCCAATCAGCTGAATCCGTTCTGGCGTGTAGTAGTCAAAATAGCCGGTCATTTCAAGGCCCGGCCGCGAAATATCCGATGTCGAAATCTCCTTTTCTAAGAGGTCATCACTGCCGTAAACGATGCGTAAACGGACTTTTTCAATCAAATCTTTGACCTTTACAGACATTCCCTGCTCCCTTCAAATTTATCTTTCTCTATTATAGCAAATTTTTACCCTAAAAGAGTTTTTAAGATTGGAATTTAAGCAGGATTTTTCCCTAGAAGCTTGTGAAAATATCTGCCAGCCAGCAAAAGGGCCAGTCAAAATAACTAGCCAATCCATTTTTTGAGAATTCTTTTTTGATTTTGAAAGCAAGGATGGCTCTCGATAAAGGCTGGTATTTCACTTAGAGGTAGCCAGAGATGAGCATCGGTTTCGCCTGCCTGATAGCGAACTTGATTCTTGTCACTAGACACCACTGCTTCATAGAAGTCAAAGTGGCACTGGTCTTCGACAGAGCACACCTGCTCCAACAGTCTGATACTGTCGGGAACCAGGCCTGTTTCTTCTTTCAATTCCCGCAGAGCGGCTGTCTGACTATCCTCTCCTGCCAGCACACTACCTCCCGCTCCGAACTCATAATAGCCAGGATAGAGACTTTTATTTGCTGACCGCCGCATAAAGAGAATATCACCATCTTGGTGACGAACCAAGACATTGACACAGAGATGAAATTGCCCTTCAGGAATTTTTTCTCCTCGAACTAGGAGATGCGGGAGCTGTTTTCGATTCAAGTCATAGGCATTCCAAACTTCTGTCATATTTCCTCCTTGGATAAGTCATTCGTATTTCGGTAGCAGTTTCCAGATTCAGCCAACTACACTTCCCTAGATTCTCTCTTTTCGTTTCTTCTACATCTAGCAAAAATTCGGGCATACTCCCGAATTTTATATTTGTTATTTTACCAAAACCAACCGTCATTGTCATTGATTGGCTCGGCATCTTTCATTTTGCGAGGCCCCGTTCCATACATTTCTGCTTCCACATCTTCTTTGTAAGGCATCACGATGGCCAACAAAATATAAATCAAAATGCCCAAACCAAAATTGAAAACTGTAAAGATGATGAATAAAAAGCGTAACAAGCCAAGATCAAAGTTAAATTTATCAGCCAATCCCGACAAAACTCCTGAAATCACTCGGTTTCTTCTTAATTTATAAAACTTAGTTTTCATGATGATGACCTCAACTCTCATTCTTTCCTTCATTTTATCATAGCGGGATAACAAAAAAATCAGCCCCAAGGCTGATTCTGCATCGTTCCGTTTTTAATTCATTCACTCTCTGTTTGTTTCCTCTTTGAGGAAGGACAGTTGACCTCTACAACGACCGCAACGATATTTTTTTATGTCTATCCTGCGTCTACGACGGATAAGCGTTCCGCAGCTCAAGCATTTATAAATGAGAAAGGTTTGCGAGTCGGACAAGGATGGAGCGTAACTCAGACCGTCAACTTGCTTAAGGAGGTCTTTAAAATCTCTATCTCCATGGCGATAACCTTTACCCTGATAATAGAGATGATAGTGGACTAGCTCATGACGGACAATTTTTCGAAAAGTTTCAAGCCCAAAAGTTTCATAAATTTTCGGATTGAAATCCAGATGACCATCTTTTGGAAAGAAGCGTCCTCCAGTCGTCCGGAGACGTTTGTTCCAATAAGCTTGGTGGTGAAATTCCCAGCCAAAATCTTCCAATGACACCTGCTTAACGTAGTTAGTTAGATTCATTTGGCGCTATCAGAGAGAGATTGACCTTCTCCCGCTCCACATCCAGTTTATCCACCCAGACAGTGACCAAATCACCAACCGACAGGACTTGGCTAGGGTGTTTGATAAAGTTTTTACTGATTTTAGAAATATGGATAAGACCGTCTTCGTGGATACCGATATCCACAAAGGCTCCGAAATCGACGACATTGCGGACAACGCCTTCCAGCTTTTGACCAATGCGCAGGTCCTTGATATCTAAGACATCCTGCCGCAAAACTGGCGCGTCAAAGGAATCACGCAAATCTCGGCCAGGCTTGAGCAAATCGGCAATAATATCTTTGAGGGTTTCTTCTCCCAAGCCTAGCTCTGCAGCCAAACTAGCAATCTGAACAGCCTTTAATTTGGCTTGGGCTGCTTCATCCAAACTGCTGATTTCCAGACGCTTAAAGAGCTCCTCCACCGCCTTATAAGACTCTGGGTGAACGCCTGTATTGTCTAGCAAGTTATCACTTTCGGGAATACGCAGGAAGCCGGCTGCCTGTTCAAAGGCTTTTGCACCCAGACGCGGCACTTTCTTGATGGCCTCGCGAGACCGAATCAAGCCTTCTGTTTCCCGGTACTTGACGATATTTTCTGAGATAGTTTTATTAAGACCAGCTACATGGGCCAGCAGGGCAGGACTGGCGGTGTTGATATTAACTCCGACCTGGTTGACCACGGTATCAACGACAAAGTCCAGACTTTCAGACAGTTTTTTCTGGCTGACATCATGCTGGTACTGACCAACCCCGATCGACTTAGGATCAATCTTGACTAGCTCAGCCAAAGGATCCTGCAGACGGCGGGCAATGGAAATAGCTGAGCGCTTTTCAACAGTCAAATCTGGAAACTCATGACGAGCCAGTTCACTAGCTGAGTAGACAGATGCTCCGCTCTCATTGACGATAACATAGCTGACATTTGGATGAGATTTCAAGACTTCAGCTACAAAGGCTTCGCTTTCTCGGCTGGCCGTTCCGTTTCCAATGGCAATGATTTCCACGCTAAACTGCTCAATCAGCTCTGACAACTCTTTCTTAGATGCTTCAATCTGAGCTGGCTTTGCTGGCGCTACTGGATAAATAACATGAGTCGTCAGCATCTTACCTGTCGCATCAACAACAGCCAGCTTAGCCCCTGTCCGAAAGGCTGGGTCAAAGCCCAGTACTACGCGACCTTTAAGAGGAGCAATCAGAAGGAGATGGCGGAGGTTATCTGAGAAGAGTTGAATTGCTCCATCTTCAGCGGCCTCAGTCAGCTCGGTCCGAATACGACGCTCCATGGCTGGAATGATTTTCTTTTTGACCGCTTGCTGGATAGCTTCACTAATATAGGTATTTTTCACCTTGAAACGTACTTCAAAGAAGCGCAGAATTTTCTCAAGATTGTGCTCAAAACCAACCTTGAGAATACCTAGCTTCTCACCACGGTTAAGAGCCAAGGTACGGTAGCCTTGCATGGTCGCTACTTTTTCGGAAAAATCATAATAAATCTGGAAGACCTGCTTTTCATCCAAATCCCCGTCTTTGAGACTGGATACGATAGAAGAATTGGACTGCATTTCATGGTAGGTCCAAGCCCGCAGCTTGGTATCTTCGGAAATCGCCTCGGTCAGAATATCCACTGCTCCAGCAAGAGCAGCTTCTGCTGTCGGAAAGGCTTCACTAGTCAGTTTCTCAGCTTCTTCCTGCAAGTTAGCCGCATCCTGTAGGATGAGGCGGGCCAAAGGAAAGAGACCTGCTTCACGCGCAATGGTAGCCTTGGTACGGCGCTTCTCCTTGTAGGGCAGATACAATTCTTCCACATCAGCCAGTTTTTCAGCAGCCTCAATCTCAGAGCGAAGCGCATCCGTTAGTTTACCCTGCTCCTCAATCTTAGCTAAGACCGTTGCTTTACGCTCAGCCAAAGCAGTCATGCTCTTATCTAAGTCAATGATTGCCTTAATCTCGACCTCATCCAGATTTCCTGTCATTTCCTTACGGTAACGAGCAATAAAAGGAATCGTATTTCCTTCAGCGGTCAGATCTAGGACTTGTGATACTTGGCTTTCTTTAAGGCCCAATTTCTGGGCAATTTTTTCAATATTTATATTTTCCATAACTCTTCTATTATATCATAATATGAAGCTGAAAAATCTATAAAGACTAGTTTAAACCATCTTTTTCTTGCTAGGATAAGTCTGCCATCTCTGATCCATCATGTCTGAAAATATCATTTTTTTTCGTTTGGTAGTATAATAGAATTATTATTTTAGAAATGAGGTGGCCCTATGGCTGTGAAATTTACCAAAACAGACGATTTAGACAAGATGTTCGAGGAGTTTGCCACTCTGCCCAAGCTTGAAAAAGTAGAATTTCCAGATGACAAAAAGAAAAAAGAAGCGCAAGAAAAGGCTAGAAAAGCATGAGTTTCTTTTCTAACCTTCCTTCCAGCGTCTTACAGGCTGGCGCTATCTTTCTCTCCATCATCATTGAGGCCCTGCCTTTTGTCTTGATTGGGAGTATTATTTCTGGCTTTATCGAGGTGTATGTCACGCCAGACAGGGTTTATCACTTCCTGCCCAAGAACAAATGGGCTCGGATTTTCTTTGGAAGCTTGATCGGTATAGTCTTTCCGTCCTGTGAGTGCGGTATTGTTCCCATAATTAACCGCTTCTTAGAAAAGAGAGTTCCCAGTTACACAGCTGTGCCTTTTCTGGTAACGGCTCCAGTTATCAACCCCATCGTGCTCTTTGCGACTTACTCAGCTTTTGGTAATTCCTTCCGAATGGCTCTGCTTCGTGCTTTAGGCTCTATGGTCGTGGCTGTTCTTTTAGGGATTTTTCTAGGCTTCTTTGCAGACAGCAATATTCAAAAAGAAAATCGCAAGGCTGTTCATGAGCATGACTTTTCACATCTCAGCAAGGGACAAAAGTTTTTTCAGGTCTTTGTGCAGGCCATTGATGAATTTTTCGATACAGGTCGCTATTTAGTCTTTGGCTGTCTCTTCGCCAGTCTGGTACAAGTCTATGTGCCAACCAGAATCCTGACCTCAATTAGCTCAACACCAGCTGTTGCCATTCTCCTGCTCATGCTGCTGTCCTTCCTGCTCTCACTTTGCAGCGAAGCTGATGCTTTCATCGGGAGCTCCTTGATTGCTAGCTTCGGCTTATCGCCAGTCTTAGCTTTCTTGGTCATTGGGCCTATGCTAGATGTTAAGAATCTGCTGATGATGAAAAACTACTTTAAGACACGCTTTATCTGGCAATTTATCAGCCTGGTTACCGTCGTTGTCTTTCTTTACTCTTGGCTTGTGGGGGTTGTGCTATGATTCGATTTCTAATCTTAGTCGGCTACTTTGAGATCACCATGTACCTACAGCTGACAGGTAAGCTCAACCAATACATCAATCTCCACTACTCCTATCTGGCCTATCTATCTATGATTTTATCCTTTATCTTGGCAGTTGTGCAGCTCATCATCTGGATGAAGAAGATGGAGGTCCACAGTCATTTAAGCACTCGCTGGGCTAAGTTAGGCAGCGTGCTGCTCCTTGTCATTCCGCTTTTCGTGGGAATTTTCTTTCCAACTGTCACCTTGGATTCGACGACAGTTTCGGCTAAAGGATTTCATTTCCCGCTGGCTGAAGGAACTTCTGCAGCCGTCCAGCAGGACGAAGGCACTACCAGCCAATACCTGAAGCCGGACACCAGCACCTACTTCACAAAAGGTGCTTACGAAAAAGAAATGCGGGCAGCCGCTAAGAAATATGTCAAGCAAGATACCATTCAGGTCACAACCGAAAATTACATGGAGGTCATGGAGGTCATCTATGACTATCCCGACGAGTTTGTGGGCAAGACGCTGGAGTTCACCGGATTTGTCTACAATGACCCCAGCGATCAGAAGAGCCAATTTCTCTTTCGCTTCGGTATTATCCATTGTATTGCCGACTCAGGTGTCTATGGTCTCTTGACGACTGGAAATACCCAGCGTTTCGAGAATAATACCTGGATTCATGCCAAGGGAAAACTTGCCATGCACTACCATAAAAGTCTGGGGCAAAGCCTGCCTACTCTAGAAGTCGAGAGCTTTGATAAGGTAGAAAAACCAGAAAATCCTTACGTTTATCGAGTCTTTTAAAGCCAAGCACCTATGAAAATCCATTTTCATGGGTGTTTCTTTTATATGCCATTCTCTACCCTTTACTCAGTTGCTCTGACCGACTTTTCTAAATTAGAAGAGACTTGATAAAGGTCGCTCTCTAAATTTTTCTCTCTTATCTTGAAAAATCATGCTACAATAATACTATCTCATTTGAAAAGGAGCTCTTTTTATGAATCAAGAAAAAGTAAGGAAACGAGATTTGCTTTCTATTCTGGCTGTGGCTTTAGTCGCCTTTGCTGGAATTCTTTCAGAGACTAGTATGAATGTGACCTTTCCCCACCTCAGCAAAGTATTTGGTCTGAGCTTAGGAGTGCTACAATGGATTACGACTGGCTATCTGCTGGCCGTCGCCATCACCATAACTTTAGGTGCAACTCTGGCCCACAATTGGACGGAGCGTCGCATCCTCTTTACCTCGCTTTCCATCTTTACCCTTGGCAATCTGATTGCCATGATTGCCCCAGACTTTACTTTCCTTATGCTGGGACGGATCCTTCAGGGGGGAGCGACTGGGATTGCCATTCCACTTATGTTTAATCTCATCGTGGAGCGAATTCCTCGGCAGAAAATCGGCTTTTATATGGGGCTGAGCGGCCTAGTCATCAGCATAGCACCAGCCATCGGCCCGACCTACGGAGGATTCATGATTGGCTCCTTCGACTGGCACATGATCTACAGCTTTATCATGCCAGTTCCCATTCTCTCTTTTTTACTGGCTTATGTTAACTTGGAAAATTCGTCTGGCAAAAGCAAGCGTCCCTTTGATGTGCTGGGCTTTCTCTCGCTCGCAACGGCTCTTTCCTTTTCTCTGATGACCATCTCCAGTTTGGAAGGTGGCGATAGTGTCAATTGGCTCTATCTAGTTATTTTCCTCCTTTCCTTTGCCTTTTTCATCTGGCGGAGTCTGACTGTTCAACACCCATTTCTGGACATCCGTATCTTGAAAGAACCAACGATTTTCTTTGGAATTCTACCCTTTTTAATCTTCCAATTCTCCAATCTATCCAGCAATTTTCTCATTCCCAACTTTCTCGTACTGGTCAAGAATGTCTCTACTGCTCAAGCTGGATTTTCTCTACTTCCCGGAACCATGATCGGAGCTTTTATGTCGCCTTTTCTGGGAAAATTGTACGATAGCAAAGGTCCAAAGCTGTCTCTACTAGGCGGCAATAGCCTAGTCTTTCTGGTCATGATTGTCTTTAGCTTCTTTACAGGCTGGCTCAATCTGCCTTTAATCTTGGGATTTTATATCCTCTTTACTCTGGGACGCAACATGGCCTTCAACAATACTATGGCTTTATCCGCTTCTCAAGTCAGCAGAGATAAAACGGCGGATGTGACTGCCCTCTTTCAACTAGCGCAAACCTTTGCTGGTGCCTTGGGAACGGCAATTGCAGCTGTCCTGCTCAATCAAGCACCCGATACGACAAGCGGCGTCCACAATGTCTTTAGCCTACTTCTCCTTCTCGCAATAGGAAACTTTATTTTCTACTATTTTCTGTTTCGAGCGATTCATCAGAAGAAAGAAGCTTAATTTTCTATCCCGACTTCCCCTCGGGATATTTTCTTTGGTCAAATCCAGATTTTTCAAATACAATTTTTCTGAAAATTGTGATAAAATAGAGACAATCACATTTAGATAGGTAATAAATATCATGTCTTCAAAAGTTATTATTACAATTTTCGGTGCCAGCGGAGACTTGGCTCAAAGAAAACTTTATCCTTCCCTCTTTCGACTTTATAAATCTGGCAATCTTTCGCAACATTTTGCCGTAATCGGAACTGCCCGCAGACCTTGGAGCAAGGAATATTTCGAGTCGGTCGTTGTCGAGTCCATCTCAGACCTAGCCGATAGTGCAGAGCAGGCTCAAGAGTTCGCCAGCCACTTTTATTATCAAAGCCATGACGTGCAAGATACCGAGCATTATATCGAATTGCGCAAGTTGCAAAACAAGCTTAACGAGCAATACCAGGCAGAAAATAATAAACTCTTCTTCCTTTCTATGGCGCCACAATTTTTCGGGACCATTGCTAAGCATCTCAAATCTGAGCAAATCGTTGATGGAAAAGGATTTGAACGCCTGATTGTCGAAAAACCTTTCGGAACAGATTTGGCAACTGCCAGCAAACTTAACGAAGATCTACTGGCCACCTTTGAAGAAGAACAGATTTTCCGTATCGACCACTATCTGGGCAAGGAAATGATTCAAAAGATTTTTGCCATCCGCTTTGCTAATCTGCTGTTTGAAAATGTCTGGAACCGCCAATACATTGATAATGTGCAGATTACCTTTGCTGAAAAGTTGGGAGTTGAAGAACGCGGTGGCTACTATGATCAATCCGGTGCCCTCCGTGATATGGTGCAAAACCACACCTTGCAACTCCTCTCCTTATTAGCTATGGATAAGCCAAAAAGCTTTACAAAAGACGATATCCGAGCAGAAAAGGCCAAGGTATTTGAGCGCCTCGTTCAGCCAAGCGAGGAAGATTTGAAACGTTTCTTCATTCGCGGCCAGTACAAGTCTGGCAAAATCAACGGTCGAAAATATATTTCTTACCGTAGTGAGCCCAATGTCAATCCTGAGTCTACTACTGAAACCTTTGCTTCTGGGGCTTTCTTCATTGATAGCGACCGCTTCCGTGACGTTCCTTTCTTCTTCCGAACAGGGAAGCGCCTCACCAAAAAAGGCACCCATGTCAATATCGTCTTCAAGCAAATGGACTCCATCTTTGGTGAGCCTCTCAAACCAAATGTCCTAACCATCTATATCCAGCCAACTGAGGGGATTTCACTCAGCCTCAATGGCAAGGAAGTGGGGGAACTCTTTAATCTAGCTCCCATCTCATTGGATTATCGGACAGATGCCACAGCTTCAGGAGCTTCTCCAGACCCTTATGAAAAATTAATTTTTGATGTCCTCAATAACGACTCAACTAATTTCAGTCATTGGGACGAAGTAAAAGCCAGCTGGGAGCTTATCGATCGCATTGAAGAACTCTGGAGCCAAAATCAAGTGCCACTCCATGAATATCCTGTTGGATCTATGGGACCAGAAGCCTCTTTCGAGCTACTCGCCCAATGTGGAGCAAGCTGGCAATGGCAACCTGATAAAGAATAATACATGCAAAAAAGATTGGAAAGTTTTCCAATCTTTTTTAAACTCTTAAAACTCTGCGAGCCCTTCTATTACAGCCATTCCTTGTAACGCTTGATATAAAGGCCTTTCACAAGGGTTACGCTAACCATATAAAGCACGATAATCAAGAAAAGGCAAAGGAAATAGGTGCCATTCAGCGGAGCTGTCTTCAGAACTGACGCAAAGAGGCTATATGGCAAGGAAGTAACAAAGAGCGCAGCCGCCATGGTCGTCACAATGACGGAAAGAGCAGGACGGCTTTGCACAAAAGGCAGCTTAGGCGAGCGTAGCATGTAGATGACCATGGTCTGGGTCCACATAGACTCAATAAACCAGCCTGTTTGGAAAAGAGTGATAAAGGTCACTGTCTGTTCAGTACCAGCTTGATAGCTGCCTCCTGTGATCATAGGCACGATGATAAAGTAAAGTACCAGATAGGTCAAAACATCAAAAACGGATGAGATAGGCCCGATCCAAGCCATAAAACGGGTAATGGAGCTAGCTGACCAAATATGAGGTTTCTTGAGAAATTCACTATCTACATTATCAAAGGGCAGAGCGATACAAGACAAATCATAAACTAGATTGAGGACAATCAGATGAACTGGTGCCATAGGCAGAAAAGGCAGAAAAATGCTGGCAAAAAGAAGAGAAAAGATATTTCCAAAGTTGGAACTGACCGTCATCTTGATATACTTGGTCATGTTGGCATAGACCTTGCGACCTTCTACCAGCCCTTTCTCCAGAACCATGAGATCCTTGTCCAGCAAAATGACATCTGCTGTTTCCTTAGCTATATCGACTGCCGTATCAACAGAAATACCAACATCTGCTACCTTCATAGAAGGCGCATCATTGATGCCATCACCCATGTAGCCAACCTTGTGGCCATTGGCTTTGAGCTGGAGGATGATCCGAGCTTTTTGGTCAGGTGAGAGCTTGGCAAAGACTGTCGTGTTCTCCACCGCCTGACTCAATTCCTCATTAGATAGAGCATCTACCTCTACACCTAGCAAGATATTATCTACATCTAAGCCAACCTTTTCACAGACTGCCTGGGTTACCTTATCATTATCACCGGTCAAAATCTTAGTGGCAACACCGTACTCAGCCAAGGTTTCAATAGCTGGAGCCGCAGATGACTTAGGTGGATCTAGAAAAGCTAGATAGCCCGTCAAAATCATATCGGACTCATCCTTCACTTCATACTCATAATCTTCTTCTAAGTCTGACTTGTAGCTAACACCAAGCACGCGCAGCCCCTGCTCATTGAGTTGAGCCACTTCCGCAAGGATTTCCTGACGAATCTCTTCAGTCAGTTCTGTAATACGATTTTTATACTCTACATAGCTAGAGATGGCCAGCATTTCCTCCAAGGCCCCCTTGGTTACCATGCTGATAACATCCTCATCATCCTTGACGATGACGCTCATGCGACGGCGTTCAAAGTCAAAAGGCAGTTCATCAATTTTCTTAAAGGTTTGGTCTAAGTCACGAACAATCTCATGCTTTTCTGCTTCTTTCTCCGTCCGATTGATAATAGCCCGATCCATGAGGTTTTTGAGACCCGTTTGATAATAGGAATTGAGAAAGGCCCGGCGGAGCACTGCCAAGTCCAAATCACCATGAATATCCAGAGGGTATTCTAACACAATTTCGTCTTGGGTCAGTGTGCCCGTCTTATCCGTACAAAGGATATCAATAGCTCCTAAGTCTTGGATGGCATTCAGCTTCTTAATCACGACCTTTTCCTGAGCCATGATAATGGAACCTTTAGCCAAGCTAGCCGTGATAATCATAGGCAGCATTTCTGGAGTCAGGCCGACCCCAACGCTGAGGGCAAAGACACCTGCTTCCAGCCAGTCACCGTCTGTCAGACCGTTGATAAAGAATACGACTGGCACCATGACCAACATCAGACGAATCAAGAGCCAGGAAATACTATTCATCTCGCGCTCAAAAGAGGTCGGTTCATCGTAGGTGTTAAGCGTCTGCTCAATGGCTCCCATCATGGTCTCATCACCAACCACCAGCACCAGAGCCGTGGCTCTCCCGGAAATAACGTTGGTTCCCATAAAGGCCAGCGACTCTGTTTCTAAAAGGCTATCTAGATTTTGCCCATCTGCTTTGGTCAAACAGATCTTTTCTATTGCATCACTTTCCCCTGTCAGGCCAGACTGCTGAACAAAGAAATCACGCGAATCCAGCAGCAGTACATCTGCAGGAATCATGTCTCCAGCACTAAGTTTGATGATATCCCCTACAACAAGCTCATCAATGGGCAGTTCCTGCTCTGCTCCTTCACGGATAACCGTAGCCGTGTTGACAATCAAACGAGACAGATTGCTAGCAGCGCGGTCACTCCGCAGTTCCTGAATAAAACGAATGCCGCCGGAAATCAGCACCAGAACGACAATAATGATGGAAGTCGTCGGATCTTCCTCACCAGGCTTAGCCAGCCAGACATTAGTCACCAAAGAGACTAAAGCAATCACTAATAAGATGACTGTAAAGGGGTTAATGATAGACTCGTAAATCTTCTTGAAAATGGAGTCTTCCTGACCCTTTGTGATGACATTTTCACCATAGAGATCACGATTTTCTTCGACCTGCTCTTCTGTCAGGCCACGAAAGGAAGTCTTGTAAAATGCCAGAGTTTCTTTTACAGGAAGTTGCAAAGCAGCAACTAATCTTTCTTTTACTGTTTTCATTGGTTTCTCCTTTATGTATGATTGATAATTTTCATACACAGGGACCAATCACTTTATGAGGACAGAACGACACAAATCAGCGATTGGCTGTGTATGTGCGGTTCCGGATGATCGTCAATTTGCATCGTACTTCTCCTTTCTTAGTTTACAAATGTAGTTAATAATCCCAAGATGCCTGCAAGACATCAAAAGTAGCATTCATCTTCTGGGTCCATTCTTGCAAGTCGGGAAAATTTTCTTTTAAAGAAAATCCAATGACTTCTTCACGTAAATTCCACCAATCTACAAGAGCAACTACTTGGATTGTTGCAATATTTAAAGAAAGTCCCTGCTGAGTAGCCAGTTTCTCTAATAAGGCCAAACTCCGGACATTTCTCTCTTCAATTTGCTGATGTCTGTCTTTCCACCAATGCTCTTTTTCATGAAAAATTTTTTCCGCAACCATCGGCATTGTGTTTTCCAAGATTCCTTCAGCAACGGATAGTATGTTTAAAACGTGCCACTTCTCTATCCCATTAGGAAAAAGCGGAGTTTCCTGACCTAGCTCGTCTAAATATTGGGAAATTAAATCACTACCATACAACCATTCTCCATTGGAAGCTTGAAAAGCAGGAATTCTACCCAAAGGGTTATCTTGATTATGCGGTGAATTTTTGTCGAAAGCCACCTGAACCTTCTGAATATCCACTTGCTCCTCTAAATGATGATGTAAAATTGTAGCGTAGACTTTACGCGCAAAAGGACTGGTACTGGAATACCAAAATTTCATCACTATTCCTCCTTCTTTTTTTCTTAAGAGGCAGGCAATCAACTATTTACTCTCTTGAAATATTTTTAGCAAAAAAGAAGACCCTGCCAATTCTGGGCAGGGTTGTTTGCATGTCAGGTTGTTCGCTTCATTGTTTTAAACATAGATAAAACAAGCATTCACCGTTCAAGCTTTAACTCCATAAGGCGATGAAATGAGCTTAGTCTTGACCTTGGCGATCAGGACTGTTGACCAACGAGTAGTGTCTCCACTGCTTTGCGGTAGTCATCCGTATCCTTATGGTAGCCTCACCTACCGATTGACACTATTACTATACTCCTCTTTAGAAAGATTGTCAATAAAGAAAGCTATTTTTATTTTATTTTGGTAAAACTTCCGTAATCCTTCGACAAATCTCTTTGATCATAGTCTTTGGCGCAGCTGTATTGAGACGAGCATGTCCTTTGCCTTCTTGGCCAAAATCACTTCCCCGATTCAGGACAACCTTAGCCTCTTCTCGAAGCAAGTGGAAGAGCTGATCATCTGTCAGTCCATAATCTGAAAAGTCCAGCCAAACCAGATAAGTCCCTTGAGGCTTCATGACCCGCAGACGTGGCGCTTCCTTAGCAAAATAATCGACTACAAAATCAATATTTTCCTCTAAGACAGCCTTGAGCTCTGTCAACCAAGGCTTGCCATGACGATAGGCAGCTTCCGTCGCTAAAAATCCAAGACCCGAAATTTCATGCTGGTTATTGGCCAGTTGGCGCTTTTGAAACTTTTGTCGCAAGCTAGGATTCTCAATCACCGCATAGGAATTCTTGGTCCCAGCAATATTAAAAGTCTTAGTTGCACTGGCTAAAATCAAGCTAAAGTCCTTAAAGTCAGGTGAAAGAGTATTGAAAGACTGGTGTTTATGTCCAAACAGTGTCAAATCTTGGTGAATCTCATCTGAAACCACGAGAACGCCGTACTTTTGGCAGAGACGACCAATCTTCTCTAAAACGTCCTCTTCCCAAACTCGACCGCCAGGATTATGCGGATTACAAAGCACGTAAATCTTAACTTCATTGTCTACGATGTCCTGCTCCAGCTGTTCAAAGTCAATCTGAAAAAGACCGTCCTGTTCTATTAAGGAATTAGTAATCAACCGACGATTATTAAGCTTGACACTGCGGGCAAAAGGAGGGTATACAGGAGTGTTGATTAGAACGGCATCACCTTCCTTGGTAAAGGCTTGGATAGCCGTCGAAATAGCAGGAACAACTCCCTCGATAAAGACCAAGGCCTCCTTGTCAAATGTGTAGCCATGCTCATCCCGCTCCCAAGCTAGCACAGCATTGATCAACTCCTCACTAGCATAGGTATAGCCATAGACTAACTGATCAGCGTAATCATGCACAGTTTGCTTGATTTCAGGCAGGACCTCAAAATCCATGTCCGCAATCCAGGCTGGCAGGACTTGACTGTCTTTCTCCGCCTCTTTCCATTTATAAGTATGCTGGCCAATCCGATTGGGCGCTGTTTCAAAGTTATAACTTCCCATATTAGTCCTCCAAGGCTGCTCGTAAATCATCTACTAAATCCTGACTGTCCTCAATGCCAATCGACAGGCGCAGCAAATCATCGGTCAATCCATAAGAATGACGCACTTCAGAAGGAATATCTGCATGAGTCTGGGTCGTTGGATAGGTAATCAAGCTCTCTACTCCACCCAAACTTTCCGCAAAGGTAAAGACTTTCAGGCTATTTAAGAGATGAGGAATCTTGCTTTCATCCACTACTTTAAAGGAAATCATGCCGCCCTTACCTGGATAGAGAACTTCTCTTACTGCAGGAGATGACTTCAGAAATGCAACTACTTCTTGCGCATTCTGAGTAGAGCGCTCCATGCGAAGAGCTAGCGTTTTGAGACCACGCAAAAGCAGATAGCTATCAAATGGAGACAGGACTGCTCCAGTTGTATTGAGATTATAGAAAAGCTTGTCATAAATAGCAGCATCATTGGTCATGATAGCTCCAGCCAAGACATCATTGTGCCCGCCCAGATACTTGGTCGCAGAGTGTAGGACAAGGTCGGCTCCATCCTCCAGCGGTCTTTGGTAAATAGGACTGTAGAAGGTATTGTCCACAATGACAGCTGCTCCTCGCTCATGAGCCGCTTGGGAAATGCGGGCAATGTCAAACTCTACCATGAGAGGATTGGTCGGTGTCTCGATATAGACAATATCTATATCATCCGTTAGCTTGTTCAGGAGTTCTTCTTCCGTATTGGCATAGGTAAAGACAAAGCGCCCTTCTGTTTCAGCCTGAGCAAACCAACGGAAAGAGCCACCATAAAGATCCCGAACAGCCAAAACCTTACTGCCGACTGGAAAGGCACTAAAGGCTAGGACAATAGCCGACATACCAGAGCTAGTCGCTAGGGCATAGTCTGCACTTTCGATAGCAGCTAGAGTCTCTTCCAAGCTAGCCCGTGTAGGATTTTTGGTTCGAGTATAGTCATATCCTGTGGACTGGCCAAACTCTGGGTGCTGGTAAGTCGTTGAAAAATGCAGGGGTGTTGTTAAGGCACCCGTTGTTGTGTCTGTTTTTACTCCCGCTTGAGCCAACAAGGTATTTAATTTCCGTTCTCTCTCCATTTAACCGTTCCTCTTTTTTTAAAATATTCTACCTTTCTATTGTAACATCTTAAGAAAATCATGAGCTTTTTTCTTTTCAAGAGCTAGCTATAGTCTGAAACTATAGAGTAACAGTCCATAAAAAAGAGTCGCTGAACGACTCTTCGTTTCTTATTTCATTCTTAATCGTTGGCGTAAACTATCTGCCTTTTGTCCGATAAAACGGTCTATGAGCCGAACTTTGAGAGACAGTACGATATAGACGAGCATTCCGACTCCTCCAACGGCAGCGACATAGATAAAGCTGTACATCCGATTAGTTGGCTGGAAGATAAAGCTTAGTAGATACTCGACAAGCAGAACCAAGATCACCATGGCAATTGTGAGAATCATACTCAACAGCAGGCGCTTCAATAGATTCTTAGGATTCAAACCAACAACCTTGCGAATTTCTCTAAACATGAAGAAGATTGGCAGTAAAAGACCGACGGTCGTTGAAATCAAAGGACCATAAGCATGGAAGAGATTGATCATCGGCACCTGCAGACTAAGCTTGACAAGAACTCCATAGAAGAAGTAGAGAATGGCTTTCTTGTTTTGGAACAGAGCTTGAATCATCGGAGCCAGAACTGTATAAGTGCTGAGAATGATCGTCTGCAACATAGCGCAGATAAAGAGCCCCAGTGCTAGACTATCTGGCTTACCATAGAAAACGGTATAGAGCGGACTAGCCACCATAACTGCTCCCACTGTTGACGGAAAGATGAAGAAGAGCAACATACTAAGATTATCTTGCACTAGGCGAGCAGCCGAGCGAAAGTCACCCTTGACATAATTCTCGGTCAAGAGAGGAATCCCGACACCACCGATAGAAGTTGCTACCGCAATTAAAATCATGGTGATTTTATTCGGATTAGCTGAGAAGTAGGCGAATTGCACTAGGAGCTCTGATTTTGTATAATCGCTAATCTGGGTCATAATGTTGATAAAGGTCGCCTGGTCAATGATCTGGAAAAGCTGAATGGCAGAGCCCGTAATGATGAAAGGAATGGCTTCTCGTATGGTATCCCAGAGAAGAGAACGACCACTAATTCCCGCAGACTTTTTAGGCTTTCTCAGGATAGAGCGCAGCATACCCGTTTTTGCTAGATAGAAAAGTAAGACGAGCATACTTGCCAGCATCCCGACAAAGGCAGCAAAAGTAGACTGGGTCACAGCTTCAACATAGTCACCTGAACCGATTTTCATAATGAAATAAGCCGTCAGTAGCATCCAGATAACCCGAATCACCTGCTCCGAAATCTGGCTAATCGCATACGGTTTCAGATTATTAAATCCTTGGAAAAATCCCCGAATGACACTCATAGACGGAAAAATGAGCACGGCCCAAGACAAACTCTGCATGACTGGAATCAGGTCAGCCCCGCCACCAGACATTGAGGCAAAAACCGGTGCCATCAAGTACATGATGATTGCAAAGATCAGTCCCAAGGCCAGCATGAACTTGAGGAACTCTCGAATGAGGGCAAAGCTGTGTTCCTCCTTGTCAATCGTATTGTACTTAGCAACTTGCTTGGCAACAGCTACCGGTACTCCTGCTGTGGAAACCAAAAGGAACCAAGCATAGATATTGTACCCCATAGTAAAGAGACCGTTCGCTTCCGCCCCATGCTGGCCCATCCAGATGTACCAAGGGATGATATAAACAGCCCCAAGAAGGCGGCTGATAAAATTACTAGCAGTCAGCCAGGCAGTCCCTCTTAGCATTTTCTGCTGCTGGCTTGTTGTTTCTTGGCTCATAGAAAACCTCTTCTATTTGTTCTTCTTTTATTATAAACTTTTCCTTGCCTCTTGTAAAACATAGCCTTTCGGTTTACAATAGAGATATGATAAAAATTGAAACAATACTAGATATTTTAAAAAAAGACCAAAATTTTCGTGAAATCATCGCTGATGGAGACTACCACTTCAACTATCAGGGCTTGTCCTTTGACAAGATTAGCTATGATAGTCGCAAGGCAGATAGTAGAACCCTCTTTTTTGTCAAGGGCGAGCATTTCAAGCGGGAATTTTTAGAGAAGGCTGTAGCAGCTGGACTAGGCTTTTACCTGAGTGAGACTGACCTCGAAGTCGGCATTCCAGTACTCTTGGTCAATGATATTAAACAAGCCATGAGCCTCATTGCTATGGAATTTTACGGTCACCCAGAGCAAAAACTCAAACTGTTGGCCTTCACTGGTACCAAGGGCAAGACCACATCGGCTTATTTCGCTTATAATATTTTAAAACAAAGCCACAAACCAGCCCTGCTTTCTACTATGAATACCACTCTGGACGGCGAAACTTTCTTTAAATCAACCCTGACCACTCCTGAGAGCTTAGACCTCTTTGAGATGATGGCTCAAGCTGTAGCCAATGGTCGTACCCATCTCATCATGGAAGTCTCCAGCCAAGCCTATCTTAAAAAGCGAGTCTACGGCCTAACCTTTGATGTGGGGGTCTTCCTCAATATCAGCCCTGACCATATCGGCCCGATTGAGCATCCGACTTTTGAAGACTACTTCTACCACAAGCGACTCTTGATGGACAATAGCCGAGCTGTTGTCGTCAATAGTGGCATGGATCATTTTCAAGTTTTAGCTGAGCAAGTGGCTAGCTACGACCACGACTTCTATGGAGCAGACTCCGCCAATAGTATTCAAGAATCGCAAGCCTTCTCCTTTAAAGCCCAAGGAAAGTTGGCTGGTGCCTACGATATCCAGCTGATTGGTCGCTTCAATCAAGAAAATGCCATCGCTACTGGCCTAGCCTGCCTACGACTTGGAGCTTCTTTGGAGGATATTCAAGCTGGTATTGCCCAGACACGAGTGCCGGGCCGCATGGAGGTCTTGACCCAGTCAAACGGTGCCAAGGTTTTCGTGGACTACGCCCACAACGGCGACAGTCTGGCTAAGTTGCTGTCCGTCGTACAAGAACATCAAAAAGGGCGGACCGTTCTTGTACTAGGAGCTACTGGCAATAAGGGAGAAAGTCGACGCAAGGACTTTGGTCTCCTACTCAACCAGCATCCTGAAATCAAAATTATTTTGACCGCAGATGATCCAAATCGCGAAGATCCAATTGCTATCGCGAAAGAAATTGCTAGCTACATCTCCTTTGAAGTGGATATGATTGCTGACCGAGAGGAAGCTATCAAAAAAGCCCTCAGCCTGACTAGTGCTAAAGGCGATGCAGTCATTCTAGCTGGCAAGGGAGCTGATGCCTACCAAATCATCAATGACCAAAAGGTTCCTTATCCCGGTGATTATGCACTTGCAGAGAAATACATATAAAAGTTTGGGACAAAAAGATTTCAATTTTTAAAAATCTTAATTATTAAGCCCTTCAAATCTATAATTAAATGCGAAAAGCGAACAAAGCAGAATTCTGATTACCAGAAAACTAGTTTTGTTCGCTTTTTATATTTGAGGTCGGACTTTTGTCCCAGCCTCCTCAATTGTCTTTGGATTGTCGAGCAAGACGCAGTGGTTGAGTGGGCTCTACTACGCTGATTTCATCAGCTTTTACAGCCCTACTCAACTGTGCGGAGGTGGGACGACGAAATCGAATTCTAACGAATTACCGATTTCTGTCTCACTCTCTATTATCCATTCCACATCACTAAAACGTAGAGCAAGCTGCTACCCACCATATCCGCAAAGGCATGTGCCAAAAAGAAAGGCAGCAAGTTTTTAACCTTGTATTTGTAAAAGAAATAATAGAACAGACCGAAGACTACGCCAATCAGAAAAGCAGAGACTAGCCCCTGATAGGTATGGACAGAAAAGCGAACCAGCGTTGAAAAGCCTAAAACCCACCATTTGCTCTCTTCTTTCACCGATGTGAGCAAGCCTAAGAAAAAGAATTCCTCATAGACACCATTGAATAGAGAATAAAGAATGACGACAGGTCCTAGCGCAGCTAGTTTTCGAAAAACTTCGACAAAGGTCCAGTCGATATGCTGCAAGATTTCTAAGTCAAAATAATTATAGGAACCGACTAAGGCCGCTATTACATCAGAAGTCAGACCGACAACCCCAAAAATCAAGGGCGCCCAAAGAATAGACCAAGACAAGCGTAGTTTCAGCTGTTTGAAATCATAATGGCAGATACCTAGATAGATAAGTGCCAACACCAGCAGGAAAACTTGCAATTTCAAATTGCTCAGCAAGGCAAAATTTTCATCCTCTGGTCTGGGCACGATTGCTTGTCCTACAGAGCTGGACATAGTCAGCCAATTTATTGTTGAGGAATAAATAAATTGACCAAACATAATAATTGCTAAAATCAGCATATCGAACCACCTAAGGTTCTCCAGTGGTTGCTCGGGATAGATTTTTTTCAACATTGTCATTCTAATTCCTTTCCCAAATTCTATATACTACTATAGCACAGAATATGGCAAAATGACAGGTGGGTCTGTCTAATTTTTCCCTCATTCTAAAAACTATCAGTCCAATTGGAACACTAGGCGCTCTTTGTCAAAGCTGGCCTGTAATTCATACTTGCCGGTCTCATTCTGACGAATATAGCCTAGAATCACCAGACTATCAACAAAAATATCGCGACGCTTCTGCATGAGCTCATTCTTTCGGACATACTTGAGGAGGAAAGTCGTCATATATTTCAGGGCATACTCTGGATTCACATCTCCCAAGATAGCATAAAGAGGCTTCTGCTCCTCAGACAGCGGATACTGTCGCTGCATTTTATAGAAATAATTGGACAAGGTCAGTTTATCTCTCTGAAAATCGGTCTTTTCCAGCAGAATAGCCGCATTAGTCTGATTAGCAAGCTGAGTCTCAAAGCTCAAATTCAACAATTCCTGATAGATCGGACTATCATCTCTAATAAAGATTTCCTGATCCAAAGATAGATTTTCTAGATTGTCCAAAAGTGGAAGCTGCTGATAATAGCGCTTATTTTCCCGCCGAATATAGCCCGCCTTGATACATTCCTCCATGAAGCGATCTAGATTGGGAAAGCCCGCAAACTCACGTTTGATTTCTCTTAAAATCACATCATCCTGCTGATCCAGATAATTGATTAGTTTTTCAAATAAAGGCTGTCGCGTCAGCCGAGTCGGATTGATAATTTTAATCATGGAGCTCTCCTTTATAAATGAGCTTGGCTGACTGAGCCAACTGACTGGGATTGGTACCAGGCTGCCCTAATGGTACAGCCACACCCAAGTCCTCATAATAAGCCTGCCAAAATGTAGAAACAGCATTTTCACCATCAGCAAACTGCATGGGAATGGTCTCAAAAATCGGCAAAATCTGAGCAATATATTCCGAGCAGTAAAATCCCTCGCACTCAGGATAGAAACTAGCATTATAAGGCTTTCCAAGATGGGACTTAGCTTCTTTGAAGGCGGCAGAGGCATCTATCTCTGGATAAGCAAAGACATGATAGATGTCCTCTTCTTCCAAAAACTGGCTCAAGGGCTGATGGGTCACTCCCTTGTCCTGCGTCGCATGGTAAATCTCACCATCAAAAAAGATACCCACATGGCTATAGGAGCCCGTTGCTGTCCGAATCGCTGCTGCCATTTCGGATTTCCCAACTGTAAACAATAGATCACCATTTTGTAAATCTTGAATCTTCATTTCTCTCGTCTATCAAAAAAGGAGCCGAAACTCCTTTACGTGTGCGGAAAACCAGTGTTTCCTATCTTTTAGTTGTCATTTAAGCTATTAAGCATTAAAACTTTCAGTCAACTGAGGCACGACTTGTTTCTTACGTGAAACGGCACCAGCCAAGAAGGCATGGTTGTTTTCAAGTTTAAAGTTGAAGGCTGCTTCTACCTTATCCATGTTTGACCCAAGCGCAAGGATTTCTGAGTTTGAATTCACGATGTCTGTAATCATCAAAACAAAGTCAGAATAACCATTTGCTTCATTAGCTGCTTGCATTGCTGCTTCGATTTCTGCTTGGCGTTCCAAAACCTCAGCGATATCAACAGTATTGACTTGGGCTACACGGACATTGTTTCCGTTGAGTTCAAAAGTCTTGGCATCAATATCGATCAATTCTTCCGCAGACTTGCTAGCCAAGTTTGTACCAGCCTTAAGCATAGCAAGACCGTATTCTTCCAAGTTCACACCGGCTAACTCAGCCAACTCAGGAGCAATATCCTTATCACTTGGGTGTGTCGTTGGAGATTTCAAGAGAAGTGTATCTGAAATCAAACCAGATAACATCAAACCAGCAAGCTCTTTAGGAACTGCCACACCGTGTTCTTTAAACATACGGTAAACGATAGAAGACGCTGACCCAACAGGTTCCAAACGCATGTAAAGTGGGCTTGCAGTTTCAAAGTTAGCTACACGGTGGTGGTCCACCACGCCATAAACTTCCACTTCAGCGATATCTGAAACAGATTGTTGGAATTCATTGTGGTCAGTCAAGATGACTTGCTCTGCACCTTCTGCTTTAGCAGATGTGATCACGCGTGGTGCTTCTACACCAAAATAGTTCAAAACGAAGGCTGTTTCTTCATTAGGAGTCCCAAGTGCTACTGCTTCTGTGTCCAATCCATAAGCCTCTTTTGCAAGGTAAGCAAAGGCTACAGATGACCCGATGGCATCTGAGTCTGGATTTTGGTGACCAAATACTAGAATCTTAGACATGATAATACCTCTTTGTTTTTAATAATATTTATTCCACTTATTTTACCATAATTATAGGTATTTCACAAAAGGAGAAGGATATTTTCTTGAGAAAAATTGTAGCTTTGCAATAGAGGGCTAAGCTGAACCTTCAAAATAATCATCCAACCTTAACCGTCGATACAAGTACCATCTCTGATGAAAGTCCCCAGAAGAAATACTTACCTTATCATTTTTATTTCCTGTGAAAGAACAAGAAGTTTTTTATAAAAATCAGCCCTATCATAAGATAGGACTGGAAATTTTATCAATTTAAGAATATGGGCAATTGTCTCTATTGCTTAAGCGACTGTCTTTTCTCCCGCTTAGCCAAGAGAGGTAAGATGACGCCTAAGCTAATCAAGACAATCGGCGTCAAGATATTTGTCATCAGAGAGAAGCGCCAACCAGCTGGATCAACCGCATAGTCTACCTTAGGAACCATACCTAAAATACAAGCAAAGGCTGTGAAGAGGAAGCACCAAGCTCCAATAGCAAAGCCGACTTTTGGATTTTTAGTAAACTTGTACTCTGCATCCTTGTACTTCTTCCAAGCTTTATTGAGTAACATATAAGCCACAAATACCCAGAGATAACGCATGGGCATAACGATAGAGTTAAGATTGGTCATCCATTTAACTAGACCGTCAATTTCCTTGATTCCAAAGATTGGTAGGACAATCAGGAAACTTACCAAAATCCCTGTTAGGATATAACCGTTAATCAGTACACCTTTTGATGTCCGCTTGCGTAGCCAGCTTGGAACAAATTCCTCATCAGCATTATTAAGCAAGATTTGTAGAGGAGCATCAATAGAGAAGGCCAAGGCCGCAATCTGTCCGACCATATTGGTCAGGGCATAGATAACGACTAGCACATTACCTACACCCCAGTAATTACCCAGCATTTGGAAGGCTTGATAAGCACCGTTACGCATCAAATCTTCAGGAATATTGCTACCGTCAAAGAGCATACCCATAGCCAGAGATCCTAGGATAGCAGAGGCACCAACCATGATGGCCATGATGATCATCCCTTTTGGAAATTCCTTAGCTGGATTGCGGGTTTGGTTAACGTAAGGCGAGATTTTCTCAGCCCCACCGACTGCAAAGACCAAGAGCGAGATAGTCGTAAAATATGAAAAATCAAAATTAGGAATATAGGTGCTGAGCTTGTCCATATTAGCCGTTGCAAACTGCATGTCCGGCTTGATAAAAGGCGCGCCAACCGCTAAGAGAACAAAGAGGAAGGACATAATCAACATGGCACTTCCAGCCAAGCCTCCAATCACCTTAAGTGTAGACAGCCCCTTTGTAGACAAGTAGAGGAAGGCACCGAAAATCAGCAAGCTAAGAATAACAATCCAATGGAAATCCAAGCTGCTCAAAAAATCGCCATTGCCTTGGATAGCCCAACCTAAAGGAATCAGAACTCCCTGTGGTTTTTGAGCCAAGTAGGGAATATGCACCACCCAGTAAGTCCAAGCCGCAAAATAAGCCAAGCGCTTGGTAGAAGTCTTCTCCACCCAGTCGCTGACACCACCTCCGCTTTCCTTAAAAGTCGAGCCTAACTGTCCCACGATGAGGGCATAGGGAATAAAGTAAATGGCCAGGATAAGAATCCAAGAAACAACGACTGAAATCCCCTGTTGGGAGTAGTTGTTGACCACATTTCCCAGACCCCAAACCATATTAAAGGCAATCAGGGACACCATCAGCCAAGTCAGCTGGTTCTGATCTTTTTTCATCATTCATCTCCTTTGAATATAAAATAAATAGTTCCATAAAATTATACCATGTTTTTACATTTTTGTAACCGTCTTCAGCATATTTTGTCCAAAAAAAGAGCTACCCTAGGTAGCTCAAGTTCAATTCTTAAAGTGAGTTCACATCAACCTTGATACCAACACCTTGAGTAGTTGTGATAGTCAAGTTTGTTACGTAAGTTCCTTTAGCTGTAGCTGGTTTTGCTTTTTGGATTGTTTCGTTGAAAGCTTTGAAGTTTTCAACCAATTTTTCAGCTTCAAATGATACTTTACCGATGATTGCTTGAACGTTACCTGCACGGTCAGCACGGTAAGTGATTTTACCACCTTTAGACTCTTCAACTGCTTTAGCAACATCCATTGTTACAGTACCAGTTTTAGGGTTTGGCATCAAGTTACGTGGTCCAAGGACACGTCCAAGACGTCCAACAAGAGCCATCATGTCAGGTGTAGCGATAACTACATCGAAGTCCAACCAACCGTCGTTGATTTTAGCAACAAGGTCATCTTCACCAACGAAGTCTGCACCAGCAGCTTTTGCTTCTTCTGCTTTTGCACCACGTGCGAAAACAAGAACGCGAGCTGTCTTACCAGTACCGTTTGGCAATACCATTGCGCCACGGATTTGTTGGTCAGCTTTTTTAACGTCGATGTTCAAGTTGTAAGCAACTTCTACAGTTGCGTCAAATTTTGCAAAGTTAGTTTCTTTTGCAAGTGCTACAGCTTCTTCTACGCTGTATGCTTTTGTGCTGTCGATTTTTTCAAGAGCAGCACGAAGTTGTTTGCTTTTTTTAGCCATTTTCTATTCTCCTTGTAAGTGGTTCAATCGATTTTCATCTCCCACGTCACTTCTCGAAATGATGAAGTCTTGCGGGTTATATTGGGGGTGTTATTGATTAGTCAACAACAGTGAATCCCATAGAACGAGCAGTACCTTCGATCATACGCATTGCAGACTCAATGTTTGCTGCGTTCAAATCTGGCATCTTAGTTTCTGCAATTTCTTGTACTTGTGCACGAGTAACTGTAGCAACTTTCGTTTTGTTAGGTGTACCTGATCCTTTTTCAACACCTGCAGCTTTTTTCAAAAGAACAGCAGCTGGTGGTGTTTTTGTAACGAAAGTAAATGATTTGTCTTCGTATACTGAGATAACAACTGGAATGATCATACCAGCTTGGTCAGCTGTACGAGCGTTGAACTCTTTAGTGAATCCCATGATGTTGATACCGGCTTGACCAAGCGCAGGTCCAACTGGTGGAGCTGGAGTAGCTTTACCAGCAGGGATTTGCAATTTTACAAGTTTTTCGACTTTTTTAGCCATTTTTAAATCCTCCTTTGTGGTTTTGGCGGTAAATAAAGATTTTTACCTCCCACAAGTATGCTTTTTGCACACTTTTCTATTATACACTAATCTTTTCAAAATGCAAGAAAAATTCTTATATTTTCTTATTTTTATGGTAAAATGGTTACATGGTATTATTAAAAATTGCTTCTGTATTATTTATTTTTTTAACACTTATCTTATCGATTATCGCGGTGAAGGTCTTCAGGCTAAGAAAATTTGGCTTGAATTTTGCAGATTTGGCTTTCCCTTTTTTTGCTATAGAGTTGTATATCATTTCAGACAAGGCCTTCTATCATAGTCTGTTACCCCACCTATTATTCGTCTTGTCTGGCCTAGCTATCGCCATCACAGCTTATTTTCTCAGGAAAAAACGGACTTTCTATTATCCCAAGTTCTTTAAATTCTTCTGGCGGGCTGGTTTTATCTTGACCTTCTTTATGTACCTAGCCATGGTCATCGCTCTCTTTTTGTAACAACGTAAGACACGCCCCCATTGGTTATAGCCGATGGGGTTTTCGTATGCGGAACTTACAAGTCATGTTTTTACTGAGAAACAAATATCTTCCGATTCTCTTAGTCTTATTCGTGAATCTCCAGAGGCAGGCCATCGGGATCAAAGAAGAAAGCCATCTTACGACCATCAAAGTCGTCATAGCGCAGCTCAGTATGGGGAATCTCCAAACGATCAAATTCCGCTAGTGTTTCTTCAACATTTGTTACTCGGAAGGCTAGATGCCGCAGACCAGTATTCTCTGGAGCTGGCAAGGCTGGCCGCTTGGGAGCTTCTTCCTTGATGAAAATTTCCAGCGTCAGATTTCCCTTGCGGACATTAAAGAGAATGTCCTGTTTGTCTGGCCGGTGGTGCTCATCCAGCTGTTCAAAGCCCAGCTTTTCCACATAAAAATCCCTGGTCTTGGCATAATCATGGCCAATAATCGCAATATGGTGAATGCTATCTAGTTTCATAACTTTTTCCTTACTTTTTCCTTTCATTCTTCAGTAGAGAAAATCTGCCGGCTAACTGCTGGCAGATTTTTATTTACAGGACATTATTCTTGTTAACCAACTGCTCGGGAAAACGTTTAACTTGTCTGCAACACTTTTCTCGGCTTCGTTCCTTCGGCTGGTCCAATAACGCCTGCTGCTTCCAGTTCTTCCATAAGACGGGTGGCGCGGTTAAAGCCGACAGAGAGTCTCCGCTGGATCATCGAAGCGCTAGCTTTCTGTGTCTCAATGACCAAGGCCTTAGCTTCCTCAAAGAGAGGATCGCCTTCATCGTCGCCTCCGCCAGCATCCAAATCACTTTCAGAGACTTCGCCAGGATCAAAATTATCATCATAGTCAGCTTCAGCTTGATTCTTGACAAAAGCTACGATTCGCTCCACATCTTCATCCGAGATAAAGGAGCCCTGCAAACGAACCGGATGGTTTTCATCAATAGGCTTAAAGAGCATATCCCCACGACCCAAGAGCTTTTCTGCTCCATTTTCATCCAGAATGGTCCGACTGTCTGTCCCACTGGATACAGCAAAGGCAATCCGAGAGGGTACATTGGCCTTAATCAAGCCCGAGATAACATCTACAGATGGCCGCTGGGTAGCCAGAATCATGTGAATCCCAGCCGCACGCGCTTTTTGTCCCAAACGAATAATAGCGTCTTCCACTTCCTTGCTGGCCACCATCATAAGGTCTGCCAGCTCGTCCACGATGACGACGATTAGAGGCAAGGGAATCTGCTTATATTCTGACTGAGCATTGTACTCAGCTACTTTAGCATTGTAGCCGGCAATATTACGGGCACCGACCTTGGAGAAGAGTTCATAGCGGTTTTCCATCTCGTCTACAACCTTCTGGAGGGCGCGGCTGGCCTTGCGAGGATTGGTTACGACTGGGATAAGCAAGTGGGGAATGTCATTATAAACGGACAGCTCCACCATCTTAGGATCCACCATCATAAACTTGACTTCATCCGGTCTGGCCTTCATGAGAATGCTGGCAATAATACCGTTGACGGCCACAGATTTTCCAGAACCAGTAGAGCCCGCTACCAAGAGATGGGGCATTTTAGCCAAGTCAAAGGAGCGGACAGATCCGTTGACAGCCTTACCGAGCGGAATTTCTAAGAGCTTGCTGGCATCCGTCTTGGACTGGTCCCAGAGTTCTCGGAAAGTCACGGTCGCAACTTCAGAATTGGGCACTTCGATCCCGACAAGAGACTTCCCAGGAATTGGTGCCTCAATTCGCACATCCTTGGCAGCTAGAGCGAGAGCCAAGTCATCCGCCAGATTGGAGATCCGATTGACCCGAACGCCGACGGCTGGCTTAACCTCGTACTTGGTGACAGAAGGCCCGATTTCAGCTCGCTCAACAGTAACCTTAATCCCAAAGCTAGCAAATGTTTCTTCCAAAATCTTGATGTTTTCTCGGACAATCCGCTTTTCTTTAGACTGATTTTTGGGCTTATCAGGCGCAAAGAGATTGATGGTCGGTAATTTATAGTCTAGACTTTCTTTGGTCGTAAAATCTACCTCTACGTCCGCCTCTGCTTCTTCTATTTCCTCTTCTCGGCCAAAGTCTAGCGGTTCATAGTCTCCCTCGTCAACATAATCTGCCTCGTCAAAGTCCATAGGCGAATAGGACAAATCCTCGTCATCTAAAATCTCTCCAGTTTCAGGATCTACTTCAGCTTCTGCCTGCTCTACCTCAATAGCTTGCATAGCTGCCTGTGCAGCTTTCTCCTCCTGCTCAAGAAAACGAAGCTGACGTTTTTCTTCCTCTTTTTCCCTCCAGTTTTGGAAAGCCACGCTAAATTTCTCAGCAAGATCATAAAGCGACCATGGACTCATGAGCAGGGCTCCCAGCAAAATTAGGAGCAGCCCGATAAAGTAAGAGCCGATATTTGAAAAGAGAAAAGAAATCGGAGCATAAAGAGCCGCCCCAATCAGCCCTCCACCAGCAAATGAGGTCACTTTAAAGGCCATCAAATCTGTCAGGACTCGCGTAAGCGTTGTGGATAAAACCTGCCCTTTCAGATGCAAAACATGAACAAAATAGGCTTGAAAGATTAAGCTTAGTCCTAAGAAAAAGCTGATGAAGCCTGAAATCTTTCCTTCATGTTTATGCAGCCACTTAAAGAAAAAGAGATAAAACAAAGCAGCTAGAATCGCCACATAAGCCAGACTCCCTACTAGAACCCGAATTAAGTTATAAATGGTGACTCCAAAAGCTCCCAGCTTTAAAGCAGCAAACAACAAAGCGATAGCCAAAACAAAGGTGACTATCATTCGTCGAATCGCTTTTTGTCTTTCTAATTCCGCTTTTGTCGGCCGTCTCGTAGTCCGACTGTTTTTTGTATTTTTCTTATTTGCCATAACTTTCATTATACCATATTTTAAGATCTTCTAAAGAGAAAACTAGCTGCCTTTTGCAACTAGTTTCTGCTTTATTCTTCTGGCAAAATCACCCAGAAAATGAGGTAGGGAAGAAGTCCAATCCCATAAGCAAAAAAGGAAACTCCCCAGATAACACGGATAATGACCGGATCTATATTAAAATACCGAGCCAAGCCGGAGCAAACTCCCGCAATGATTTTATCATCAGCACTTCTTGTTAAACGTCTTGCCATAATCAAACTCCCTTCAAACGAACGACAAATTTTTATCAAACGAAACCATTCATTCTTATCTTATTTTACCATAATTTTTCCTCAAATAATTGTCGGAACTTCATCATCATCTTCAAAATCTTTGACTTTTTCTTAATTAGGGAAAGGTTTCTGGATACGCCCTAGTATAAAAGGCGAGAGCGGACCAACCAAGAGGAAGTTGAGGGGGACTGCCATTACAAAGTTTGTTGCCCAAGCTCCTAAATAGCTTTCCATTGACAAGAATACACCATTAAAAAGCAAACCATAACATTTCTAAGCATAAGCACTCCATTTCTGATGAATAAGATTCATGCTAGCATAAATATCTTTGTCTCGTAAGCAAAATTTTCAAGAAAATGTTGTCATAGTTTGAGATTGGTAATCCTTAGTTATTTTTGCTAGACTAAGTAGAAGAAAAGCATCGGAAAGGAGAATAGTATGCGAGCAGGTGTGATTGTCTACAATCCTTTCTTGGACAAGATTTTGCTTATTCACCGCTGGAAGGAAGGATAAGAGTATTTCGTGATTCCCGGTGGGACTATCGAGCCTGGAGAGAAGGCTTTAGAGGCTGCCTTACGGGAAATGAAAGAAGAAGTCAATCTTAGCTTTTCTGTCGATCAGCTGCGCACAGCTTTTTCCCTTAATAATCAGGGCAGACAGGAGTATTATTTTTACGCTGAACTATGTACGGCCGAGACTCCCCGCATACAAGGCGAGGAGCTTGAGCGCAGTAGTCTCCAAAACATTTACCAGCCCGAATGGGTCAGCTTGCAAGAACTTTACAACTACAATCTACGTCCAGAAATCCTTAAATCGCTACTATTGGAATTTCTGACGCAGGAAAGTTTGAAAAACTAAGGCACTTATAGTAAAATAGCAATAGTTCATAAACTTACGCATAGAAAGGTTATTTATGAAAAAAATCATTCTTTTTAGTCTTTTATCTGCACTTGCTCTGACAGGCTGCTCCACTAAAGAAGATTCTACCACCAAGTCCTCCAGCGCTCCTAAGCAGGCTTCTGCTACCGATACCAGCTCTGAGGCAGCTGAAGCTCAAAAACTCCGTGAACAATACAAGGATGCTATGACCAATGAAAATGCCAACTTCCCGCAGCTATCTACAGAAGTTGCCGAAGACGAGGCTGAAGTCAAGATTATCACAACCCAAGGAGATATTCGTCTCAAGTTATTTCCCAAATACGCTCCTTTAGCGGTCGAAAATTTTCTGACACATGCCAAGGAAGGCTATTATGATGGGGTGATTTTCCACCGCGTTATCAATGATTTCATGATTCAGACTGGCGATCCTAAAGGAAATGGCACGGGCGGCGAATCCATCTGGAAAGGCAAAAATAAGTCTATCGACTCAGGAAATGGCTTCAAGAATGAATATTCCCCTTACCTCTACAACTTGCGCGGTGCATTAGCCATGGCCAATGCTGGAAAAGACACCAACGGTAGTCAATTTTTCATCAACCAAAGCAAGAAAGACTTATCTAAACAATTACCGACCGACACCTTCCCAGCTAAAATCATTGAAGCTTACAAAAACGGCGGAAACCCAAGTCTTGACGGCGGCTATACTGTCTTTGGTCAAGTCATTGAAGGCATGGACGTAGTAGATAAAATCGCTGCCACAGAAACTGGTGATAAAGACAAGCCCAAAACAGATATCAAAATCGAAAAGATTGAAATTATAAAAGAATAGAACCAGAGTTAACTCGAGTTCTGATCATCTTATGAGTTATGCCTTAGCATCAACAAAACAAAAAACCAGTCCCCAAAAACGAGGACTGGTTTTACTATTGCATTTTCTAATCATACAACAGAAACAGCATATCTCAATTCCACTTTTAAAATTAGGTATGTAGCTTCTAACTTTTGAGAATAGAGTAGATGCTGAGTCTGCAATTAGATTTTACTGGACATAATTACCACCTGTAAAGTGATAATATTCCTCCAATGTGAGGCCAGATTCAGAGATTTCTTTAGCCTCTTTTCCTACATAGCGCAAATGCCAACTTTCTGGCATATAGCCAGTAGAAGCCTCTTTGCCAACAGGGTAGCGCACTACAAAACCATATTTGTAGGCATTGTCCAAGAGCCACTGACTAGCCCCAGCTTCTTCAACTAGATTACCTCTATTATCAATCAAATCAAAAGCTAAGCCAGTTTGGTGCTCACTGTAGCCCGGTCTTGCTGAGTAGTGATCAGCTGCGGCTTGCCCATCTCGATTAGCATAACTCTGATAAAGGCCGACTTGAGTTTGATAGCTACGAAAGCCGCTGTATTGGTTGCTGATAGGATAACCTTTGGACTGCATATCTGCGATTAACCTAAGTAATTCTGCTTTAGCAGTCGGATCCTCACCTGGATTGTAGTCAGCTGATAAGGGATAGTGCTTATTGGCAATGACAATTTCGTCATATTTTCCTTGAACACTATAGTAGCTCCCATTGTAAGAAACATTTTTATCGACAGTTACTTCCTGCTTTTGCTCCTTCTTAGACTCCGTGCCATCCGACGACTCACTTCTGGTATCTTGGCTAGATGTTTGGTCTTTTTCAGCCTCTTTCTTCTCCACAGATACCTTTGAGCTATTTGCCTGCTTGTTTGTACTGCTTTCAGTATTGTCTTTAGTAGCTGAGCAAGCCCCTAAAACCAAGACTGAAACTGCTAGAAAAATAAATTTATTAGATTTCATTGTATCCCACTAACTTTCTGAAACTTCAATATTGTAGATTGCAAAGGAATTTCCGGTCGGCTTCAAATAGTAAGTTTTATTTTTTCGATTGACACTATTTGGAGTACTATCAATATAGTGAACTGTATAGTCTTCATAAGTTGTCACAATATAGGACCCGTTCTCCTCTCTCACTTCACGGATATCCAAAGATCCTGGATCGTAATAATCAATTTTCGCCTTCTTGACACCACCACCTGTAGTCCACTCAACCATCTCTTTGTATGCTGGACTAGAAGTGTCATAATATTGAGCATAATAATTAGAACGATTAGAGACCGATCTGAAAACAGCCGTGCGATATTCGCTAAGGAAATTGGTGATTTTTGCCTTGTTAGCTTCTACCTTTTTAGCTTCTTCGTCCTTTTCTTTGATCTTATCTGTCACTTCTTTAGGTAAAGATAAAGCAACATCAAGCGTGTCTCCCTTGACAACAATACTTTCCTTGTTGGTTACAAAAGTGTTATCAGCAACAACAAATTTAGCATAAACTTCCAGTTCTTGATGTGGTACGACTTGAATATCTGTTTCCAAGCCACCACCAATTTCCTTGCTATTTACAACAATTTTAAGATCCGTTGCATTTGCAGCTTCTGCTGGCATAATCACCTTTAATCGTTTCTTTTCAGATTTAAGATCTAATTTGATTTCATTGTTCTTGGCAGTTGCCAAATCAAGCTGAATCTTGCTCTCAATCTCTCCGACTTCCGTCTTCCCTTTCAGGGTAAATTCCTGCTTGATAAAATGATATTTACCAATATTCGTTTCAGCATTCTTACTCAAAGTAAGGCTTTTCTTATCTCCTGCTTTGATACTCGCATTGTCTAAGTTCGTGTTAACCTTAACCTCTACTGGATAGGCCACTATTTGATATTCCTGAAAAATCCCAAATTTCTTGCTTTTTTCAGTTACACCTAAAAGTTTATTCTGATTGTCATCAATATAGGCTGATTTTCCCTTTGACTTAGCAATGTTGTCCAACTCGGTCTCAATATTGATTTCTTGACTTTCTAAGTGTTCGACTAAAGCCCTCGCATCTGCGCGTGTCCACTTATCTGAATTCGTAGAGAGAAGGTTTGCAATTCCATCATAATCCTTTTTCGTAACTGCTTTTGCAAAATCATCCGTCACTACTTTAACACCTGTCACGGAGCTCAGATATAGAAAGGCTGCTACCAAAACAGAAAGCAAAATCAGAGGAAAAGCAATCAGCATGGCTTTCTTCTTCGACATTCTTTTTTCTGCTTTTTTTATTGCTTTCTGTGGCAATTCCGAATCCAATAATTCAGAGCGGATAGGCAGATTAAGAAAACCTTGATTTCTAGCTTCTAAAAATTCCTCTTTATTCGGCTTTCTACCAATATTCATCTCGAAAGCTTGCAGCCAATTTTCCCGTTGCTCTTGGTATTGATCCGATTCTGAAATCTCTTGCTTCTCTTCTTTAGGAGAATCCACAACAGATTCTTCTTTGAAAAACTCTAGGGCTGGCTCCTCTTGCTCCAAATTTTGTTCCTGAGTCACCGAGCTTTGCTTCTCTTCAGCTGGCCCATCGTTACTTTGTCCTGCTGGAGCCGCAATAGAAATAATCTTTCTGGGATCAAAATCAGAACGTTTTCCTTCTAAAAACTCATCTGCGGTTGGCTTTCTGCCAATCACTTGCTCAAAAAGCTCAACCCATTTTTCTTTCGTTGCCATAAATCACCTCCTAAAACATTACATCATCATAAGACTCATCAGCAATGAGAAAGCGATGAAAGTAAAGATAAATGTAATCACACCATTGACAATAATTGCCAGTAAATATTTATAAAAAGGATCCATTGACGTGCTAGATTTTGAATAAATCAAAGCAAAGGTTGCACCAACCCCAATTAACACTAAGCCGATCCATGCTAGGAAGAGGGATACAGACATAATGCCTAATAAACTAAATAAAGCAGAAAGAGCTACAAAAGGTAAGACAATCGCATAGAGCCGGCCATACCAATCAAATGCCTTATTAAAGCTAAAGCTTTCATCCTTATAGACCATGCGTTTTACAGCAAAACCTCCTAAAATAATGGAGAAAAGAACGAGAGCTACAGCTATCAGTGAGACCACTAACAGTCTAAAATTAAAAGTCGGGCCACTATAAAAGCCAAAACTCACCGAATAAATAAGATTATAAAAGTTATAATTCACCACAATAGCTGCAAAGAAAACAGTCAAGCCTAAAGAAAGATAGCCATTTAATTTACTACTTTCAACTTCTGAAGTTGGCGACTTCCAAGCAGAAATAAGCCAAGCCCAGAAACCTTTCATTGTTTTAGAAAATTCACTTGGTTGCACAGGCTGTTGCTGACTATAGTAGGCCTGTGGACCTTGCTGGAAATTCTGTGCATTGAACTGCCCTTGCGGATTGTTTTGATAAGGTTGCTGATTGAATCCTTGCGGACTAGAAGATTGAGGCTGACCAACAAACTGGTTAGGTTGCCCACCATTTGGCTGTTGATAAGGATAGCCCTGCTGAGTAAACGATTGTGTCTGATTAGCAAATTGATTTAGGTTTTGCTGTTGCTGAGGAAGCTCTTGATATTGCTGCCCAGTTGGCTGAGCAAACGGGGCTTGCACGTTCTGTTCCTGAAAAGCATTTTGCGCCTGAGCATAATATTCACCGTTTGAAGTAACTCCTTGTGCTTGCACTGAGTCTGATATGATTGAGCCAGTTTCACTTCCAACTTAGTTCGTACTTGTCACCTCAGGTTCAACAAATTCACCAGCCAGCAAAGCTTGAGTAATTTCCGCATCCGTTGCTGAACGGCCATTCACAGCTTCAAAATATTCGAGCCAATCTTGCTTTAACATATAAAAATCTCCCATCCATAAATGATTATCCTCATATTAGTATACAAAAAATTAAGTAAAAATTCAATCAAGGCAATAGGCACGCATAAACACCCAAAAATATGAAGTAAGCCAAATACTTTAATCAAAAAGTAAAAAGACCACATCCTATATGGATACTATCTAATTTACGAAAACTTATAAATTATAGAGACATTATAGAAAAGCAAAAAAACAGAAGCCATAAGATATAAAAAACAACAGCATATAGCCGTTGTCTTTTATGAATTAGCATATCGGGAAGACAGGATTCGAACCTGCGACACCTTGGTCCCAAACCAAGTACTC
>NZ_CAURYF010000003.1:0-83975 GCF_963529205.1 Streptococcus cristatus | reverse complement strand
CGTTGTGATTAGCCTTGGCTTGCTCCAAACCTTGACGGACAATCTCTACTGCTGGAATTTCTGTCCCCAAGGCAAAGACTGGCACATCAATCTGTTGGCCCAGTGTTTTCAGCTGATCAATAGCCGCTGGACGGTAAATGTCCGCCGCAATCATCAAAGGACGAGCATTTTCTTCTTTCTTGAGTTTATTGGCCAACTTACCCGCAAAGGTTGTTTTACCAGCCCCTTGCAAACCAACCATCATGATAATAGTCGGAATCTTTGGTGACTTTATAATCTCGGCAGTGTCAGAACCCAGAATTGCTGTTAGCTCTTCGTCTACGATTTTGATGATTTGTTGAGCTGGATTGAGCGTGTCAATAACTTCGTGTCCAATAGCCCGCTCACGAATCTTTTTAATAAAGTCTTTAACAACAGGCAGGGCAACGTCAGCTTCCAAGAGAGCAAGGCGGATCTCCTTGGTCGCTTCCTGGATATCACTCTCAGAAATTTTTCCCTTTCTGCGTAAGTTTTTAAAGACGTTCTGTAAACGTTCAGTTAAATTTTCAAAAGCCATAAATATTTCTCCTCTTAATTATCAAATGATGGAAATGGACAGGTTTCTATCCGTTTTATTCTCGGTTATCAATGCTGGACAAAATCGCAAGCTTCTCCTGCAAATAGGGGTCATCAGGGTATTTCTCCATAATCTGATCAAAAATCTGACTTCTGACGATATAGTCAGAGTACATGTGCAGTTTCATTTCGTAGTCTTCCAGAATTTTCTCCGTCCGCTTGATATTGTCATAGACAGCTTGGCGGCTCACATTAAACTCCTCGGCAATCTCAGCAAGACTGTAGTCATCCGCATAGTAGAGCTCAATATAGTTCATTTGCTTGTCGGTCAGCAAAGCTGCATAAAACTCAAACAGAGCGTTCATTCGATTTGTTTTTTCAATTTCCATAAAGAATATTATACCAAATAATCCCTTTAAACTCCACTCTTTCGGTATGTTTGAAAATGGAGAATTATAAAAAACTGCCGACCGACAGTTTTTTATAACGTAATTTAAATTATGTAATCATTTGTTTTCTAAATAAAATTCAAAGCGTTCGCCGACATACTGGCTTTTTACGTACTCAAAGGCTGTTCCATCATCAAAATAAGAAACTTGTGTCAAGCCTAAAATAGCATGACCACGGGGGATTCCTAGGTATTTAGCGATTTTTTCCTTGGCCAAACGGGCGTAAATAGTTTGTTGGGACTTGCCAATTTTATAGCCGTGCTCTTGTAGAGTTTGAAAGAAATGACTGGTCACTTCTTCTTTTTTGAAATTCTTTATAAATTTCTCTGGAATTGAGGCAACTTCATAGACCACGGGGATATCATCAGCGTAGCGAACCCGTTCCATGCGGATGATGTTCTCTGTCTTATGGATGCCCAGCTTTTCGACTTCTCGCTCGCTAGGCAGTGTCCGACGGTAGGAAATCAGCTGGCTGGACGGTATTTTTCCTTGAGACTTCATAATTTCTGTAAAACTAGTTGTTCCACGCATTTTTTCCTGAACGCGTGTGCTTGCGACATAAGTCCCGCTGCCGACTCGACGCTCTAGCACCCCTTCCTCCACCAGAAGCGTAATAGCTTGGCGCAGGGTCATTCTGCTGACCTCGAAAGTTTCAGCAAGATCACGTTCGCTTGGCAAACGCTCGCCAATCTCCCAAATACCCTCGTCAATATCTTTTTTAATTTGATCATGTATTTTCACATAAGCAGGTAACATCATAGCCCTCTTTTCTGATTTTAAGCAGCTTTTTTATACATTTATTGTATTATCAATTAGTTTAAAAGTCAAACTAAATATCAATTAATGTAGGAAAATCCTATTTTATTATCAATTCTTAGAGCAAAAGTCCTTACTTTTCAGTTATTTTTACTTGCAGCTAGTCCTATTACCTTGGAAAAATTCGATTTTTGTGATAAAATGATGGGAAAAAGATTACTTCTTTTAAGAAAGGGAAAAGATGACAACTACAACTGAATTGCAAGATGTTGAAAAAATCATCGTGCTTGATTACGGCAGCCAGTACAACCAGCTGATCTCACGTCGTATCCGTGAAATTGGTGTATTTTCTGAACTCAAGAGCCACAAGATCACGGCGGATGAAGTCCGTGCTATCCGTCCTGTTGGGATTATCCTTTCAGGTGGACCTAACTCAGTTTATGAAGAAGGTTCATTTGATATTGACCCAGAGATTTTTGAACTTGGTATTCCAATTTTGGGGATTTGCTACGGTATGCAGCTTTTGACTCATAAATTAGGCGGGAAAGTGGTGCCAGCAGGTGATGCCGGCAATCGTGAATATGGTCAATCAAAACTAACACATACCACTTCTCCTCTCTTTGAAAGCACACCAGAAGAGCAGCTTGTCCTGATGAGCCACGGTGATGCGGTGACGGAGATCCCTGCAGACTTTGTCCGCACTGGTACATCTGCAGACTGTCCTTTTGCATCTATTGAAAATCCTAACAAGAAAATCTACGGAATCCAGTTCCACCCTGAGGTTCGTCATTCTGAGTACGGTTACGACATTCTGCGCAATTTTGCTCTCAATATCTGTGGCGCTAAGGGTGACTGGTCTATGGATAACTTCATCGATATGCAGATTCAAAAAATCCGTGAAACAGTCGGTGACAAGCGTGTCCTACTCGGCCTATCAGGTGGTGTTGACTCTTCTGTCGTAGGTGTCCTCTTGCAGAAAGCTATTGGCGATCAATTGATCTGTATCTTCGTAGATCATGGTCTTTTGCGTAAAGGCGAAGCTGATCAAGTTATGGAGATGCTAGGTGGCAAGTTTGGTCTTAATATCGTTAAAGCGGACGCAGCGAAGCGTTTCCTTGACAAACTTGCTGGCGTATCTGATCCTGAGCAAAAACGTAAAATCATCGGAAACGAGTTTGTCTATGTCTTTGACGACGAAGCCAGCAAACTAAAAGACGTAAAATTCTTGGCTCAAGGTACACTTTATACTGACGTTATCGAATCTGGTACTGACACTGCTCAAACTATCAAGTCTCACCACAATGTTGGCGGTCTGCCAGAAGATATGCAGTTTGAGTTAATTGAACCTCTAAATACACTTTACAAGGATGAAGTGCGCGCTTTGGGTACAGAGCTTGGCATGCCTGATGAAATTGTCTGGCGCCAGCCATTCCCAGGCCCTGGTCTTGCTATCCGTGTCATGGGTGAAATCACAGAGGAGAAATTGGAAACCGTCCGCGAATCAGACGCTATTCTCCGCGAAGAAATCGCCAAGGCTGGTCTTGACCGCGATATCTGGCAATACTTCACTGTCAACACTGGCGTTCGTTCAGTCGGTGTTATGGGCGATGGCCGGACTTACGACTACACAATTGCAATTCGTGCTATCACTTCTATCGATGGTATGACAGCTGACTTTGCCAAGATCCCTTGGGAAGTTCTGCAAAAAATCTCTGTCCGTATCGTCAATGAAGTTGACCATGTTAACCGCATCGTCTACGATATTACCAGCAAACCACCTGCAACTGTGGAGTGGGAGTAAAAATATGCAAAAACCAGCTAGAATCTAGCTGGTTTTTTAGTTATATTTTAAAGACAGTCTTATTGACCTAGCAGGCCCTTAAAGAAATTGACGATTGCATTCCAGATATTGCTGAAGAAATTACCGCTATCTTCCAGAAGTCCGTTCGCGTCAAAGTTGAGGTTGATATTATTGAAGGTATCACCGGCCTTTGAGACAATACTGTTTTTCAGATCGTTGAGTGTCTTTGTGAAATCAGCATTTGTGATGACTCCGCTGCTTGAAAGATTGACCGCAAAGTTGACAATCAGGTTGATTTGGTCAGCTGTAATTGAGCTACTGAGTCCGTAGTTTTTCAGTGTTTCTTCAACGATTTTACGGACATCAGCTTCTGTCAAGTTGCTGTTATTCTTTTTAGCATTGGCAACAGCTGTTTTTATATCTGTCAGAGCCACATTCAGCTTATCAGCATCGTAACCTTCCTTACCTTGGTTCTCAGCGTTGATATTTGAAAGTGCGGCTAATTCTTCCTGAGCCAGATCTTTATTTTCCTGAGGAACGCTAGCTCCATTTTCCTCCAGCGAGTAATAAATACCAGCTAGGGCGCTTTCTCCAGTTACAGGGATAGGTGCTGCTACTGTAATTTCTGCATGCTGCACGCCCAAGGTGACTGCTGCATTGCGATACATATCCTCTGTAACCTTGGTGATATTTTGCGGCGTCACAATCTTGACTTGAAGTGGCTTCTTGTTGCCCAACTTCTTAATCTTAACAGAAGAATACAGTTGCAAACTAGGATCATTTGCTACATTCATAATCTTTGAATAGACATCAGGTGTCATTGTTTTCAGAGGTTTAGAATCACTCGTTGCATTGTAGCCTAAGAGCTGAAGCGTTTGCTCTTTTTGGCTGTCATCCAAGGAATAGCCCAAGACATACTCAGGCTGAACATAGGTTTCGTCAATGACTTTTTGAACGTTTGTGTCAGCCATTGCTGTAGAAACGGTAAAGAGCGTAGCTAGAAAAGCTCCTGCCGTTAGTAATGTTTTCTTAAATTTCATTTAACTCCTCAATCTATCTCTAAACAATAAGGTTTTAGAGAAGCTTCGATTATAATCAGCGGATTGCGCTGTCGCATTAAATTAGGAAAGGAAAACCTTCCATAGAACAAAATAGTATAAAATGCTTAAAGTTTTCTTATAGACAGAGAATAGCCTGCATTTCTTAAAATCATTTGCCCCAAAGAAAATCAATCAATAATCTATCTACTTCTGGATTTTCATGCAGCTGGCTATGCTGAGCCAGAGGGCCAGTCACTCGTTTTTCCTGATAGGACTTGGCATTGTCGATTACAAGATACTTGAGACTGCGAGAGGAAACGTTTAAAACAGAACCATCTGATTGATTTTTAAAATCTCCATAGATATTGAGAATCTCCACTTGATCTTGCGGATAAATTTCGCGCAAGCCCAGAAGTTTTTGATAGTTATCACTCATGGCGCTAGGTTGTCCTGTATGGTTATCTAGAATAGTCAAATTAGCTGGCAGATCCATCCCCTCCAAACCATTGACATGATTGGCGATATTTACCTGCTTTTGTAACTGTGGAAGCTCTTCATTCTGAGCATGTTCTAATAGGTAAAATAAGATAGACATATTTCCCATAGAATGTGCGACAAAATTCATCTTTTTAAATCCATACCTTGCTTGCAACTTTCGAACAACTGCTGCTGCATATTCTCCGTCTTGGGCATAATTAGCATTTCGATTGTCCTCGAACTCAACCATGACAATTGGATTGATAGCATCTTTTAGTATCTCTCCTTTCAAGCTTACTTGAGCATGACTGTCAACCGTAGCTGTGATGATGGTTTGAGTAACTCCAGCTTGTCTAGCTGCCTCTACCATATGCTTTTCAGCATTAGCACTTGAGCCATAACCATGGAAAAATAATGTCGGAGTCCTTGATTGAATATAGTCACTACTATTAACCTCTCTTGTTTGTAGCTTGGACCCTAGAAATAAAGTGACAAGACCAATAAACAGAAAAGTTGAGAGTGCGATGATAGACCGTTTTCTCATTTTCCACCTCCTATCTTGGTATAGACTAGTATTATAACATTTCTAGTATTTGTAAACAAATAAAGGATTTGAGATTCAATTTAAATCACATCATATTATTTAAATTGAAATTTATAACTATGAATACGTATTATAACGAATTGAGGTAACTGTCGAGTTATTTATTCTAATTAAACCAAATATAGTGGATTTGCAGGACTTTCCGGTTAGGACAGGCTGTCATCATACCTTCTCTTATAAAGCTTTTTGGCTTTTTGCGTGTACTGCCTGATGAAATCAGTTTTAGCTTCTGTATAGGCATCACGATTGTGCTCGTACTTTTTCCATAAGATTAATTTCAACTGCTCGTAGTCTTTAGCGACAGCTGGATGGTCTTTCAGATAGTCTCGGAAATAGAGTTCATCATGGTCTCCATAGTAGCGCAGATGCAAGTGAAAAACTCGTTCAGCAAAACCTTGCAGTGTATAGCCCTTGTTAAAAGACATGCGGCCTTCTGACTCTGACATAAGCAGGTAGCCATGCTCCAGCAATTCTCTCTTGATGCTATCCATATCTTCAGTTCGAGGAATTTCTAAGAGAATATCAATAATCGGCTTAGCCCATATCCCCTCAATAGATGTGGAACCAATATGATGCATTTTATACAACTGATTTGCTGGCAAAAAACTTTGTATTCTTCTGCTTTCCTCCACATACCAAGCTGTCCAGTCCTTATTGTGCTCCTCTAAGAAAATCGGGAATAGTTGCCATAATTCTTCTAAAGACATATCTTCTAGGTTTTTGGCCATGTGCCTTCTCCTTTCTTTATAGAAAATAAGAATCAAAGTAAAGACTGAGAATTATATCCCAGCCTCAGTTTTTATTACCAATAAAGCAAGCCATAAGTCAGTAAAACACTGATCATGCTAAAGAGTGAGCCAATCAGATAGTATTCTGCAAAGGACTGGCTTTCAGAAATTTTATTATAGCGAGCGATAGATTTGGCTGTGAAGACCAATCCAATCGCTGTAAATTGTCCGAAAATAAGGGAAAGTCCCATAATCAAGCGCTCCAAAATCCCAATCATAGCACCAGCCCCCGCAATAGCTTCTCCACTCTCTTCCCTTGCCTGATACTTGCTGAAGAAGAGTTTAAAGAGGATATTAATTGGCTTACCAGTAAGGGCGAAGAAAAAGAGAGCCTGCAGCATGAGGTAGCGCTCAGACAGCCAATTAGGAGCTGGAATTTGCTGCTGTCCTAAGAGAAAATAAAGAGCAAAAACGCTTATCAGATGCAAGAGCTGATCCAGTAAAAAGGCTAACTTTTGAGCTTGGCGACGGACAATCAAAGAATGCAGCCTATACTTCAAGAAATCAATAAGCGCATGGCTGAGCCAGACCAAGGCGAAAAATAGCAGATACTTAGGTAGGATGATCCCTAAGAACAACAAAGGTAGCAAAACAATCCCCAAATGGCGAATTAAAAAATTTAGCCGTCGACTTTTGAGGTCGGCCATCTTCTGACTTTGAAGCTGAAAATCAGCTAGAACATGAGCTAGCAAAGTCAGTACAAGAATCGGATTCTGCATGAAAAATTCTGAAAATCCCATAAAATTTGTCATTCTTCAGCCTCCTTTGCTGCCTGTAGAATCATTCTCATAGCTAAATGGCGATTTCTCAGATAAATCTTCAAACCAGACGACTTGAGCCGCTTACTAAGCGCACTGGGACTAATCTGCAGCAACTCTGCTATTTCCCCGTGAGAAAAATTTTCATCATAGATATATTCCATGAGCATCCGCTCGAGTACCTCTCTCTGGCTAGCATTCCACTTGCTCTGGATAAAGGACGCAGCCGCCAGCACTGTATTAACTGCCTGACTGAGCTCGTCATCGCCTAAGGATACCGCCAAGCGACTGCTGCCATAATCATTTTTCTCATGGACTGCGTTAATAGCTGCGCGTGCCCTCCAGTAGGCTGGACCGTCAGAACCAATACTTTGCTCGCGATTGATCTCGGTCACAATCTCACCCAGACCAAGGCCAAAGCGAATCGGGTGAGGAAAGCCTAAGGCAATCTGATCAATGAGCCGCATGACTTCAGTATTAGGGCGCAACAAAGCCTGAAACTCATCTCCAGTCGTAATGGTAAAAGGCGACACCAGATAATCCTGATAATCCTGATTTAGCACCGCCATCATGTCCTGCAGGTCCTTCTGGGCCTGCTTACGATTTTTCAGCTGTTTTGATTCGATCAAATCTCCAATAAGAGCAATATAAAGCATAGCTGACCAAACCTCCTTTAAGTCCATTATAACGGAAAAATCTTAAAATATCCATTATAACGGAAAATTTTAGAAATATCCATTAGAACAGAAAGACTATTTTTTCTTTTTAGGTGTAGGTAAGGCAGGGTAGGCCGCTTCAATCAAACTACAGAGAAAAGCAGCATCTTCTACTTCTTCTATATGAAGCATTGGCTTTGCACCTGGATAAGGGATTTCATAGATTGGATTTTCCAAAAGATCGAGAGCTGGCTTGACTGGCTTGAGCAGCAGGCGATTGTCATAAATCCCACCGAATAAGCGACCTCGATAATAAAGCAAATATTCCCCCATCATCTTGCGAAAGCTAATTTCTTGACCTAAGCCCTGCAGCTGCCTCAGGATAAAATCCAAATATTCTTGACTAGATGCCATCGAAACACCTCCATGAATTGATACTTTATTATACCAAAAATGGATGAAGATTGCCTGACTAAGAGATAAACACAGCTTCTTCAATCCGTAGTCTATCTATCCCCAAGTAAGCAAAAAAGCTAGACCTTACAAGTCTAACTTTTTTGCTTATTTTTTTAAAAGCCCTTCCTTGACCAGATAATCACGCGCGACAGCTTCCGCTTTTTTGCCTTCAATGCCAACTTGATAATTCATCTGGCTCATCTGGCTTTCCGTAATTTTACCAGATAGCTTATTGAGAATACCTTCCAATTCAGGGTGTTTTTCGAGCAATTCAGCCTTCAGGAGAGGTGCTCCTTGATAAGGAGGGAAAAGGTGCTTATCGTCTTCTAAAACTTGTAAATCATAACGCGCAAGTTCTGCGTCAGTCGAATAGGCATCCGTGATTTGAATATCACCAGACTGGATAGCTTGGTAGCGAAGGGCTGGCTCCATAGTTGACACATTGAGATTCAGTCCATAGACAGATTGAAGTCCTTTGTTCCCATCTTCACGATCGTTAAACTCTAGGGTAAAACCAGCTTTGAGCTTATCCTGAACTGTCTTAAGGTCAGAGATGGTTTTAAGATTGTATTCTTTGGCGATAGTCTTTGGAACTGCAATTGCATAGGTATTCTGATAGGCCATGTGATTGAGCAAGACTAGATTGTCCTGTTTTTTGATTCCATCACGTGCTGCTTCAAAAACTTCTTCAGCGTCATTGCTAACCTTTGGAGCAGGCTGCAAGAGAGTTCCAGTAATCGTACCGGTAAACTCAGGATAGATATCAACATCACCTTTTTTCAGAGCTTGATAAAGGAAGTCGGTCTTCCCAAAGTTTGGCTTTACTGTCACAGTCATATCCGTATTTTCCTCGATGAGAAGTTTATACATATTCATGAGAAGCTCTGGCTCTGGCCCCAATTTCCCAGCTATAACCAGATGATCCTTCTCCTGCTTGGGAAGCAGACTCGGTGTGTAAGACGCGCCGAGGCCGAGGATTAAGACCGCAAAAGCTGTAAATACCGTTCGAAACTTAGCTTTTTCCATCCATTTAAGGAGACTGTTGAAAAGAATGGCCAAAACTGCGGATGAAATTGCTCCAATCAAAATCAGACTGGCATTGCGACGATCAATTCCTAGAAGGATAAAAGAACCTAGTCCACCAGCTCCGACGAGGGCTGCTAGAGTTGCTGTTCCGATAATCATAACCGTTGCTGTCCGAACTCCTGATACAATGACGGGCATTGCTAGAGGCAGTTCAAACTTTTGGAGTCGTTCCCACTTGGTCATCCCAAAGGCGATTCCAGCTTCTTCTAAACTAGGATCAATCCCATTCAAAGCCGTGACAGTATTTTCTAAAATCGGGAAAATAGCGTAAATCACCAGAGCAGTCAGTGCCGGCAGTGTACCAATCCCCATGAGGGGGATAAAGAGTCCCAGCAAGGCCATTGAAGGAATGGTTTGAAAGATTCCCGCAATTTGCAGCACCCAATTGGCTACTTTTTTATGACTATGTAGATAGATAGCAAGCGGAATGGTCAGGAATATGGCCACTAGTAAAGTCAGAAGAGACAGCTGGAGGTGTTGCCCTAAGGCTACCAACCATTCGCCAAAGCGCTCCTGAAAGGTAGAAAACAAATTAGCCATGTTGAACACCTCCAAATAAATCCGCTACGAAGCTGGTCGCAGGTGCAGATAAGATTTTCTCAGGTGTCGCTACTTGACGAATCTCCCCGTCCTGTAAAACTGCAATCCTATCTCCTAATTTCAAAGCTTCGTCCGTATCGTGGGTGACAAAAATGGTCGTCACCCCAAACTCATTATGCAGTTGCTTGATCAAAGTCTGCAATTGTTTTCTAGAAATAGCATCTAGCGCTGAAAAAGGCTCGTCCATGAGTAGGATCTTTGGCTGACCAATCATTGCACGGACAATACCCACACGCTGCTGTTCCCCACCTGACAGCTCACTCGGCAGTCGATGACCATAGTCTTCGGCAGGCAAGCCTACTAGCTCCAGCAATTCATCAGTCTTCTGCTGAATATCTGCCTTGCTCCATCCTTTCATTTCAGGAATGAGAGCAATATTTTCGGCCACAGTTAGGTTTGGAAAGAGGGCAATTGCTTGTAAGACATAGCCTGTAGAAAGGCGGAGTTCACGCTCATCATAGTCCTTAATGCGCTTGCCATCCATGTAAACATCACCATCTGTAGGTTCCAAAAGGCGGTTGATCATCTTGAGCATAGTCGTCTTGCCAGACCCAGATGGCCCAACTAAAACCATGAATTCACCATCTTCAATCCGTAAGTTGACATCTCTCAAGACATACTTTTCTGTGTAGCGTAGCGCTACATTTTTGTATTCAATCATTCTTTCTCCTCAATTTAAAACTTCCCACGATTCGTCAAGTCTTCTACCTTAGGCATGACTTCTTTGTTGTCCCAATGCTCAACAATTAATCCATTCTCTAAACGGAAGATGTCATACTGGGCATAAGCCACCCCATCGATCTGAGTCTGCCCATAGCTGACCACATAATTTCCTTGTCCCAAAAGTTGGAAAACAAAGTCAAAAGTAAGCCCATTCTCTGAAACATAGTCTTTATAAGCCTGACTTCCTTGGCCAATCTCATGATTATGCTGAATAAAATCTTCTGCCACATAATCACTCCACTGCTCTAGTTCGCCGTTTTGAAAGATTTCTGGCAGGAAACGACGAACGGTTTTTTATTTGCTACTGTCTTGTCCAAATCCGTGATTTCAAAATCTCCAAAGATCTGGTCTAACTGTCCATTTTCTGGAGCGCGATAGTAGTCAATCACATCCCAATGCTCCACGATACGGCCATTCTCATCAGAACGGAAAGTATCCGTCGTCACCCATTGAGCTTCCCCGCCATTGAGATATTGGTGAACATGGACGAAGACTAGATTGCCGTCTTCAATGGTGCGAACAATCTTCATCTCACGCTCGGGATGGCGCTCAAAGAAATTTGCAAAGAAAGCCGCAAAACCTTCTTTCCCATCTGGCACACCTGTCGAGTGTTGAATGTAGGTATCCCCTACAGACTGAGCTTGAGCCTCGGCAACACGCCCATCTTGAATGGCATGAATATATAGATTTCGTGCATTTTCAACTTGTTTTGACATGATTTATGCCTCATTTTCTTTTAGATTTGCTAAGATACGTTCCTGATAACTTTCAAACTGGCGAATTTCTTCCTCAGAGAAGCCTTTATAAAAAATAGCATCCAGTTTTTGACTGACACGATGGCCAACTTCTTTCTGCGACCAACCCCGCTCTGTCAACTTGACATATTTTTTTCGCTTGTCTAAACCACACTGACTAAAGGTCACCAAACCCCGTTCTTACAACTTTTTCAGCATAGTTGTCAGCGTATTATTTGCCAGTCCTGTCGCCAGAGCAATATCTGTCGCCGTCGCACACCCTGTTTCACTATTCCATAAAACAGTGAGAATCTTGCCCTGTTCACTCCGATAAAGAGCTTCAGGCTCCTGGCCCAGTAACTTTTGAAAAATCCGCCCATTCAACAAACGAATATGATAGGCTACCAAATGACTGTCTTTCATACTTCCTCTAATTTATTTCTATATCGAATTGATTTTTTATTTATTGTAACATTTGTTGTTTCATCTATCAAGAATTTTGTTCTATTTGGAAATAACTTTAAACTGAATAAAGATTTTAAACTCAAAGTTTCGAACTAAAAAGCTCAGTGTAAAGAGGAAATCCCCCTCTTACACTGAGCTTCTTTTTATCTTAGTAATATTCGCCCTGACGGTAATCCCATGAGTTAAAGGTATCAGATAGGTGCATCATGATTTTGTCGATGTCCAAGCCTTTGCGGATGACCACTGGTGCTGGTGAGATGGAACGTTGGCCACCTTGTTCTGGAATCAGTTTTCCATCCTTGTCCACCATAGAGACCATAACACCTTGCTCATAGCGAGTTTCGATAGTCTTGTCTGGCTGGATAGAAGCTACATAATCATCTGCTTCAATGACTAAGTCAACAGCATTTTCGATGCGCTCGCCAATTCCTTCGACCTTGCCGCGGTTTCCTTTACCGGATGGGTTGGCTGAGGAAGCATAGACCATCTTACCTTCTTCCCAAAGCTTAGCTGCCAGCTGCTCGCCCGCCTTACCAAACTTAATAACAAAACAGCTAGTGCCACGAACATCTGTCATCAACTCTTCCCGACCGTCGCCATAGGCTTTGAGCTTTTCAAAAGCTTCCGGCTTCCATGGAAGGATACAGCCCAAGAGGATGTCTTCATCCCAATGCTTTTGGTAAAAAGCTTCAATTTCCGGATTGAGTTGTGCTAAAGCGCGAAGCTCATCCATACTGCCACAGAGGACAACACCTGGCTTATTACGGTTACGTGCCTTAGCTTCGAACTTACGCTCCAAGCCAGCTTTATCGCTGGTCATGATGATGTAACCCACCTTGGTCGGGCAAACGATGCAGCCGCCATCGCCTTTCAAGATGTCATAGCCTTCTTGTGAAAGAGTTCCGTTCCATTGAATGTGTTTTGTCATAAGTTTCTTCCTTTTCTATTAAATTAAGATTTATTTTACCATATATTTTTATTGGAAACAAGATTTTTTCAGAATTTTCTCAATATAGCAAAAATAAGGTTACTGCCAATAAGATGGACGATTTTTTTCATATTCTGCAATCAAATCCTCATACTGGAGTGTAATGCCGATGTCATCCAGACCGTTGAGGAGCTTGTGCTTCCATTCACCATCAATGTCAAAGGAGAATTCTCCCACCGGTGAAAAAATCTTCTGCTGCTCCAAATCCACCGTCACTTCATCCGTCGGTTTCAGATTCGCCAAGGCTTGCCGCACTTCTAGCGGCTGGACAATTGGTAGCATACCGTTATTAAGCTCATTGTTGTAGTGAATATCCCCGAAAGATCCAGCAATGACTACCTTGAAGCCATAGTCAGCCAAGGCCCAGGCAGCGTGCTCCCGAGAGGAACCCGCCCCGAAATTATCTCCTGAAATCAGAATAGTTGCCTTGCGGTACTCCGGTCTATTAAAGACGAAATCAGGATCTTCAGTATATCGATTGTCCAGATAACGCCAAGCATACATGAGATACTTGCCAAAACCTTTTTTATCAATCAACTTGAGAAACTGCTTGGGCAAAATTTGGTCCGTATCGATATTATCGTTCATGAGGGGCACTGTTGTCCCCGTGTAGATTGTAAATTTTTCCATAAACCTTCCTTACTGGACCTCCGGTAGTTGGCGGACGTCTACGAAGTGCCCGGCGATGGCTGCCGCTGCGGCCATTGCCGGACTGCAAAGATGGGTTTTAGCTCCAAATCCCTGCCGATCCTCAAAGTTCCGATTGCTAGTCGAAGCACAGTGAACTCCGTCTGGCACCTTGTCTGGATTCATTCCCAGGCACATGGAACAGCCCGGATCGCGCCACTCAAAGCCTGCATCCATGAAAATTTTATCCAGTCCCATCTTTTCAGCAGCCCGCTTGACCGGACGAGAGCCTGGTACGACGATAGCAGTCAGATTGGGAGCGATATGCTTGCCAGCGACAAACTTAGCCGCCAGCTGCAAATCGCTGAGTCTGGCATTGGTGCAGGAACCTATAAAGATATACCCTAGGTCAATATCTTCTGCTTTCTTACCTGGGGAGAGGTCCATGTAATTGTAAGCCCGCTCGTCGTTCATGTCACGGATTTCAGGGAAAGCTGCGCCGAACTCTACTCCCATAGAAGGATTGGTTCCCCAAGTCACCATAGGTGCCAACTGGGAAACATCCATCTCAATGACCTTATCATAGACAGCGTCGGGATCACTGACCAGAGTCTTCCAATCAGCCACTGCCGCCTCAAAGTCCTTAGGTGCTCCCGGCCGTCCTTGAACGTAATCATAGGTCTTCTGGTCAGGATTCATAATGCCCATCTTGGAGCCAAACTCAATGGACATATTACAGATGGTCATGCGCTCTTCCATGGTCAAATGATCAATGGCATCACCGGCATACTCGACCACATAGCCAACACCCGCAGCCACACCATATCGGGCAATCAGAGCGAGGATAAAGTCTTTGGAATAGACACCTTTAGGTGGCACCCCGCTAAATTTGACCAGCATTTTCTTGGGCTTGACTTGCCAAATGGTCTGCGTGGCAAAGACGTGCTCTACCTCTGAAGTACCGATTCCAAAAGCGATAGCTCCAAAAGCTCCGTGAGTGGCCGTGTGACTGTCACCGCAGACAATGAATTTGCCCGGCTGAGTCTTGCCCGTTTCGGGTCCAACCATATGGACAATCCCTTGCAGTTCCGATCCGTGAGCCGCATGCTCGATGCCAAAATCCTTGACATTTTCAGAAAGTTTATCAATCTGAGCCTTGGAAATCACATCCCGAATATCATAAATATTGACCGTAGGAACATTATGATCAAAGGTACCAAATGTCAAGTCCGGTCGTCTAACTTTGCGACCCGCATCTCGAAGGCCTTGAAAAGCCTGAGGGCTGGTTACTTCATGAATATAATGCTGATCCACATACATAAGCTGGGGCTGGCCTTCTTCACCTGTTATCAGATGTCTTTCCCACAGCTTATCAAAAATCGATTTTCCAGCCATACTAGCTTCTCCATATGTAATATAAAATTCCGATTTCCACTATTATTCCGCCAATCCAAGCCAACCAGAAATACCATTTTCTGGTCTTGTGATGAAAGAAGCGACCGCCTAATAAAGCGCCCAAACCTCCGGCTGCCAATGCTGACAAGAGCAAGGTCTTCTCCGGAATGCGGTAGTGATTTTTCTTAGCCTTACGCTTATCCCAACCATAAAGGAGGAAAACGACAAGGTTCCATAGCAGGCAAATACCCGTTAATATCCATTTCATAGGTTCTTAATAATTGCCTCCGTCATTTGAACTGTCCCTGCCTGACCGCCAAGATCTCGGGTTAAAATACCCTGAGCCAAAGTCTTCTCAACCGCTGCTTCAATCGCCTCTGCAGCTTCAAGCTCTGCAAAACTATCCCGTAACATCATGGCCACAGAAAGGATCATGCTGATAGGATTGGCAATGCCTTGCCCTGCAATATCTGGAGCAGAACCATGAATAGGCTCGTAAAGGCTCGGTCCAGCAGCCGAATGACTGGCCGATGGCATAACTCCCAGCGTTCCTGACAAGACGCTGGACTCGTCGGATAGAATATCTCCGAAGAGATTTTCTGTTACTACAACATCAAACTTAGCAGGATTGGTAATCATGAGCATAGCAGCGCTGTCCACCAGTTGGTGCTCCAAGGTCACATCTGGATAATCCTTGGCCACCTCATCTGCTACTCTACGCCAGAGTTTGGATGTCGCTAGTACGTTTTGCTTGTCAATACTGGTCACGCGCTTTCTGCGACCACGCGCAATGTCAAAGGCCTTACGGACAATTCGTTCCACCTCTTCATAGCTGTAGTCGTTGATATCACGCGCGGTTCTGTCCTCCAAAATATGCTCACCAAAGTAAATTCCACCAGTCAGCTCACGTACGACCACGAAGTCCACACCAGCAATTCTTTCAGCTTTCAAAGGCGACAAATGCTTAAGTGCATCGAAGATCTTAACTGGACGGATATTGGCATAAAGTTCAAGCTCCTTGCGCAGAGCGAGCAAGCCTTGCTCCGGCCGAACTGGGGCATTATCGTACTGGGGACTGCCGATAGCTGCTAGGAGAATAGCATCCGCCTCCTTGGCCGCTTCTAAAGTTGACAGAGGCAGAGGATGACCTTCCGCATCAATACCAGCACCCCCAAAAGCTTTCTCTGTGACATGATAAGTAAAGCCGAACTTGTCCGCAACAGCAGCCAGTACTTGGAGACCACCCTCCATGATTTCTGGGCCGATACCATCACCCGCCAGAGCTACAATTTCTTTTGTCATAGTCGCTTCCTTCTAATTATTTGCAGGCAGATCACGGTAGGATACCTGATGACCGATTTCACCCGCATTTTCCTTTTGCACAAAGGTGTTGGCATGGATATAGGCAATGGCGCTGGCCTTAAGAACATCAAAGTCAATACCAGAGGAGTTGAAAATCGTATCTGTGTCGGTGTTTTCAACAGCTACCAAAACACGAGCCTGAGAGTCAATTCCGTCTGTCACGGCTTCAATGTTATAGGCCAAAAGTTGAACAGATTGGTTAAAGAATTGGTCAATAGCATTAAAGATAGCTTCGACACTTCCCTTGCCTTCTGCCACACAGTTGACTGTCTCGCCGTCGCCATTAACCAGCTGCACATCTGCTGTGATGGTATGATCGTCATTGGTCGTCAGCTGCAGATCATTAAAGTGGAAGCCTTCTGGATTTTCAACTGTCGTTCCAGCAATCAGAGCCCGAATGTCAGCGTCCGTGACTTCGTTTTTCTTATCCGCCAAGACCTTAAACTTAGCAAAGAGCTCATTAATTTCAGATTCTTCAAAGTCCAGAGACAGTTCTTTGAGCTTTTCAACAAAGGCGTGGCGACCAGACAGCTTGCCAAGCGGCAGTGAATTGCTCTTGACTCCAACCAGCTCTGGTGTGATGATTTCATAGGTCAGTGGATTCTTAAGAACGCCATCCTGATGGATACCAGATTCATGAGAAAAGGCATTGCCACCAACAACCGCCTTGTTCTTAGGTACTGGAATACCTGAGAAGCGGGACACCAACTCTGAAGTGTTGATGGTTTCATTAAGGATAATATCTGTTTCAACTTGATAATAGTCCTTGCGAATTTCCAAAGCAACCGCTACTTCTTCTAGCGCAGCATTACCAGCACGCTCGCCAATACCGTTGATAGTACCTTCCACCCGCCTAGCTCCGTACTTGACTGCTGACAGGCTGTTGGCTACTGCCATTCCCAAATCATCGTGACAGTGAGGACTATAGATAATCTCACGATCTGTTTGGACATTGTCAATCAGATGCTTGAAGATATTGCCAAATTCTTCTGGCGTAGTAAAGCCGACTGTATCTGGAATGTTAATGTAGCTCGCACCCGCATCAACTGCTGTCTGGACAACTTGGAGCAGAAAGTCCAGCTCGGTACGTGTCGCGTCCTCAGGTGAAAACTCGACAATCTCAAACTTAGAACGAGCATAAGAAACATGCTCTTTAATGGCTGCTAAAATCTCTTCCTTGGACTTTTTCAGCTTGAACTCTCTATGGATGGGACTGGTCGCAATAAAGACGTGAATCTGCGGATGTTTGGCATCCTTGAGTGCCTCGTAGCAAGCATCGATGTCAGACTTAACCGAACGCGCCAAGCCAGTGACAGAAGCTTTTGTAATGACTTTGGCAATCGCCTGCACCGCCGCAAATGAATCTGGACTAGCAGCTGGGAAACCAGCTTCAATAGCAGAAATCCCCCATTTTTCTAGTTGCTTAGCAATGGCAACCTTTTCCTTAATAGAAAAGTTCACTCCTGGTGTCTGCTCACCATCCCGAAGACTGGTATCTAGAAACTCAACTTTTTGCATAGACTTTCCTCTTTCTTTATCGTTTAAAACAGCTATAAAAATCAATGAGAGATACAACTATGAAATGAACTTTTAGTTCGCTTTTCTCAGTATATCCTAGCAAAGATTTTGTGAAGAATAAAATAAAAACATCTCGCTGGAAGCCAAGCGAGATGTTGATTTACTCCCGCTTGGTAAGCCAAACAGGACTAATGCTTTCGCACTAGCCCGAGTAACGCAACAACAAAGCAAAGTTTGAAAATTGAGTTGACTTCATGTTTGACTGACTCCTTTTGAAATGTTATTGATTAGTATTTTAGCACAGTATCATTCAGCTGTCAACAGATAATTCGATATTTTCTGAAAATTTTTAATATACTGGATTATTTTGTGGTCTTATTACTATAAATGCGAGAAAGAAAAAGAAGCAGGCCAGCTTCTTCTTATAGTATTATATTGATTATAAAGTTAAACTTTAGCTAACCAGTCATTCTTATCCTTTAGAAGGGAATCATACGCGGCAAATCTGCCAGCCTTGTACCATTTCTGATCCCCATGCTTTCCAAATCAACTTTTCCATCTTTGATTTCTATATTACTTTTCTTTTTCTAATACTTTTAAATATTTAGTTTTTTTAAATTGCCCAGACAGGAGCAAGAGCAAGAAACAATACCATGTCACAATCGTCAAAAATAAAAGTAGGAAACTGCCAAATAGAAGATATAACCACGAAAAAACAGCTGAAATCAAGGCAAAGAGTAAAATGAGAGCATAGGTTTTAAGACCGTTGGATTTTTGGATGGCAAAATAGTCTCTGGGCATCTCATAAGGCACTACTTCAACTACTGATTTCTCCCTTCTATTTTTAAACTGGTAAAGAGCCAGTAAAAGCATGAAAATGAAGGAAAAAAGTAAAGGGAACAAACCTCGTACAGTCAGATTTTCAGTTAACACATGTAGGCCATAAGAAAAACCAGCACCTGGTAGAAAAATCATTGGAAAAGGCACACTTTTCCCTACAAAAAGCTCATTTCTCTTAATATCATAAAACACAGTTTTTTTTATATTTCCTTGATCTGCTCCAAATTCGATAAAATCAGACAACTTCCTAGTAACTACCAATGCTAACTTTGGTTCTTCATGCAGCTCATCTTCAATGACCTCCAACTGACCAAAAGCGTCCAGTTTCCACGAATCTTCCTTAGGCAGATGTGGTATTTTCCCTTCAAGATGTTCTTGAATAAATTGCTGGAATTGACAGTTCTTCCGCTTACTTCCAATCAACTTCAGTGTTACTTTTTGACCGCTGCCATTTGGGGTCAACGCTTCCCCTACAATAAATAAAGGCCATTCATAATTCCCACGATAAGCGTGTCTATTCTTGCCGAAGTAAAATGTAACCGAAGAAAGAGGAAAGCGATAGTATTTAAAATTTCGGAAAACAAGCAAGTATTGACCATCAAGCTGAATTTTTCCCATGAAAGCAAAGGCCATCCAACCTACTGTGAGCAATAAAGAAACTGATACTAAGAAATAGAAAAGATTTGCTGACCGATTTTCTTCTAGAAAGATATTAAAAAAACTGGTCACCACCATTAAACTAAATAAACTAAGCAATCCTAGTGCTGATCTTTTATAGATAACAATCGATGGCTTTTTTCTCAATTCGCATCCTCCTCTACTCACAATTTTACTCATTAAAGTCCTCCAAGAGTTACAGCGCCTCTGATAATTCAACTTTGAATCGAAAAGGCCTATAACGTTTTTTTGAGTAAAAAAACTTATTAAATTCTGTCTGGTTTAGTATAACCTATTTACTCTTTCCCTATGGTTTCCGAGTATTTCACTTTCAAATATACCAGTTTTTTCAATACCAGTCATCAGAAATCTTAAAACGTAAACAGTTATCGGAACTAAAATATAAGACCAATAATTAGGAGGTTTCACCTCTTCTAATAATGTTTTATTTTCAAAATCAAAATGGTAACACTTATCCTTATAAGCACCTAAATTAACCAACTTTGCTTTATTTTTCAACAATATTCTCCTTGGTAATCAGCTTATTCCATTATATATTTGATTCAAATAATTGCTGGCGATTATAAATCGTGATAATCATTTTTTAATACATTATCACCTATACTAAACTTTTCCAATTTCCTACCAGACTAGTCTAATAGCAATTTCATCTTTATTATCATAAAGAGAATAGTGATTTTTACTTTCTCTTTATTAAGCTGGACAACATTACCTATTGGTAATAACTTAAGTATTAGATATCTCCTCGGATAATTTCTTTAACATCAAAAATCTTTTGATTGGTCGAACCTTAAATGTTAAAAAATAGGAAACTGGGAAAAAAAGACTAAATAGGATATAGTTATACAAGTTTGCTTCTTGAAGATAGGTCAATAAAAATTGAAATGTCATTACAGAGAAAACGATACCTGTCAATGAGAGGAACAACAAGTTATTCTTGCACTTCTTAATAAAGTCAGACCAACCAAAATAATTACTAGGGTTAAAACTTATCAATTCTTGATCATGTTTGAGTTTCAGAGCCCATTCTGCTAAAAGAACAATGGTGAATATCATGCTTATAAGCAAACCATATTTTACAAAAGAATTTGAGAAAGTAAGAAAACCGATGGAAGATAGTAAGTTGGTTAGCACCAGTCCAGAAGCTAAAACTGCCCATTTAATGTCCCATACCTTATCTGGTTTATAAGAGTAAGAATAGAGTTTCCCTGATTCAAAATGATAGAAAATATCTTATTCTTGAAAATTTCCAAGAAATAACAATTTTTTAAATGTAGTCACTTTGGTCTCCCGTATTATTGAATATTTTACTTATTCAGAATTTTATTTTTACTAGCACTGCAGCTAACAACTAGAAAGTAAATACCTTTATTTTATGGCACTATCTTTCTCATCTCTTTCTATTGTATACTGACAGTTCTCACTATAGCTTAGATCACCTGCTAACAGCGTAGACATTAGTAATATAAGACTATGAAACATCAGAAAGACTAAAGTCCCCCAATTTAAAATGAAAAAGCTAAACAAAAGGATTAGGAAGTTAAGAATCAGAACGCCCTTAAACTGCTTTTTCATCCAAGGAGCCAATTTAGCTAATCTTATTTTTCCCTTCTCTTTTTTGTAAAGACTAAAATCAAATTTTTTTGCTAAAGACCGAGATGATAAAAAATGGATAAGATTTGCAAGTATTACTGCTAGTATAAAAGCAAGAAACCAATAAATCCATCTTTCAGTAAATGAAAAGCGAGGTGAATTAAGGTATGCATGTAAGCTGTCACTAGTTCGCATCCGCCCTGCCCATACTGAAACAGCTAAAAATATCGGTGCTGGAATTAGAAGGGTCTCCAACCAATGTTTTTTACGCATTCGGATTTCCCAAAACTGCGCTTCTGTCAATCGGTAAAGTGTTCGATTGCTAAACCAATTCAGATAAGGGAAAAAATAACCGCCTAATGTCGGTAGCTTATCCAATAGAAAGTATTCCTCACCATCCTCCAATAAAATATAACGAAAATTTACATGATGCGCTCGCATATTAACCTCCTCGTGATAAGCATAAGAAACAAACCTTGTTTAAATCAAACCTGTTCGAGATTTTCCTTATCTTCTACATTTTATCCTTCAAAAGAGAATGGATTTCATTTATCTCCTCTGCTTTCTGTTTAAACACCACTTCCCCTTGTTCATACTTCCGCACGGCTAACAACCAGCGGATGGGGTTGTTTTGGAAAAGAGAAATCACAACCACAGCTGGAAGCACCCCTGCCACTGGTGAAAATAATAATGAAAGATCAAACCACTCATGTTCATAATAAGGAATAAGCATTCCTGGTATTCCAAATAGACTTACAATTCCTGAACAAAACAGAAGAACCAAGATAATAAACAAGAAAAAGAAAATTTTACCTAATGTTGCTTTCTTGTCGGAAAATCCTTCCCAAATTAAACTGCTATTCACTGCAGCTTTAAATTGTTCCTCGTTTGCCAAAACTGTGGATCGAACATTTTTATACAAGGCCTTTTCCAACATATAAGTACTGCCAACAAAAACTAAAAATATGGCTAGTAAAATGATTGGAATCATCCTCTCGTTTAATCTAAATGGACTAGTAAAAGAAAAAATCGCAACTCCAGTACCTCCACCAAATAATGCAAAAAGCAAAATCAAAGGAATAATGGCTCTATTCGACCTTCTTGCCCCTTCTGTATTTAAGAGGGCACTTTTGTTTGCCATTAAGGCCTCTTTTGTTCGCGTGTTATAGTAAACAGCCTCATTGCCGCTCTGTCCAATAAAAATTATTTTTCTCATTTCTCTTCTTTTTTAATAATTTACAACTAAGGCTTCTTCATTCCTTAGCAGCTTCGTCTTTATCTTCGTACATACTGAACCAAGCGGAACATCATGAAAGCAAATAGAATTCCTGCAACGATCCAAATGGTTCGTAAGGCGTAAAATTGGAGCAGGTAGGTAGAAATAATGGCTCCGATGACAAAACTTCCTAACAAAGCAACAAAGAAAATGCCCTCTTTCAAGTATGGTTTTTCCTGCGTTCGCACAAAATTTCCAAAAGCCACCATCGTTTTCTTGATATTTCCTGTCATAAAGGAATTATTATAGACTATGCCATCTACTTCGCCAAAAGCTGTCGCAACGACTCCCATACAGAAAGCAATCGGAGGAACGATCAGCATATTTGGAACGGTACTTGGCATAAAACCTACCAGAGTACAGATGAGCACCATTGGTGAGATACTACTTACTCGCCATATAGACTGCTCAAAAAAGGGACGGAAAACAGTTATTAGAAAAATCCCCAGCATAAAGGCTAGCATGGTAGCTAGTTTGACTTCAATCTCTCCAGTCTTGTGATGAATCAGTTCAACGGACAAAAAGACGACGTTTCCTGTCTGGCCCGCAACCAATGTACCCCCGCGCTCCATGAAAGTGTAAGCATCCACGAAACCTGCGCAGAAGGTCAGCAAACAAGCAAAAAACTTTGATCGAGAATGGAATTCCCTTTTGACGAACTTTCTCATAATTTACCCAAAAAGTCCAGTGTAACACCAGACTTCCTTTCTATCCTTCTCTAGCTTCCTCCAAAATCTTTTCAATCTTGGTGGTAATCAAATCAATCGCAACTTTATTAGAAGCGCCCTCTGGAATGATAACATCCGCATAGCGCTTGGTCGGCTCGATAAACTGATGGTACATAGGCTTTACGACACCCAGATACTGCTCGATGACGCTATCCAAACTGCGTCCACGCTCCTCCATGTCCCGCTTAATCCGACGAATAATCCGCACATCATCATCAGTGTCGACGAAAATCTTGATGTCCATCAAATCGCGGAGGCGTTGGTCTTCCAAGACCAGAATACCCTCTACAATGAAGACATCCTGCGGTTCTTGACGATAGGTTTTATTACTGCGCGTGTGCTCCGTATAGTCATAGGTCGGGATGTCTACTGGACGGCCAGCCAAAAGCTCCTTGATCTGCTCAATCATGAGGTCAGTATCAAAAGCAAAAGGATGGTCATAGTTGGTCTTAACCCGCTCCTCAAAGGTCAAATGCGACTGATCCTTGTAATAAGAATCATGCTCAATCATGGAAATCTTTTCGTTTGGAAAATTATCTAGAATCGCCCGAGAAACACTGGTTTTTCCCCCACCAGAGCCACCTGTAACACCGATAATAATAGGTCTGTTTTGCATTGTTTTCTCCATTACTTGTTATCTTATCTATTTTACCTCAATTCATGATATAATGAAAGGGTGAATCAAGAAAAATTCAGGAAAATCATTTTAAAGGAGAAAGTATGTTACGACTCGGTATCATCGGTACAGGAACCATTTCCCACAAGTTTATCAAAGCAGCTCAACTAAGTGGTGAGTATGAGTTTACAGCTGTTTACTCGCGAACCTTGAATGCCGCGGAGTGTTTTGCACAAGCTTATAAAAACGTCGCACTCTACACCGATATGATTGAATTCTTATCTGCCGACCTAGATGTGGTTTACATCGCCAGTCCCAATAGCCTCCACTTCAACCATGCCAAGGTAGCCATTTTGGCTCGAAAACATGTCATTGTTGAAAAGCCGGCTGTATCAAGGCCTGAAGAATGGCAAGAATTGGTCAAGCTGGCAACTGAACATCAGGTTTATATCTTTGAGGCAGCTAGAAACTACCACGAAGCAGCTTTTGCAGTCATTCAGGACTTCCTAAAAGACAAGAAAATCTGGGGAGCCAATTTTACTTATGCTAAATACTCCTCAAAGATGGGAGCCCTGCTGAGTGGACAGGAGCCCAATGTTTTTTCTGCTAAATTTTCAGGCGGTGCTCTGATGGATTTGGGAGTTTATACGCTTTATGCTGCTGTCCGACTCTTTGGTGCTCCACAAAGCGTCTGCTATACAGCTCAACAACTGCCAAATAGCGTTGACCTCAACGGTTCAGGCAGTCTGATTTATCCTGATTTTCAGGTTCGTATTCAAGCTGGAAAAAATATTCATAGCCAGCTGCCAGCTGAAATCTATACGGACCAAGGCACTCTGACCTTAGATGGTATCGAGTTCATCCGCTCTGCCATTTTCCAAAAGCTCAATGGAGAGACGGAAAATCTAACTATCCGCCAAGCAGACCACCAAATGCTGGAAGAGGCTCATGCTTTTGCTCGTGTGCTTAAAGGCGACCGGAAAGAGCTTTATAGCGACTACCTGCAGGCTGCTACTGCTGTGCATGAGTGTCTGTTTGCTATGAGAAAAGATGCTGGTATTAGATTTGAGGTTGACCATGATTAAAGAAACATTTCCAACAGTCTGGCAGAAACAGCTAAATCAGCTCGGTTTTTCTGAACTAACTGCCATCCAAGAAAAAATATTCCAGCCTATTTCTCAGGGAGAAACGGTGCTAGGCATCAGTCCAACCGGTACGGGCAAGACATTGGCCTATCTCTTTCCTAGCTTATTGAGATTGAAGCCTAAAAAAGCGCAGCAGCTTTTGATTTTAGCTCCAAATACAGAGCTGGCGGGACAGATTTTTGATGTTTGTAAATCTTGGGCGGAGCCCTTGGACTTGAGCAGTCAACTCCTCCTCTCTGGTAATAGCCAGAAAAGGCAGATTGAGCGGCTCAAGAAAGGGCCTGAGATACTGATTGGTACACCTGGTCGGATTCTTGAGCTCATTAAGCTCAAGAAAATCAAGATGATGAATGTTGATACTATTATCCTAGATGAATTTGACCAGCTTCTCAGTGATTCCCAGTATGCGTTTGTTGATAAGATTTTGCATTATGCACCGCGGGACCACCAGCTGATTTACATGAGTGCTACTGCTAAGTTCGATCAAGATAAGATTGCCGAAAATACTCTGCGCATCAGCATTGACGACCAGACTTTGGACAATATCCAGCACTTCTATATGCAGGTGGAGAAACGTGATAAGGTTGAACTCTTGCGCAAACTATCCAATGTAGAAGAATTTCGTGGACTAGTTTTTTTCAACAACTTGTCAGATTTGGGCAGCGCCGAAGAAAAGCTTCAGTACCGAGGAGCTAGTGTGGTCTCTCTAGCCAGCGATGTCAATGTAAAATTCCGCAAGGTCATTCTTGAGAAATTTAAAGATTACGATATCACACTCTTGCTGGCGACTGACATAGTTGCACGTGGCATTGATATTGATTCTCTAGAGTGCGTGGTCAACTACGAAGTGCCGCGCGATTTGGAAACCTACACCCACCGTTCTGGCCGAACAGGTCGCATGGGCAAGGAAGGCTATGTCATCACCTTCATCAGCCACCCAGAAGAATTAAAAGCTCTCAAAAAATATGCCTCTGTTCGAGAAATCATCTTGAAAAAACAAGAACTGTATGTGTGTCCTTAAGCAAGAATTACGGTCATCAATATTTTTATTTGATGGTAGCAAATCAAAAAGCATTGGAAATATTAAATTTCCAATGCTTTTTTTAATTTCTGCTGTAATAAATCTGATGTGGTTGAAGTTGATTTTCTAATAGTTCATCAACTGTCACCAGAGTATAGCCGCTATTCTTCAGATAGTCAAGAACGCTTGGCAGGGCATCAATGGTCGTCTGATGGATATCGTGCATGAGAATAATAGATCCCGGTTGGGTTTTCACGATCTCCTGCATAATAGCCTTTGTATTGCGTGTTTTCCAATCGAGACTGTCCACGCTCCACATGATAAAGGACTGATCGACAGCATTTTGAACCGTAGGGTTGATGGCTCCATAAGGCGGTCTTGTAATCATAGGCCGAATACCAGTCGCCTTATAAATGGCTTCCTGAGTATCTAGGATTTCTTTTTTGACTTGATTTACAGGCAGCTTGGTCAAATCTGGATGGCTCCAAGTATGGATGCCAAGCTGATGGCCTTCATCAAGGACACGTTTAGCCAGTTCTGGATTGGCCGCAACGTTTTGTCCCACCATAAAGAAGGTCGCTTTAGCATTGTAGCGTTTCAGAATTTCCAAGGCCTGAGGAGTCGTTTTACTGTCGGGACCGTCATCAAAGGTCAGGGCAACCATTTTCTCATGCCGCTTGGTTTCATACTGCTGGTAAGCTTCCAAATCAGCCCCCTGCAAATATTCCGGACGGATTAGGTCATAAAAACTAGACAGAGGCACTGTCACGCTCGACACACCGGTGATTTCTTTGGGCAGACGAATGGAAAATAAACTATCCTCGTAATGAAAGTTCCACTGGCTCAACTCTATTTCTCGGAGAGCATTTAAGGCTGCTGTTTGCTGACTTTCCTCCACCTGCCTAAAGGTTAGCTGACTGGTCAACTCCTTCAGAAAAATTTCTTTGGCAGCTTCTGGATTTTGAAACAACTTGTCCAAAGTGACCGCTGCACCTTCTTGATTGATATAAGTCGAGGCTACTTCTCTTGCCTCCTCAGACTTGATGTCTCTTTTTGAGATGCTGTAATCTTTTCTCTGGATGATCACTTCTTTGATATTGGCCAGACTAGTAGACTTCTCCTCTGTATAGAAAAAGGTCAAAGCCGTCAAGTTTTCCTTCTGCTTTTTGTCATCAGAAATGCTCTGACTGTTCTGCAACATTTTATCTTTGACACTTTGAAGCGGCTGCCCATTCATAAGAGGATAAAAAGCTGCCACATAATGGCTGCCAATCCTACCAGCCTGCTTTTCGGCATTGTCAGCATGTCTTTGCTCTTCCTTGGCAATCACTTCTGTAATCTTTTTCTGGAATTCCTGCTCCTGAAACATTTCATAGATTCGTAGTCCGCCAAAAATAAGAAGTCCTAAAAGAAGCAGATTCAGAAGACTGAGAACCAGTCTGTATTTTCGTCTACGCTTCCTTTTATGTTGTCTTTTCATTTATTATCCCCTAAGCTATTGTCATAAAATGATTCTAATGTTAAAAAACTTGTATCTTACAAGTGCTAAAATACAAGTTTAATTATTTTTAAAGACTATTTTCTCGAATCACTTCGACCTTGTAGCCATCAGGGTCTTTAACGAAGTAATAATTTGGTGGGTTCCCAGGCAGACCCTTTGGATCTGTCACTTCATAGCCTTTATCCTTGTGCTCAGCGTGCAAGCCTTCCAAATCAGGCGTGCTAAGAGCAATATGAGCAAAGCCATCACCGATTACATAAGGTCCGTGGTCATAATTATAGGTCAGTTCGAGCTCATAATCATCGCCATCCAAACCAAGATAAACAATGGTAAAAGCATGCTCTGGAAAGTCCTTGCGACGCAATTCCTTAAAACCAAACGCATCTTCATAAAAGGCAATCGAAGCCTCTAAATTTTCCACTCGTAAACAAGTATGCAACATTTTTGATGTCATAGTTGTACCTCTCTCATTTCTTTCTTTTATTATACCGCAAAAGCAGTCAAATTTGAAATAATATGAAAAATTTTTCAGCTTTTGCTGATTCGTTTTCTAATATCTGACCTAAGAGGAACTTTGATTTCAAAAATGGTTCCACGCGGTTTGTTGTCTTTGACTGTGATGGTTCCTTTTAAGGCGTCTACAATTTGTTTTGCCAAGGATAGACCTAATCCAAAACCACCCTTTTGCCGAGTCCGTGCCTTATCCACCCGATAAAAACGATCGAAAACCTTTTTCTTATCATCGCCCGCAATTCCTGGACCATTGTCAGAAATACGCAAGGTCAAGCTCCGATCATTGGCGGAGGCTACAAAGTAGATCTCTCCATCTTCCTCTGTGTATTTGATGGCATTATCAAAAAGGATGGTCATAACCTGCTTAAGCAAGACCTTGTCTGTCGTGATTGATTTTGAAACCAGATTTTTAAAATCAAAGATCTTGTCGCTTTCCTCCGCAATAATAGCATAGTTAGAAAAAGCTGTCGTGAAGAAGTCTGGCGTGACTTCACCGTATTCTGGCTTGATGCCGTCATCTCGCCTTGCTAGATTGAGTAAGTTGGTCGTCAATAGACGCATATTTCGTACTTCCTCTAAACTAGACGCGATACTCCCACTAGACTCCATAATCGTAGCTTCAGGCTTACGGAAGAGAGATTCCAAGCGATTTTGCAGCACAGCTAGAGGCGTCCGCAATTCGTGGCTAGCATTTTCGACAAAGGACTTCTGCTTTTGCATGCTGTCCAAGAGAGGCTTGACACTCATCCGCGCTAGATAGATACTGGCAATCAAGGAAATACCCCAGAAGCTAATCATGACAATCGCAATCAGCTTTTCATGCTTTTCGCTAGTCTGCTCCAGCTGGCTGATACTGGTCATGACAACCGCGTATTTGACATTTTCAATTTCATCATCTGGATCAATGTCAAACATATAGGCCCGATAACTCTCGACCTGTCCGTAGCTATTGGTCAGCTGAATTTGCTTGATTTGATTAAGAAATCGTTTGTTAAATTTAATCGCATCAAAGTTTAAAAAGCTATTTTTTGCCGATACATTCTGATAATCATCATTCAAAAGAATAGCTGAGGTATTGGCGCTAACATTTACCCTACCCGGTTCCTCAATCTTGATATCATGAGCTTGGACAGACTCTGAATCTCTGTGCTCTGAATCCTTGTTCTCTGGCTCTTGGTATTGCCGCCCCGTCGTCCGATAGGCTAGATTGGCTACCCAGGCGGGATTTTGACTGAGACTTTTGAGATTATCATCAACGGTCGTGTAAAGGCTAGAGCGCATGACTTGGATAATAATGAGCGTCATGGCCGAGAAAATCAGGGTGAATACACCAAAATAGCGAATGAAATAAGAAAAATCATCCGCATATAAGGCTTTTTTGAGTTTATTCAGCATTCTTTAAAATGTAACCGACACTGCGAAGGGTTTGAAGATTATTCGCAAAAGCCGTTCCTTTCAATTTTTTCCGAATCTTAGATACATAGACTTCCACCACAGAAATGGTCGTATCGCTGTCAAAGCCCCACAAACGATCGAAGATCTGAGTCTTGGGCAAAATGACATTTTGATTCTGAAGGAAGTAGACCAACAGATCAAACTCTTTCCCCAATAGCTCAACTTCTTTTCCATCTACCAAGGTCGAATTGGTCGAAAGATTGACTGTCACATCACCATAGGATAGGGTATTTTCATTAAACTTACCAGAGCGTTTGAGCAAGGCCTGAATCCGCATTTTAAGCTCTTCTAGATAAAAAGGCTTAGTCAGGTAATCATCAGCACCGAGTTCAAAACCATGGCCTTTATCATCGATACTTTCCTTGGCAGTCATGATGAGGACAGGAGTGGTTACCCCTTTTTCACGCAATTCTTTGAGCACTTGGAAGCCATCCTTTTCAGGAAGCATCAAGTCTAGCAAAATCAGGTCATACACGCCACTTTCTGCCTCGTATAAGCCTTCTTCGCCATCAAAGACCTGCATAACATCTGCAAAATCATCTAAAAAATCAAATACTGAGTTTGACAGACCGAGGTCATCCTCCACTAATAGAATCTTAATCATCCTGTTCCTCCCTTTTTAGAAAAAGCTTATGTTCTTTAGTTTAAATAGAGACATGGTAGACACTTCTCATGCTATCTTAACCTATCTTTTTCTATTATATCATGACTTATCGAAAATGCTTTAAGAATTTGTTGTTTTCGAGTTATTTTCGACTATTTCACTGTTCTTATCATCTTTTGTTGTGCCGTCAGCGTTTGATGGCTTCTTTTTTGATTGATTTCCTTCTTGTGGTCCTCCTGGATGGCCATTTCCTTGTGGTGGCTGACCTCCACCTCCGGGACCGCCTTGACCGTTTTGTCCACCCATCTGCGGTGGCATGCCTTTTTCATTTCCCTGTCCCTGACCTTGAGGGGCTTGTCCGCCTTGCCCTGGCATCTTACCATCTTGATTGTTTTGCTGAGGCATAGTGGCTTGCACTGAGTTCTGTTGCGAGCTTTTCTGTGTCAAGGCACCAATTCCATAGCCACCAATTGCTCCGACAGCTAAGGATGCACTAGCTACTGCTGTCATCCACCATTTGGTACTCTTTTTAACTACAATCATTTTTTCCATATCCATTTTAAAGTTTTCCTCTTTCTACATTTTATATTTTCATGGATTTTAACATGATGAAGTAATATAATGCTTGAATACACAAGCCCACATCCCTTCACACGCTAGGATTATTATAGGGTGGCTTGCTTAAACGGGACTGAATTTTTTCTTAAAGAAGACTGAAACTATGGGATTCTAAACGACAAAAAAGACCAGATATTATAATCTGATCTTTTCATTAGGCTAAACTGATGCCTTGATTGCATTCTCAACCGCTGCTTTTTCACGGGCAATCAAGTCAACACGCGCTGCGATTTCCTTAATTCCCATGCTGATGTTACGGCTGATAGCCATATCGTCCAACTGTGGCTCAAAGAAGGCCTTGTATTCTGCTAGCCTTTCTACTGTTTTGAAGGCATTAGCTGGATAAATAACAAATTTATCAAAGCTCATGTCGCCACCCAGAGCCGCCTTAATCCAATCCCAATTCTCACGCGCCCAAGTCCAAGCAGTAGCTTGAGTGAACTGATGATTTAAGAGAGGGAAATACCAACTCATAGCTAAATCTTGTGGTTTTACAATATCTTTGTTCTTCAAAGATTCCAAGATACGAGCAAGCGTTTCCGCATCCTTAGTATAAGCCAAAGCAGATGCCAATTGGCGTTTAAAGCTACCATCAACTGTTGAAACATAATCATTCAAGTATTGGTCAGCCAATTCTTTGCTCTCATCATGCTTGATTTGATTGATGAGAATATGCAAGCGAATGGCCGCAGGCAATTTCTCCAAGTTCTTTTGATGAGCAGCAAAAATACGCCTTGCTTCTTGACTTGCTGCTTGATCATCAGCTTCAATCAGACCACCTACGACAATCTGACGAACCAGCTCATCTTCATCATTTTCGCCTTCTTTTGCTTCAAAGCCTAGACGATCAAAGTTGAATTTGCTGAGCTTAACCACCAATTCATGATAAGCTTTCTCGCACTCGCTTCCTTCGTCCACAAACAGCTTAAGACCATTCAAAACGGCTTTAACTCCTGAAACAACCAAATAAGAGGTTTCTTCTGTTAGTTTTTCAATAACTGGAACCAAATCGGCAAATGAAATGCTGCCTGCTTCAGCCAAGAGACGACGCTCTTGCACTACTTGAAGCTTGCTGGTGCTATCCAAGTCTGTAATGGTATCTAAAATCTGCTCAAGCAAGACACCTTGATAGTCCGTGATATAGTGGGCCGTATTTTCCGTATTGAAGCGCAAAGCGCCTTGGTTTTGAGCAGCCAAGGCAGAATAATTTGGAATTTCCAGCGTCTCTGTCTCCAGCGTATCTGGTAAACCTTTCCAGTTGCTATTTAAAGGCAAGACCCAAGTGCGTTTCTTATCTTCGTACTCTCCGATAAAGAATTGTTTTTGAGAGAGTTTGAGCGTATCGTTTTCTACTGTAGCTGTCAAAACAGGGTAGCCTGGTTGTTCCAGCCAAGAATCCATAAAGGCTGCTACATCACGACCAGAAGCAGCTCCTAAGGCATTCCAAAGGTCACGACCGATAGTATTTCCATACTGGTGTTTAGCAAAGTAAGCGTTCAATCCTTTAGCAAAGGCCTCATCACCCAACCAACGACGAAGCATGTGCATAAGGCGGCTTCCCTTGGCGTAAACGATAGCCGGATCAAATAAAGTATTGATTTCGTCGGGGTGCTTCACTTCCACATGGACAGACTGAACTCCGTCTGTCGCATCCCGCTTAAGTGCCAAAGGAACACCTGTGGTTTGGAAATTCTCAAAGATATTCCAGCTTGGTTCAATCGCATTGACACAGACATATTCCATCATGTTGGCAAAGCTTTCATTGAGCCAAAGGTCATCCCACCACTTCATAGTGACCAAGTTACCAAACCATTGGTGAGCCAACTCATGAGCGATAACAAGTGCCACATCTTGACGGCTGGATACAGTAGAATTTTCATCTACCAAGAGGTAAATTTCGCGATAGGTCACCAGACCCCAGTTTTCCATAGCACCAGATGAAAAGTCTGGCAAGGCAACATGCAGTGACTGAGGAATCGGATAGTTGACACCGTAATATTCTTCGTAAAATTCAATAGAGCGAACCGCAATGTCCAAAGCAAATTCTAAGTTGCTAGCTGGGTGAGCCTTAGTTGCATAAACACCAACCAAAGTACCGTTTTTAGTTTTAGCAGTAATACCTTGCATATCACCAGCAGCAAAGGCCAAAAGATAGGAAGACATGCGAGGTGTTCTTTCAAACTTCCAAATGCTAGTCGCTTTCCGGTTTTCAACGTCGATTTCAGGCATGTTAGACAAGGCAAGTTCACCTTCTGCTTGGTCAAATTTCAAGGCCAGATCAAAAGTTGCCTTAGCTTCTGGCTCATCCACGCTAGGAAAGGCTTCACGAGCAAAATGGCTCTCAAACTGCGTAGAAATGATCTCTTTTTTCACTCCATCTACTGTATAGTAAGATGGGTAAATCCCTGTCATATTATCTGTAATCTTACCTGTATAGGTCAAGGTTACTTCCACAGGGCCTGCTGCTTCCAACTCAACATAAAGAGCTTCATTGTCATTATCAAGAGTGAAGGGACGAGCTTGTCCATCTACTTCTACGGCCTCAATCGTCAAATCCTTTTGGTGCAAGGAAATTTTCTCAGCTTTAGCTTCACCGGTAATGGTAACTTTCCCTGAGAAAGTCTTATCCGCACGATTTAAATCCAAAAAGAGATCATAGTGCTCTGGAACAAAAGTATCAATAAAATGTGCAACTGCTTGCATGTTTTTCTCCTCATCTAATTGAAGGGGCTGGTATTAAACCAACCTCCATTCAAAATTCATCTCTTACTATTCTACCATATTTAGTGACTTTATACTCATTCCAACTGACCCAAAATTGATTTTTGACTTCAAACATAAAGTAATCATTTTAAAGCCATCCTGTCATTAGCTTTTCTTCTCCTCAAAACAAAAAAGACAAGCTTAGCCTGTCTCTTTAACATATATTATAATTCAATAATTTTACCCGTTTCAAAGTAAACGACCCATTCGCAGATGTTTTTGGCATAATCGCCGATACGTTCCAAGAAAGAAATAACCTGGAAATAATCACGGCCTGTAACGATGGCTTCAGGATTTTTCTTGATTTCTTCCGTAGCCAGATCACGAATGCTATCAAAATAATGGTTGATTTTTTCATCCATGGCTGCTACTTCATAGGCTTGATCTACAGAACCATTCAGGTAGAGATCAAGGGCAGCTTCAACGAAATTTTTCACATCGCGACCCATCTTTTTAATTTCTTCCTCGACAGCTGGAATACGCTGCTCGCCCTTCATACGAATAGCTGCTTTTGCAATGGATACCGCATGGTCTCCCATACGCTCTAAGTCTGAAACAGCCTTGAGAACAGTCAAGACAGTGCGAAGGTCTTGAGAAACAGGTTGTTGGAGGGCAATCATTTCAAATGATTTCTTTTCCAATTTCACTTCATATTCATTTACTTCTGCATCATCTTCGATGACTTCCTTTGCCAAGTCACGGTCATGCGTGACAAAAGCACGCACCGTGCGGTTGATTTGTGAGAGCACTTCTTGTCCCATTGCATAGAACTGATTGTGCAATTTCTCCAAATCTTCTTCAAATTGTGATCGTAACATCATTCAACTCCTTATCCAAATTTTCCTGTAATATAATCTTCTGTTTCCTTATTTTGTGGGTTGAGGAACATCTCCTTAGTATCATTAAACTCCATCAAATCACCACCTAAGAAGAAGCCTGTTTTATCCGAAAGCCGAGAAGCCTGCTGCATGGAGCGCGTCACCAAGAGCATGGTATAGGTGTCCTTAAGTCCATAGAGAGTTTCCTCAATTTTACCCGCAGAGATTGGATCTAGCGCTGACGTTGGCTCATCCAAGAGGATAATTTTCGGACTGGTAGCCAAAACGCGTGCTACACAAATCCGCTGCTGTTGACCACCAGAGAGACCAATAGCGGAATCATGTAAACGGTCTTTCACTTCATCCCAGATAGAAGCCCCAATCAAGGATCGCTCTACCGCTTCATCTAAAACCTGTTTATCCTTGACACCGTTGATGCGCAGTCCATAGACAACATTTTCATAAATGGTCATTGGGAAGGGATTAGGCTGCTGGAAAACCATGCCAATCTCTTTGCGCAACTCCACCGTATCTGTCCGAGGGCTGTAGATATTGTGGCCGTTATAGATGACTGTGCCTGTCGTAGTGACTTCAGGATTCAAATCTCCCATGCGGTTGATAGCCTTAAGCAAGGTAGATTTCCCTGAACCGGACGGTCCAATCAAGGCAGTGATTTCATTAGGCATAAAGTCCAAGGAGACACTATTGAGTGCTTTCTTTTTATTATAATAAACCGACAAGTCCTTGACTTGCAAAATAGGTTCTGTCATAAGTTCATTCCTTTAGTTTCTTCACCTCTAACCAAAATGACCAGAAACATAGTCATTGGTCGACTGCAGTTTGGCATTTTGGAAGATATTGGCAGTCTTGTCGTACTCAATCAAATCTCCCAGATAAAAGAAGCCGGTGTAGTCACTGGCCCGGGCAGCCTGCTGCATATTGTGAGTTACGATGATGATCGTATAGTCCTTTTTGAGCTCAAACATGGTTTCTTCTAGCTGCATGGTCGCAATCGGATCCAGCGCAGAAGCCGGCTCGTCCATAAGCAAGATATCTGGCTTGACCGAAATAGCTCGGGCAATACAGAGCCGTTGCTGCTGGCCGCCTGACAAGGTCAAGGCTGATTTATGAAGATCATCCTTTACTTGGTCCCAAAGCGCGGCTTGCTTGAGCGAAGTTTCAACAAGCTCATCCAAAATCTTTTTATCTTTTACACCAGCACGTTCATGGGCAAAGGTAATGTTGCGATAAATAGACTTGGCAAATGGATTGGGCCGTTGAAAAACCATGCCGATGTGCTTACGCATCTCGTAAACGTTGATATCAGACCGATTGACGTCTATTCCTTGGTAAAGAATTTGCCCTGTTACTTTGGCAATATCAATCGTATCATTCATACGGTTGAGACTACGGAGATAGGTCGATTTCCCTGAGCCAGACGGTCCAATCAGAGCTGTGATTTTATTCTTTTCAAACTGCATATCAATACCCTTGATGGATTCCTTTTTACCGTAGTAAACATGCAAATCCTTGGTCGAAAGGGCTACCTTTTCTTCAGGAAAAGTAATGATATGTTTTTCATTCCAATTATATTCTGTCATTGCTTCTCCTTTATGCAGAGGTTAATTTCTTGTGCAAGTAAGAACCGAGTTTGCGGGCTCCAAAGTTGAAAATCAAGATAAAAATCAGAAGCACCGCTGCTGATCCTGCTGACACCACAGTGCCATCAGGAATGGTTCCTTCACTATTGACCTTCCAGATATGGACAGCAAGAGTCTCCGCCTGCCGGAAAATCGAAATCGGGCTAGTAATGCTGAAAATGTTCCAGTTAGACCAATCCAGGGCTGGCGCAGATTGTCCCGCAGTATAGATCAAGGCAGCTGCTTCACCGAAAATCCGACCAGAAGCAAGGACGATCCCTGTCACAATCCCTGGTAGAGCCTCAGGAATGACCACATGAAGCACTGTTTCCCAGCGGGAAATTCCCAGAGCCAGTCCTGCTTCACGTTGTGTATGGTGAACGTGGCGTAAGCTATCCTCGACATTACGAGTCATCTGAGGCAGATTGAAGACAGTCAGCGCCAAGGCACCTGAGATGATAGAAAAGCCATACTCAAACTGGACAACGAAAATCAAATAACCAAAGAGTCCGACTACCACGGATGGCAGCGAGGACAGGATTTCAATACAGGTACGGACAAAGTTGGTTACTGGGCCTTTCTTAGCATACTCTGACAGATAGACCCCAGCACCCATAGAGAGAGGAACAGAGATAATCAAAGTAATCACCAACAGGAAGAAGGAATTGTAGAGCTGAATCCCAATACCACCGCCAGCCTGATAGGAAGAAGACTTTCCAGTCAGGAAAGACCAAGAAATATGCGGCAAGCCTCTTACCAGAATATAAAGAATCAGAGAGGCAAGGATGGCAACAATGATACCAGCTATCGTGTAGAGGATACCAGTCGCCAATTTATCTAATTTCTTAGCGTGCATAGTTTTTCTTACCTCTTTCTTTTGTAATCAGTTTAATGACACTGTTAAAGGCTAAGCTCATCATCAAGAGCACCAGAGCCAGAGACCAAAGAACGTTATTGTCCACTGTTCCCATAACGGTATTTCCGATTCCCATGGTCAAAACGGAAGTCAGTGTAGCTGCCGGTGTTGTCAAAGAGGTTGGAATCACCGCAGAGTTACCGACAACCATTTGAATGGCCAAGGCTTCACCGAAGGCACGTGCCATTCCAAAGACCACAGCTGTAAAGATACCAGAGCGAGCAGCCTTTAGCGTTACCCGCCAAATGGTCTGCCAGCGCGTTGCACCCATAGCCAGACTTGCCTCACGGTAGTGACGTGGCACAGCACGCAGACTGTCCGTCGTCATAAAGGTTACTGTCGGCAAAATCATGACAAAAAGTACGAAAATACCAGACAGAATCCCAAATCCGGTACCGCCAAAAACAGTCCGAACAAAGGGAACAACGACCTGCAAGCCGATAAATCCGTACACAACAGACGGAATCCCAACCAAGAGTTCGATTGCAGGCTGGAGAATCCTAGCTCCTTTAGGCGACACTTCAGTCATAAAGACTGCTGCCCCAATAGCAAATGGCGTTGCGATGAGGGCTGATAAAATCGTTACAATAAAGGAACCCAAAATCATCGGAAGGGCACCGAATTCCTTACCTGACGGATTCCAAGTGGAGCCAAATAAAAATTTAAACACATTGACTCCGTTGACAAAGAAGGTTGATAAGCCTTTTTGTGCTACAAAGATTAGAATCATGGCTACAATCAGGACGATTAAAGACAGGCAGGCAAAGGTGATATATTTCCCAAATTTTTCCAGACGAGAGTTTTTCGAAGGGGATAGTAATTTCTTTGCTAATTCTTCATTTCTCATTTGCTATCTCCTTTTAAACTCGTAACATTTCCATCAGCGTCCTTGCTGACCTGCATTTCCTTGATGGAAATATAGCCCATTCCTGAGACGATTCCATCCTGAACTTCATCTGACAACATGTAGTCCAAAAACTCTGCTGCAAGACCAGTCGGCTTGCCCAGTGTATACATATGCTCATAAGACCAGAGTGGCCAAGCATTGGTCGCAACATTTTTGGCCGTTGGTTCGTAGCCATTGAGCTTCAAAGTCTTGACAGAATCATCCACGTAAGCAAAGGCCAGATAAGAAATGGCTCCCGGTGTTTGAGAAACAATGGACTTAACCATCCCATTTGAATCCTGCTCCTGACTTTGAACGGCTGATTTACCGGCCATAATGACACTGTCAAACGTAGCTCGAGAGCCAGAGCTTGCCGCACGGTTGATGATGGAAATCTCTAGATTTTTACCACCCAGCTGCTTCCAGTTGGTCACTTCACCGGTAAAAATCTTCTGCAGCTGCTCTGCCGTTAAATTATCGACAGACACTTCTTTATTGACAATCACGGCAATTCCAGCAACTGCTACTTTGTGGTCAACAAGGGCTGAAGCATTAATCCCTTCTTTTTCCTCAGCAAAGACATCTGAGTTGCCAATTTCAACCGCACCAGACTGAACCTGAGACAAGCCCGTACCTGATCCACCACCTTGAACATTGACCGTTTTTCCAATGTTGGCTGAACCAAACTCATCCGCTGCTGCTTCAACGAGCGGCTGAAGAGCTGTCGAACCAACGGCAGTCATGGACTCCCCTCGGTCAATCCAGCTGGAACAGGCAGAGAGGCTAACTGCAAATAGCACTAGAACAGCTGACAAAATCAGCTTATATTTTTTCTTTACCATTTTTCTCCTCGAAATCTTGAGAATGATAGTGGGTTATCTATCGTAAGAATCTAAAAACCCCACTATATCCACTATAACATAGAAAGAGGGCTTTGCCTAGTCTTTTGAACGAAAGCGAAGCCCCTTTGGGAAATAATTTTTCAAGGTATTTCCAGTAATTTTTGCAAACCCCAGACCGTTGCTTTGGGCAAGCACTTGATACCAGCCATTTGGATAGTTTTGAGAGAGTTGAACCGTCTCGCCTGCTACGTATTTGCTAAAGGCCTCATCATCAATCTCAAGGACTGAGACGACTTCACTAGGTCTCAAGGCCAAACCTAAGGCAAAGCTCGGTTCAAAGCGATTTTTCTTAAATTGCCCTAGATATAGGCCGTTACGAGCAATTTTCAGCTTGGACATGTCTGGTAGTCCAGCTGGTAACAGATAAAGATTGTCCCCAAAAGTGTCTAAATGTCCTTCTAGCTCAATGTTTAAATGCTTTTTCTGGAAATCTTGCCAGAGTTTTCTCTGCTCAACTGTCAATTTATTTTTGACTGCCTTGATTTTTTTAGCAGACTGACTTCCTGTAAAGCGAAATTTCGCTACAAATTGCCCTTCTCCTTTGAAATGGTTGGGATACATCCGAGCTGTTTCTGGGAAATTAATCCCCGCAACCATGCCATTGACTTTTGGTATTTCAAGCAAGTCCAAAGGAAAATTCTCCAAAAGCCAAGCGACAATTTCTTCATTTTCTTCGGGCGCCCAAGTGCAAGTTGAATAAACTAACTGACCACCTGTTGCCAACATCTTGACAGCGTCCTCTAGAATTTCTCGCTGGAGACGCGCACACTGGGCAGGATATTCCGGACTCCAATACTGGGTAGCATCTGGCTGCTTGCGAAACATTCCTTCGCCAGAGCAAGGAGCATCCAGAACAATGAGGTCAAAATAGCCCTGATAAACCTTAGCTAATCGATCCGCAGATTCGTTGGTGACAAGGACATTTCGCGCTCCAAAACGCTCAATGTTTTCCACCAAAATTTTACTGCGTTTGGCATTGATTTCGTTAGAAACCAGCAAGCCTGTATTTCCCAGATAAGAGAGTAAATGAGTAGATTTTCCACCTGGTGCAGCCGCTAAGTCCAAAACTTTCATGCCCTTTTCCGGTGCTGCAACCTGGGCAACCATTTGTGCTGCCGGCTCCTGAGAATAAACCAGCCCCGTGACATGTTCCACCGACTTCCCAGACACTTTTCCGTAATAACCCCAGTCTGTATTTGGAATCGCATCTGCAAAATTTTTCTGATTCTCTTTTAAGGGATTGCTGCGAAAAGCTGAAATCGGATCTTGATCAAAAGTCGCAAAAAAAACCTCTGCTTCCTGACCCAAGAGCTCCTCATACTTTTCCTTAAAACCTACTGGAAAGTCCATACTAGCCTTTTCCCTTTCGTAAATACTTTTGTAATTCGCCCAATTTACACTTTGGTGCAATCATAATCGGCTCCTGAGTCTGAAAATTCGGCTGGCCGCCATCTAAAGTCTGAATGACAAAACCCAATTTGTCAGCCATCACATAGGCCGCCGCATAGTCCCAAGGCCAATTATAAGAGAAATAGGCTGCCAAACCACCAGACAGAGCCTTGCCAAAACTAATCCCAGCACTGCCATAGACACGCACGCCTAAGCAGGCACGAGATAAGTCAGCTAGTCCCCAGTGATTATGCTCCAGCATACTAGCATTTGAAGCCATAAGATATTGCTGCAAGGGCTTATCGATAAAAGCAGACAACTTTCTGTCATTGCAGTAAACATCAAAAGCCCCACCTCCATGAAAAAGCTGGTCCCTTGTCACATCGTAAATCAAGCCGAACTTGCCCTGCCCATTTTCAAAATAAGCTAACATAATAGCAAAATCAGCCCGCTGGGTAATGAAATTATTGGTGCCATCAATAGGATCAATCACCCAGACATTACCATCCGCGATGTCGTGTCGCAGGTCATTTTCCTCAGCCAAAATCGCGTCGTCAGGATACTGAGCTAAAATTTTCCCAACCAAGTCATCCTGGATGAAACTGTCCATTTGAGTCACCAAGTCAGTCGGACTACTTTTTTGCACGACATCCAAATCACCATAGAGATGGTCTCTCAAAAAAGCACCTGCCTGATACACTATTTCTTTCGCAAAATGAAATTTATTTTCCAAGAGAAATCATTCCTTTCCCTTTCCTTTTCGCCTCCTGAACAGCACGATAAAGAGAATAGCCACTGACCGTCTCAAACTCACGGCCGAGTCGCTTCTCTTCTCCCTTGCTGGGAACAACTTTCTTGAAAACTGCATAGGACTGGAGCAGTTTCTCCGCTTGAATCTTCTGTTCATAGGCTTGCTCTACATCATTAAAAAAAGAAAGCACTGAAGCAAGCTCTTCAGTGCTCCACGATAAGTCTAGTGGGTAACTATAATTTTTTTCCATAATTTAAATATCAGCACGCATAGTTGCGGCTCTTAGTTCTTCTTTCCGATAGCCTCTAGGCAAGAAAGCACGGATTTCATCTTCATTGAAACCGATTTGCATTCGTTTACCATCGAGGATAATTGGGCGACGCAAAAGACTAGGATTTTCCTCAATCAGCTTAATGAGCGTTGAAATCGATAAATCCTCTACATCTAAATCTAGTTTTTGAAAAATTTTTGAGCGGGTTGAGATGATGTCATCAGTGCCGTTTTCTGTCAATGAAAGAATGTGTTGCAATTCTGGAGCAGACAGAGGGCTCGTCATGATATTATGCTCCGTAAATGGAACTTCATGACCAATCAACCAAGCACGCGCCTTGCGACAGGAAGTGCAGCTAGGCGATAAAAATAATGTAATCATGCTGTTCTCTTCTTATTTTTATATAGTAACTAACTCTATTATACTAAATTTTATCTCTCTTGACTAGATATTTTTGAGAATCGGCTCGAAATACTAAGAAAAATATTAAAAACTGACATTTATTCCGAACATTCCCAATTTCTTGCCACTTCTTCATCACTCTTTAATTGAGCAACCAGTTCTTCAATACCATCAAATTTGACCATGTCACGAATCTTATCCAGCCAGATAATCCGAATCGTATCGCCATAGATTTCCTCCGCAAAGTCAAATAGATTGGCTTCAAAACGAAGCTCATCTCCTTCAAAGGTCACATTTTTGCCAACGCTAGCCATGCCACGAAAAATCTTGCCATTGTGCTCAACATCTACCACATAGACACCATCTGCTGGCAAAATCACGCGATCCAATGGTGCTAGATTGGCCGTTGGATAGCCAATGGTACGCCCTCTAGCATTGCCATGAACCACAATGCCACGAGTAGAGAGAGGATAGCCTAATAGCTGATGCGCCTTGGCAACATCACCATTTTGAATGGTCTCTCTAATCCGAGTAGAAGAGATTTTTTCCTCATCTTGATTGACCGATGAGACGATGACAATCCGACCATCGAAATAGTCTGCAAGCTCCTCTGCCTTTCTCTTGTCAGATCCAAAATGGTAATCAAAACCTGCCACAACTGCCTTTGCTTTAAGCGCAGAAACGTACTTATCAAAAAATTCTCGGGCTGTATTTTTAGAAAAATGACTAGTAAAGTCAATCAAGTAAAGGTAGTCCACACCCAAATTTTCTAAGTGAGCAGCTCGTTCCTCTGGATGATTTAAATGCAACATCAACTCTGGCTGATAACGGACAAAAGCTAATTTTGGTGACTCAGGAAAGGTCAGTACCGCAATCTTCAGTCCTTGCTCATCCGCTATTTTCCTAGCTTCCTTAAAAAGTGTCTGATGTCCCTTATGCAGGCCGTCAAAATAGCCCAAGACCAAGACCGTATCTTCTTCCTGATTTATCTCTAATTCATTATTTATTCGTCTTATTTTCATCATTTTTCTATTTTACTATGTATCCGCTTTTTTTACAACAAATTAAATCTAAGAAAAAGAACTTCTAACACTCCAAAGAGACACCTTGCTATTCCTAACAAGGTGTCTCTGCCAATATTTGAAACTACACTGATTACTGGAGATCATCATAGCCATTTGGATGACTGGAATGCCATTTCCAAGCAGTTTCGATAATGGTTTCGATATTGTCAAATTTCGGCTGCCAGCCCAGAATATTTCTTGCCTTCTCAGAGGAAGCAATCAGCGTATCTGGATCCCCTGGACGTCGCTCTGCTATTTCCAAAGGAATAGGATGGCCGGTCACCTTGCGGGCGGCTTCTACAATCTGCAAGTTGGAAAAACCAGTCGAAGAGCCAAGGTTAAAGGCATCCGAAGGTTGACCAGCACGCAGATGCTCAACAGCCAAAATATGGGCTTCAGCCAAGTCAAAAGGATGAACATAATCACGAACATTGGTTCCATCCGGAGTGTCGTAATCGTCGCCAAAGACGGCAATCTTTTCACGTTTGCCCTGAGCCACCTGGAGCACAATGGGCAAGAGATGGGTCTCTGGTCCATGATCCTCACCAATTGAGCCGTCGGGCTTGGCACCAGCTACATTGAAATAACGCAGAGCTACAAACTTGATGCCATAGGCCTGGTCTGCCCAGCGCATAATAGTCTCCATCATGAGTTTGCTCTCACCATAAGGATTAATCGGCGTTTGCGGAGTTGTTTCCAGAATCGGAACTTCCTCAGGAATGCCATAAGTTGCCGCAGTCGAAGAAAAGACAATGTTTTTAACGCCGCATTCCTGCATGACCTCCAAAAGAGAAACCATACCGGCTGTGTTATTGTCAAAATATTTGAGCGGATCAACCATAGACTCTGCGACCAGTGAAAAGGCAGCAAAGTGAATGACTGCATCAATAGATGGATGATTGGCAAATACACTACGCATAAAATCCTTATCAGCTAAATCGCCCTCATAAAAGACTGCTTGAGGATGGACGGCTGCGCGATGGCCAGTCACCAAATTATCAACGACGACTACCTCTTCCTTACCTGCTTCTACCAAACGGTCTACCATGTGCGAGCCGATATAACCAGCTCCACCTAATACTAAAATTGCCATGTTTCTCTCTTTCTTGTCTTGATTTATACTTTAACTATTTTATCAAAAATAAGGACGAATGAAAACTCTTGCTGCAATTATTCTTTCAAACCAACAGATTGGACAAAGCGCATGAATGCTTCCTGCCCCTCCTCTGTTCGCTTGTAAACTCCCGCGTCTTCCAGCACACGGCTGAAAATTTGTCCAACTGAAGCCTGAACTACTCCTTCCACCGTTTCAGCGGAAACATTTGGATTTTGGTCTTTGAGTTGCTTGGCCCACTCCTGATGATAGGCAGCAACCTGACAGTCTTCTCCCAGCAAGAAAAGTTTCACCTGCTTGAGTTCTTCCTTGAGCCGAGGCGGCAGAATAGCCAGCCCCATAACCTCAATCAGACCGATATTTTCTTTCTTAATATGTTGCACATCCTTATGAGGATGGTAAATGCCGTCTGGATGTTCTGCGGAAGTTTGATTGTCCCGCAAGACCAAGTCTAGCTCAAAACATCCATCTTTTTTGCGGGCAATCGGTGTGATGGTATGGTGAGGCTCACCCTCAGACTCTGCCAACACCTGCACACTTAGATCAGAATAAGTCCGCCAAGCTTGCAAGATCTTGTCAGCCAACTCAATCAACTGTTCCTTCTTATCAGACTTCAGACGAATGACAGACATAGGCCACTTGACAATACCTGCTTCCACCTCTTCAAATCCGCTAAAAGTAAAGCTGCAATCCAGCTCTGCTATTTCCATAGGGAAAGTATGACGTCCGCCCTGATAGTGGTCGTGGGTCAGGATGGAGCCACCGACAATAGGCAGGTCGGCGTTGGATCCTGCAAAATAGCCTGGAAAAGTCTCGACGATGTCCAGCAGGCGCTCAAAGGTCAGCCGGCTGATAGCCATAGGAAGGTGCTGGCTGTGCAGAAAGATGCAATGCTCATTAAAGTAGGCATAGGGCGAATACTGGAAGCCCCATTCCTGTCCGGCCAAATCGAATCGAATAATCCGATGGTTAGCGCGGGCAGGGTGATCCAAGCGGCCTTGGTAGCCTTCATTTTCCATGCAGAGCTGGCAGGCTGGATAATGGCTGTTCTTAGCCTTTTTAGCTGCCGCAATTTCCTTGGGATCCTTTTCTGGCTTAGAGAGATTGATGGTGATTTCCAAATCTCCATAAGCGGTCGGTGCTTTGAAAGCAATGTTTTTAGCAATAGCCTTGACCTTGATGTAGTCATTCTTTTGACTAAGCTGGTAAAAATCAGCCACAGCTTGCTCGGGATTGGAAGCATAGGTCGTCCAGAAGTCCTGATTGAGCTGGCTAGGGGCAGGTGTGATGAAGTTCATAAGCTCAGCACCAAGGATTTCACGCGCAGTCTGACTATCCTCAATCGTCTCTAATCTAACTGCCTCCTCAACCAGCTGGTCCTTGAGGCCAATCAAGTCATCCAACTCAGTCTCAACTTCTAAAACGCCATCTCCCACTCGTGCCAAAACACGATTGATCAGGTAGATTCGATCCATTTCCTCAAATGAACTTTCAGAAATGACTTCTGTGATAAATGCATCTAGAACTCCCTGACTCATTGATTCTCCTTCTTACATTCTAAATAGTCTCTGACAGCGTCTAAATCCTGAAAAACTTGTTCTGTTTTATTTAAGAAAGACTGCGCTGGTATTTTTAAGTCTGGAATACAAATGATTGGTATCCCAGCCCTATACGCTGCCTCAATCCCTGCTTCACTATCCTCTAGTACTAAGCAATTCTCTGGTAAAACGTTCAAATCTCTACAGGCCTTTAAAAATATATCAGGGTAAGGTTTGCTTCTCTTTACATCTTTTGCAAAAACTAGATGGTCAAATAGGGACAGTATACCATTGCTATCCAAGATCATTCTCGCTCGAGATTCAACACTTGAAGTTGCTAAGGCGATCGGAATGCCTTCTCTTTGCAAAAAAGCAAGCAAATTTTTAGCACCTTTTTTTAAATTTACACCTTTGGCTAATATTCGAGCTTCCAGTTCATAAACTTTTTCCAAGGTTTGGTCAAAGTTCCAAGGTAAATCATAGGTATCCAAAAATCGTTGAACATTCTCCTCTTCCCTATGTCCACTGTATTCTCTAGAATATGTTTCTTCTGTGAAAGGAATTCCAAAATCTTTAAGCAATTCTTGATAAACTTTTAGAGAAATGATCTCAGTATCAGCTAATAAGCCATCTAAATCAAATATTACAGCTTCCATTTACTTCTCTCCTAGTCTAAAACTCGAGTGCCACCTGCAACTTCAGCGATATAGAAGCTTGGAGCGTATCCAACGACTTCCTCGTAGTGCTTGCCAACAGCTTCCTTAAAGGCCTCAACGGCATCTTTTTGCACCAAGGAAATGGCACAGCCACCGAAGCCAGCTCCGGTCATACGGGCTCCCAGAACGCCTTCTTGCTCCCAGGCCGTGTGAACCAAGGTGTCCAGCTCTAGGCCAGTCACTTCATAGTCATGCTCCAATGAAACGTGGGAAGCATTCATGAGGCGGCCAAACTTGTCAAGATCGCCTGCCTGCAAAGCTGCCCGCGCTTGCAAAGTGCGTTGATTTTCCAAAACGGCATGGCGAGCCCGTTTGAGGCGATTTTCGTCCTCTATCAGATAGCTATACTCATCAAAGGACCACTCGTCCAACTCACCCAAGGTTGCGATAGATAGCTTGCGGTTCAGTTCTTCAACAGCTTTTTCACACTCCGCCCGACGCTCATTGTACTTAGAATCCGCCAACTCACGCCGCTTGTTGGTATTCATAATCACTACAACATTATCCTTCAAATCAAGTGGCACCAAGTCATATTCCAAGGTATTGGTATCTAAGTAAATAGCCCGCTGGTCAGCTCCCATACCGATGGCAAACTGGTCCATAATACCAGAATTAACCCCGATAAATTCATTCTCAGTTAATTTACCGATTTTCACTAGGTCCAGACGTTCCAACTGCAAATCAAAAAGTTTCTCGGCCATGATACCAGTTAAAAGCTCTAGCGATGCAGAAGAAGACAAGCCCGAGCCGTTGGGAATATTTCCATAAACATAGACATCCATGCCTCGGTCAATCTTATGGCCTGCCTCCTGCAGAAAATGCAGAACTCCTTTTGGATAGTTGGTCCAGTTATGCTCAGGCTCAAAGTGCAGGTTTTCCAGCGGCACTTCAATAATCCCTTTTTCTTTAAAATTCCCTGAGAAGAATCGCAAGAGCTGGTCGTCCCGCTTACGAGCCGCTCCATAAGTTCCAAGAGAAATAGCTGCAGGAAAGACATGGCCGCCGTTATAGTCCGTATGCTCGCCGATCAGATTGATCCGACCGGGTGAAAAGAAAGTGTGGTCCGCTTCTACTCCAAAAACCTTGGCAAAATCTGCGCGGATTTGCTCTACTGAAATGACATTTGACATAAACTAAACTCCTTTATAACGATGATCGATATTGTAATCGTTTTCTTGATTTTATTATAACCGTTTCCGAGTAAAACTTCAATAATTTTAGTAAATTTTTACTTAATAAAGCGATCACCTAATATTTACTAAATTCCTCTTTGTTATTTACTTGTTTTTGAGGTATAATAGCCCATATAAGACAATAGGAGAAAAAAATGGCTACGATTAAGGATATTGCCCAGGCTGCTGGGGTCTCTCCCGCTACGGTCTCTCGCGTACTCAACTACGACCCAGCCATGTCAGTCAGTGATAGCACTCGTAAAAAGATTTTTGATATCGCTGAGCAGCTGAACTATAAAAAATCAAGAAAAAGGAAGCCAAGTAAGGCTCAGGCCTACCGTATTGGGCTCATTGAATGGTACACTGAGCAGGAAGAGCTCGATGACCTTTACTACTACTCCATTCGTTTGGGCATTGAAAAAAAAGCCCAAGAATTGGGCTATGAGATTCTCAGAGTGTTTCAAAATGATTCTCTTGAGCAATTGAAAGACATTGATGGCTTGATTGCCATCGGTAAATTCAGCCCAGCTCAAATCCAGCAGCTGGAGCAATACAGCAGCCACTTAGTTTTTGTCGACAGTGATACACTTAATGCAGGCCACAGCTGTGTGACGGTTGATTTTGAGAATGCTGTAAGGAAGGTACTTGAGCACTTCATAAATGCTGGTTTTGATCAGATTGGCATGATTGCCGGGCAAGAAAGAACCTCTGACCAGACTAGTCTAATCAGCGACCCTCGTTTGGCAAGCTTTCAGCAGTATCTGTCTGAAAAAGAAATTTATCAACCTGACTTGGTTAAGGTAGGCAGCTTTTCTTCGGAATCAGGCTATCAGATGATGACAGAGCTCCTTAGCGAGCACGAGAACCAGCTCCCGCCCGCCTTCTTCATCTCTAGCGATGCTTTGGCTATCGGTGCCTTGCGGGCTCTGCAAGAACACGGAATCCAAGTTCCCCAAGATGTCAGCATTATTTCATTTAATGATACGTCTATTGCTAAGTACATCTATCCCAGTCTCAGTACGGTCACCGTTTTTACAGAAGAAATGGGCAAGCAGGCTCTGCACATTCTGAATCAAATTTTAACATCCGAAGAGGACTCCATTCCCTATATGGTCAAACTTTCTACCAAGCTGACCATTCGAGAAAGCAGTATTTAACAGAGAAAGAACGAATGAAAACCTACGAACAATTATTTACCATTCTCAGCCAAGCTGACGATTATGCCAATGGAGAAAGTCTGGCCCAGACATTGGGTATTTCCAGAACTTCCATTTGGAAGGCCATTCAGCGCTTGGAAAGAGAAGGAATCCAGATTGATTCCGTTAAAAATCGGGGCTATAAGCTCAAAGCGGGGGATTTACTAATCCCAGAAATCATTGAAAAAGAGGCACCCATCAAAGTTTCCTTCAACCCCAACTGTCAATCTACTCAAATAGATGCCAAAGCAGGTCTGGAAGCGAGCGGCGAAGCAAATACCCTTTATCTAGCTGCCGCTCAATCCGCTGGTCGCGGTCGCTTCGGCCGAAACTTTTTCTCTCCAAAACAAGGCGGCTTTTACATGTCCCTCCATCTCAAGCCCAACCTATCTTTTGATCAAATCCCTGCCTATACCCTCCTGACAGCTGGAGCCATCTATCAGGCTGTAAAAAATCTAACCCTGATAGACATAGATATCAAGTGGGTCAACGATATTTACTACAAGGATAAAAAAATCGCAGGCATTTTAACCGAGGCCATTACTTCAGTCGAGACAGACTTAGTCACAGATATTATTATCGGGGTCGGGTTTAATTTTTGCGTTAATGATTTTCCAGAAGAATTGCAATCTAAGGCTGGATCACTCTTTACAGAGCGAGCTCCTATCAGCAGAAATGAGCTGATTGCTGAAATCTGGAGATGTTTCTACGAAAGCGATCCCCAAGACCTGCTCTATCTTTACAAAAAGCACTCTCTAGTCCTCGGTCGCCAAGTGAGCTTCCAGCAAAATAATCAAACCTATAAGGGAATTGCTAGCGATATCTCGGACAGTGGCCAACTTCTAGTCCAGTTGGAGAACGGCCAAAATATCTGGCTCAACAGCGGGGAAATTTCACTAACTAGCTGGTAGTTTGTACAAAATTACATTCAAAAAGCACTTGATGTTCCATTCAAGCGCTTTTCTGTATAGTCTTTCTTCCAGTGTGATGTCGCTATTTAATCCCTAATGCAATTCGAGCATAACGACTCATCTTTTCCACTGTCCAAGCGGGATACCAAACCAATTTGACTTCTGTCTTAGTAACCTCTGGAACATCTGACATGGCGTCATAAATCTGGTCAGTCAGAAGATCCGCCAGAGGGCATCCCATAGTGGTCAAGGTCATATCGATTTCCGTTTCCCCATTGGTCTCGTCAAAACGGATTTCATAGATTAAACCTAGATTGACAATATCAATCCCCAGCTCTGGGTCAATGACCTGCTCCAAGCTCTCCAAAATACGCGTTTTAATCTTTTCAACTTCTTCAGGGCTGTATTTTTTTTCTGACATGCATATCCTCCTTATAGATATAGCAGAAATTTCAAGTTAGCTCGAGGGGACCTTTGTTTTCAGCAAGGATCGCCGACTTGACACTTCCTACTGAAAGATTTCTGCCCCTTCTTGCTTTTCAGTTCTTAATCTTCGATAAAGTCTCTGAGTGGTTTACTGCGGCTTGGGTGGCGAAGTTTACGCAGTGCCTTGGCTTCAATCTGGCGAATCCGCTCACGGGTGACATTGAAAACCTTGCCGACATCTTCCAGCGTCCGCATTTTTCCATCGTCCAGACCAAAGCGCAGACGCAAGACGTTTTCCTCACGATCTGTCAAAGTATCCAAGACCTCATCCAACTGCTCACGAAGAACGACACGAGTTGTGTAATCAACTGGATTTTCAATCACTTCGTCTTCGATAAAGTCTCCCAGATGGCTGTCATCTTCCTCACCGATTGGCGTCTCTAGAGAAACCGGCTCTTGAGCAATCTTGAGAATCTCACGAACCTTGTCAGGTGTCATATCCATCCGCTCAGCGATTTGCTCAGGCGTAGGATCTTGACCTAATTCCTGCAATAGATTACGTTGCTCACGGACTAGCTTGTTAATGGTTTCCACCATATGGACCGGAATCCGAATAGTCCGAGCTTGGTCAGCAATCGCACGGGTAATAGCCTGACGAATCCACCAAGTCGCATAAGTTGAAAACTTAAATCCTTTGGTGTAGTCAAACTTATCAACAGCCTTCATCAGTCCCATGTTTCCTTCTTGAATCAAGTCAAGGAACTGCATACCACGGCCGACATAGCGCTTGGCAATGGAAACAACCAGACGAAGATTGGCCTCAGCCAGACGCTGCTTGGCTTCCAAGTCTCCCTGCTCTACCAAAATCGCCAGCTCTTGTTCTTCTTCATTGCTAAGAAGCGGCACAACCCCGATTTCTTTCAGATACATGCGGACTGGGTCATTGACCTTGGCTGAATTGCTACCCAAGAGCTCTTCATCGGTCAGTTCTACTTCTTCCTCTTCAGTATTCAAGACACGCGCGCTGGGATTTCCTTCCTTATCCGTGATAGAAATGCCCGCATCCTGAATGCGTTGCAGCAAATCCTCAATCCCATCAGCGTCCAAAGTGAAAGGAATGACCAGCTGGTCATTGATTTCATCGTCTGTCGCTACACCTGTCTGCTTGTGATTGCGGATGAATTCTGCAATTTGAACGTCTAATGTTGTTACTTCTTTTTGTTTTGTAGCCATACCTACTCCATTCTTCTTTTTTGTGCGATTAAGCGCTCCACTTCTAATATAGCGGCATTCTCATCTCCAGTATGCAAAGCTTCTCGAATCTTTTTGCTAATCAGCTGATTATTCTTACGAAGCAATTCACGTTCCCTAGTCAACTCAACTTCTGCTAACTCTCCGTCTTCCATCTCCTCTGGCAAATCTTCCTCCAACATCCGATACCAAAGTTGCTGGACTCTTTCCGGTAAGCTGGATAAATCCTGCGAAGTCACTTCACCATTGGCCAGTAAAAGCTCGTATAACTCCTGCAGTTCCGCCGTATCAAAGGCAAAATCTGTACGAAGCCGATAGCTATTTAAAACCAGCGGATTGTGTACCATACGATAAAGGATATGGATTTCTGCTTTTATCAACCGTGAAAGCTGTTTAGACAGTGGAAGATCTACCAGTACAGGTCTTCTTAGAGATTCCGACTGCTGTCCGCTTCGGCTACTTCGCTCAGCCAAACGACTGTTGTTAACCGTATTCTCTACCTGCTGGTAATCAAAATCTGGCAGCAACTCAGCCAACATATAAATATAGGAATTCTGAGCTGTAATAGACTGCGTTTGAGCAATGATTGGCGCCATTCGCTCCACGAATTCAATCTGAGCCTGCAAATTTTCAATATTATCCGGCTTGAGATAGCGTAAAAGGAACTCTACATCACTAATTCGCGTTTTAGTCAGAAATTGTCGCAATTCCTCGGCAGAATTTTTAGCAATAAATTCGTCTGGATCCATATTGTCAGGAAAGGACACAATCTCTACCGACATATCCCGCAGCTCTTCTAAAGCCTTGGCTATCGCAGCCTGACCAGCCCTGTCTCCATCATAAGTCAGAATGATTTTCTTGCAATACTTACGCAGGTGCTGGACATGCTCAGGCGTCAGAGCTGTTCCCATAGATGCGACTGCATTTTCAACTCCAGCCCGATAAGCCGCGATCACGTCCATAAAGCCTTCCATCAGATAAACTTCATGGCTCTTCTTGATAACCGGCTTGGCCTTATCCAGATGATAAAGCTCATAGCTTTTATTAAAAATAGGGGTGCTGCGACTATTCTTATACTTGGCAGTCTGTGAAACAGCCTCCGAATCTTGCCAGATTCGACCAGAAAAGGCGACAACCTGCCCCTTGTCATTGGTCAAGGGAAACATAATCCGGTTCTGAAAAGCATCATAGACCAGATTATTCTCTGCCAGATTAAAAAGACCCGAGTTCATGATAGTGAACTCATCAAACTTACCAGCCATACTCTTATGAAGATAGTTGCCTTCATTAGGAGCCAAGCCGATTTGAAAATGCTTAATGACCTCATCTGTCAGCCCACGATTGTAGAGATAAGCGCGTGCTTCTTCTCCTATTTTGGTCGTCATCAGAACCGCATGGTAAAACTTCGCTGCCTCTGTATGAATATCGTAGAGCGCCTGATGCGGATGAGCCTGTCTCGGTCGATCTGCGCCAGCTCTCTCCATCCCTAAGGAAATGCCCGCTCTGTCTGCGACAATCTGAACAGCATCCATGAAGGATACGCCTCGGTAGTCCTCAATAAACTTGAAAACATCCCCCGACTTGCCACAGCCAAAACAGTGATAAAACTGCTTGTCCTCTACAACGTTGAAAGAGGGCGTCTTTTCGCCATGAAAGGGACAAAGTCCCAGAAAGTTTCTGCCAGCCTTGGTTAAGGCTACCGTTTCTCCTATGACATCGACGATATTGACACTATTTTTTATTTCAGAAATCATTTCTTTATCCAATAGACAATACCTCCAATTCATCACAGAATATCACTCTATATTTTATAATAATTTGACGCAAATGTAAAACATTTGATAGGCAAATGACTTGAAATAATTGCTTCTTTAAGCTATAATATAATCTCAAATATTAAATTATTTTTTGAAAGGAAAAGAAAATGTTAAAGGATCTTAAAGAATTTTTGCTACGCGGTAACGTGATTGACTTAGCAGTCGGGGTTATCATTGCGAATGCTTTCGGAGCAATCGTTAACTCATTGATTACTGACGTTATCACTCCCCTCTTCCTCAACCCAATTTTGAAAGCTGCACAATTAGAGCAAATTTCTCAATTGAAATGGAACGGAGTAGCTTATGGTAACTTCTTGAGCGCTGTGATCAACTTCTTGGTAGTCGGTACTGTTCTCTTCTTCATCGTTAAGTCTGCTGAAAAAGCACAAAGCCTTGCTAAAAAGAACGAAGAAGCTGCTGAAGAAACACCAGCTGGACCAACAGAACTTGAAGTTCTACAAGAAATCAAGAGCTTGCTTGAAAAACAAAACTAATATCAAAACAGCACTGAGAAAACTCAGTGCTGTTTTATTATACGCTTTTCAACCAAAAGAAAAAAACAGCCAAATCGACTGTTTTCTCATTCTAGTTATTAGAATTTTTTACGTTTACGAGCTGCTTCTGATTTGCGTTTGCGTTTTACAGAAGGTTTTTCATAGAATTCACGTTTGCGTGTTTCTTGAAGAGTACCAGCTTTAGTAACCGCACGTTTGAAACGACGAAGAGCATCGTCAAGAGATTCATTCTTACGTACTACTGTTTTTGACATTTTTTTCACTCCCTTCAAGTCCAAGATCTATTCTATTCTACACGCAAAATGGATAAATGTCAAGAAAAAAACTGCCATAAACTTATATTATCTTCACTTTCTTTTTTAAAAGCAACAAATTGTTAGAATGAACATCATAATAGCAAAAAGAAATTTATTTTAAGTCTGTTCAGAAACGACTTCTCTTTCTTCACCATTTACAATTACGGCTTGGGAATTGTTTATTAGCATTAAACTGAACTGATTTTTATAGGTTTCAAAGGTCTTTTTGCTACTATCAGTAAAAGGCTCCTCACCATAATGTGGAAGGATGTAAAAATCCACTTCATCCAATCCTGCTGTATCAGATAACTCTGTCGCTACGGTCTTATCGTCCATGAGTTTATTGTAGTCAATATCCTTAGCTGTAATGATAGCCCCTGCTGATTCTCCCACATAGACCAACCCATCTCTTATTTGTTCTTTGATAAGAGATAGGAGTTGTTTTTTCTTTAATTCTTGTAATAAATAAAATGTATTCCCGCCAGAGATATAAAGAATTTTGCTTTGGAAAATCTTTGCCTGTGCAGTTTCTCGATCACAAGAAGCAATATCTAGAACCTCTATCTCAAATCCTAAATCTCTGAATGTTTGCTGAGCCTCATCAATATAGGCAGTATAGTCCTCTTTGTTCCCAGCGGTAGGAATAAATAAAACCTTATTTTCTAGATTCTTTTCCTTTGCATAATCTCTAAAAAGCTTTTTGACACCAGCAAAGTATGAACATAAAAATAATTGTTTCATGATTGTGCCTCCATTAATGTTTGACAATTTTATAAAGGATCCACGATCCCTTTCTTTGACTAGTTACGAGCTCAAAGCCTACTGATAACAAAAATCGTCTAAATGCTTCTTCGCTTTGGACCTCTGGTAAAAAGTAAGACAACTTGTTATATTCACAAGCCAGTAAGAGCATCCCATCTGATTTGAGTATCCTTCGAAGCTCTATAAAAGAAGCATCTAGGTCTTGCCAATGAAAATGCGTTTGAAAAGCTGTAATCAAATCAAAACTTTCATCAGAAAATCCTGTCTCCCTAACGTCTCTTCGTTCAAAATTTAGATTGACCATCCCTATCTGTTTGGCTTGAGCTATTGCAATGTCTGAAATATCGATTCCAGTTATAGTACTTTGCGGAAAGGTTTCTTTCAGTAGGATGGTTGAACGGCCGTTCCCAACTCCTACATCTAAGATTACAGGGTAAAATGTCCTATCCAGATGACGAATTGCCCATACAAACATGGGGATATAGGCTCGATTCCACAATTTCATCATTCGTTTTCCTAGAAAGCCCGAAGGATTCTTTGATTGCTGAATCAAAGAATGAAACATGAGTAATAAAAGTATGATAGAAATGATGATTATTATATGAAGCACTCTTCAATCCTCCACTTCTGGATAACTACATTATAGCATTTTAGAGAGATTACAGCTATATTGATCAACAAAACACTTGCATCCCAAAAGATAACTTTTGGGATGCAAGTCATTCAAAACGACTGTCTTTTACCTTACAAGGTTTTTCGTTTTTTGGCTTCTTTCGAGAAGGAAATATTCTTAATCTTCTCATAGCGTAAGAAGCGTTGAATGAGGTGCTGGTCGCTTACATCTGGTTTCAAATCAACCACGTAGTCCAACTTGATAAACTTATTGTCAACTGACTGGACCGAGGTCAACTCAAAACTTTTGCAGGCTGTTTCAAAGATTGCTTCAAAAAGGACTTCATAGTCTAACTCAGAAGGAATCTGAATTTGGACATAACGTCTGGTTTGACTAACCGAACTAAAGCCCATCTTTTCAAAGTGCAACCAAAAGAAGGAAATGAGGAGCGTGAAAAAAACTCCTAGAGCTAAGAAACCCATTCCTGTCGTGATCCCAATCGCTGTCGCCATGAAGATGGCTAAAAGTTCTTTGGACCCTCCTGCTGCTGATCTGAAACGAATCAAACTGAATGTTCCTGCTACAGCGACACTGGTTCCCAGATTTCCATTTACCAAGAAAATGATAATGGAGATAATGGCCGGCAAGAGAGACAGTGTGATGACAAACTCCTTGGTGTAAATAGTTTGGTGCTTATAAACCTTGGCCAAAATAATCCCCAAAATCAAGCCCGTCACGAGGGAGGCTATTAGAGCTAGAGGGTTAACCTTGATTTCGGCCGAAGAATAGATGCTGTTAAATAACTGTGTAATCATTGTTTCTCTCCTTAAACCTTGACGGCTTGAGGAACCAATTCTTTAGATTTTAGATAGGCTTTGCCGTATTTTGAGAAGGACTGAGCTTCAAGGCCGTATTTATTCAAAATTTCAGACATCCACTGAGGATATTCCCCTGAAACCTTGATTTCCATAATCACCATATCGTCTTCCAAGAGAGGATAGCCGTGGCGACCTGAAGTCAAGTCTACATCATAATCACGGAAGCGGATATTGGAGTCAACCGTCACACGAACTTTTTTATCTTCTGATCCTTTCATCGAATAACGATCATAGCTAATTACCATTTTCGGTTTTAAGCCTGCATAACGCTCCTGCAACAGCTCCACTTCTGTCTTGACCCGCTCATCAGAAATAGTTTGGTCTGTAAGTCCTTTCTCAATATAATTAACAACTGAAGTTAGATTTGAAACCAGTCGATACTTGAAGCCAACGTCCTCCGACTTTTTCTTGATTTCCAAAAATACCTGACTATCCCTTGTTGGCTCCGCTGCATAAGTCCGCATCCGTAGCTTTTCACGGCCGCCTCTTCTAGCAATCGAGTCTTGGATCATTTGAAAATCATCATTATCAAAATAGACATTTGAAATAGTCGAAGTTGCATAATCATCCGGAATGAGGTAAGCATGCATCTCAGCTTCTACGCGAGCCAAGGTCGCACGGTCTAAAATGTACTTTGTTTCAACACGTAGGAAGTTCGTTTGGATTTGTTTTTGTTTCATTTTAATTCCCCTTTTATTCTACAAGTGTCGTTTAAAGTTTTAAAAGAAAGAGAGCCCTTGCTCTACTACTCTCATACTTTCCGGACAGTATTTTCAAAACTTTATTCTACATTTGTAGTTTATACTTACATTCTACGCTTGTAGTTTTAAAAAGTCAAGAGGAAAATTACTAAAATTTAAAAAACTTTAAAATTGACCTCAATTTATGAGTTGAAGACTAGATTCTACCAAAAATAAAGATAAAAAAATTCTACCAATCGCTGCTTCTATCAAGAAACCTCAATTGGTAGAATCTTTTATCTAATCGTCATCATCATCGTCGTCATCGTCTTTGTCATCATCACGATCTTTATCCTTACTCTTTGAAGAGCTAGTTTGAGCAGGAGGTTGGACAGGTGCTGTACTAGTGTTTGTATTTGAATTTGTCACATTATTGGTCGCAAGAGTCGGCGAGCTAACACTTCCCGTCTGACCCGCATTCACATTCCCACTTTCACTATCAGCTGGAGTCGCTGCAGAAGACGATGATGCCGGAACTTCTTTTTCAACTGTTACTGTCTTTTCAACAATGGTATGCTGCTTGGATTGGACGACTTTTCCAGTCTTGGCATTTACAGTGAGCTCATGAGCCGTCTGTCCATGTGAAAAGAGAATCTTATAATTGCCTTTCTCACGTGAAATCTGCACATCTTTGACATCCTTTTCAGCCAGAGAAAGTTCCTTCAAAACTGTTTCTAAGGCCTGACGCTGACTAAGTCCTTCCGCTTTCTTGGACTCTAAGACAAGTTTACTATCTTGTGCGACAGGATTTTCTAAGGCAAAGACCGAGCTAGACAAGAGTAAAAGTAGAGGAACTGCTACTACGAAAGAAGCAGACAGAAACCTCTTAGGCAGGCGGTTATCCATAATGCCGACAATCCGCCGCTTAAGATTAAAATTATCAGAGTAAAAACAAGTTGTCAGAGAAATCGGGGTCTTCTTACTGCGGTCTATCATGGTCAAAATCGTTTCACCGTAGAAAGTCCGATACTCTGTATCTCTACAGCTCAAAACATCGTAGTCACAATACATTTCTCCTGCTTCCTGAGTTTCCCGACAAGCAAAACGCACTACTGGATTAAACCAATGCAGGCTCTTGGCGAAAATTGCAAGAAGATTAATCAAGACATCCCGGTGCTGATAATGGGTCAACTCATGCTGAAAAATCAGCTGCAGCTCCTCCTCCGTGTAGTCCAGCTCCGGTAGCACAATCAAAATATCCCTGAATCCTAGCAACATTGGGCTCTGTGTCATAGGGTAGTGGAGCAGACGAATCTTACTTTTAACGCCCATCTTTTCTTTGATCAAATGCAACTGGAACACAGTCTCTTCGTCCTCAACCTCTGTCCCCCAACGTTGCAACATCTTTTTGAAACGGATATAAGAATAGGCATATTTACCTAGGTTAAATGCACAACCAAGCAGCCAAATGGCAAAGAATATTTCAAACCAAGGTAGACCCAGAAAAGCCTCCCAGAGATTGGCCTGGGTTGCTTTCTCAGCTACTTGAGAAACAGCTTGCCCTCCACCTGTCTGGCCAGCTCTAACAGCTGTCTGAACAGTCGCCCCAGTACTCAGCCGAATCAAACCAGAGCCAAACTGAGGACGGAATGGGAATAGAAAGCTCAGCAAGATTAAAAACCAGACAAAATACTTGACCTTGACTGAAATCTTGGTCTTGAGGGCTGCAAAAAGAAGGCTCAAAAACAGAACCAAAATCGAAGTGGAAAGACTGGTTAAGAGGAAAGACAAAAGGAACTGTTTCATGGATACTACCTCATCTTACTCTTTCTGATTCAGTAAATTACGCAACTCATCCAGTTCATTTTCTGAAAAAGAATTAGATGAAAAGAGAGTCTTGACAAAGCCTCCCATGGAATGTCCGCTGTAGCGCTTCAAAAAGTCTGACGTCTCTACTTCTAAATATTCCTCTTCCGAAATTAAGGCCGTATATTGCCTTTCGCGTCCCTTTCGAACACTTTCTAAGAAACCCTTTTCCGTCAAGCGAGCCAGAACTGTCAACAAGGTCTGAGGCTTCCAATGGTTATCTTCACCTAGCTTTTCCATAATTTGAGCAGAAGTCGTTGGATTTGGCAGGTGCCAAATAATCTTTAAGATGGCAAATTCACCATCTGGTAAACGTTTAATTGAATGATTCATTGTATTTCCATCCTTTCTAAAGTCTTCTTCTAATTTTATTCTACACATGTCTAATAAAAAAGTCAATCATTATGTAAAAAAGAGCTGGGAATCACTATTTCCCGCTCTTTCTAGAAAAATAAACTCAGCAAAGTCAACATTGCCAAACCACCCTGCTTGAACAGGATTTTTGGGTCACTGGTAACTGCACCGTAAGCCGCTACCAAGATGATATAAACCATAAAAATTCCCAGCCAAACTGGATTAGGCTGCACAAAGGCCGCAATCAAGACCAAAACAGCTATAAGCCCGTTGTAAACACCTTGGTTTTTGAAAAGGGTATTGACCGACTTCTGCTCCAACTCCTCTTGTGACATACCAAAGACCCGTGCTGTCGCTGCAGAAGTCGTTGCGATAGTCTCTAAGTACATAATATAGAAAAATTCCAAGGCAACCACACTTGCCAAAATCAGTGTAAAAATAGACATTTCTTCTCCTTATAGAAATTTATGACGAAAAAAGTATAACATAGAACAAGAAAAAGCGCTAAAATTTGGTTCTAATAAAATGGACAAAGTGTATAAAGACGTCTTAAATTACATTTTTAAAATAGGCGTAGCAAAACTCAGCATTTTCTGACTAGATGTGATACAATCTTTTTGAAAAATGGAGGTAAATTATGTTAACCTATGATTTAATTGTCATCGGCTTTGGTAAGGCCGGTAAAACATTGGCAGCCAAAATGGCGGCCCAAGGAAAAAAAGTTGCTTTGATTGAGCGAAGCAAGGCTATGTACGGGGGAACCTGTATCAATATTGCCTGCATCCCAACCAAGACCCTGCTTGTCGCAGCTGAAAAAGGCCTGGCTTTCGACCAAGTCATGGCTGAAAAAAATGCTGTAACCAGCCGTCTCAACGGGAAGAACTACGCAGCAATCAGTGGCGCTGGTGTCGACATCATCGATGCGGAAGCTCATTTCCTTTCCAATAAAATCATCGAAATCACAGCTGGCGATGAAAAAGAGGAACTGACTGCTGAGACTATTGTCATCAATACCGGTGCAGTTTCCAATGTCCTGCCAATTCCAGGACTGACTGAGACCGAGCATGTCTATGACTCAACTGGCATCCAAAATCTGAAAGAACTTCCTAAACGCTTGGGAGTTCTGGGCGGCGGTAACATCGGCCTAGAATTTGCCGGACTATACAATAAATTGGGCAGTCAGGTAACTGTGCTGGATGCTGCTCCTGTCTTTCTCCCTCGAGTTGAGCCTTCTATCGCTGCTCTAGCTAAGCAGTACATGGAAGAAGACGGAATCCAGCTCCTGCAAAATGTACAAACCAAGCAGATTAAAAATGATGGTGATGAAGTTGTGGTTGTGACAGAGGATGGAGAATTCCGCTTTGATGCCTTGCTCTATGCTACTGGCCGCAAGCCGAATGTTGAGCCACTTCAGTTGGAAAATACCGACATTGAGCTGACAGAGCGCGGAGCTATCAAGGTTGATAAACACTTGGAAACAACTGTACCTGGTGTATTTGCAGCGGGCGATGTCAATGGCGGTCTGCAGTTTACTTATATCTCACTGGATGACTTCCGTATCCTTTATAGCTATCTAGCTGGCGATGGCAGCTACACACTGGAAGACCGTAAAAACGTCCCTACCAGCATGTTCATCACACCGCCTTTGGCTCAAATCGGATTGACTGAAAAGGAAGCCCAAGAGCAAGGCCTGCCGATTGCAGTTAAGGAGATTCCAGTCGCAGCAATGCCTCGTGGACATGTCAATGCTGACTTACGCGGTGCCTTCAAGGCCGTTGTCAACACTGAAACCAAGGAAATCGTCGGAGCAACAATCTTCTCAGCAGGGGCTCAGGAAATTATCAATATCCTGACTGTAGCCATGGATAATAAGATTCCTTACACCTACTTGAGCAAGCAAATCTTCACTCATCCAACTCTGGCTGAAAACCTCAATGATTTATTTGCTATCTAATGTTAAGCCCCTAATGGGGCTTTTACAATCCCTACAAAAATTTAACTACATTTCAACCTATTTTTGTGATACAATAATCCTAGTTTATTTTAAAAAGATTGAGGAAAATTATGTCTGAACTGTATGATATTACGATTGTCGGAGGCGGTCCAGTTGGCTTATTCGCTGCTTTTTACGCCCACTTACGCCAAGCCAAGGTGAAAATCATTGATTCCCTACCTCAGCTGGGTGGTCAGCCGGCCATTCTCTATCCAGAGAAGAAGATTCTGGATGTGCCAGGCTTTACTAATTTGACTGGCGAAGAGTTGACTCAGCGTCTGATTGAGCAGCTGGAGACTTTCCAGACCGACATTTGCCTAAATGAAACAGTGCTGGATATCGTTAAATCTGATGATGGCTTCACCATCACGACTTCTAAGGCTCAACATCAGACCAAAACCATTATCATCGCCATGGGAGGCGGCGCCTTCAAACCGAGGGCCTTGGAGCTAGACGATGCTGAAGCCTACAGCAACCTCCACTATCACGTTTCAAACATCAGCCAATACGCTGGCAAAAAGGTTGTTGTTCTGGGTGGCGGTGACTCGGCTGTTGACTGGGCGCTAGCTTTTGAAAAAATCGCAGAAACCAGCCTAGTTCATCGTCGGGATAATTTCCGTGCTTTAGAGCATAGCGTGGAAGAACTCAAGGCTTCTAGTGTTGAGATTAAAACACCATTTGTACCTAGTCGATTGGTCGGCGAAAACGGCAAGATTACCCACTTGGAAATCAGCCAAGTCAAGGGAGAGGAAAGTCAGCTGATTCCATTAGACCATCTCTTTGTCAACTACGGTTTTAAGTCCTCTGTCGGCAATCTCAAAGATTGGGGCTTGGAGCTCAATCGTCACAAGATTTTGGTCAACAGCAAACAGGAAACTTCTATACCAGGTATTTATGCTGCTGGTGATTGCTGTTCCTATGAAGGAAAGATTGATTTAATTGCAACGGGTCTGGGCGAAGCTCCTACCGCTGTCAACAATGCCATTAATCATATCTATCCCGACCAGAAGGTCCAACCCAAACATTCTACAAGCCTATAAAAAACAGCTGCCGAGCTCAAGCTCAGCAGCTTTTATAATTCATCTGCGATTTTATTGATTTTTCTCAAGCGATGATTGACACCGCTCTTAGTCAGAGGCCGGCTCAGACTATCAGCTAGCTGCTGGATCGAATAGTCCGGATGCTGAATACGAAGTTGAGCAACCTCCTGCAGGTCTACAGGTAAACTCTCAATGCCGATATTATCGCTGATTTTGGCAATATTATTGATGGTTTTCATACTGGCTGTGACCGTGCGAGCAATGTTCGCTGTCTCCGCATTATTGGCACGATTGAGGTCATTGCGCGCTTCCCGCATGAGCTTAAGAGACTCAAACTCAGCCATGGCTTCCATAGCCCCAATGACAATGAGAAAATCCATAATATCCTCAGCCCGCTGCAGATAGGTGACAGCTCCCTTCTTGCGCTCAATGGTCTTGGCATCCAGCAGAAAACGTCGCATCAAGGCAGCTAAATCCTCAGCATGATCCAGATAAACGGACAGAATTTCCAGCTGGTATTTGCCTGAGTCTGGCTCCCGCATGCTGCCATTTGAGAGAAAGGCCCCCCTCAGATAGGCTCGGCTGGCTTCGTCATCTGACAAAATGGCCTGGTCAATACCTGCCTCAATACCAAAAAAGGAGTCAGCCAAGTGCAGGTCAGATAAGATTTCTTCCACTTTCTGATCCAGAAATACTGTATAAACGCGATTCTTGCGCAGATTAGTCTTCTGATGATGGCGAATTTCTGACTTGACCTGATAAAGATCCAACAGCAATTCATAGAGATGGCGAGCAATCTTGGCATTTTCTGTTGAAATGGATAAGGTAAGGCCAGTCGAAGAAATTCCCAAACTACCAGCCATCTTGATCATGGCAGCTAACTCATTTTTGTCTTTTACAGATAAGCTCAAAAGCTCTTCTTTTACTTTTACTGTAAAGCTCATTTGCGCACCTGTATAATCTGCATCAATTCATCAACAAGTAACTCTCCATCATGAAAAGCTCCGCCATTTTCCAAACGAAGGAAATTCGATGAAATGACACGCGGAACTTGCTCTTGCAGCCCTCGAAAATTATGCTCAACCTGAACCAGATATTCATCAAATTTATTGCTATTCATATACTCGCGCGGAACTGGCTCGATATTGACCAAGACAGTATCAATGAACTTTTTACCCAAATGACGATGCAGTACTTGAACGTGGTCGCTATCTGAAAAGTGCTCGGTTTCGCCACGTTGAGTCATAATATTGCAAACATAGGCTACTTCTGCCTTAGTATCTAAAATAGCTTGTCCGATTTCTTCGATTACGAGGTTTGGCAAGATGGAGGTAAAGAGAGAACCCGGTCCCAGCACCACCATATCGCTATCCAAAATACTCTGGACTACCTTTCTACTAGCAACAGGCTTTACATCATCATAGGTATTAGTCACATAGACCCGCTCAATCATACCAGCCTTACTGGCCAGATTACTTTCACCAACAACTTCTGTTCCATCTGTAAACACAGCATGCAGAGTCAGCGGAGTGTCGCTTGAAGGGTAGATTTTACCTGTTGTATGGAAAAACTTAGTCAGAAGCTGCATAGCATTATAGGTCGAACCCTGCATTTCGGAAATGCCTGCAATAATCAGATTCCCCAAGGGATGACCTGCTAGAACACCATCTCCTTTGGCAAAGCGATACTGGAAGACCTTCTCATAAAACTTTGGCATATCAGACATGGCGACCAAAACATTTCGCAAGTCACCCGGCGGTGTCAGCTGCTGGATGTTTTTCCGCAGCTCACCAGAACTGCCGCCATCATCTGCTACTGTGACAATGGCTGTGATCTCCACATCCTTTTTCCGCAGGCTGTTTAAAATGACTGAAATTCCTGTACCGCCGCCGATAACTGTAATTCTCGGTTTTCTCATGAGCGGTTCACCGTTTCCTTCCGGCGATTTTTGTCGCGATGACTGGCATTAACTGGCCAGTTTTTCGCTAAATCATCCGCCAAACGCTGTGCAAAAGCCACACTGCGGTGTTGTCCACCTGTACAGCCAACTGCGATAGTCAGTACAGATTTTCCTTCCTTTTGATATCCTGGCAAAATCGGCTCAATCAGGCCCAGCAAATGCTGGTAAAACTCTTCTGACTCCGCATGGTTCATGACATAGTCAAAGACATCCTTGTCCAAGCCTGTCTGGTTACGCAGCTCAGGTTTATAGTAGGGATTAGGCAGGAAACGCACATCAAAAACCAAGTCCGCATCCAGAGGTAAACCGTATTTGAAACCAAAACTCATAACCTCAATGCGGAAACTGTGCAGGTCAGCCTGGTTTGAAAATTGTTCAGAGATGGTCTTTCTGAGCTCCCGTGGTGTCAGTTCCGTCGTATCTACAACATTTTGACTGAGGTTCTTCAGAGGGGCTAAGAGTTCGCGCTCCAATTTAATACCATCTAAAATTCGCCCGTCGGCTGCCAAAGGGTGACTACGTCGCGTTTCCTTATAGCGAGCCACCAATTCCTTGTCAGCCGCATCCAAAAATAGAATTTTAAAATCAATTTCCGTACTTCTTTCCAGCTCATCCAGAATATCCTGAATCTCCAAAAAGAAGGAGCGACTCCGCATATCAACAACCAGAGCTAGTTTATCATTGTCAGTGGTTCCTTCGACCAGCTGCAAAAACTTTGGTACTAAGGTCGGCGGCATATTATCAATGGTAAAATAACCCAAATCCTCAAAAGACTGGATAGCAACGGTCTTTCCGGCACCGCTCATTCCTGTCACAATCACTAATTGAATCTTGTGTTCAGCCATTCTTTCTCCCTTCGTCTAACATTTTATTTCTAAAAAAGGACGGGAAACTTCTCCCGGTCCCAATCATTTATTCTACAATCTCAGCAATGACTTCAATTTCGATTTTTACATCACGAGGCAAGCGAGCCACTTCTACTGCCGAACGAGCTGGAAACTCGCTCTTAAAAGCCGTTTTGTAGACCTCATTAAATGGCACAAAATCATTGATATCACTTAGGAAGCAGGTCGCCTTGACCACATGGTCAAAATCTGTTCCAGCCGCTTCCAAAATAGCTCCTACATTTTTTAAAACTTGCTGAGTCTGCTCTTCAATCGTTGCACCTACAATTTCTCCTGTCTCTGGTGACAAAGGAATCTGACCACTTGCAAATAAAAGGTTACCAACGATTTTTCCTTGAACATATGGGCCGATTGCTGCTGGTGCTTTATCTGTTTGTACTATTTTTGCCATTGTATCTCCTCATTTCTTCTATCTTACTTATTATATCACAAAGTCAAAAGACTGACTAATCTTGTCCCCCTTTCCATTGACTTTTAGGAAATTTTTCTTTATGATAGTAAATGCATAATTCAAAACACTTGTTTTGGACTGGTTCGCAAACTTCCCAGTATAAAAAACTAAGTACCCTTATATTCTAAAGTAATGTAATTGCGCATAGTTTTTTCTGGTGTCCTGCCACTTTGGCAGAACTAACTGAGAGGTTGAGACGGAAGTTTCAGCCTTATTTTATTTCTCAAAAGGAGGACCTATGAAAAGAAAAGTTATTATTGACTGCGATCCTGGCATAGACGACAGCATAGCCCTGCTCTATGCCTTGCAACACCCTGACTTAGAGGTCGTAGCTTTGACCATAGTCGCTGGAAATGTCCCAGTGGAACTTGGTCTTGAAAATGCCTTTAAAATCCTAGAAAGGCTGAATCGGCTAGATATTCCAGTATATGCAGGAGCCGACAAGCCCTTGGTTCGTGACTTCGTCTCCGCTCAGGACACCCACGGCATGGATGGATTGGGGGAAAGCGGGATAACAAGAAGCAGTTCCACCCAAGCCCAACCACAAGCAGCTTATGACTTTCTGGCTGACTATTTCCAGAAAAATAGTGATACTTCCATCATTGCACAGGGGCCTTTGACTAATATTGCTTTGGCTCTTAGGAAAAATCCTACACTTGGGCAACATCTAGACCGATTTGTCAGCATGGGCGGCAGCTACAAATCGCATGGCAACTGCTCGCCCGTAGCTGAGTACAACTACTGGTGCGATCCACATGCAGCGCAAGAAACCTACGAAAAACTTGGAAAAAAGATTGAAATGGTCGGTCTAGATGTCACTCGAAAGATTGTCTTGACACCCAATCTCTTGGAATATATGCGTTTTATCAATCCTGAAGTCGCTGACTTTGTCGGAAAAATCACTCGTTTTTACTGGGATTTTCATTGGGAGTATGAACATATCATCGGTTGTGTCATCAACGATCCATTGGCTGTTGCCCATTTCCTGCATGAAGACCTTTGCCAAGGCTTTAACTCCTTCGTCGATCTTGCAACGGAAGGCATTGCCATGGGACAAACGCTGGTTGATGCCTATCATTTTTATGGTAAGCAAGCCAATGCTAAGGTGCTGACCCAAGTAAACAGCCACCTCTTCTTTCAGGATTTTCTCTCCGTGATACTCAACACTTCAAAGGAAATTATCTGCCAAGATCTAGAAACTTTAAATTTAGGATAAAATTATGAAAAAAACAACACCATTTACCATCACATTTACAGCTATCTGCATCGCTCTAAACTATATCGGGGCCAACATCGCACTTTTTCTAAAACTTCCTGTTTATTTGGATACTTTTGGAACGATATTGGCCAGCCTCATTTTAGGACCTATTTGGGGAGTAGGAACAGCGGTTGCCAGTGCTCTTATTAGCGCCTTTACAACGGACATCTCTGCTATCTATTTCTCTCCAGTAGCCATTCTTTTGGCTCTGCTTGTCTCAGCCTTTTTCACTGCTGATTCAAAACCAAGACTAAACCTCCTCTGGAAAACGGTTCTAGTCTCTCTACCAGCTACTGCTTTAGCCTCTCTGATCACTGTGATAGTCTTCAAAGGAATTACCCCAAGCGGCTCTAGTATTATCGTTCAAGGTTTACACGGTTTAGGCTTAGATTTGGTCACCAGCACCATCATCGTCCAAGCGCTAACCGACTATGCAGACCGACTCATCGTTATTGGGGTCAGTCTGGTCTTCATACCACAACTCAAAAAAGTCATCCCAAGAATCTTTGTAAAATCCAGCAATGCATAAATCAAAAGAACTACTCAAAAAACATAATTTCGAGTAGTTCTTTTGATTTTAACATTTGTTTTTTTATAAGTCTTTAAGATTAAGTTTAAAAAAGGAATAGGAAGACTCTTATTGAGTCCAATCCTACTCCCAAGCTACATTTGAGATTAATTTCGTCCTTTGAGAACAGCCTCAATGATAGCCATTCTGACAAAGACTCCATTTGTCATTTGTTCTACAATCCGAGATTTTGGAGCTTCAACCAAATGGTCTGCAATTTCTACATCGCGATTGACAGGCGCTGGGTGCATCAGGATAGCGGTATCCTTCATACGATCATAGCGCTCTTGCGTCAAACCATGAAGTTTATGATAATTTTCCTTAGAGAAAATAGAGTTGTAGTCATGGCGCTCATGCTGCACACGAAGGAACATCATCACGTCCACCTGGTCAATCACTTCGTCAATCGTTACGAACTTACCATAGTCAGCAAACTCCTCACTTCTCCACTCATCTGGACCAGCAAAGAAGAGCTCGGCACCAAGACGTTTCAAGATTTGCATATTAGACTTGGCTACACGAGAGTGATCAAGGTCACCAGCGATAGCTACTTTCAAACCATCAAAATGACCGAATTCTTGGTAAATGGTCATCAAGTCAAGCAAACTTTGACTCGGATGCTGACCAGAACCATCACCACCATTTACGATAGAAGTTGTAATTGTTGGGCTTTCGATCAATTCTTTATAGTAATCCACCTCAGGGTGACGGATGACACAGACATCTACACCGAGAGCTGACATAGTCAAAATCGTGTCATACAAGGTTTCTCCCTTGTTGACTGAGCTTGTCTTGACATCAAAGTCAAGCAGGTCGCATCCAAGTTTTAATTCTGCTACTTCAAAAGCCTTGTGAGTCCGAGTTGAAGATTCAAAGAAGAGGTTTGCAACGATATGCTGCTCATCATAATGAACCTTTGCGCCGTTTTTAAATTCGATCCCGCGCTTGATCAAAGCCATTACTTCTTCGTTCGTAAGGTGTTCCATAGATACAAGATTTTTAAGTGCGATTTGATTTGATGACATGATGTTATACTCCTTTTTTATTAAAAACTTTGGACAAATGTAGCAATCTCGTCAGCCTAATTTTTAGGTTCTGGCAGGATGAGGTAGAGGGCAATTCCGAGAACAGTTGACAAGGCAACTCCTGAAACTTGCAGACCTGATAGTTGCAGGGTCAGACCACCGATACCAGATACCAGAACGACACTGGCAATCAGCAGATTCTTTTTGTTGTCAAAATTGGTTTGGGCTTCAATCAGAATTTTCAAACCGCTGGAAGCAATTACCCCGAAGAGGGCGATGGAAATGCCTCCCAAAACTGGACTTGGAATCGATTGGAGCAGGGCGGATACTTTCCCGACAAAACTCATGATAATAGCCAATACAGCAGCACCAGCAATTACATAAACACTGTAGATTTTATTGAGTGCCATCACCCCGATATTTTCACCGTAGCTAGTCACTGGTGGAGCACCAAAGATACCCGCAATAACCTGAGCCAGACCATCTCCAGCCAAAGTCTTATCCAATCCAGGCTCTTTAAAGAAATCTTTGCCTGTCAAGCTGTTCAGAACCATTACATGCCCAAAGTGCTCTGTCATCGTTACAAAGGCAATCGGTGCCATTGTTAGAATTGCACTTGGATACAATTTAAAATCATAATCTATAAATGGAAGATTCATCGGCGGAACGTGGAACCAAGAAGCTTTTGTCACGTTGGCAAAAGAGATAATCTCCTGACCTGTCACCGCTCCGACAATCAGGGCAAAGATATAGCCAACAATCAAGCCCAGCAGAACTGGAATAATACCAACGATTTTCTTACCGTAGATGTTAAATAGAATGACACAGAGGAGGGTTACCATCCCGATAGCAAAGTAGGTGATGTCGTAGACCTTCTGGTCTCCAACGGTCTTATACATCACATCGCCAACGGCTGTACCCGCTAGACTCAGACCAATCACCATAATGATAGGCCCTACCACTACTGGCGGCAAAATCTTATCAATCCAAGCGTTGCCTGCGAATTTCACGATGAGGGCTACGATGAAGTAGACTAGACCACCCGTGATAGCACCTTGTGCAACCGCAGCAATCCCATCTGTCTTCATCAGCATTTGCATGGCAGCGATATAAGCAAAGCTGGAACCCATATAAGCAGGGATTTTGTACTTGGTCACTGTCAAGTGGGCCAGCGTTCCCAAACCACTTGAAAACAGGGCTACTGCTGGGTCAATTCCCACCAGAATCGGAACCAACACCGTCGCACCAAACATGGCGAATAGATGCTGGAATGAAAGTCCTAAGAGTAAACCAGGTTTTGGCATATCATGGACATCGTATTTAATTTCTTGACTCATCTTGTCTCCTCCTCTACAATCAGAACTCGGTCCTGACCATCTTTTTCAGTCATTTCAACAATAATCTCTTCGCGGCGGCTCGTTGGAATATTTTTGCCAACATAGTCTGCCCGAATCGGCAACTCACGGTGCCCACGGTCCACTAGAACAGCGAGGCTGACACGTGACGGCCGCCCATTGCTGACAAGATTATCAATGGCTGCGCGGATCGTCCGACCTGTATAGAGCACATCGTCAACGAGAATCACTTCACGATCAGTAATGTCAACTGGAATCACTGTCGTGTCTTCCTTGACTTTGATATCGTCTCGGAAGGGCTTTGTATCTACTTCGCAAACTGGAATTTCTATTTTCTCAAGCTGAGCCAGTCTTTGTTGGATCCGCTTGGCAATGAAAACCCCTCTGGTCTTAATGCCTGCCAAAACGATTTGGCTTAAATCCTTGTTGCGCTCGATGATTTCATAGGTGATTCGCGTGATGGCACGATTCATAGTGATCTCATCGACAACTTCCTTTGTCTTCATCTAAACCTCCTAAAAACATTAAAAAAGCCTCCTTTTGCAAGGAGACCTCAGAAAATATAGACAGGCTGAAACAAGACGCACTTGTCACACTCCACCCATCATTTTTACTTTGCTCCTTGCCTATCTCTCTGGATAGAATTAAAGGACTATTTAATTGTTTATAACTATACCACAATTTCAATTCCATTTCAAGAAAAAAATGAACTTTTTTCATGATAAATTGCTAATCCATTTCAACAAAATAAAAAACAGAGAACATCTGTTTTCTATTCCTATTATAAGAATCTAAGCTTTCTTCTTTGAAAATGAGATAGATTTGATTCCATAAAAAATATAACCAAAGACTAGATAGGCCACAAAGATAATCAAGCACATCTTGATAACATAAGGCCAACCGTGCTTATAGACATTAAGGAAAAAGTAGGGAAAGGGTTTATCCTTGGCATTCGGAATATCAATTTTCAAGAAAAAACCGTTAATAAGGGCAAAAATCATGTAAATCAGCGGAACACTTGTCCAAGAAATGGGATCAAACCAACGGTACTGCCGAGTTTTATCAAATACAAGAGTATCAAAGAAAAACATGAGAGGCACAATGTAATGGCAAAGGAAATTTTCCAAACGATAAAAATCTGTCGCAATCGGAGCTAGGAGCAAGTGATAGACGACGCAGGTAATCATGATACACATGGTCACGCCGCCCTTCACGCGCAACAGCTTGGAACTCTCCCAATTATTGTCTGTCCACATCCTAAAAATGAGATAGGCTGTGAATAACAGAACCAGAAGATTAGACAAGACCGTGTAGTACATCAGCATTCCTACGCCAAGTTTAGCAATTTCCAGATAGACTCCGACAAAAGCTAAAACCAGAAGAAGAAGGCGATAAGAAAGAATTATTTTTTTATTCATAGCGCTTCTCAGATTTTCTTGACAAATTCTGACTTGAGCTTCATAGCACCAAATCCGTCAATCTTACAGTCAATATTGTGGTCGCCTTCGACGATGCGGATATTTTTCACGCGCGTTCCTTGTTTGAGATCCTTAGGAGCACCTTTGACTTTCAAGTCCTTGATTAAGGTAACTGTATCCCCATCGGCCAACTGGTTTCCGTTCGCATCAATAGCCACTGGACCAGCTTCTCCTGCTGCAACTTCTGCTGGATCCCATTCGTAGGCACATTCTGGGCAAACTAAAAGAACACCGTCTTCATAAACGTATTCTGAGTTACATTTTGGGCAATTTGGCAAATTATTCATTAATTCATTTCTCCTTATAAGTGGACAGACATTCAGAAAAAGAACAGAACCTGAATGACAGCCATATTTTACCGTCTTATTATACGATATTTTATCTTATTTGACAAATGTGCAAAAAAATCACTTGTTTTCAAAAAACTTTCTTGACTTTTATGACAAAACAATGTACTATTCTAGTGTATATACAGTAGATAAAAGGAGTTTATTATGAAACCAACATCTAAAAATCAGTTTATGACACTGACCGCTTTCTTGACTGCCCTAGCCATCGTTATCCCGCTGGTTATGCCGATTAAGATTGTCATTCCGCCTGCTTCCTTCACTCTAGCCAGCCACGTTGCAATCTTTCTAGCCATGTTCATCTCACCACTCATGACAGTGATTGTCGTTCTCGGCTCTACCATCGGATTTTTCATGTCCGGCCTTCCTTTCATCATCACCCTGAGAGCCCTGTCTCACCTGCTTTTCGGGACTATCGGCGCTCTTTACCTGCAAAAGCATCCTGGTATATTGGACAATCAGAAAACGACCTGGATCTTTAATTTCGTGCTGGCCTTGATTCATGCCTTTGGTGAGGTAGTGGTCTGCATTCTCTTTTACACAACAACAGCCTATCCGGCTAATGCCTTCTATATCCTCTTCGGTTTAGTTGGATTTGGTACAATTGTCCATAGTATGGTGGACTTTGTCATTGCCAAATTTGTCTATCAGGCTCTGAAAAAGATTCGTTAAACCTTGAATCTTCTAGAGATTTGATTTACAATGAAGTTATGACAAAAAAACGAAGAAATGATCTATTAGAGCTTTTAAAAGAAGCTCGCCAACCTTTAAACGGACAATTTTTGGCGGAACAATTTCATGTCACTCGCCAGATTATCGTTCAGGATATTGCCCTGCTGCGAGCCGATGGCACTCCCATTATCAGTACCAATAGGGGCTATCTCTATAAAGAAAGCAATCAACCTGCTCATTTTCACCGTCTTTTTAAACTCAAGCATAAGGCGGACGATATCGAAGCCGAACTTTTGGCCATCGTTGATAATGGCGGACGGGTGCAGAATATCATGATTGAGCATCCTGTCTATGGGGAAATCCAGACCTATCTGAAATTGACCTGCCGTCGCGATGTGCAGCAATTTTTAGAGCAAGTCTCAGAGAGCGATTTTCGTGCCTTATCCGAACTGACAAATGGAATTCACTACCATTTAATCGAGGCAGATTCTCAGCAGGACTTAGACTATATCGAGGAAGCCTTAGCGACACTGGGCTTTCTGCAAGAATAGGCACGGCGCAAATGTTCTAGATTGAACCAGTTTTGAAGGAAATTCAAGGCTGGTTTTTATATTTTGAATGAACAAGAAACTTTGTCAACTTCCTAGAAATAAGGTAAAATAAGAGAAAGAAATCTGTGGGGGGACAGAATGACAGCAAAAGCTAAATACCAAGTCATCATGGATAGAATTATCAGGGATATTGACAAGGGAAGACTTACTACGGGGCAAAAGATTCCTTCCGTCCGCAAGCTGTCAGACCGCTACCATTGCAGTAAAGATACTGCTCAGAAGGCCTTGATTGAGCTTCGTTATCAGAAGTACATCTATGCTGTACCTAAGAGCGGCTACTATGTCTTGGAAAATGACCAAAACAAAAAGGAAGATATCGAGCTGGCTGTGACAGACGACCGCCATCAGGCCTATGAAGACTTCCGCCTGTGTGTTAATGAAACACTGATTGGTCGAGAAAACTATCTTTTCAACTACTATTCCCAACAAGAAGGACTGGAGGAGCTGCGACAGTCAGTCCAGCGCTTGCTTTTGGACTCTGCCGTCTACACTTCTGCAGACAATCTGATTCTGACTTCTGGTACCCAACAAGCCCTCTATATTCTCTCTCAGATTGATTTCCCAAATGGCAAAGAGACCATTCTGGTTGAGCAGCCCACTTACCACCGAATCAATAATTTACTTCTAAATCAGAAATTGCCTTATGAGACCATTGAGCGTAAACCAACTGGGATTGACCTGAAAGAGTTAGAGAGGATTTTTAAAACAAGGCGGATCAAGTTTTTTTACACAATTCCCCGTTTCCACTATCCACTAGGCCATTCATACAGCCGTCAGGAAAAGGAAGAAATCCTTGCCCTTGCTGAACGTTATGATGTCTATATTGTTGAAGACGACTATCTGGCCGACTTTGATAGTAAGCGAGAACTGCCTTTTCACTATCTAGATGATAGTCAACATGTCCTCTATATCAAGTCTTTTTCTACCAGCCTCTTTCCTGCCCTGCGCATCACGGCCTTGGCTCTGCCACCTCAGATTCGAGAAACATTTCTGTCCTATAAAATAGCGGTTGACTACGACAGTAACCTCATCATGCAAAAGGCTCTCTCCCTCTATATTGATAATCTGATGTTTGAAAAGAATCGTCTAGGCTTACTTAACCGACTGGAAACTGAAAAAAATAAGGCACAATCCCTCTTGGACGACCTTCATTTCCCTCTGCCTCACCAGTTGACAACAGATGGCGTGATTTTTGACCTCCAATCCCTCCCCTCAGTCAGCTCCCTCAAACATAGCAAGCTGCCGCTGGACTTTTTTGAAAGCAGCTACATTCATACTTGCCCCTACCGCTATGCTAAGCTAGGGTTTGATGATTTAAAGGAAAATCTGGAAAAATTTAAAGAATATCTAAAAAGAGAGTGGGACAGAAATCGGTAATTCGTTAGAATTCGATTTCGTCGTCCCACCTCCGCACAGTTGAGTAGGGCTGTAAAAGCTGATGAAATCAGCGTAATAGAGCCCACTCAACCACTGCGTCTTGCTCGACAATCCAAAAACAATTGAGAGGCTAGGACTTTTGTCCCAGCCTCTTTTCTTTGAATTTTTCGTACTCTATCAGATATCCAACATCCCAGCCTGCAGCTGATACATTTTCTTATACGTCCCATTTTGTGCTAGAAGCTCTTCATGGCTACCAGACTCAATGATGCGCCCTTTATCTAAAACGTAGATGCAATTGGCATCCTGAATCGTGGACAGTCGATGGGCGATGGCAATAGTGGTTCGCCCCTGCCGCATTTTCCGAAGAGAATGCTGGATCAGCTCCTCAGTTTCCGAATCGATATTGGCAGTGGCTTCATCCAAAATCAAGATTTTAGGCTTGGTTGCGATGGTTCTGGCAAAGGCCAAAAGCTGTCGTTGGCCACTAGAGAAGGTGGAGCCGCGCTCGGTAACTGGACTATCATAGCCCTGAGCTAGCTGGCTGATAAAGTCATGAGCATCAACAAACCGAGCTGCTTCTTCGACCTCCGCTTGCGATAGATTTTCCTGATACATGCGGATATTGGAGGCAATGGTGCCGTGGTAGAGGAAGGGATCCTGCAAGACAAGACCGATATTGCGTCGTAATTCTGCTTGACTATAGTCTCTGATGTCTCTGCCATCAATAAGAATCTTACCTTTTTCAAATTCATAAAAGCGCAGGAAAAGGTTGATAATGGAGGATTTTCCCGAACCCGTTGATCCGACAAAGGCAATCGTCTCACCTTGCTTGACGCTAAAGGAAATGTCCTTTAGAATCTCTCTCTTTCCGTCATAAGAAAAGCTCACATGCTCAAAGTCAATATTGCCCGCCTGAATCTCAGGTCCTTCTTCTGCTTGCTCAGGCTCAAAGTCTCGACGATCCATCAGTTCAAAAACGCGCTCCGCAGCCACCATGGATGTCTGAAGAACTGAGTAATTTTGCATGACATCGATCAAGGGATTGAAAAGCTGGTTGACATACTGGATGAAAGCATACATGACACCTGCAGTCACTCCAGCTACTTGCCAGCTCAAGCCGAAATAAGTCAGAATAAGAGCATAAGCCAAGATTTTCAACAGGGACATGGCTGGGCGCAGAAAGAGACTGTTCACATTCAGATAGCGATTGCTAAAGTCTAGGTGTTCTCCATTGATTGCTTCAAATTCTTCGATTAGCCGCTTTTCCTGACTAAAAGCTTGGATGATCCGCATCCCTTCAATGCTCTCAGAAAGTTTGACGTTGAGGTCGCTTAGTTTAGCTCGGACTTGCTTGAGCAAGCGATTGGACAGCCGCTGATACAGCACAATCGAGCCAAGCATGATAGGCAAAAAGAGGACAATCAGAAGAGTCAGCCGCCAATTCAAAGCCAGCATGGTTGCGATCGTCACCACCAAGATAAGCATGGAGCTGAGAAAGTTAGAAAAAATGCTGCTAAACATATCAGCCACTGACTGGGTATCGTTTGTCAAGCGAGAAACGATAGCCCCTGCTGCTGTCTGGTCAAAGTAAGCCATGCCTAATTGCTGCATATTCGCAAAAGTTTCCTGCCGAAGATCGCGAACAATGCTGTAGGCCACCCGTGCAAAAGCATACTGCCCCAGAAAAGTAAGGAGTACTCGCAAAAAAAAGAGGCCATAGTAAATCCCCAGCAGATAGAGGCCACTTGTGGCTGCTTCTCGGCTGACAAACTGATCAATATAAGAACGAGCCAAGAGCGGCAAGGCTGTTGTCACCAAGGTTGTCGCAAAAATAAAGACTAGAGCCAACAGGCTAATCCATTTGTAGCGCCACATATAGCCTAGGAGGCGTCTAAAAGTTGATTGTTTTGTCATTTTGCAGAATCCTCCTTGAAACGTTCATATAGTTGTTGATTTTGATAGGTTTGAGCATACCAGCCCTCTGCTGCCAGAAGTTCTTGGTGGCTACCTCGCTCCTTGATGCGGCCATTCTCCAGAACTAGAATCAAATCTGCATGGACAATGGCTGACAGACGATGGGCGGTGATAATGGTCGTCTTGCCAGCTCGTTCCTGCTTGAGATTTTCTAAAATCACATGCTCGGTCTTGGCATCCACTGCTGATAAGGAATCATCCAAAATCAAAATTTCTGGATTGGTGATGAGGGCTCTGCTCATAGCCAAACGCTGCTTTTGACCACCAGAAAGCGAGACGCCTCGCTCTCCAATCAGCGTATCCAAACCATCCGGCATAGCCTTAATATCCTCATAAACACCACAAAGCTGGGCTGCTCGGATGACTTGCTCATCTGACAGTTCTGGATTAGCAAAGCGGATATTGTCCCGAATGGACAGAGCAAAGAGTATCTGATCCTGAGGCACATAACCAATCAGACTGCGCAGATTCTTAAGAGCATATTCTCGGATATCGTGGCCATTCAGATAAATTGCTCCTTCTTGAATATCCTGCTCCCGAAGCAAGAGGCGCAGCAAGGTAGTCTTTCCAGATCCAGTCGGCCCGACAATCCCCAAGGTCTGCCCTTTTTCTAATGTAAAATGAATATCCCTCAAAGTGACTTCATTTTCATAAGCAAAGTAATCTATCTCATAGTCCAGTCGGCCATTTTGAATATTGGCAAGTGGCTGCTGGGCTTCCTTGACATCCGACTCCTCAGCCAGCAAGTTCTCAATCCGTTCATAGGAAACGGCTCCCCGCTGGCTGATATTCACTAGGTACCCCATCGCCTGCAGTGGCCACACTAGCATATCCAGATAAGTCATAAAGGTAACCAGCTCACCGACTGTAAATTGCCCTTGGGAAATAAACATTCCCCCGAAAATCAGGGTCAGAACATAGGATAAGCCGACAAAAATTAGCACCATGGGATCAAAAAGGGAATTGTACTTGGCAGCCAAGATATTCTTTTGATAGACTTCTTGGTTGATGGCCGCAAAAGACTCCGTCTCCGCAACCTGATAGCCAAAGGACTTGGTTACTTTAATCCCCGCTACGCTTTCCTGAACTTTATTGTTGAGATCTGAAAAAGCCTCCTGAGCCGCTTTAAAGCTCTCGTGATTCTTCCGACCAATCAAGCTGGTTCCCCAGGACAGAAAAGGAAGAGGGAGAATCGCAATCAGGGTCAACCGCCAGTCCAAGACCAGAAACATGGTGATGAGGGTCACCAAGGCCGTAATAGAAGCATCTACCGCTGACATAACACCACCGCCAGCCACGCTGACTACTGCATTGATATCATTGGTCGCATGGGCCATGAGGTCACCCGTTCGGTATTTTTGATAAAAACTTGGCGACATCCGTGTAAAATGCTCAAAAAGCCGAAAGCGTAAGATGCGTCCCAGATTATTGGCCGTACCAAAGATATAGAGCCGCCAGACATACCGCAAACCATACATGATAAAAGCAGACAAAATCAAAAGGAGAAGATTATAAGTAAGTTCTTCAGTGGTCAGACTTTGCCTAGCAATTCTATCTATGACCTGCCCAATGACCCGTGGCGGAATCAGATTAAACACACTGACCAGAGACAAGGCCAAGATGCCAATCATATAACGCCGCTTTTCCAGTTTAAAAAACCAGTCCAGTTTTCTGATAAGATTCATTTCGTTTCCTCATTCCAAACAAAGGACGGACAGCCCTTAATCCGACTGTCCGTTTCTCACTATCTCTATTATACGCTATTTCATCTAAAAATGAAACTCAAGCAAACTATGCTCGCTTTTTCTTAGTCAAGGCAAAGCTGGTATCCAACAAATCAAAAAGTTGCTGATCCAACAAAGTTCCATCCAAGGGAAGACTGAGCCAGTATTTTTTATTCATATGAAAGGCGGGATAAATACCCTTTTGCTGAATAAGTTCTGCAACTCGGTCACTCTTGACATTGAGAACCTCAATCAGACCACTGCGCTCCTTTTCAAACTTAGACCAGTCAGTCGTCAAAAAAGCTCCGTACCATTTCTTGCTATCCTGATGGCGAAAAACAGCAGCCCCATTAGTGCTTTTTCGAGAAGAATTCTCCCAGAGATACTCCAACTGTCCCTGATAAGTAGTCGCCACATAAGAACTCAGTCGCTGACTTTGCTCATAAAGAAAGCTTACTTCCTCAAAGCAATGCTGCCGAATGTCCAGCAGAACCTCCTGACAGGTCGCCCTGACTTGACCGACAAATTCTCCAGCCATACTTTCCATCTTGACTTGCCGGTATTCGTCACCTGTATCCAAGTCAAACACCTGAAAATCCAGCTTTCCATCGGAAATCAGCACATCCATCTGGAAGTCGCCAGCCATAATCTTGGTCGAATAGCTGTATTCTGCACCAGACCTGACAAAGCCATAATCCAGCAAATTTTCTTCCTTCAGCCTATATTTTTCAAATAAATCCAACATGAACTTGCCTGCTAAAATACTACTTTGGTGCCGTGCAATTGATCAACACCCAAAGTGTCAGCAATCTCAGCACGATTGTCTAGATTAATCCCACCACCAGGTAAAATCTCTATCCGCCCTGCCGCATGCTCAATCAATTCATCCAGCCAAGCCAAATTCTCTAGGATGGACTCTGACGCTGGCCCGCCATGAGTCAAAATCCGCTTCACTCCATGTTCTACCAGCCAGTCTAACTCTCCAAACTGATATTCAGCAGGAATAGCATCAAAAGCCATATGGAAGACCACATCCAGTTCCTGAGCTGCTTCAAGCAGCCGTTCCATCTTAGGATAATCAATCTCGTTATTTTCCGTTAAAACACCAAAAACGAGGCCATGGCTCCCCGCCTCACGTGCCTTCTGAATGTCCGAAAGCATTATCTCGATTTCCCCATCTGAATAGACAAAATTCCCGCCGCGAGGACGAATCATGGTCATCACAGTCGCATCATAAGGCTTGACCATTCGTACTGCAGCCTCGATGACACCGTAGCTAGGCGTTGTTCCACCAACTGATAGATTATCACACAGCTCAACCCGCTTTGCTCCAGCCTCTAAAGCCTTGTCTAGCAAGGTGACATTCTCAGCACAAAATTCATAAATCATGGCACTACCTCTTATTTACTATATTGATTTTCTACTTTTTATTATATCACAAAATTTCCTTTAACATGCGCTTCTAGCATATTTACCACTGCATTTTCTTAATAACTTTATATTAATAGGCTTGTAACAATTCACTATTCTCTAAGCTTACGAGTCATATTTTCAGCTATTTCCACTACGACCATCTTCCAAGACCTTCAACTAGAGAAATATTGACTTACAGATGTCTTTTGTTCAAGATTGTGCTAAAATAGACTTAATCTATGAAAACAAGGAGCTTTTATGAAATACCCTAATCTTTTAGATCGTTTCCTGACCTATGTCAAGGTCAATACACGCTCAGACGAAACATCTACTACTACACCCAGCACCCAGAGTCAGGTAGACTTTGCTAACAATATCCTCATTCCTGAAATGAAGCGGGTTGGCTTGGAAAATGTCTACTACCTGCCTAACGGCTTTGCGATTGGAACTCTGCCAGCCAATGATCCTAGCTTTACTCGCAAGATTGGCTTTATTTCCCACATGGATACGGCGGACTTCAATGCGGAAAACATCCAGCCGCAGGTCATTGAGAATTATGACGGCGGTGTGATTCCGCTTGGTCAGTCTGGCTTCAATTTAGATCCTGCAGACTTCGCCAGTCTCCATAAATACAAGGGCCAAACCCTGATTACGACTGACGGAACCACTCTTTTGGGAGCAGACGACAAGTCAGGTATTGCTGAAATCATGACGGCTATCGAATACCTGTCTGCCCATCCAGAAATCAAGCATGGAGAAATCCGAGTGGGCTTTGGTCCAGACGAGGAAATCGGTATTGGTGCTGATAAGTTTGACGCTGAAGACTTTGATGTGGACTTTGCCTATACAGTGGACGGCGGACCGCTAGGCGAGCTTCAGTACGAAACCTTTAGCGCTGCTGGAGCAGAACTAACCTTCCAAGGCCGCAATGTCCATCCAGGAACTGCTAAAGACCAGATGGTCAATGCTCTCCAGCTGGCTATTGACTTCCACAACCAACTGCCAGAAAGCGACCGACCAGAGAAGACTGAAGGCTACCAAGGTTTCTACCACCTGATGAACCTGACCGGGACTGTCGAAGAAGCCCAAGCCAGCTACATTGTCCGCGACTTTGAGACAGAAGCTTTTGAAAATCGCAAAGTTGCTATGCAGACTATTGCTGATAAAATGAACCAAGAACTGGGTAGCGAGCGCGTCATTTTGACCCTCAAAGACCAGTATTACAACATGAAGCAGATTATTGAAAAGGACATGACACCAATCAATATCGCTAAAGCAGTCATGGAAAGTCTGGACATCCAGCCGATCATCGAGCCAATCCGTGGCGGAACTGATGGCTCCAAAATTTCCTTTATGGGTATCCCGACTCCCAACCTCTTTGCCGGCGGTGAAAACATGCACGGCCGCTTCGAATATGTCAGCCTAGAAACCATGGAACGCGCTGTCGATACCATCATTGGCATCGTCTCTTATCAAGAATAAATGGCTAAAAGCACTTTAGGGTGATAAGACGGGCGACCAAAGGTCTGATAGAAAGCGTGGAAGTGACTATCCTCTAAGACATCCACCACTTTTTCAATGGCAAAGACAAGATGGTCTTCTGGTAAAATGAAGTTCTAGTTATAAAGTCGTTTGATTTGTGTTATAGTGAATGAGCATGGGATAGCCTCTCTAAATGGTTTATTGAGCAATTCTATTTTAGTAGTACTATAGCAACTATGCAAAAAGCAACGGATTTGCCGTTGCTTTTTTTGTATCAAAGTGACTATTGTCCCAGACTAGCTATTATGCTATATACCATCAAAGAAAAACTTTTTTAGGTTTATAAGATTCTTCCCTTTTTTCTAAGATGGCGATAAGCTTACCTTTATGAAAACCAGCCAAGATTGTTGCCGCATTTTCAATGAAAATAAAGCGACCAAAGCGGACTTCCTCTAGCTGCTCTATCGTTAATTCAATCTTGGGTAAATCACCTGTCCCCAACTCCAGAGGCTGAAGGAATGCAAAATCCTCCACTGCTACTCGCTCCGCTATTTCATCCAAGGTCAAGGCATCGTCTAAGCTCATACCAGCTGAGGAAGTCCGTGTCAGCTGGGACATGTGACTGGCAAAGCCGAGCTTGGCTCCCAAATCAACAGACAGGGTTCGAACATAGGTTCCCTTGCTGCACTTGACTCGAAAACGAAAGCGGGCTTGTTCAGCTTCATAGGAAATCGGACTGGTGCGCTCAAAGCTATAAATGGTCACCTGCCGCTCGGGACGCTCCACTTCTTGACCTGCACGCGCATACTCATAAAGCTTGCGGCCATTGACCTTGACTGCTGAGTACATGGGCGGTATCTGGCGAATCTCACCAGTCATGGACTCCATCGCTTCATCAATGAGAGCCTCTTCTAAAAGCTCTGTCACCGGAGTCCGCACCAGGACGTCTCCGCTGGCATCCTCTGTCGTCGTTGAGCAGCCCAGAGTAATCTCCCCCTCGTAGATCTTTCCTTCCTCCTGCATGAACTCGACCAAACGTGTCGCCTTGCCTACAGCAATCGGAAGCACCCCGACTACATCTGGATCCAAGGTGCCCCCGTGACCAATTTTCTTGGTCTTTAAAATCTTGCGCAGCTTAAATACCGCATCATGCGAGGTCATGCCCGCTTCTTTTCTTAAGTTGATAATTCCGTTCATTGTCTTGTTTTCTTACTTCTCCTTCAAAGCCTCAAACTTAGCTTTCATGGTTGGATTTTTGCGCGTCAGTTTCTTGACAGAGACATCGTCCAGTTTGTTATTTGCCAAGCGCAGCTGGTTTTCAGAGGTTGTCAGGAATTTTTTGATTTCTTCCATCCGGCGGATAGCTTTGTCAATCTCCTCGATGGCCTTGCCAAAGTTGGTCGAAGCAGACTGATAGTTCTTAGCAAAAGCTACTTTAAAAGCATCCAAATCTTCCTCAAAATGTGTAATATCAATATTCTGCTCCCGCACCAAGGCCAGTTCCTGCTTGTACTGGAGCGAGTTAAGCGCAGCATTACGCAAAAGGGTAATCATGGGCAAGAAGAACTGTGGTCGGATAACATACATCTTCTCATAGGCATAGGACACGTCGACAATACCCGAATTGTAGAGTTCACTGTCAGCCTCAAGAAGTGTCACCAGAATAGCATACTCACAGCCTTTCTCCCGCCGGTCCTTATCCAGCTCTTTGAAGAAATGCTCGTTTTTCTTCTTAGTCGCTGTCTCATCGCCTTCATTTTTCATCTCAAACATGATGGAGAGGATTTCCACGCCATTTTCATCCACCTCACGGTAAATGTAGTCACCCTTGCTGCCTGTTCTGGCATCATTGTCCTTGCCAAACTCCGCTCGTGGAAACATAGCCATACGGTTCTTGTTAAACTCGTACTCGCAGTGCTGCTCTAGGCTTTCACCAATCATCTTAGTAGACTGCTTGGCCTTAAAATCCTTGTAGAACTCTATGGTCTCATCTTTCTGCCGCAGCTCTACCTCATAGCGCTCTTTGAGAGAGGTCTGAGCCAGCGCTGCTTCTTTTTCTTGCAAAACTAGCTGATTCTTAACCTCGTCTCGCTCTTTTTCCAGCGCAGACAAGGTCTTTTGCAGTTGATTTTCATGCTCCAAACGCAGAGTTGTCAGCTGACTTTCCAATTGCTGAACTTCCTTATCCTTCTCCTGCAATTGAAGACTTGCTGCCTGCTCCGCCTCTTTCTTTGCCAATTCCTGCTGGGTCTCAAACTGAGCGATTTGACTTTGAAGCTTGCTAATTTCCTGCTCTTTCTGCGATAGGAGAGCTTGTTGGGCATTCTGGGATTTTTGCTCTGCTAAAGCCAGCTCCTGCTCAATCCGAGCATGGATTTCTTTGTCGAACTCTGCAGTCCGAACCTGCGACAAAAGCTCACTGTACTGGCTCTCATTGACAGTAAAAACCTCCCCGCAGTTGGGGCATTTGATTTCGTTCATGGCTACCTCATTCAAGATTTTTCTCTACTTCATTATACCATTCTTCCCTTTAAATGAAAAACAGCAAGCCGTTAGCCTGCTGTCTCAGTTTATCACTCCGCCATCTCAATCCGCCAGCTGGCGGCTGTTTTTCTTTCTTGGATAAATTTACTGTAAATGCCTTGTTTAGCTAGTAAGTCTTGGTGTTTGCCTTGTTCGACAATGCGGCCTTGATCCAGCACCAAAATCTGATCTGCATGCTCAACTGTCTTGAGTCGGTGGGCAATCATGATAATGGTCTTATCGTGAGTCAGAGCCTGAATAGCCTGCATGAGAGCTTCTTCGTTTTCTGGATCAACATTGGCTGTTGCTTCATCCAGAATGATGATAGGCGCATCTTTGATAATTGCCCGGTCAATGGAAATGCGCTGGCGCTCACCTCCAGAAAGACTAGCACCTCCTTCACCAATCTTGGTGTCATAGCCATCAGGCAGCGAGAGAATAAAGTCATGACAGGCCGCTTTCTTGGCAGCCTCTATCACTTCTTCCTGACTGGCCTCCGGCTTGCCAAAACGAATGTTATTAGCAATAGTATCCTCAAAGAGATAGACGCTTTGGAAGACAAAGCTGAAATTACGAATCAGGCTGTCATAGCTGTATTCCCTAACATCATGCCCGTCTAGACTGATACTTCCCTGGTCCACATCCCAGAAGCGGGCAATGAGGTTGCAGAGCGTTGTCTTGCCTGATCCAGATGGTCCGACCAAAGCAGTTGTTATTTTTTCGGGAATGGTGAGGGAAACCTGGTCAATAATTTTCTTATTTCCATAAGAGAAGCTAACGTCTCTCAGCTCAATCCGGCTGCTCTTAGGCTCAATATCCTGACCACTGATGTCCATCGGCTGGATAGCTAAGACTTGATTGACCATACCAACCGACAAATCAACAATGCGCAGGAGAGAAGAGAAAGATCCAACACCATCTAGATTTTCATAAATCATAAAGCCACTGACAATCATCATAATGGTTACCAGCAGCTCCATACTGCCATTGAGATAAAAGTAGATAGAGAAAAGTCCCATAAAGAGACCGGTCAGCTTGGTCACTATGCCTTGGAGGGCAATGTAAGGTGAGGTCACAAGTGTCATTTTGGTATCTAGCTGACTCTTGCCTTCAATAGCCTTGGACAGCTTCTTGGCAGAACGGTTAACCAGATTGTAGTTCTTTACTTCAGCAATTCCTTGGCTGTACTCTAAAACAACGGCTACCAGGTCCATATCCGCCTGATACTTGTCATCAGAAACCTTGCCAACTTGCCAACGCATGAGGGTATTGGGCAGGAGAAAGAGGACAAGACCCACCAAAAGAACCAGACCAACCCGCCAGTCATAGAGAAAGACCAAAATAGTGATGAGACCGGTCGTCAGAAAGCCCTGTACTGTCATCATAACCACTCGCGTAGCTACATCAGACAGCCCTTCCAGCGTATTGGTCGTAACACTGGTAATCTTGCCCAAGCTATTTTGATTAAAGTAACCCATGGGCA
>NZ_CAURYF010000002.1:0-87694 GCF_963529205.1 Streptococcus cristatus | reverse complement strand
CAGGTCTTGTTGAGTCTGGTGACGATATCGTTATCGTTGCAGGTGTACCACTTGGCGAAGCTGTTCGTACAAATACAATGCGTATCCGTACAGTACGTTAATAATAATTAAAAAACCTTGCTATATCAACGTTCTAGCGTTGTTGGCAAGGTTTTTATTTGTTGTAGGGGGCAAAAAAGGGGCAAATTTTTACTTTCTGTCATTGGCAATTGTGTCTAAGATATTCTCTATATTCGTTTTCATATTTTTTGTGACATGAGTGTAGATTTGCATGGTGGTTTTAGAGTCTTTGTGTCCAACTCTGGCCATAATGGCTTTTACAGGTATGTTTCTTTCAGCAAGCATGCTGATTAAGGTGTGCCTAAAAATGTGGGAGCTCAGGACTTTATTGATGGGTTTGTCCAGCCTCTGGTTTGCTTTTTGCAGCGTTATATTAAAAGCGTTTCGCTGTATTGGCCTCCCTTGGTTGTTGAGGAAGATGTAGTCTGTATCGGGCCAATTTGGATCTGTGTTTTTGGCCAGGTCGTTCAGCTTGATAAATTCATCTATAATCTCTATTTCTCGGTTGGTCAGATTAGTCGTGCGGTAGCTTGATAGAGTTTTCGTCAGTTCTTTCTTAGCGTTTTTATCAATACTATCTAATGTACCATGTATATCCAATTCTCTGCTTTCTCGGTGGAAATTGTGTTTTTCAATGGCTACAGCTTCGCCGATGCGGCAGCCGTTCAAGGAAATAAATTCAGCAAGTAGGCCCGCTCTATAGGTTCGAGGGGTTCTGTATAATTCTTTCAAAAGCGCGTTGAGTTCTTCGGGCTCTAAGTATTTCTCTTTGATTGACTGCACGTCATCTAACGTCAAAACGCGCTTAGGGAGCGTAGTGGCTCGAGCCGAGTTATCATTTATAATTTTTAGTTCCTGGGCATAATCGAAAACTCCGTTTAAAACAGCTTTGATATGATTTAGTTGGGAAGCTGTATAGTCGGAATTTGCGATATACTTTTTAACATAAGCAACATCAATATTGCGCATCGGAACGTTCGAGGCAAAGTCTTTTAATAATCTTTTGTACGCCGGTTTACGAGCTCGGACGCTAGACCGCCTAACGCTCTTTTGGTAAAATGTCCACCATTCTTTCAACAAATCCGCAAACAATCTATCTGATGTTGAAAGCTTTTGAATAACCTTGTCTATCTTCTCGTCAAGTAATTTCTGAGCTTCTTTTTTTGCTCTTGCCGATCCTGAGTCGAGCGTCACAGATACCCTTTTCCACTTTTCAGTGTAGGGATCTTTATAGCGTTCAAAAAACTTATATTTTCCGTTTGCAAGTTCTTCCATCCACATTGATTTTTACCTCACTTTTTGATAAAATGGGTATAAGAAAACGACCTTTTGAACGGTTATTTCTTATACATGATTTCCCTACGCTCTCCTCGACCAAAATTTGAGCGTGGGGATTTTTTATTTTATTTATAAAGTTTTTCGACTAGATCTTTTGCGTTTGAACTAAAACTATCAAGATATTTCATGAGTTCAGCCTTGCCTGCTTGATCAGGATGTACATCATAGTAACGATTGATAAATTTTTTCTCTTCATCATCTAACCCTTGAATCATTCTTTCCAAGCCTCTAAGCATTGATAGAGAGTCGAATCCAGAATTGTCTGCATAGGTTTTTGAAAAATCTGTAACCTCGTTCAGATTGCTAGCGATTTTCCCAACTGTTTCAACATATTCTTTAGGTTCAAGAGTGTTTTTTAAAACAGGCTCAAGCTGCTCAACCTCTGAAAGTAGCTTTTGAACTCGATTACTTTCAGAGATAAATTGATATTTATTCGCTCGCTTTCTGACCTTCAGAGTGATATTTCCTTGCGCGTCCGTTTTCTTGAATAAAGCAACGATTGCTTGATAGAATCCGATCAAAATAGGAATGAACGTCAAGCAGAGTAGAAGGGCAAGCACCCCTTTTCTTTTTTGGCCAGAGTAGAAATATTGCGCTCCGAAGAAACCAAGGAAGACAGCTAGCAGTATATAGATCCATTTGTTACATTTGTAAGTATCGGTCTTTACTATTCGTGCTTGAGGAGCAGGAGCTACTGTTTGTTTCGACACAGAATAAGCAAGTTTGCTTGGACTTGATTTTAACTGTTTCTTAGCTCCTTTTAGTGGGTCAATGGTTACTTTGTTGTAAACTTTGTTATATACAGCTTTTTTAGGGTTATTGATTAGCCCCATACCTTTTTTGCCATAAAGAGGATTTACGGCTTTTTTCATTTGCCTTTTGAGTCGGCCTGTTGTTCTTGCTTTCAGGCTTTTTTTGAGGCTTGGAGTTCTCACACCTATTTTCATTCTGTCACCTTGATCATCCTATCAATTCGTAATATTCGTCGATGACCATCAATTCATCTGTTACTGTCTTTAATTTGTGTTTTTGCATAAAGTGTAAGTAATTAAAAGACTTGTGGTCATCTGATGCCGCAAGCTCCTCTTCGAGCAACTTATGGATCATGTGCCTATTCGCTTCATTTTCGCATCTAGTGTGATTGTTTTGATAAAGTTCAGCAGAATGATCCAGATGGCCTAATTCGTGGTATATGACGCGTTTTTTGGCGTTCTCAGACAACTCACGATTTATAAAAATAATATTGATATCTTTGATATAGATACCTGGTCTATGCCATAGCTCATTATCAAAGTAAGCGAGAGTAACGCCGTGCGAATCTACAAGCTCTTCAATATTCATAGGCTATCTACCTCTCAAATAAATCTCAATGATATTTTGGATAGCGTCGATGTCCGCTTCTGTGAGTGGTTTGCCATCGAATGTCTTGGCATTCTCTGCCATCTTTCGCAAGTCGTCAGACGTGTATCCTGCGATTGTGTTGTCGCTTGCTATTGCTGGGTTATCCGTTCGACCGAGCAAGTAGTCGGTCGAAACGTGAAAGTAATCAGCGATTTCTTGTAGTCGCTCGGAGTTCGGAGTTTTTGTCTTCAGCGTGTAGAAGTAATTTGTGCTGTATCCTAGACTTTCTTCTAGTTTCGCCAGAGAAATCCCTCTTTTTTTGGCTAATTCTTTAATTTTCTCTAGTGTTGAAAACATTGATTTATCAACCTTTCTGAGTATATCACAAAAAATATCCTAAAAAAACTAGAGAAAAGTCTTGACTATATCTAGAAAAAAGTATAGAATAGTTTTTGTAAGTGATAAACAACTAAAAAAACAACTAAACAAACGAATCATAAAAATGTTTTGGCGAACGGTTTTTATAGTTTTATTAGTGCTTTTTGTTATGCTTTTATTTTAGACTTTATTATAGATTTTGTCAATAAAAAAGTAAAAAATAGTTGAAATTTTAGTTGTTTCTTATTTACAAATTAGTGAATAGGGAGGATAAGAAATGAAGGAAGAAGAAATAATCGAATTATTGAAATTCTTAACTACTGATTATGGGCGAGGGTATCTGAAAGGATTAGTCTGTGGACTTTCAATGATTTTGAAAATTTTAAAAAAAGCAGAGTAAGCACCCTGCTTTCATAAAATTATTTTGATAGCTTATCTACAGCCTTTTGAAGTTCTGCGATTCCGTTAACTGCTTGAGTAAGTTTATTGATATCAAGTTCACCTGTGAAAAATTTTGAAGTGATATCTACTTGCTGGCTTTGTTTTAAGGCATCCAGTTTTAATTCATGCTCTTTTTCAAGTCTCTGTAATTCGCTTTCAGATTGTGCCTTTAATTCTTTTATTTTAGAATCGGTTTGATGTTTATTTGCGAGATAAACAAGAAACGCAGGAACGCATGAAGTTAAAAAAGTTATCAAAATTTGATTAGTGTCCATGTACTCACCTCCTTTCTGCTTATATTATAGCAAAAAGGAGAGAAGAAATAGAAAGGAGAAATATATGCCAGATATCGCAAACGGTCGTGAAAAGGTTAATGCTTTCTTAAAAGAGAAAGGTATCAAAAAGACCACGCTGGCTGTCGCTTACGGATTTAAGCGACAGGAAGTGACAAATATTCTCAGCGGTTCGACAAAAGGGCCGCGAGCGAATAGCTTTATTCTTCAGGTTATTGAAGATTATGGGATTGAATGAAATAAAAAAGCACCTAACAAAGTCAGGCGCTAATCAAAAATACTAATCAAATTATAGCACAGAAAGAGAGGAAAAGCTATGCCTAAAGCTGAATTGGTTTACAGGCCTGCTAATCAATCCGAAAAAGCGGAAGCTGGTGACTATGAGCATCTTTGCCAAATTTGGGAGGGTTTAAAACCTAGCACAGCAAAAGTCTGGGCGAAAGAAATGAGAGAACACCCAGACTTTAGCAGGTACATAGATAATCCGACACACAAAATCGTCTTTATCAATTATGAAGGATTTCGCCTTTTCGTGAAATGGAAATCCCGTAATAGGTACAGAAGTAAGAAAGAGACGCTCGACGAGATGTTGAAAAACATCAAATTTGAAGAACGGGCGTTAGTTGGATAAGGAGGAACAGATGGAAAATTTTGAACAAATGCGCATAATCTCAAATTGGGAGCGCGATAATTGGCGCCTCGGTAATGTCTACAAAAACAAACTGGCTAAAAAGCCAATCGAAGTCGTCAGAAACGAGTTGGAAAACCTCAGGAAGTCAGCAGAGGATGTGTCTTTCTCGGTTGTTCCGAAAGGCGGGAAGTTGATTGGCGGAGACAGGATTGTGACTTTTAAAGGAGGTAGCAGATGAGCTTGAAAGACCTTAAAAGATTAGTCTTGTTGCAAGTAGTCGCAATCGTACTACTGGTCATCGCTGGCGTACAGACGATCGACAAGCAGAATCAGCAAATCCACGAGCTGCAGGAACAGATTAAGGACAATCGTGACAGTATCCGAGTGCAGGCCGACACGAATCAGCGGCAGGATGTGATGATCAATAAGTTTAACAACATGTACTATGAGTATCAGCACTATAAGATGACAGGTGATTTAAACTTTCCGGGAGGGTGAAAAAATGGGTGAAGTTATAGGAGCGGTTTGCTTTGTTTCCAGTTTGCTACTAAGTGCCTTATGGGCAAGCCACGTCGACTTGAAAAAAAAGCGCCTAGAAGCTGAAAAAGAAGCAGAGATAGATTTGTACGCTAGATATGTGCTTTGGGCACAGAATGAATACATGATTGAGCAGAACCAGAGAATGGCTGAAGTTCGTAAGCACGATACTCAATCTTTCACTGTGAAGGGGGTGGGCTGATGCAGAAGATATTTCAGAAATCCCTATGACAAGTACACCGCAGTCAACAATGATTTTATCCAAGATAAAACCTTGTCTTGGGAGGCGCGGGGTTTGCTCCTTTATATCCTGAGCAAGCCGGATGACTGGGAAATTTATTTGGATGAGTTGATAGCGAGTTCGCCTAATACAAAAGCAGCGACAGAGAGGGCGTTTAAAGAGCTTGTTAAAGCTGGCCACATCTATCAGACTCGTAGGTCGCTAGGCTATAAGAAATTCAAATGGTTTAAATTTGCGAGCGACAAGAAGATGAACCCGCAGATTAAAGATGCTTTCGAAAAAAGAACAGATGAAGAAATGGCTTCTTTGGAAAAAATCATCTAGCGAATTTCATACCCATGAATTTCATACCCATGAATTTCATACCCATGAATTTCATACCCATGAATTTCATACCCATGAAAACCTACCGATATACAAAGTAAAGAATAACAAAGCACGGACGGACAAAATACGGATAGAAAAAATACTGAAAAAACAAAACTACTACTACTAACGAGGGAGAAAATGACAAAAAAAGAACTTTTTGAAAACTTTGAAAAAAACTGGGGTCGTTTGCTGAGCCCGTTTGAAATCGAAAATATTTCAAAGTGGGTAGACGAGGATGGATTTACTCCTGAAGTCGTAAACGAAGCTTTGAGACAAACGGTAGAAAGTAACGCTTGCAATATTCGTTATCTCAATCAGGTTTTATCTAGATATGAGCGAGACAACATCAGAACGCTAGAGGTCGTCGAGCAAGACAGAGAACGATTTGAAAGTCGAAAGGTTGGCAAGACAACAGGACAACCTGAAAGCAATGTTCCGTCTTGGTCAAAAGAGCATCCAGATTACAAGCGAGCCGAGCGCCCGTCACTAACAAGAGAGGAGTTTTTGGCTTTAGATGGCAAAGATTGACTTTGAAAAAGTCGCTACTGACGAAGGATTGTATGAGCAGTACCGCGCTACGTTTCAAAATTGGTTTAATATGCAGCTGACGCGCAGTCAATACATTGGGTTTGTGGACGAGTGCCGAAGCAGCGGAACATCGCATCTTAATCCTTTTAGCATGTGCGCTTATTTGCTAAAAAAACCAATAGAAACTATCGTAGATAGATTTTTTGAAAAAAGGGTGAAAAATGACCATACCAGAACTTGAAATTGCTCTGCTCTATCATGTGTCAGTCAATGAGCGAAATCGGCTGAGGTGGTACAAAGAGCATGATGCCGTGAAATTTGTAAAAGAGCTGAAAAAGCTCTGGGAGAAGTACGAGGAGATAGTGAATGTTTAATTATGACAGGATAGACGCGCTGCAGCCACCGATTGAAAAACCTGAGCGCCCTGATCCTGATAATTGGGTCTGGAACGGGAGCGAAGAGGTCTATGTAGGTGATGATGTATGAACGAGGAATTACAAGCAGAAATCGCCGAATGGCGCAGAGCTTACGCTCATTTAGGCGAGGAGCTCGGTCAGATTATCAACAAGCAGCAGGACAAGATTATCTCACTAACCGCCGAAAACAAACGCTTAAAGCGTGAAAATTGGAACTTGAAACAGACAAAAAGGAGAAGAAGATGACGAATGAACTAACACACAAACAATTTTTTAATTCACCAGCAGTAAAACAGAAATTTTCTGAGGTGGTAAACGGCAATGGTCAGCAATTCGTGGCCAGCTTACTTAGTATTGTTACGAACAATAACCTACTTGCTAAGGCTACAAATGAAAGCATCATGACAGCAGCTATGAAAGCGGCAGTTCTCAATCTACCAATCGAGCCAAGCCTTGGCTATGCGTACATCGTGCCTTACAAGAGCCAGGCGCAGTTCCAGATAGGGTATAAAGGTTTAATTCAGCTAGCACAACGAAGCGGGCAAGTAACACGCTTAAACGCTGGAGAGGTCTATGAAAGTCAGTATAAAGGGTTTAATCCTCTGACTGAAGATCTTGAAGTGGACATGGCTGCTATTCCAAAAGAAAACGAAAAAGTAGTAGGATACTTTGCATTCATGCGATTGGCAAATGGGTTTGAAAAGACAGTCTTCTGGACAAAGGAGCGAGTACAGGCTCATGGTAAGAAGTACAGTCAATCGTTTTCTAGCAAGTACAGCCCATGGCAATCAGATTTTGACGCAATGGCCAGAAAAACAGTCTTAAAACACATGCTTTCAACCTATGCACCACTCTCAACAGAATTGCAAGAAGCTATTGTGGCAGATAACGAAGACTCGAAGATCAGCGAGGTCAAGGAAACAAAGGACATCACACCTCAAGAACCGGAAAACCTTTCTGATTTAATGAGCGCTCCAAAGGAAGAACAAGCTAAAGATGTTACACCTCTTGAAGATGATGCTCAAAATTCAGCTGCAGATAACGTTCCGGATTTCGTCGATCCAGAAACAGGAGAAATCAAAGCAAGCGAAGAAAATCTATTTGATAATTTAGAAGACCTTTCTTAACACCTCTAAAACGCTCTTTGCGCCATTTTGAAAATTCGGTATATATTTTATCGAGCTAATCAATAAAATAGCGCAGAGACGAAATCAGAGGGGCTAGAATTGATTTCAGAAAGGATAAGTAGATGGAACTTGTGAAATTAACTGAAGAAAATTATTACGAAGATAGAACTTGGCTATCGAACTCTCGCATGAAGCAGTATTTAGCCTGCGAAGCTAGAGCGTTAGCGATAGATGAAGGTCGCTGGGAAGATAAACGAGACAAAAAGCCTCTGATTTTCGGGAATTATGTGCATAGTCGCTTTGAAAGCCTTGAAGCACACGAAAAATTTAAAGAGGAAAATAAGTCAGCTTTATTTTCTAGCAGAAAGCCTTATGGTCTGCTAAAAGACTTTGAGTTAGCAGAAGAGGTTATCAATGTTTTGGATAGCGATGAAGGCTTTAAGCGGCTTTATGATGGGTTTCCTGACGACGACGTGCGAAAGGAAATGATCGTGACTGGTTTTGTCGAAGGCGTGCCGGTGAAAGGTAAGGTCGATAGCATCAATCTTAGCCGTGGGTATTTCGTGGATTTGAAAACCATGAAATCTATTTACGCTGAAGAATGGAACTCAGAGCTTAAGATGCGAGTCCCGGCAGCTGTCAATAACATTTTAAATTTTGGCTATCACGGACAGTTAGCTCTTTATCGCGAGTTGCTGAAGCAGATGTTAGATAAGGATTTTAGACCTTTAATTGTCGCAGTCAGCAAAGAAGCGGTTCCTGACAAGGAAATCCTGAAAATTGATGAAGAATGGCTTGAAGAAGGACTAGAAAGAATCAAGTCTGAAATTGTCGAAGTTTGGAACGTGATCCAAGGCAAGCGGAAGCCTAAGAAGTGCGGGCATTGTGACTATTGCAGAAGCTTGAAAAAATTAGATGCAGTCGTTACCCTGAACGACCTGATTGAAATGTAAATAAAGAGGTGATTTGATGAGTAAGCAAGTAAAGGACATACTGGCAACCCATGATACAGGTTGCCCGCACGGTATTACATTCGCTATACATCAAAACAGAGAAGAATGTATAGCTTTATTTGGCAGGTCTGGATGGCCAGGCCTAAAACCTCAATTTATTTCTTGGAATGAAAGCGTGGAAAATCAAACAATGTACAAAACTGAGGAAGATTTACGGGACGCTTATGTTGATAAGGTGAAAAAAGTATCGGAAGACTTTATCGTCATTGAATTATTGCCGTTCTAGGAGGGAGAAATGTTCAAGATTAAGATTAGATTTAATAATGGATCGTCACTTGACTATACTAGTACAGACGAGGCAGAAGAAAATAAAATTAGGAACAGTTTGGATAACAACGTGCCGTTAGCAATCGTAGAAAATAATAAAACAATAATGATTGTTCCTCAGAATATTATTTTGGTAGAAGTGACCAAGGTAGAAAAACGGAAGGAAACTAATGCAAATAGGATGGGGGTCTTGATTAAGTGTGACAAATGCGGTGAATTAAAAACAATTGAGACAAAAGACGCAAAAGAAAACGTCTGCTATGAATGCAAAGGAGAACAAAATGATTGATTTTATTAAAGACGCTGGCATGGCGCTGGTTTGGCTCTTGCTGGGCTATTTTATCGGAGAAAGCAACGCCAGAAAAGATAAAAAATAACCAAAAACCAACGTGCCGTGAACCACGATAAAAGCGAACTAGAAAACGTCAGTAAAGGTCATGTGACCTTGGACGAGCGACTGCCCGTATTTAGCTAAACTCACACAAAGGCAGTCGCGTTTTTTTGAAAAAAGGAGCAACAAATGCAAAACAAAATCGACATACCAGGCACAACCATCAGCCTTGAAATTGTAGACAAGATTATTACAGTAACAAATAAGATTAAGTATGATATCCAGATGCAATTCAAGAATCAAGATGCTGAACCATCCCTCGATGAGAGCGGGGACATCTTTGAGCCGCTCTATTGGCTGGATGTAAAAGCTGTGCCAAAAGAGCCAACAGAATACCATTCAAGTTTAGGCGTCAAAGCTGAAAAACGAAACTTGACCGAACTACAGAAGTTCTTCGAATTTATTGAAAACAACAAGCAAAATCTCTTTGACTTATGCGGGTTTAGAGGAGAACTTGAATGAGCAATCTGACATTATCACTAGATATTTCAACTTCTGCGACAGGATGGGCCGTGTTTCACGGCTCTGACCTTGTCCAGAGCGGTGTCTTAAAGCACAAAAGCAAGTCATTCTTCGAGCGTGGCCGTTTCATGGCCAGCGAACTGCGAGCGGTCCAATCACGAGCCTTACAAAAATACGATTACCCTTTTGAGGCAATCGTGGTCGAAAAAAATTCGGTCATGGGTCCAAATCAGCAGTCTATGATCAGTATCGGAATTGTGACTGGAATTATCCTTGGGCGGCTGATTGCTGACAACGTGTATTTTGTGAATGTGTCGACCTGGCGCAAATACTGGCAATTCAGCTACAAAGACCGCAGCAAGAAATCAATGAAGCTGCAGGCAGTAGCTAAGGTTTCTGATGAATTCGACATGCACGTCAAAGACGATGAAGCTGACGCAATCCTGATCGGTTCTTATTTTGTCAATTATGGTCAGGATTTCGGGGATCTGGAAAGTCATAAGATAAGTTGAGGAGGATTTGAAATGAGAGAGCACAGTATTTACATTTTCAGCATTGTTATTTTGCTAGCAATCTTGATGGCAGCAATCATCAAGATTAACAGGCTCAACGAGCGAGTGGAGCAGCTTGAAGCAAGAAAATTGATTACTATTCATAGGGCTGATAACGCTGGTGCAGAGATGCCCGGCAGAATCACAGGAAAAGAAGTCATAGACGGTCGCTACACGGTCACAGCTGGACCTTACGGTAAATTTCTTGTGACCAAGGAGCAGTACGACAGTTTAAATGTAGGGGATGAAATCCCTGATTATTTGAGAGGAACAGGAAGATGAATAAGCAGGAATTGAGAACGAATAAACAAGAATTAATTTCGAAATATGAGCTGCTTAAAAACAGCTATAATTTTAACGTTGTAGCAATAGACGATATAATAAGCGATTTGAAGCGTTTAGACGAACCAGAAAAGGTCGAAATACCGCAGTTTGTGGCGGATTGGTATGAAGAGAATAAGGATGATTTTGAAGGGAATTTGTTTCGATGTGCTCATAATATTCCATCGATTTTTGACGGTGCTAAACTTAATGAGTTTGAAAAGTGGTTTCTAAATGCTAGCACAAAACCATTTCAAATCCTCGTCAATATGCATCAATTTGGCTACGAGGTCGAGAAGGAGAAGCGGTATAAGGTTGTAATGCCTAATGTTTCTTCGAGCGGAGGTGTTTTGACTCGTATCAAACATGACGATAGCTGGATTTGGATTGATACACTCGGGACCATCGTTGAAGGGCGAACTCACACCCACAAAGAGCTTGAAGATGCTGGTTTTGGTTGGTTGTTTGATTGCCCAGGGATTGAAATTGAGGAGGTAGAGTGATGAGTAGATTTGAAATCTCCCTGTCTAAAGATGACCTTGAATATATTGCTAACGGTTATGACATCAAAATCAAAATCGACGGTAAAAGATTTTTGGGAACAAATGAAATCATTTTGAAGCCTGCTGTGAGAAATGACCTCATGAATCCATTGTTAAATTACAGACAAAAATTAATTGATACTGAACAGCAAAATATTGTTAATAATTTCATAGGAGGTGCAAGATGATTCCGAAATTTAGAGCGTGGCTCAAGGGCGACAAGGAAATGGTTGATGTTGATGAGATTGCATTTCGTACAAACTGGATTCGTGTGTTCTACGAATTAAATTATTACTGGTTTAAATTTGATGATGTCAAACTCATGCAATCAACAGGATTGTTTGACAAAAACGGCCGGGAGATTTTTGAGGGGGATATTGTACAATTTGAAGATTGTTATACCGAATCAGATTTTTTGTATATCAACAAGGGTATTGTCGAGTGGAGTCAAGGAAGTTTTACTGTTACCAATAGGGATTCTGTAGAAATGGAAGATTTGCTTGATGGAGAGATATTAGATGTAACAATTATCGGCAACATCTATGAAAACGAGGCATTATTGGAGGTTAATCATGACACTATTTGACGAAGTACAGCAACTTAGCTCAGAAAGTCATGCAAAATGGTTCGAGCGTTATTTTAAGAAATATAACCTAGAAGAAAAATTAAAAACTTCTGCTCAAAAAGGTTATACAGGCTATTTAATCAATGTTTGGTCAGTTAGAGACGAATATCTCAGGAATCGATTAGAAGACGAAAGAACATTGGAAGCATTAAGAGAACGGCTTGGAAAGGGTTTTTCAGTCGGGTATCAATTAACTTATTCTAAAAACCTATTCACAGGGCAGGAATATGTCTCTGATAAGAAGATGCACATTACTTGGTAAAACAAAAAAGCCAAGGCACTCTCTGCCTCAGCTAAAATCACAATAAGATTATTATATCATAAAAAGGAGACAGAGAGTGAACAAGGCTAGAGAGCTTTTAAACGAATTGCAAAATCTTGATATGGATATTCAGAGCAGGATTGACGAAATCAACGAGCTTGAGGCAGGCTTGCTCTCAAGCCCCAAGTGGTCAGATGTTAAAGTTCAAGGCGGCCAGGCTAAAAAGGTTGATGATGTGTATGCTCAGCTTATTGTAATGAAAGAGGCAATTGAGCAGGATACTAAAGAGGTTATCAACAGGAAACTTGAACTTGGTCGACTGATCAATCAGCTGAAAAATCCGAAACATAGAACCATCTTAAGGATGACTTACATCAATAAAATGTACGTTGACGACATTTGTGACAGCATGGGTGGCATAAGTTCGCCTACTTTCTACCGCTTGAAGAAACAAGCGGTAAATGAGCTTGATGTCATCCTTTCTGAATTGATAGTAATTGATAGTAACGGTACAGGCATGAAGTCTAAAATCTGCTAGAATGGTAGTATCAAGAATTAAGAGTTAGGCATTTGATGCCTAGCTTTTTTTGTTTTGTTGAAAGGAGGGGCAGCCATGAATGAACGCGAAAAACTAGCAATTGAAGATTTAAAAACAGTGGCTAATGATTTGATGTCCGACTGGCCAGCCTCTCGGAGCAGACAGAAGTCTTTTGTGCTCAATTACATGGCTAACGGATTTCAAAACGCTACGCAAGCAGCAAAAGAAGCTGGTTTTAGCGAGAAAACGGCTCGCAAGCAAGCAAACAACATGCTTTCGAATATGGACATTTATGGACACATATCGCCAGTCGTTGAAAAACTCAAAAATTCCTTTGATGAGCGCAGAACGGAGCTTTCTTTGCTTAATTCGGTTGATATTCAGCAATTTTGGGCAAAAATTATCAGACGTGAGATTAAAGATGTCAAACTTGTTGGTGATGGCGAGGGTTATCAATCAGTCAAGGAAGTGCCGCCTGACTTGTCTGTGATGCTATCTGCATCAGACAAGTACGCTAAGACTTTAGGCATGTATCAAAACAACATCGATATCACACAACGCACTATCGAAATCAAGGTAGGTGATTGGGATGCTGACGAAGACTAGACCTAAAATCAATATTGTCATCGAACGACCTAGCCGGGTATTCAACAAGCATATCTACAACAAGCTCAATGACTATTCAACCTTTACCGAGGTCCATTATGGAGGTGCTTCTTCTGGCAAGAGCCACGGTGTTATTCAAAAGGTGGTATTTAAAGCCTGTCAAGATTGGAAATACCCGCGCAAAATCCTCTTTTTGCGAAAAGTAGGCTCAACAGTCTATGACTCAATCTTTGAGGATGTAAAGCAGTGTTTGGATAATTGGCAGTTGCTCGACAAGTGCAAGGTCAATAATTCAGCTTATCGGATTGAGCTGCCAAACGGTGCCCAATTTATTTTCAAGGGGCTGGACAATCCTGAGAAAATTAAATCCATCAAGGGCGTTTCTGATGTGGTCATGGAAGAAGCGTCTGAGTTTACGTTGGACGACTACACGCAGTTGACTTTGCGTTTGCGGGATAAAAAGCACAAGCAGAAACAGATCTTCTTGATGTTTAACCCGGTTTCAAAAGTAAACTGGACCTACAACGCTTTTTTTGTTAAGAAGCCAAAAAATACAGTCGTTTATCATACTTCGTACAAAGATAATCGTTTTTTAGACCAGGTCACGATCGAAAATATCGAAGAGTTGGCCAATCGTAACGAAGCGTACTACAAGATCTACGCTCTGGGTGAATTCGCAACATTGGACAAGCTAGTCTTTCCAAAATATGAGAAACGATTGCTTAATAAAGACGAGCTGGCGCATCTGCCGGCTTATTTTGGTCTTGACTACGGTTTTATCAATGACCCGTCGGCTTTGATGCACATCAGGATTGATGATGCAAACAGAAAGCTTTATGTGGTCGAAGAATTTGTTAGAAAGAATTTGACTAATGACAAGATAGCTGAAGCTATCAAGACGTTAGGATATGCAAAAGAAATCATTCGTGCGGATTCAGCAGAAAAGAAATCGAATCAGGAATTGCGAAATCTTGGAATCCCTCGAGTTATCGATGTGCAGAAAGGTCCTGGATCAGTCATGCAAGGGATACAGTATCTCTTACAGTACGACTGGATAGTTGATGAACGATGCGTAAAGCTGATTGAAGAACTCGAAAACTACACTTGGAAAAAAGACAAGAAGACAAACGAGTACATCAACGAGCCAGTAGACAGCTACAATCACTGCATTGATGCTATTAGATACGCTTTGCAAGATAGAATCTTCCAAGCCAAAAAAGAAGTCAATGTAGACAAAACAATCAGTAAAATTAATAAAATGTTCAGGAGGTAGAAAGTGGATAAGGTAAACGAATTTGAGCATGGAATAGATACTGCCACTAAAGCAAGATCGGACAGCTTGCGTTTTGACAGCTTGTCAAACGAGCAGTTTAGGCATGGCTCAAGCGACGAGCTCTTGAATACAGAAGATGGCAAGAAGGCGTTTCGTGAAATGATCGAAACGTTTTTTAATCTTCAAAGAAAAAGGCTGCGAGTGCTGGCTTCATATGCGCAGGGTGATAATTATAGTATCTTAGCCGGTAGCAGACGGTTAGACAAAGAAAAAGCGGACTACCGAGTCCGGCATAAATGGGGTGGCTATATCTCGAGCTTTGCAACAAGCTATGTCATTGGAAATCCGGTCACGGTCGGGATTTTAGAAGGCGCAGAAGAAGAGCAATTGAAAGTCATCGAAGAAATCGAGTGGCAAAACGACATCAATTCACTGAATAGTGATCTTGCTTTTGATGCTTCAGTTTATGGTCGAGCCTTTGAGTATCATTTCAGGGATAAAGACAATGTGGACAGGGTTGTTTTGATCAGCCCACTTGAAATGTTTGTTATTCGTGATTTGACGGTCGAGCAGAATATCATTGCAGCTGTGCATTTGCCTATTTTTGCAGATAAGGTTTCTGCTACTGTCTACACAAAAGATAGAATTATCTCTTATAAGCCGTTTTCGGTCAATTCCATCAATTTGGTTGTTGAATCCGATAAAAAACACGAGTACAAGGATGTGCCGGTCGTCGAATGGTGGAACAACCGCTTTAGAATGGGTGATTATGAGAGCGAGATTTCTTTGATCGACGCATACGACGCAGGTCAATCTGATACTGCGAATTATATGAGCGACCTGAATGATGCTTTGCTTTTGATTAAAGGCGACTTAGAAGCCATCGGAATGAGTGCCGAGAACGCTGCTAAGATGAAAGAGGCTAACATGCTACTGCTCCAAACAGGAGTAAGCACAAACGGGCAGCAAACAAGCGTAGATGCTGGATATATCTACAAGCAATACGATGTGCAGGGCACGGAAGCCTACAAAAATCGTTTGGCCAACGATATTCACAGGTTTAGTCGCATTCCGAATCTTGAGGATGACCGTTTTAATTCCACGCAATCAGGAATTGCTCTGCTTTATAAGATGATTGGACTTGAGCAGGTCCGAAAAGACAAGGAAGCTTATTTTACTAAAGCTTTGCGTCGCAGGTACGAGCTCATCAGCAATATTCACAAGGTAATCAACAAGCCTGCAATCGAAGCAAACAAGCTAACTTTTACGTTTCACCCTAACATCCCACAGGATGTCTGGACGGAAATTAAGGCGTATATTGAGGCAGGCGGAAATCTGTCTCAAGAAACCTTGATGAACAGCGCTAGCTTCACCGATTACAAGACTGAGCAAGCCCGCATTTTGAAAGAAAATGGAGCTAGTGACAGTGAAATTGGCCAGATTTTAGGTGGTTCAGATGACAAGCAAGCAAACGACTAAGAATCAGCGTTACAATGCCGAACGTAAGGCGCAGGCTGAGTTGATAAAGCGGGATATAGACAGAGATAAGATTCTGGCCCGTCTTTATCAGGAGTCCCATGACCGCATGCAATCAGAAATAGACAGATTTTATCTAGCTTATGCTAAAAAAGAAGGTCTAACCAAGCAAGAGGCTATGAAAAAAGCTTCTGAATTTGACGTTACGAAGTTTGCCAAGAAGGCTGAAAAAGCGGTAAAAGAGAAAGATTTCAGCCCTAAGACAAATTCGTGGCTCAGGACATACAACCTGAAAATGAAAGTCAGTAGACTGGAGCTCCTGAAGGCTGAATTAGCACTTGAAATTCAAAATCTTACCTCTGAAGTGAATGAGGTCTTTGATAAGGCACGCAGAGAGGAGTATTTAGCCGAATACAAGCGCCAAGCAGGGATTTTGGGGATTTCGTCCAGCGGAGCAAAGAAACGAATGCAGAGCGTTTTAGACGCCGATTTTTACGGACAAAATTTCTCTAGTCGCGTCTGGGGCAGGACGGGATTGCAAGCTAATCTACAAAGAGACGTCTTCTCTTCGCTTGACCGAATCTATACAGACATGATGGGTTATAAGCAAGAAATGGCCCGTTTGGCCAAAAAGTACGAGACGAGCAAAGCGAACGCCCAGCGCTTGCTAAAAACCGAAATTTCTCGGATAAATGCAGATACTCAGCTTGCTATGCTAAAGGATAACGGCTTTACTCACATGATCTACGTAGCAGAGCCGGGTGCTTGTGATATTTGCGGCCCACTTGACCAAAAGGCTATTCCTATTGACAAAGTTGAAAAGGGCGTGAATATGTTTCCGATGCACCCCAACTGCAGGTGCTCGGCCTATGGCCATATCGAAATGAAGTACAAAGAGGGTGGTAGTACACTGACTGATTTTGAAGTCTGGAAATGAAAACAACAACCCTGAACAAAAGAAATAATGAGGTAAATCATGAACAAACGTATCAAAAAGAAACGTGAGCTAGAAAACTCTTTGCGAATAGCAAAAGGAGCTATTGTGCTCTTACTCGACCAAAACAAGCAACTTTTGAAGATTGTTGAAAATATGGAGAAAATCAGCTCACAAAATACTCAAGCGACAAATGAGCGTTTTGACAAGTTAGAAGCTGCCAACAAGCAAATGCGTGTTAACTTGGATAATGCTATCGTTTCGTTTAGCAAACAGAAAAAGCCAAGCTGGTTTGGTAGAAAGTAGGTTTGGATGAATAAATACAAAAAGCTGATTGGATTGATCGAAGATAATCATTTTGAGATACAATCTAAAAAATGCCACGATTCACTAAGTGGTTGGACTGGCAATGAGTTATGGATTGTCGATAAAGAAAACGGCAATAAAATCTTTGATTTATCAATAAATGGTTACTGTTTTGATGATGAATCGGTTCAGAAAGCTATTGAAAAAATCGAGAACTACCTATCTTTGAAAAAAATGGACACTTTCGATGATTTTAAAAGCTGGGTTGAAAAGAATTCTAAACCTCAAAAGAATGCATAAGTCGGAGGGCAGAAAGGATTGAAGAAATGAAATACAGAAAGAAACCTGTTGTGGTTGAGGCGGTGCGTTGGAACGGCAATAACCATAAATAAGTGATTGACTTTGCAGAGAATAAGATTTGGTTTGATGAACTTGGGAATATAAGGATTGTTACGCTTGAAGGTGATATGGTAGCCAAAAAGGGAGATTATATCATCAAAGGCGTGCAGGGTGAATTTTATCCACGCAAGCCAGATATTTTCGCAGAAACTTACGAAAAAACGGAGGAATAGAAATGTTAAAAATGGCAAAAGAATTGGCATCACAAGAATTTTCGCGCTTATCAAATCGTGAAATCAAAGCAGAAGACTGCTTTGTAGTTTGGTTTAGCAAGACCCTGCAAAACTGGAAAGCTCTTGTTAGTACGAACGCAATTACATCAAGCGAACCTTCCGGAGATTATGCAGAAATCACGCATAACGGAGACAAGAAAGAGACTTATGTGGATGTTTACGCCAAGGTTTCAAATCGTGCCATTAAAGATGAGGTGATCCGACATCTTGACTTGCAGGAATAGACTGCTATAAATTACTGTAAATCACTATAAACCGTGTCGAATTCGAGGCGGTTTTTTGATATTCAGAAAAGGTATAGAAAATGAAAGTTAAAGAACTTTGTGAAGCAATTGATGAAGAGGCTTACGTTTCTGTGTGTCACAACAATGAATATTTAGACGGAGGTTATCCGTGCGATTTCCTTGATTGTGAATTGGAAGTAAAAAGAATTTCTGTGGTGGCTTGTGAAGTTATCCTTATAGAAACCTAGCCGTATGGAATCCCGTACGGTTTTTTGCTTGTCCAAACCGTGCTGAAGACATTAAAGGCTGCATGAGTTCGGGGAGGTTGCCCGTAAAAGCGTAAAGAAAGGAGCCAAAAATGGCGGAATACAAATCTATGTTGCGCATGAACTTGCGCAATCTTCAATTTTTTGCTGAAGGCGGAGAGCCTCAAGGAGATCCTGAAGCTTCAGGCAACGGAGAAGGTGCTGCAGGACCAACTCCTGAGCCAGAAAAAATGGTATCTGTCGCTGAAATGCAACGACGCTTGGAGCAGGCGGAGAAGAAGCACGCTCAATCAACGCAAGAGGCGATTTCAAAAGCTCTTGAACAATACAAAGCAGAGAATGAACTGTCTGGAAAAGAGCTTGAGGAATACCGCCGACAGGTGGCAGAAACTGAGAAGCAGGAATTGCTAGATAAAATCGCTAGTTTGGAAAAAGAACAAACCAAGCGAGAATTGACAGACGAAGCCATCAAGACGCTTTCAAGTCGAAAATTACCGGTAAATGAAAAAGTGCTCTCTTTCGTGGTTAAAGATACCGCAGATGGCACCTTGCAGGCAATTGCTGACTTTGAAAGTATCATCAGCGAAATTAAAGCTGAATACACTCAATCCGAACCGCCGGGCGTTTCATCATCTTTTGGTAGTTCGGACTCGAAAAGTCCCGGAGAAATCTTCCGCGACTCGCGCATTATCTGAAAAAAGGAGAAATAAATGACAGTACAAACTTTTAATCCTGAAAAGGTTCTGGTTTCTGAGAAAAAAGACGGAACTTTTCATAAGAGATTTACAGACATCATCATGAAAGAGGTCTCTAAGAACTCGCTCGTGATGCAACTAGGCAAGTACCACGAAATGGACGGAGAGCAAGAAAAAACCGTCTACGTTCAAACGGACGGAGTTTCTGCTTACTGGGTGAATGAAACTGAAAAAATCAAGACAGATAAGCCAGAAGTCATTCCTGTTAAGCTGAAAGCTCATAAGCTCGGTATCATCCTTCTCGCTTCTCGTGAAGCGCTGAATTACACTTGGGAAAAATTCTTCAACGACATGAAACCTCAGATCGTCGAAGCATTCTACACCAAAATTGATGAAGCTGGTCTTCTCGGTCATGAAACGCCGTTTGCTAATTCGGTTGCAAAAGCTGCTAAAGACGCAAGCAAGGTGATTGGTGGTCCTATCAACTTTGAAAATATCCTGAAACTTGAAGACAAGTTGCTAGATAGCGATGTTGAAATCAATGCATTTGTATCTCGTGTATCAAACCGTTCTGCCCTTCGTGAAGCTCGTGACGGTGACAAGAAGACGATTTACGACAAAGAAAACAACAAGCTTGACGGAATCGTGACCGTGGACATGAAATCTAAGAATTTCAAAAAAGGCGACTTGCTCGCTGGTAACTTCGACAATCTGATCTACGGTGTACCTTACAACATCAACTATAAGATTTCGGAAGAAGGCCAAATCTCAACAATCCAGAATGCAGACGGAACCCCTGTCAACCTGTTTGAACAAGAAATGATTGCCATTCGTGCCACAATGGACATCGCAGTCATGATCACGAAGACAGATGCATTTGCTAAATTGACAGACGCTGCTAACGTTTAAGAAAGGAGTTTGTAAATGACTTATATTGTGACCACGAACATTATCGATACAAAGGATAATGACCGCTTGTACGAAACGGGCGAAGTTTATCCGCGCGCAGATTTGACGGTCTCTGATAACCGAATCAAGGAGCTGCTTGAAAAGGGAGTTATTGCTCTCGAAGGCGCTGAGGGAGAAACAACTCCTGCAGAAGAAACAGCTCCTGAAGCTGAACCTGATCCAAGCGTGAAAGAACTCAAGGCTAAACTTGACGAGCTTGGTATTAAGTATGGTTCTCGTGCTACTAAGGACGAATTGAAAGCCCTACTCGAAGGCGCTGAGGGAGAATAGATATGGAAAATACTCAGCTAGCCAAAATTAAGCGTCGGCTGGGTATTGCTCCCGACGACACGAAAGAAAATGACTTGTTACAGGATCTAGTTGAAGATGCCGAAAGCTATTTCAAGAGCTTGACAGGAACAACAGAGATTGATCAGAAGTACAATTTCATGATTGAGAATGTTGTTTATAAGCTTTATGGACGTAAAGGGTCCGAGGGTGTAGCTTCTGAGACCGTAGACGGCTATTCTGTGACCTATCAGGACTGGGATAACCTGTTTAAGCCTTATGTGGCCATTTTAAACAAAGATTTTGGCCTAGATGGCTCTCTGAGAGAGAAAGGCAAGGTGGTATTTTTATGAAAACGCCGCACCGAATCACCCTTATTAGAGGGGCTGAGGCGCCAAAATACAATCCAGAAACAGACGAATACGAAAATCAAGGGGGACAATCAGAAGTCGTTCCTTGTTTGGTTAATTTCATCCGTCAAGCAAGGGTTTTTAAAGATTACGGGAATCAGACTGACACGGTCATGATTTGCCGTTTTCAGCAGGCACAGAAGCCTTTTGCTACCGCTATTTATGACGGCAGCAAATATGTCCCTATGGATCAGATTGATGCCCCAATTAAAGGGGCTGTCAGGCTCAAGAAGGCAGGTGGTTAGTATGGGGATCAAATGGCAAGGTATTGAGAAGCTTACAGCTACCATCAGCAACGCTCATCCAAAAGCAGTTGAGCAGTCTTTGCAAGTTTTGAAAAATAACGGCGAAAAAGGAAAGAGAATCGCTAGAGATCTAGCGCCCAAGGATACCGGATTTTTGAAAGACCATATCACCACTTCCTATCCAGGAATGGAAGCTCATATCCACGGCGAAGCTGGTTATGATGGCTATCAGGAATATGGCACCCGATTTCAGCCCGGTAAACCCCATTTTCGTCCTATGCTGGAGCAAATTCAGCCTGAATTTCAAAAGGACATGACAAAAGTGATGAAAGGAGCGTTTAGGTGACCCCAAATCATGATGTATTCAGGAACTTATTCTCAATCTGCAGCGTAAGAGTCGATACATACGACTACCTACCAGACGCTGAGACTAAATATCCCTTTGTTTATTTGGGAGAGAGTAACGGCTCTGACATCCCAAATAACGACGTTTTAGGGACGGTCAGGCAGACAATCCATCTCTATGGTTTAAGAGAACACAGGGCTCGTTTAGATAAGATTTCAGCTTATTTAGAAGGAGCAGTGAAGCTGTTGAAAGATGGATATGAGCACAAGTTAGCTCATCTTTCGACCTCAAAACAAGTCATACCAGATAACACAGACGTCCAGCCTTTGCTTCACATTGCGCTGGACGTTACTTTTAATTACACAAAGAAGGAGACATAAATGGCAGAATTAGTGCTAGGAAAAGACTATGTAGTGTTTTTCCGACGATTAAAAGACCAAGCTAAGCAGGACGCTGGAAAAGTCCGCTTTCAGGTCGAGCTAACAATCAATCCTGAAAAAGAGATTGAAAGCACCAAAACCAAGGACGGCGTAGTCAATTCGATTTCCGACGGCGAAACAAGCGGTGAGTTTAAATCACTTGCTTACCGCGAAGACGGTGACACAGTCAACATGTGGAAGGAAATGCGAAAATGGTTTGCGAACAACGAAAAAATTGAATGTTGGATCGTCGACCTTGGCAGTGTGCGCCAATCTGGTGGAAAAGAAATCTACGACGTGGAATACTACCAAGGATACTTCAAGAGCTTTGAACTTTCCGCTCCGGCTGATGACAAGATTGAATTATCTTACGAAATGGCAATTGACGGAAACGGCGTCATTCACACCGACTCGCTGACAGACTCTCAAAAGAAAGCTGTCGCAACAGCGCAGTACGACTACCATACGCTCGCCAAAGAAACGGCTGCGTCAGGTCGTTCTGTTTAATAATTCTTAAAGAGGGGTTAAACGCCCCTTTTTATTTTTTTGAAAAGGAGAAAATATGATTTTACACATTGACGGACGTGATTACACTTTGCGATTTGGTCTTGGATTTTTGCGTGAAATGAACCGACTCCATTCCGCAGAATTGGAAGGGATGAAAACAGGCTACGGAGCAATGACTCTCTTTAATGCCGGGCAGGCACTTAACGACCCGATGGCCTTTGTGGATATCATCAAGGCCGGAACGGTTACAGAAGGCAAAAAGCCAAGCAATGCAGGCATTGAAGCGTTTCTGGAAGATTTGATCATCAACGATAAATACGACGAAACAATCAAAGAGATTGTTGCGGAGTTAAAAGCGTCACCCCTGCTCAAAAAAGCGATGAACCTAGCAGAGTAGAAGGGGCTTCGGGTTCAAATTTTGGATATGACGAGGCTATCGCTTTGCTGATTGCAAGACATGGAATGAGCTTCTTAGAGGCAGCCAGAACAACACTTGTCGAATTTGAAATTTACAATTTAGCTTATGCAATACAACAGGAAGATAAGCGATATAATGCAGCAATCCAAGCTTGGATGAATCAACGAGTCCAAGCTACGAAAGGCAGCGGTAAAAGTGTCAGGTCTGCATTTAAAACCTTTGACGATTTTTACAACCGGAAAGAAGAATTTGAAAGAATTTTTCAGGCTGAGAGCAAAGAAAACAAAAAAGGTCTGACAATGGCAGACCGAAATAGAAGGCTTAATCATGATGAGAAAGGAGGATTTTGATGGGAGCAACATTTGATGTCACGGCGATTTTAAAAGCGAATGTATCAGACTTCGCGAATGGTCTTAAAGAGGCTAAAATGTCTCTTCAAAGCCTCCAAAATCAGTCTGGCTCGAGCTTTGACAAGATCAGCGGTAGCTTGAGCGCTATCGGCGGCTCCATGATGAAGGTCGGCGCTGGGATGACTGCTGGCTTCACCGCTCCTGTCGTTGGAGCGGTTGGGGGTGTCGTGAAATCTTTTGCAGATCTTGAACAAAGTTTGGGAGGTGTCCAAACACTCTTTAAGCAAAACGGAACAAGCGTAAACAATCTTGCTAAAGAGTACGGAATGACCCGAGAAGAAGCCAGAAAATTGTATCAAACAATGGCAAACGACGGCACCAACGTTATTGAAAACGCCAATAAGGCTTTTAAAACAGCTGGGGTTTCGGCTAATTCCTATATGGAGCAGGTTACATCTTTCTCAGCGACTTTGTTACAAGGTCTAGGAGGAGACACAGCAAAAGCTGCGCAATATGCAGATAAAGCCATCATACAGATGTCAGATAACGCAAATAAAATGGGTACCAGCATGACCGATATCCAAAACGCTTATCAAGGATTTGCTAAGGATAATTACACAATGCTGGACAATTTGAAGCTAGGTTACGGGGGAACCGCTAGCGAAATGGCCCGTTTGGTCAACGAATCAGGTGTTTTAAACGGCGAATTTGAAGCAACAGCCGAAAATGTCAAAGACATTCCTTTCCACACTTTGATTGAGGCCATCGGAATTACTCAAGACCGCCTCGGAATTACCGGAACGACCGCTAAGGAGGCTAGTGAGACCGTGTCAGGCTCATTTTCAGCCATGAAAGCAGCAGCTCAGAACCTCGTAGCTGGTCTTGGAAACAACGAAGCAGACATCAAAGCGTTGATGGAAAGTCTAAAAGAGACTGTTCTCACGTTTAAAGACAATGTGGTGCGGGTCCTTGGGACGATTTGGGATAATTTACCGCTAGCACCTTGGCAGAAGTGGCTCGGAGCCATCATAGTAGCAGCAGGACCTGTTTTGACAGTCCTTGGCGGGCTTGTTGCTGGCGTCGGGAAATTTATTTCGGTTATCACGGCAATAGGAGGTGTATTTGCTAAAGTAAGCAGCTGGTTTGCCTCGCTAAACAGCGGAGGGAGCTCTTTAAGTCTTGTTTTCGCTAAGTTAGTCGGAGTCGTGTCGACTTTGGGAGCGCCGTTTTTGGTTGTTATTGGTATTATAGCTGGTTTAATTGCAGTCCTAGTCGGTGTCTACAACACCAGCGAGGAATTTCGGAACAAGGTGAATGCAGCTTGGGAAGCTATCAAGACAGCAATCAGCTCAGCAGTTGAGGCTGTGGTGTCTTTTGTCATGGATTTATTTGGTCAGCTGGTTTCGTGGTGGAATGAAAATCAAGACTTGATTTTATCCACGACAAGCACAGTCTGGAACGCCATAAAAGAAGTAGTCGAGACGGTTATGAATGTTTTGGCACCAATCATTGAAGCGGCGTGGAATCTCATTGTTACTATCGTAAAAACCGCTTGGGATGTGATTAAAACCGTTATTCAGACGGCTTTAAGTGTTGTATTAGGCATCATCAAAGCTGTAATGCAGGTCATGAATGGAGACTGGTCTGGAGCTTGGGAGACCCTTAAAGGAGTCGCCGGAACGATTTGGGAAGGTATCAAATCTCTGGTACAGATCGCTTTGGATGGTCTAGTTCAAATCCTGCAAGCTGGCATGGCTTTCTTGCAATCAATTTGGGATGCAATCTGGAACGCTATCATGTCGGTTGTGACCCCGATCTGGGAAGCTATTAAGACAACGGTCGGGAATGCTGTTATGGCAGTCTGGGAGACAATCCAGAGCATTATGACCAGCATTCAAACGACGTGGGACAGCATTTGGACGGCCATTTCAACGGTAGTGAGTACCGTCTGGAATGCTATTTCTACAACGATTATGTCTGTGTTAACTACTATTTGGGGATATATCCAAAGCGTCCTCGACCTCATAAGCACAATCTGGTCATCCACTTGGGAAATTATAAAAGCGGTCTTCGCAGCAATCCTTTTGACTATCGTAGGCTTGGTGACTGGCAATTTTGATCTCATCAAACAAGCTATTTCAAATGCTTGGGAGATTATCCAGACCAAAACAGGCGAAATCTGGAATGCTATTGTGGCCTTCTTGTCAGGAATTTGGGACGGAATCAAGTCGGCAGCTAGCGCAGCTTGGGAATTTATCAAAACCACTATCAACGCTGCATTAGATGGCATCAAGGCGATTGTTGAGTCAATTTGGAATGGGATTGTTTCGTTCCTCACAGGCGTTTTAGATAATATCAAAAATACTATCCTGAACGCTTGGAATAATGCGAAATCAACCGTTTCAAATGCCACTGAAAACATTAAATCCACTGTAACAAACGGCTGGAACAATCTGGTAAGCACGGTTACGAATGCCGGGCCAAGGATTGTATCAGCTGTCAGAAACGGTTTTGACAATGCGGTAAACGCTGCAAGAAACTTTATCAGTAGTGCGATAAGCGTTGGTAGAGACCTTATCATGGGATTTGTCAACGGGGTTAGGAACGCTGCAGGAGCGTTGATAGATGCAGTCGGCGGCGCAGTAAGAGGTGCTATAGACTGGGCAAAAGGCCTTTTAGGCATTCATTCGCCTTCCCGGGTATTTAAGCAATTTGGTATTTACACAGACGAAGGTTTTATCATCGGTGTTAACAATAAAGCTGGTCAAGTCGCAAAAACAGTCGGGAACATGGCTCAAGGAGCTATTGACGCTTTTGCCGGCAAAGATATTGCTGGCAGCTTGCAGAGTGAGCTTGGCGCAGTCGATGGCGAATTAGGGCGTTTGACAGCCTATGACCCGTCTGTGTCCTTTGATGGCGGCACGTTAACCGTTGGGCAACAGGCGGCGGATATCGTGCTGAAAATGGGAAATGCGGTCTATCGTGCATTTACTGAAGACATCACAAATGCGCAAGAAATGGAATTGATTTTGGACAGTTACTAGAAAGGAGAAAGCAATGTATGGTTATTCAAAATTAGAAAAAAATAATAATATCACGGCTTTCGAGCCTAGTGACAATATGTCCATCAACGGAACACCTCTCAATCTATTGGTTGACGGCTACACGCATTTAACGGTGACAGGAAGAGGCTTGCTTGGTCAAACGATCAAAAAAAGCTCAGTTCCAGGGCGGCGTGGTGTTTGGGTGGAGGATGTTTCAGATGATGAGCGTCAGCTTGAAATCAAATACAAACTTGAAGCAGATACTAGTTCCAAAATGCGTGATAAATTTGCGAAATTGAATAAGATTTTGCGAACTCAAGCAAGCAGTGGCTTCCTCGAAATCACTTTTAAAGACGAACCCGAGTATGTTTATTATGGCTATTTCAGCGGAGCTGACGACATCGAAGAAAAAAGCTTGTCTATCATCAGCAAGTTCACCCTCCTTGTCCCAGATGGTTATAAGAAAAAGCAGGCTCAGAATTCAACTGGGCCTATTGCTTTATCGGATGCCTTGGAAGTACTACCTGAGTCTATAACGGTCACACCGACCGGAACAGTGAACCAAGTACAAATCATCAACGGAACGAAAGTATTATCTTTTTCTGGCTCGTATGCGGCAGGAAAGGACCTTGTTATAACTTTCGGAAATGAAGAGGTGACTGCCGTTTACAACGGTAGAAACATTCTTAGCGAGCTAGAGAGATTTAGTCCGCTAGAGCAGTTTACCTTAAAAAACGGCGACACCATCACAGCTAAGAATGCCGTTGTAAAAAGAGTGGTCTGGAGGGATGAGCGAGCATGATTTATTTGTTTGATAAAGACGAGAGATTGATCAAAATCATCAGAAAACCAGCTATTAAAACCGCTCTCCAAAAATACTCTCTGACCAAAGAACGCTATGTGTCTGATCGATTGACTGTTGAGATGAAGGCTCTGAATGATGACGAGCTTGAAAAAGTTGAATACATGGCCATTCAGACCATGGAAGACGCTCACACATTCCACTATTTCTACGTTGCTCAAAAGTCGTCTGATCAGTTGACTACATTGATCGGTGTCCAATCAGGAATCGAGGAGTTGAGAAAGTCTCCAGTTTTTGACAAGCGTCCTCAAAACGCTTTGGCCAGAGAAGTTATCAACGATCTGCTGTCTGGCACCAACTGGCAGGCTCGCTTTGTGGGAGAGACGACCCCGCACAGCACCAATTTCTATTATGTTTCAATCTTCGATGCACTCAAGAAGGTTTGCGAAGTCTGGGACTTAGAAATGCAATTTTTCGTTGAAATGAACGGAAACCGAATAGGCGCTCGTTACATCGATTTTAAGCGGAAGATTGGTCAAGCGGTTGGTAAGCGTGTGGTTTATGGGCATAATGCCCTGCAAATCCTCCAAGAAGTTGAGCGAACCAACATTTTCACAGCTTTGGTAGGCCGCGGTAAGGGTGAGCAAGTCAGCTCTGCTGAAGAATCTGGGAAACAAACAAATGGCTTTGGTCGGAAAATCACCTTCGAAGATGTGGTTTGGTCAACAGCTGGTGGAAAACCAGTCAATAAGCCGAAAGGGCAAAAGTATGTTGAATTGCCAGCTATGACCAAGCTCTACGGCATCAAGAACGCTGACGGCTCTATACGTCCTAAAATTGGCTTTGTGGATTTTTCGGAAGAAGAAAACCCGGAGCAATTGTTAGAGCGCACCTACAAGGCGTTAGTCAATGCTGCGCGCCCTCAATTGACTCTAAAAACCTCAAGTGTGTATTTGCGAGGCGTAAAAATCGGAGACACTATTCGTGTCGTTCGGCATGATAAAAGATTAGATTATGATACCCGCATTTTCGACATTACTTTCAACCGTCTCAATGACCAGTCAAGCGATATTAAGCTAGGGGATCGGATAGGGGAGAGCAACGAGGCCAAGGCTCAGACGATTGCTGATAAGGCGATTGATGAGTTTGTGGCCAATGAGTTTTCCAATTTTGTCCAAAATCTCCCTGATTATATGCCGACCGCAGACGGTTTTAATAATAACTGGTACGGGTCTGAAGATCCGACTGGGAAACACCCCGGAAAAGTCCTGATCAATGACATTTGGTACAAACCAGACCCAGAACACGAAGGTCACAAAATCATGTTGCGCTGGACGGGCGAGGTTTGGGAAGAAATTTTAAGAACTTTTAGCAGTGAGGCTTTAAGAGCGAAGATTTCGGGCGAAATCGAAAAACTAGACAAGGCTATGAAAGCTAGTGACCTAGCCTTAAAAGAACAAACCACCCAAGCCCTTCGCACGGCTGGCGCCAACGCATCGGCTATTGAGGCGGCCAAGAGCGCTATCACCAAGCTGAATCAGGACTTAACGGGTGCCAAGCAGACCAATCAGGCTGCAATCGACCGCTTAAAATCTGACTTTGCTAGTGCGCAGAAGACAGCGAGCGACCAAGCAACGCTCCTAAAAAGCGACTTGGCCAACATCCGCACCAAGCAGTCTCAAGCCGAAGCAGAAATTGGCAAGCAAGTGCAGGCGCTAAATGCAACTAAAACCGAACTTGCGGGCGTGAAATCCGCTCAAGCAACCTATGAGCAAACGACCACTCGCAGGCTGGCTGAGCTGGCCAACGTAACTGATGGCAAGGCTAGCAAGTCTGAGCTCACGCAGACAGCTGAGGAGCTGAAAAGCAAGATTGCGAGTATGCAAGCTTCTGGCCGAAATCTCTTTTTAAATTCGCTTTTTAAGCAGGACATCAGAAAAACTGGTATTTGGACGACAAGCACCTACACAGCTACTATCGATAGCGAAAGCAAGTATCTTGGTCACAACGCTTTAAAAATCGTTGGACAAGACCCAGCTGGTAAGGATGGTGGCAACCCTAAAATCACTTATCCAGCTACTGGCCAATATGGCAAAGTAGCGCCCGGAAGCATGACCAATCAAGAAGTTACCATCAGCTTTTATGCTAAAGCAGAAAATGATGGAACGATTTTACGGTCAAGGCTTGGGAATATCTGGTTTAAAGACGGGAATGTGACCTTGACCACGGAAGTCAAGCGCTATGTGGTTAAATTTTCGAGGGCTTGGACTGGGTTGTCCAACTTAACAACCAACGAATGGTTGTTTAACCTCAACAGAGCAGACACGGTCTGGATCTGGATGCCGAAATTTGAAGTAAGCGACACAGATACACCTTACTCAGAGGCTCCCGAGGATGTTGAAGGCCTTATCACAGCCGTTGAATCGACTTTTAAGCAACGAGCTGACTCGCTCGAAGCTGGTGTGAATCGTTTGACTGAGGGACTCAGTACCAAAGCGGACTCAAGCGCTTTGACCTTGCTCTCAGATAGGATATCAGCGTCAGTCAAGAGCCTAGAGACTGATACGCAGAACAAGCTGGACTCAAAATTGAGTACAGCTGAGTTTGAGGTGCGGGCGTCTGGCATTAGACAAGAGATTGTCAATGCCACAAAAGATAAGGCTGACAAGACCTTGGTCACGGCTGAGGCTGGACGGCTGAGAGAGGAGCTAGCAAGTCTTTCGGTCGGTGGTCGGAACTTGTTAAAAGGCTCGAAAGGCCCGTTTAAGCCGAACAGAAACCCTGCGAATTTTGATAATAATGTACTTTATCACAACGAGACATCTATACATCTCGTTCAAAACGAGAAGTATAGAATTTCCGCGAAGTCTGACGGGAATTTTAGCTCAAACCATAATGGCAATAAAGAATCTGACAACGTCGTTTTATGGCTGATGAACAAAGCTGTAAGTAATTACCAAATCGTGTCAGATGCCAAAACTGGCACAACTGGCACAGAGTTTATCTGGAATCGTCCGACTGGCACCTATCACTTGCGAGTCAACACCTATCGCAAAGACCCTCAAAAGCTAAAAAGCGTTTGGGAAGTCAAGGTAGAGCAAGGCTCATTTAAGACAGACTGGTCGCCAGCACCTGAAGATGCTGAAGACCTCATCACCGAGGCCAAGGCGACCTTTGAGCGCACGGCTCAGGGCTTACGGGTAGACTTGGCAGCTGTGCAGGCTTATGTCAGCGCTGACGGCACACGAGCCGAAGCTCTGCGCACTTACTCTCGTGAAGAGACCGCTCGTCAGTTGACTGCCGAGCGCAAGCTCATCGAGGCTGGCTATGTGGGCATAGCGCAGCACACAGAGGACGTGCGGAGCATAAGTAGACGGTTTGAGGAGCTTGCTGTAGGCGGACGAAATCTTGCCTTAGGAACAAGCAAAGAATGGTCTACGCCTTTTACAAACTTTTCTGGAAATGCCAATGTCTGTCCTCCGCTCTACAAAGTTTTGACTGACGGCTTGCAAGTCGGCGACACATTGAGGTCTAAGATCATACTCAAGTACACTAATATCCAACCAGCTACTGGCAAAACGGCAACTGTTTGGTTACAAGGCAACGGGAATGTGACTGGCTGGACAGCTGGATCTTACAATGGTAGTCCTGCCAAAACCCTTAACGGAAGCGGAGAAATCACATTTGAGCATTCCTTTAAAATCACTGAAAATCATCTAAAAAATGCCTACTGGAATTGGATGTTTAGGACTGATTTTATCGCGAGTGGGTCGCTCCAGTGGCGACTTGCCAAGGTTGAGAGTGGGTCGGTGTATACGAGCTGGTCACCAGCTCCAGAGGACGCTACAAGCTACGCAGATACAAAACTGGCTGAGTTTAGGCAAGGCATCGATGGCCAACTGGCCAGTGTGCAAGCTGCCCTTAATACAGCCAATGGCTCGCTAACAAACTTTAATACATGGAGGCAGTCGGCGCAAGAAACGCTGAATAAAGTCGGCAGAGTCGAGTCTGGTCTTAACGAGACTAAGACGAGTCTGGCTGAGTTTAAACGGACAGCTGAGGGGCAGCTGACTACGATTACTCAGCAAGTCACAGGCAAAGCCAACCAAACTGATTTTCAGCGGGTACAAGAGACTAGCAAGCTCTATGAGCGCTTGATTGGCTCGACCGAAAAAGAGGTCACAGATAAAATTTCCCGCATGGCTCTGACTAATGAGCTGTTTCAGGTTGAGGTCTCGAAGAACCTCGACCTTCGCACGGTGCAGTATCAGATAGCAAATGCTTGGGCAGTGCAGAACCTCAACTCAAATGGCGATATCGTCAGCCAAATCAACGCGACTGGCCCGAATGTCCGTATCCAAGGTGAGTCTATCCATCTGGATGGGAAATCTTTGATTGATAACGGGATCATCAAGAATGCCATGATCGAAAGCATGCTAGCGGATAAAATCACAGCGGGCACGCTTAACGCTGCGAACGTTAATATCATCAACTTAAACGCTAATAAGATTGTCGGATTAGATGCGAATTTTATCAAGTCTAAGATTGAGTTAGCGTTTATTGAGTGGATGAAAGGCAAAGTCATCTCTGCCCAAAACGATGCGATGCAGATCAATCTAAACGATGGTCATGTACTCTTTTATAACGACGACGCGTCCATCAAGCGGGTCTTAGCGGGTTACCCAACACAGTTTATCCGCTACGAAAACAAGCAGGAAAACGGTCAGAACCACGGACGTACCATCATCGGAAGCAATCGAAACGGAACCAACACTTGGAAATCGGTTTCTTTCGCAGGTCTTGTTATTGATAATAACTCAAATAACAGCGTAGATAAAATCTACCAATTTGGAGACTACAATCACATGAGACACGCGCAGGGCGACGATGGATGGAACTTTAGCGTCGTAACGCAGACAATGACGCCCGGTGTTTGGAATAAAAACTCGGAAATTTGGGCGCGACATTTCGTCGTACCTCGCAATACAAAAGGAGACACAGATAGCCCGACGCAGTTTATCCGCTTAGAAGCAAGCGTAGCAGCGATTTGGGATATCTTAAACCACGCAGCAAGCGGTCAAGTCACGATGACTGAGGCTATGAAAAGCTTAATCAACTCAAGGAAAGCAGCTTGGAACATTGTCCGAAACGTAGGATAGAAAGGTAAAATATGAATGAAGTAGTACAATCTAAGCTAGCAATCGAAATCGCTAGCAAATCATTAAGAATCGCAACGCTTGAAGCTCAAAATGAAGAGCTGCAAGCGCAACTGCAACAAGCTCTTGATCGTAATGTGGAGCTTGAAACAAGTACAGCACCAGAAACAGAAAAAGGAGAATAACTATGACACTGGAAATCGTAAAAACTACAAAACTTGTCGGAAGCGTGAAGGTCGGTGACACGGTCGTTAAGACCATCACCGCAGACATCGATGGTAAAGGGGTGACTACGTTTAGCGAATGGATCAATGATAGTGAGGCGTATGCTGCCAATCGTCGTGAGGTTCGCACGCAGGAAAAGGCATTTCAGGATGCGGTCTATGCCGCTGAGGATGCCATCATCGCGGAGCTGGAAGCTGGGGCTAAAGAAAAGAAAGGGTGATGAATGCAGGAACCAGATGGAATTTGGGCAATCATAGAAGTCGTGAAAGACTTTTATGAGACAGGGATTGATGACCATTTCTTTGTGTTTGTCTTGTTTGTTTTGGTGATAGCTGATGTGATTACTGGTTTTTGCAAGGCCTGGGCGCTAAAGAACTTTTCGAGTCGCAAGGCACGGACAGGCATTGTGACCCATTCGGCTATCTTCATCATCGCAGCGATTGGCTATCCGTTTTTCCTGTTTGCTAATGCTGGGGCGTTAGCGGATATGATTATAACGGCTTTGTGTGCTAGCTATGGTGCTAGCTTGGTAACCAATTTAGACATTTTAGGTCTTAAAATCCCTTATATTACAACGTTTATCAACGAGCGTGTGGACAATCATAAGACGAAGGAGTGATAAATAATATGAATCAAATTACAGAGCTTGTTTTAAGCTCAGCAATTGGCATTCTGACTATTTTAGCAGGAGTCGCGGTTAAGGCGGTCAAGGAATTTTTGATCGCAAAAGGTGGAGAGAAATCAATCAAAATTGTCGAAATCTTGACCAAAAACGCAGTAAATGCTGTGGAGCAGATTGCGAAAGAGACCGGATTTAAAGGTGAGCAGAAGCTTGCTCAGGCAAAAGGGGCGATTCTCACCGAGCTGGAAAAATATAACATCTACATGGCAGATAAAGACCTCGATGTCTTTATCGAGGCTGCAGTAAAAGAAATGAATGAAAATCTGAAAGGAAAATAAAAAATGACAACAGCAAATGAACTTGTACAATTTACGATTGGACTAGCAAACTCAGGCATGGGGGTTGATAAAGATGGGTTCGCAGGCACTCAATGCGCAGATTTGCTAACCTATCCATCAAAACACTTTTTCGGTGTAGATTTATGGGGCAATGCAGCTGATTTACTAGACTCGGCAGAAGCCGCCGGCTGGGAAGTACACCGCATGCCAACTGACGAAAACCCACGAGCTGGAGCATTTTTTAATATGAATGCTTGGTTTGGTGGTGTTAATTATGGCCATTGTGGTATCGTCATTGAGGATTCTGATGGTATTACTATGCGAACCGTTGAGCAGAATGTTGATGGCAATGCTGATGCTCTAATTGTAGGAGGCCCAGCTCGATACAATAATCGAGGTTTTGAGGATGTGATTGGCTGGTTTTATCCACCTTATAGCGATGGCGCAGCGCCAGTCACTCCTGCAGATGTAACCCCAACATCAGACGAAATTGAACTTACGCCTGAAACTGGAACATTTAAGGTAGGAGAAGCAGCTATCAATGTGCGCCGTGAACCAAATCTTAACAGTGAAATCGTGCATGTTTACGAAGCCGGGGATTCTGTTAATTATGACAGTAAAGGCTCAGCTAATGGCTATCGCTGGATCTCGTACATTGGGGAATCTGGCAATCGTAATTATATGGCCATTGGCCAAACAGACGATGCAGGAAATCGGATTACCCTTTGGGGAGATTTGAGCTAAAACAAAACCGCAGCGGAAACTGCGAAAAATAAATATTTTTTCTTAAATTTTAATCTACCCCAGCCTTTTGGCTGGGGCTTTTTTATTTGCAAAAAAATAAAAATGTAGTATAATATATTCAGTTGTATTTTAGTTCTCGTCTTAGTGAGAATAAGGTTCAACCGAACACAACCTTTTTAGAAGGTGGCGCCCGATTCGGGCGCATTTTTTTATTTACAAAAAATTTTTTAAAAATTTTATAAAAAGTGTTGACAATATATAACAAATGTTATATACTATACTTGTAAGATAAATAAAACAAAAAACGGAGGAACCTTACAATGAAAACTTTCAACATTATCATCTCTCAATCATCTAATCTTAAAGAACACTCTAGCGAGTTTGTAGAAAACATCTTGATGACTGTTGAAGCTAAAAACCGTCGCGAAGCTTTGAAGAAAGCTCGTGAATTGCACGATTTTAGTTATAAATGGAAATTCAATATGCGTGACTTGACTGCAATCTCAGATAATCGCAAAGGCTGGAAACGTCGTTATTTATCTGTAAAAGAAGCATAAAAATGCCCCCTCAAAAAACGAGGGGGTTTGTAAGATAAAAAGGCTGGCAGAGTAACCAGCCTAAAAAGGAGTATAACATGAAAGTAGATACAAAGCAAATTGAATGGCTTTTGAAGAATGCTAGTGGTTACCAGATCTCGAAAATGAGCGGTGTTGCCCAACCAACAATTTCAGCTTTAATCAATAAAAAAAGAAGCATTGAGAATCTCACAATCGAGACTGGTCACAAATTAACTGAACTTGCGAACCAAATGCAGAAAACGTCTTAAAAAGCCAATTTCAAGGCTTTTTTATTTTCTCTGAAAGTACTTTCTAAAACAAAAAAACTTTAAATTTCTTTGTGTTTTCTATTGACAATATATAACAAATGTTATATACTATACTTGTAAGATAAATAAAACAAAAAGAGGAAACAAAGATGAAAAAAGTAGCTTATGACAAATCAGGAATCATGAAAGAAGCTTGGGATATGTTCACACGTAACTATCAAATTTGTGACTTTGAATATGCAGACTTTTCTGGTCGTGAATACTTCGAATATGCTTCATTTGCTGACTGCTTGAAAGAAGCTTGGGCGCATGAAAAAGAAGTTGTTGAACGTGTCAACCAAAAATTTGAAAATGCTGAAACATCTGAAGAAGCAAAAGCTTGGGATTGGGCTTGCAAAAAATTGGGTGTTGTGTTTGAAATGGATGCTTACACAAAAATGGTAAACGTTGAAGACATGGAAAAAGAAGCTTGGCCAGGAACTAGCGTGTGGTCACTAGCTATGCGTGCGGTAAAATTGCACATGGAAGTCGCAGCATAACGAGGAAGATATGGTAAAAGATGATTTAACAAACCAGCATTTCGGTCGTCTGACAGTCCTTGGCGACGTAGGAAAAAGGACTGGACGAGGCAGAGTACTCTGGCATTGTCTTTGTGAATGCGGAACGGTTACTTTTGTTCGAGGTGATCACCTAAAAAACGGAGAAATCAGTTCTTGTGGTTGTTTAAACGAAGAAAAAAAGCGCGATCGGTTCAAGGATTTGACTAGCACGGAAACGGACGATTTCAAAGTCATTGACAGAGCGTACTCGAAAGTTCAACGTGTGTACTGGAATTGCATTTGCAAGCATTGTGGCAATCATGTTGAATTGCAAAGCAATCAGATTGACCGATATTCTAGCTGCGGTTGCAAACGAAATCGCAGCTCAAAAGAGCGAATGGCTGAAATCAGCGATCCTGATTCGTTAAGAACCAACAAGCCGACCGCTAAAAGTACGACTGGCGTGCGGGGAGTCTATTTCAACAAGCGAAAGGGCAGCTATCAAGCTTTTATCAATGTTGACAAGAAACCGAAATATTTAGGCTCTAGCAAAAGTTTTGAAAAAGCCGTTGCTTTGAGAAAAGAGGCTGAAGAAGAGTACGGCTATCGCGATAAGGAATAATTGTCTCTACAACGGAAAATCTAAAAAATGTCCGCTCTGACGGACTTGGCAGACTGGCAGCGATGCTGGTCTGTTTTTGCGTGGTTTTCGCGTGAAAAATCAAGCGAAAGAGGGGCAAAAAGGGGGCATAAGTAGTAAACTTTTGTATTTTTATGACAAGTAGTAGATATGTTTTGTTGCGCATAAAGGCTTATTTTATAGGGTTTTCTCTCATTGTATCGTCTTCATTTTATTGATAACTATATCCGTACAGTACGTTAATTTATTTCATAGTATGCAAAAACCGATAGATCCATTCTATCGGTTTATTTTTTGTTCTAGAGTTTTTAATTGATTTCGTAATGGATATTCTCTATATCACTTTTTCTCTTTTCTAGTTTCTAATACCCAACCGATGATCCAGAAGCAGACTAGCAGATAATTTTCAATCCAGCCCAGTAGGTTTGCTTGATTTGCTTCTTCAAGATAGCCTAGCAGATGGTTGGTACCAAAGCACAGTCCACCCAGAATCAGTGCTAGCAGGGTCATACGCAGATAGAACCAATCATACTTTATGTTGGCGGCAATTACTAAAGGCAGAATAGCCAGATTCCAGAAATCAATTTCCCGTTGCCAGTAGGGAGCTAAGCCGTAGATGGATTCATTGCCCAAGAGCTGAGGCTGGAAAATCTGGATTATAGCTGCGCCCAGCATAGCTAAGATCAGTAAAATGAAAATCACTCGTAAAAATTTATTCATACCTGTCTCCTTTCTTCTTTGTAGATTATATTATTTTTGAAAATGATTTTCAAGTTTTCATTTTTTACAAAAGAGATCTTTAATAAAATATTTTACAAGCAAGTCCTATCTTTTTAGGTACTTTTGTGGTATACTAGGTTAGTTGCAGAAATACAGTTTTTCTATTCAGTGGGAACTAGCGACCGAGTCGGCGCTTTTTTAGTGCCTGGACTTGAGAGACCATATTTATGAAGAGAAGAGCGAATACTCTCAGGAAATCGAGATTTAGCAAGCGAAATCACTTGGGATGTTTCGATAGTTGAGTATCAAAAGCCTTATAAGGTGGCTTCGCACCGCCTTTAGAAAGAAGAAGAACATTGAAATTTAATGAATTACATTTATCTGCTGAATTACTAGCAGAGATTGAAAAAGCTGGCTTTGTAGAAGCAAGCCCTATTCAAGAGCAGACGATTCCACTTGCTATGGCAGGTAAGGATGTCATTGGTCAGGCCCAGACAGGGACAGGAAAGACAGCAGCTTTTGGTTTTCCAACGCTGGAAAAGATTGATACTGATAATCCTGCTGTGCAGGCGTTGGTTATCGCTCCGACCCGTGAATTGGCTGTTCAGAGTCAGGAAGAGCTGTTCCGTTTTGGCCGCAGCAAGGGAGTCAAAGTGCGTTCTGTCTACGGTGGCTCCAGCATTGAAAAGCAAATTAAAGCCCTCAAATCAGGTGCTCATATCGTCGTAGGAACACCTGGTCGTCTCTTGGATTTGATTAAGCGCAAGGCGCTTAAGCTGAATCAGATTGAAACTTTGATCTTGGACGAAGCGGATGAAATGCTTAATATGGGCTTTTTGGAAGATATTGAGTCTATCATTTCACGCGTACCAGAAGATCGTCAGACCTTGCTCTTTTCAGCGACCATGCCAGATGCTATCAAGCGTATCGGTGTCAAGTTCATGAAGGAGCCTGAGCATGTCAAGATTGCTGCTAAAGAGCTGACGACAGAGCTGGTAGACCAGTATTATATCCGTGTCAAAGAAAATGAAAAATTTGATACCATGACCCGCCTGATGGACGTGGAGCAGCCAGAGCTGTCAATCGTCTTTGGTCGGACTAAGCGCCGGGTGGATGAGCTGACTCGTGGCCTGAAAATCCGTGGTTTCCGAGCAGAGGGTATCCATGGTGATTTGGACCAAGGCAAGCGTCTCCGCGTCCTGCGCGACTTTAAAAACGGTAATCTGGATGTCTTGGTGGCGACAGATGTGGCCGCGCGTGGATTGGACATTTCTGGTGTGACCCATGTCTACAACTACGATATTCCGCAGGATCCCGAAAGTTATGTTCACCGGATTGGTCGGACTGGTCGTGCTGGTAAGTCAGGTCAGTCTATCACTTTCGTGGCGCCAAATGAAATGGGCTATTTGCAGATTATCGAAAATCTGACCAAGAAGCGTATGAAAGGCCTTAAGCCTGCGACTGCAGAAGAAGCTTTCCAAGCTAAGAAAAAAGTTGCTCTTAAGAAGATTGAACGCGATTTTGCGGACGAAAGCATCCGTTCTAACTTTGAGAAATTTGGCAAGGATGCCCGCAAGCTAGCAGCAGAATTCAGCCCAGAAGAGCTGGCTATGTATATCCTCAGCTTGACGGTGCAGGATCCAGATGCCCTTCCTGAAGTAGAAATTGCCCGTGAAAAACCATTGCCATTTAAAGCATCTGGCGGTGGCTTTGGCGGAAAAGGTAAGAGTGGTCGTGGCAACGGTCGTCGAGGTGACCAAGGTCGTGATCGCCGTGGTGGACGCGAAGATCGAGAGGGCGGCCGCCGTGACTTTAAACGTAAGTCAAACAAGAACAGTCGCGACTTCGAAAGCAGAGGGAATAAACGCCCACACCGCACTTCCAGCGAAAAGAAAACCGGCTTTGTTATCCGTAATAAAGGCGATAAATAAACAGAAAATCCGATGTCAGCTGACATTGGATTTTTCTATTGAAAATAATTTGAATATCTTTCAAGATTTGTTTGAAAATAGCACAATGAAAACGCATAAACAAACAATAATCTATTTTTTTGAAAAAAAGTATACATTTTTTTGTTTATATGAAAAAATTGTAGTATAATGATATAAGCAATGGTGCATGGACATTAAAGTGATTTGAGGTGTCCAAGGAACCTAAGAAATCAAAGGGGAAACTTTGATGAGACATCTCTAGACATCAACAACAAGGAGGATTGTACATGAAGGAAAGTCGTCATAAAGTGATCTTACAAGAGCTGGACCAGACGGGAGTTGTGTCTGTAAAGAACCTGAAGGAATTGCTGAATGTAACAGATATGACCATTCGGCGAGATTTGATTGATCTTGAGAAGCAAGGACTTTTGATTCGGGTGCATGGTGGAGCTCATAAAAAGGTGAAAGATAGCTTGAATGAAGCTTCGCATTCTGAAAAAACGATGTTAAATATCGAAGAAAAGAAGCTTATTGCTAAAAAATGTGCGGATCTGATTGCTGAAGGGGACACTGTTTTTATCGGATCAGGTACTACGACGGATTTTATAGGCGATTATTTAGAAGGGAAAAATATCAGCATTGTAACCAATTCTCTCCCTATTTTCGAAAAGTTGAAGGATTATCCTAATTTTGATTTGATATTGATTGGAGGGCGCTATCGGGTCAAGACCCAGACTTTTGTCGGGCAGTTTGCCAATAAACTTCTGCAAGAAATTAAGGTGTCCAAGGCCTTTATTGGAGTGAACGGAATTGACGGTCACAATGTGACGACTGCCAATGAAGAAGAAGGAAATGGGAATGCCATCATTCTTAACAATGCAATTGAAAAATATATCGTGGCAGATAATAGCAAATTTGATAGCTATTCTTTCTATAGTTTTTACCGTTTGGACAATATTGACGCGATTGTAACGGATGACCATATCTCTCCGAAAGTGAGAGCGAAATATAGTTCTTACACCAAGGTTCTCTGATTTGATCGTGTTGTCATGAATGTTGATTTAAGATTCTGAAAGCTGCGAATTTCGTAGCTTTTATTTTTTATTGCAGATGAATAATTGTATTTTACAGTGGACGAAAAGTTCTTGTATATCAGTTTAGACTTGCTAGGATATTTTTATGACTCGTGTTATTCTTCAGCCATGCAGAATGACGAAATGTTCTATCTTCATATGAACATTAAATTTTTAAGTTATTAGATAAATAAACAAAAAATAACAAAACAAACTATTGACAGCGCTATCACATAATGATATAATTAGTTAAACGAACAAAAAGAAACAAAAGGAGAGGTGAAAAAATGGCGCTTGCCCAATTATTTGATGAGAATCTAGTGTTTTGTTTACATGCAGAAAATCAAGAAGATCTTTTTCATCAAGTAGCTGATTTGTTAGAAAAAAGAGAAGTTGTAACTTCTTCTTATCGAAACGCTTTACTTGAAAGAGAAAAGGCGTTTCCAACTGGATTGGATATGGAATTTTTAGGCAAGGACTTGCCGAATGTTGCCATACCTCATACGGATATTGCGCATAATTTGACTGAAAATGTGGTAGTTGTTAAGCTAGATCAGCCTGTAACCTTCCACAATATGATTTCTCCTACGCAAACCGTTGAAGTGTCTCTCTTGTTCTTTATTATCAACAATTCGAGCTCAAGCCAGACCAATATCTTGGCTCAGTTGATGGATTTCTTTACTAGCGAAGGAAATCTAGCTGGTCTAGCTCATTTAAACTCTGAGAAAGAGCTGTTCCAATATATTTCAGATGTCATTAAATAAATAAATCGGAGGATTTTATTATGATTAAAATTTTAGCAGCCTGCGGAGCAGGAGTAAACTCAAGTCACCAAATCAAGAGTGCTCTTGAGGAAGAATTGTCAAACCGCGGTTATGATGTGCAATGTGACGCGGTGATGGTTAAGGATGTCAATGAAGACCTTATGAAAGGCTATGATATCTTCACGCCAATCGCTGCAACAGACCTTGGTTTTGAACCAGGAATCCCAGTTGTCGAAGCTGGACCAATCTTGTTCCGTATTCCTGCAATGAGCGCTCCAGTCTTTGACAATATTGAAGCAGCTATTAAAGAGCACGGACTAAGCTAATCTTTTCTTTATCTTGCTAACATTCATATAACAAAAAAAGGGAGGAATTATTATGGATGTCATTATTGACCTAGCCAATAAGATTTTCAAGCCAGTCTTGGAAATGGGTGGTCCTATCATCATGCTGATCATCTTGACAGTATTGGCTTTACTTTTTGGAGTGAAATTCTCCAAAGCGCTTGAAGGTGGTATTAAACTTGCCATCGCTCTTACTGGTATCGGTGCCATCATCGGTATGCTCAACGGAGCTTTCTCAGCATCACTTGCGAAATTCGTTGAAAATACTGGTATCCAGTTGAACATCACTGACGTTGGTTGGGCACCACTTGCAACCATCACTTGGGGTTCTCCATGGACCCTATACTTCTTGCTCATCATGCTCATTGTCAATGTTGTGATGTTAGCTATAAAGAAAACAGATACATTGGACGTGGATATCTTTGATATCTGGCACTTGTCAATTACTGGCTTGCTCATCAAATGGTATGCAGATAAGAGCCATGTAAGTCCTGCTGTGTCACTCTTGATTGCAACTTTAGCAGTTGTCTTGGTTGGTGTCTTGAAGATTATCAACTCTGACTTGATGAAACCAACTTTTGATGATTTGTTGAATGCACCAAGTTCATCTCCAATGACTTCAACTCATATGAACTACATGATGAACCCTGTTATCATGGTTTTGGATAAGATTTTTGACAAATTCTTCCCTGGGTTGGACAAATATGACTTTGATGCTGCCGCTTTGAACAAGAAAATTGGTTTCTGGGGATCTAAATTCTTCATCGGTTTCCTTCTTGGTGTAGTTATCGGTATCATGGGAACTCCGCACCCAGTGTCTGACGTTGCCGAAGCAGCAAAATGGTCACTTGTTATCAAAGGATGGTTGTCTCTTGGTTTGACTGCCGGTGTCTGCTTGGAGCTCTTCTCACTTATCGGATCATGGTTTATCGCAGCCGTTGAACCACTTTCACAAGGTATTACTAACGTAGCAACAAAACGTCTTCAAGGACGTAAATTCAACATCGGTCTTGACTGGCCATTTATCGCTGGTCGTGCAGAAATCTGGGCCTGCGCTAACGTGCTTGCACCAATCATGTTGATTGAAGCAGTTCTGCTTTCTAATGTAGGGAACGGTATCTTGCCATTGGCTGGTATCATTGCGATGGGTGTGACACCTGCCCTTCTGGTTGTTACTCGTGGTAAATTGCTTCGTATGATTGTCTTTGGAACACTCTTGTTACCACTCTTCCTTCTTTCAGGTACCCTGATTGCACCGTTTGCAACAGAACTTGCTAAAGGTGTAGGTGCTTTCCCTGAAGGAGTTAGCCAAACTCAATTGATCACTCACTCAACACTTGAAGGACCAATCGAAAAACTCTTGGGCTGGACTATTGGTAATACTACTACAGGTGATATTAAAGCTATCATTGGTGCTATTGTCTTCCTTGGTGCTTATATTGGAATCTTTGCTTGGTACAGAAAGCAAATGATCAAACGGAATGCAGAATATGCAGCAAAAGCAAAATAATATCCGTTAGCTATTGTTAAATATTGTAAGACTAGGGGAGCTAGATTGTCCATTTCCAAATGGGAATGTTGATAATCTAGCTTTTCCTATGTAATGAATAGAAAAAACTAAGCAGAGAGAAGTCAGAAGCCTGCCTTTTTCTCTGAAGTAGAGAGGAGATTTGGATGGTGATCGCGCTAGAAAACGATGAATTGACAGTGCAGTTTAAGCAATTGGGAGGAGCGCTTTCTTCAATCAAGGATAAGGATGGTGTAGAATACCTCTGGCAGGGGGATGCAAACTATTGGAGCAGTCAAGCCCCAGTTCTTTTCCCTATTTGTGGGAGTTTGCGTAATGACACTGCTTACTATGCATTAGAAGATGGTCAAGAAGCGAGTGGAGTCATTCCACGGCATGGTCTCGTTCGCAAGAAAGAATTTGAATTAGTAGAACAAACGGATACGAGTGTGACCTTTGTTATAGAGGCTACAGAGGAGATGTTTCAGAACTATCCTTATCATTTCCGCTTATCAATTCGCTATAGCTTGACTGGTAAGAAGCTTCGTACCCAGTATATCGTAGAAAATCTTGGAGATAGTGGCGCTATGCCGTACTTCATCGGAGGTCATCCGGGATTTAACTGCCCTTTACTTGATGATGAAAAGTATGAGGATTACTATTTGGAGTTCGAAAAGGAAGAAACTTGCAGCGTTCCTCTCTCCTATCCTGAAACTGGTATGTTAAACTTTCTCGAACGTACAAGCTTCTTAAATCATCAAAAAGAACTAGATTTGGACTATGATATCTTTGCTAAAGATACAGTGACCCTTGATGAGCTAAAATCGCGGACTGTTGCTCTTCGTTCTCGGAAACATGATAAAGGGTTACGTTTGGATTTTCAAGAATTTCCAAATCTAATTATCTGGTCAACTATTAACAAAGGGCCATTTATAGCCTTGGAACCTTGGTCAGGTTTGTCGACCTCGTTAGAAGAGGGAGATTATTTAGAAAGCAAGAAAAATGTCCGTCTACTCCCAGCAGGAGAAAAAGAAGAAATTGGATTTGATATTACTATTTTTTAAAGAAAAATTTTAAAAATGTTTAAAAACAAACATATAATGTTGACAGTAAACATAAAATGTTGTATTATAAACTTGTGAATCAAATAACGTTTAATGTTTTAAAACATTTTAGTTCATTATATAGAAAATTAAAGGAGGACTTAATATGTCTATTATCATTGGTGCAGATGCTGCAGGTTTGAGATTGAAAGAAGTTGTGAAAGACTTCTTGGAAAAAGAAAACTTCCACGTAGTGGATGTTACGGCTGAAGGTCAAGACTTTGTCGATGTGACTCTTGCTGTTGCTGCAGAAGTAAACAAAGAAGAACAAAACCTTGGTATCGTGATTGATGCCTATGGTGCTGGTCCGTTCATGGTTGCAACTAAGATTAAAGGAATGGTTGCTGCAGAGGTTTCAGACGAACGTTCAGCTTATATGACTCGTGGACACAACAACTCACGTATGATCACTATGGGTGCACAACTTGTTGGTGATGAATTGGCTAAAAACATTGCTAAAGGTTTTGTTAATGGTAAATACGACGGTGGCCGTCACCAAATTCGTGTCGATATGTTGAACAAAATGTGCTAATTAGATTATAGTAAGAAAGGTAAGATAAAAATGAGAATTGCAATTGGATGTGACCACATCGTAACAGATGAAAAAATGGCGGTTTCAGAATTTTTGAAATCAAAAGGATATGAAGTCATTGACTTTGGTACATATGACCACACACGTACTCACTACCCAATCTTTGGTAAAAAAGTTGGTGAAGCTGTTACAAGCGGTCAAGCTGATCTTGGAGTATGTATCTGTGGTACTGGTGTTGGTATCAACAACGCTGTCAATAAAGTTCCAGGTGTTCGTTCTGCCTTGGTTCGTGATATGACAACAGCTCTTTATGCAAAAGAACAATTGAACGCTAACGTTATCGGTTTTGGTGGTAAAATCACTGGTGAATTGCTTATGTGTGATATCATTGAAGCTTTCATCAATGCTGAATACAAACCATCAGAAGAAAACAAAAAATTGATTGCGAAAATTGAGCACGTTGAAACTCACAATGCTCATCAAGCAGATGCAAACTTCTTTACAGAATTCCTTGAAAAATGGGATCGCGGTGAATACCACGACTAAGAGGTGACGCATGATTTTAACAGTCACAATGAATCCATCCATTGATATTTCCTATCCTTTGGATGAATTGAAAATTGACACTGTCAACCGTGTGGTGGACGTGACAAAAACAGCTGGTGGTAAAGGACTCAATGTTACACGAGTTCTTTCAGAATTTGGTGATTCTGTTGCTGCTACAGGTTTAGTTGGGGGTAGACTCGGTGACTATCTAGTAGAAAACATTGACGATAAAGTAACGAAACGTTTCTTCTCAATTCAAGGAGAGACTCGTAACTGTATCGCTATTCTACACGGAGACAACCAAACTGAAATTCTTGAGAAAGGGCCTAAGGTTCTGGAACAAGAAGGTCAAGATTTCTTGGCTCATTTCGAGGATCTCCTTGACACTGTGGAAGTAGTGGCTATCTCTGGTAGTCTGCCAGCAGGTCTTCCAGTTGACTACTATGCAAACTTGGTAGAACTTGCTAATAAAGCAGGGAAACCAGTTGTTCTAGACTGCTCAGGTGCGGCTCTTCAGGCTGTCCTTGAATCACCACACAAACCGACAGTTATCAAACCAAATAACGAAGAATTGTCACAACTTCTTGGAAGAGAAGTTTCAAAAGATTTGGATGAGCTAAAAGAAGTTCTTTCAGAACCGCTATTTGATGGTATTGAGTGGATTATCGTATCACTTGGTGCAGATGGTGCTTTTGCCAAACATGGGGACACTTTCTACAAGGTAAATATTCCTAGAATACAAGTAGTTAATCCAGTTGGATCTGGAGATTCTACTGTTGCAGGTATTTCATCAGGACTTCTTCATAAGGAATCGGATGCAGAACTCCTCATCAAGGCAAATGTCCTTGGTATGCTCAACGCTCAAGAAAAAATGACAGGTCATGTTAACATGGCCAACTATCAAGCCCTATATGATCAATTATTAGTGAAAGAGGTATAAAATGGCTTTAACAGAAAACAAACGTGCATGCTTAGAAAAACTTTCAGATGAGAATGGCATTATCTCAGCTCTTGCCTTTGACCAACGTGGTGCTTTGAAACGCCTCATGGCTCAATACCAAACAGAGGAGCCAACAGTGGCTCAAATGGAAGAACTCAAAGTCTTGGTAGCAGATGAATTGACTAAATACGCTTCTTCTATGCTTCTAGACCCTGAGTATGGTCTTCCAGCTACAAAAGCGCTTGATCCAAATGCTGGCCTTCTTCTCGCTTATGAGAAAACTGGTTACGACACAACAAGCACCAAACGCTTACCTGACTGCTTGGATGTTTGGTCTGCTAAACGCATCAAAGAACAAGGTGCGGATGCAGTCAAATTCTTGCTTTACTACGATGTAGACAGTTCTGACGAACTCAACCAAGAAAAACAAGCCTACATCGAACGCATCGGTTCTGAATGTGTGGCGGAAGATATTCCATTCTTCCTTGAAATCTTGGCTTACGATGAAAAAATCGCTGATGCTGGCTCTGCAGAATACGCCAAAGTAAAACCACAAAAGGTTATCGGTGCCATGAAGGTCTTTTCAGACCCACGCTTTAATATCGACGTCTTGAAAGTGGAAGTTCCAGTCAATGTCAAATACGTTGAAGGCTTTGCCGATGGTGAAATCGTTCATACACGCGAAGAAGCAGCAGCCTTCTTCAAAGCACAAGATGAAGCAACGAACTTGCCATACATCTACTTGAGTGCAGGTGTATCAGCTAAACTCTTCCAAGAAACCCTTGTCTTTGCCCACGAGTCAGGCGCAAACTTCAATGGTGTTCTTTGCGGCCGTGCAACTTGGGCTGGATCAGTTGAAGCCTACATCAAAGACGGTGAGGCAGCAGCTCGTGAATGGCTTCGCACAACAGGTTTTGAGAACATTGACGAACTCAACAAGGTTCTTCAAACCACAGCGACTTCATGGAAAGAACGCATCTAATTTAATCTTGAATGTAGAAATCAAAAAACGTAGTAAGTTTCAGGACTTACTACGTTTTTCTTCTATGTAAGCTAATTTTTCAGCTCGTTTCTTCTTTTTGAAAAGAGCTTCAGCCGACATGGCTGCAGATTTGTCGGGATGTTCCTCTTGATAGATGAGTGTGACGGGCAATCGGGCGCGAGTGTACTTGGCTCCTTTTCCAGACTGATGTGTTTTGAGACGAGCTTCTACATCGGTGGTATAGCCTGTGTAGAGGGTGCCGTCTCCGCATTCAAGGACGTACATATAGGCTTTATTTTCCATAGTAAATCTCTTGAATTTCTGGTGTATAGCTGCCATCTTGCTCGTGGATAAAGAGAGGTGGGAGGATTTTCAGGCCGTCTGGTGAACCATCTTTAATAGCCTCGATTAAGAGCATATTGGCTTCTCTCCCCTGCTTGGGATAGACAAACTGGATGCGCTTGGGCGCTAGATTATGGTTTTTCATGGTTTCTAAAATATCCAAAAATCGGTCAGGACGGTGAACCATTGCTAAGCGGCCATTGGATTTGAGAACTCGCTGGGCAATCGTGCAAATTTCTTCTAAATTTGTAGCAACTTCGTGACGCGCTAGCAGATAATGCTCACTGCCGTTGAGATTGGAATGTTCATCGACCTTGAAATAGGGAGGATTGCAGAGAATGATGTCAACCTTGCTGCCAGAGATGTGGTTGCCTAGATTTTTCAAGTCGTCATGGATAACCCACATCTGTTGAGCAAGGTCATTTAGTTCAATGGAACGCTGAGCCATATCGGCCAGACGCTCCTGAATTTCCACCGCTAGAATCTGGGCCTGAGTCCGTGTGCTAGCAAAGAGACCAACAGCCCCGTTTCCAGCGCAGAGATCGACGATGAGTCCTCGTTTGGGTAGCTTTGGAAAGCGAGAAAGCAGGACACTATCGACTGAATAGCTAAAAACCTCGCTATTTTGAATGATTTTTATATCAGTGGAAAAGAGTTGGTTGATTCTTTCTCCGTCTTTTAATTTTGCTTCTGTCATACCAACATTATAGCATGATTAAGTGCTATTCTAAAGAAGAAAGAGAAATTTTATAGGAAAAAACACCTGACAGAAACAGTCAGGTGCGAATTTTAGTCGAATTCATATTTTTGCTTGATGGTACAAGCGATGAAAATTCCGATAAAGAAAACCATGAGAATCAGATAGACTGGCAAGGTTGCGGCTGTCAGCGTCGCAATTTCCAAAAGGTGTTGCAGGACAAAGGCGGATAGATAGAAGCCTGCGACTGAAAAAATGATCAGAAGAGCGCGCCAGAGGTTGAGTGGCAGGCAGGCTCGGATGACGGACAGGAAGCTGATGCTGCCTAGTAAGTAGTAGGTCAGTGTTGCCATTTCAATGTCGCTCCAGCCATGGTTGCTGCCCCAGATACGGACAAATAGCACACTGAAGATAATCATGAGGGAGCTTGGCAGAGCCAGCTGCAGGGAGCGTTTGAGGAAGTGCTTTTCGACCGGCTTAATATTGCGCTCAAAGGTGAGGACAAAGGGTGGGAGACCTTCAACAAACTGGTCAATCAAGGTGATCTGAATCGGGATGAATGGGAAAATCAAGAGGTATTCAGATTTTCCGAGCAGGATACTGGCGATACAGATGATAGCTAGGAGGAAGGAATAAATGGTCTTGATGAAGAAAATCGGAGCAATCCGTCCGATATTATTGACGACTCGGCGACCTTCAAAAAGAATCTCAGGGACATCATTAAAGTCGGAATTAAGAAGGACCAAGTTGGCAATCTGCCGAGTTGCGGGGTCACCCTCCGCCATGACGATGGAGCAGTCTGCTTCGCGCAAGGCCAAGATATCATTAACCCCATCTCCGGTCATAGCTGTTGTCCGACCAGCGGCCTTGAGAGTCTGGATGAGCAGCTTCTTCTGATGAGGAGAAACTCGGCCGAAGATGGCTGTTTCTTCTGCTTGCTCAACCAGTTCTTGATCGCTGATTTTAGAGCAGTCGATGTAGCTGTCGTAGTTGGCAAATCCAGCCTGGCTCGCAATATGTGAAACGGTCACAGGATTGTCACCAGAGATGATTTTCAGATCAACATCCTGAGAGCGCAGGTAGTCCAGTGTCTCAGCCGCTCCCTCACGAATAGGATCAGTGATTTCCAGAACAGCTAAAGCGGTCATATCTTCAGGCAGTTGGATACTGTGTTTGTCTAGCACTTGGTCGCTGTGAGCCAGTACCAAAACCCGTGATCCGCGTTTTTGAGCCTCTCCAACCGCTGCAGGATTGCTGTCCAGTAGCATTTCAGGCGCTCCCAGAAAGATAGTTCCGACACTTGATAAATGCATAGCGCCCCATTTTCGGTCGCTAGAAAATGGAATAACATTGTCGCTAGTATAGGTGTGCTCTAAATGGCCGTAGCCCTTGCGGATAGCCTGGGCTGTTGGGTTATTATCCTCGCTGGTTTGGATGTAGGCTGCTAAGATTTGACCGACGGTCTCATCAGAAAACTTATCTGACAGGCTATGCAAGGCTTCAACAGTCATCTTACCTTGGGTAATTGTACCGGTCTTGTCCAGGCAGAGAGTATCTACCCGAGCCAGCGTCTCAACAGAATACATTTCCTGAACAAGGACCTTGCGCATGCCTAGCTTGATGACAGCTGTCAGGAGTGACGTGACTGTTAGCAGGGCGATTCCCTTAGGCAGCATACCCAAAAGAGCTGTCGAGCTGGTAATGACAGAGTTCTTGACAGGCAGGCCCTTTATCATCAGGGCTTCAAAGAAGAGAGCCATTCCGAAAGGAATGATGATTTTTCCAGTAAAGCGAGAAATTTTCGCAAGATTGTATAGAATGCGCGAGTTGATAGGCTTGAGGGTTTTAGCCTCAGTCATGAGCTTGTTGGCATAGTTGTCTGCGCCGACATGGTGTACCTCAGCATAGATCTGCCCACTAGCCAGAAAGCTACCAGACAGCAGCTCAGCGCCTCCTTCCTTGAGAACCAAGTCACTCTCACCTGTCAGCATGGCTTCATTGGCCTCGGCAACACCCTCTACTACACGGGCATCACTGGGAATTTGCTCGCCGGCTGACAGCTTGATCAGGTCACCCAGTACAATTTCTTCTGGCTGAATCTTGACTTCCTGGCCATCGCGGATGACTGTGACCAGCTCTCGGCTGACCAGATTAAGCTTGTCAATCATGTGCTTGGCCCGCAGCTCTGTGATAATACCAGTGACGGCATTAAAGCTGATTACTGCGAAGAAGACCAGATTACTCCAAGCTTGGACAGAGACCAAGGCCAGAGCGATCACAAAGTTAAGGGCATTAAAAAGGGTGAAAACATTCCGCTTAACGATTTGCCAGTTACTAGTACTGGTGTCACTAGTAAAATCGTTGGTCAAGCCCTGCGAAATCTTTTCATTTACTTGGGTTTGGTTTAAACCGATTAATTCTTTCTTATTCATGAAAATAATGATACCATTTTTTTATAGAAATAGCTATCGGAATCAGCTGTTACAGCCAAAGTTTGGAAAAATATTGCAGACTATAAGGGTATAGGGTATAATGAGAAAGGATGTAATCAATTTCAAGTACAATCACAATTTGAAATAAGGAGAGTTTATGTTTTATACTTATTTGCGAGGATTGGTAATTTTTATCCTCTGGGCTTTGAACGGAAATGCCCATTACCATAATAAGGAGAAGATTCCTTCACAAGATGAAAACTATATCTTGGTTGCCCCTCACCGGACATGGTGGGATCCAGTTTACATGGCTTTTGCGACCAAGCCCAAGCAGTTCATTTTCATGGCCAAGAAACAGCTCTTTGAAAATCGCGTGTTCGGCTGGTGGATTCGCATGTGTGGTGCCTTTCCTATCGACCGGGAAAATCCTGGTCCGTCAGCTATCAAATACCCTGTGAATATGCTGAAAAAGAACAATCGTTCTCTGATTATGTTCCCAAGCGGCAGCCGCCATTCTACGGATGTCAAGGGAGGAGTGGCAGTGATTGCTAAGATGGCTAAGGTTCGGATCATGCCGGTTGTCTATGCTGGTCCCATGAGCCTCAAAGGCTTGGCAGCTGGGGAGCGCGTGGACATGAACTTCGGCAATCCAATTGATATTTCTGATATCAAAAAGATGAATGATGAGGGAGTTGAGGAAGTGGCTCGTCGGATTCAGGCAGAGTTTGACCGCTTGGATGCAGAAGTAGCGCCCTACCAGACAGGTAAAAAACCAAATATCTTCTGGCGGATTTTACGAGCAATTGCCTTTATTCCAGCAGCTTTGATTGGTATTTTGACCTTCATTTTTAGTTTCCTTGCAAGCTTTGTCTGGGATCCAGATAAGCATAGAAAATAAGATACGAATCAGCTTGCTGAGCAATCTTGCTTGGGAGCTGATTTTTTTATGCGAGTGAGTTATAATGTTGGTATGTTTTATAAGGAGGATGCTATGTCTCTTGCTTTTTTATCTTTTGTAACCTTATCACTGTTTATGCTGCACGAGTTTGATGAGATTATCCTGATTCGGCCTTGGATTTCTCAGAATCAAGACCATCAAGTCTATCAAAAGGAGATGTTCATTGCCAGAAGAGGAAGTTATCTTTCTGCTGAAAGCATTGTTCTGATGATTGCAGAGGAATTTCTACTGGCTTTTATCCTTTTGTTGCTTGCGATTCTATTTCGCATTCCTGAGCTAGCTTTGGCTATTGGTTTCTGTCATACTCTTCATCTGCTGGGCCATATCATACAAGTGTTTCGCTTTCATCGCTGGGTACCGGGCGGCTTCACAGCTTTGACGACTTTTCCTATACTCATCTTAGTCTTGGTCCTTTATCTGAGTCAGCAGTCAGTTTCTTGGCCGCTGCTTCTGATTCTAAGCGCTCTAGTCATGGCTTTTCTTTTGGCAAATCTGGCTTTTTTACATAGCAGAGCTCAAAAGATAGAAGCTTGGATATACAGGATAAGCAAAGCAGACTGATATTGCAGCTTCTATTTTTGTCAATGGTCTTTCTATCTACTACTTCTTGAAAAATAAAGATTTTAAAATATGACAAGCTGAAAATTCTCTCGGTTTGTCATATTTTTTTTGAATTTTTTACGAATATAAAGATAAAGGAGAAAAATTATGTTTGAAGAAATAGTTGAAAAGTTAAAGGAATACAAAATTTTTGTTGGACTTTCCTTATTTGGGGTCGTCTTGGCTGGCTTTTTCTTGCTGAAGGGCAACGCTCAGCCACAGAATCAGGTCAGTGCACTGGCTCAGGAAGTGGTCACATCAGCTTCATCTGAAACCAATGCAGAAAAAAGAAGTGCGAATCAAGAAAAAATCGATTCAGAAAAAGATATGGATTCAGAGGAATCTGAGAAAGAAGTAACAGTTGATGTCAAAGGAGCTGTCAAAAATCCAGGAGTTTATCAGTTGCAGGCAGGAGCGCGTGTGTACGATGCTCTACAAAAAGCAGGTGGTTTACTGCCGGATGCTGAGTCCAAATCCATCAACCAAGCTCAAAAATTAACAGATGAAGCGGTTGTTTATGTAGCTAAAGTCGGTGAGGAAGGGGCAGATGTGACGCAAACTAGTCAGACGCCAGCTGGAAATGGGGGAACAGAGAAAGGGAAGTCTGGCTTGGTCAATCTCAATACGGCGACCGAAGCTGAACTTCAGACGGTTTCAGGCATCGGTCAAAAGAAAGCGCAAGACATCATCGCTTATCGGGAAGCCAATGGCAAGTTTAAGTCAGTAGACGAGCTGAAAAATGTTTCAGGAATCGGTGCAAAAACCTTAGAAAAGTTAAAAGACTATGTCACAGTGGATAAATAAATTTCCCATCAAACCTATCTATTTTTGTCTTTTGCTGGTGCTGACCTACTTTGCGATTTACACTAGTAGTCTGCCAGCCTATCTAGGTTTAGCAGTTCTCCTTGTTCGGCTCTTTTGGCTTTATTCGACTAGAAATAGTCTGCTTGTTTTGGTGTTCTTGAGTCTCTTTGCAGGATTTTTCCTATTTCGGAGAGAAATGGCTAATCAAGCCTTTCAAGATGAGCCGGAAACCATTTCTACCATTGTGATGAAGCCAGATACAATTAAAGTCAATGGCGACTCGCTTTCTTTTCGCGGTCATTCCAATGGTCGAACTTATCAGGCCTTTTATAAAATCCAGTCAGAAAAGGAAAAAATCGCTTTTCAAAAGCTGAGCGATCAATTGCTTTTGGAGATTGATGGAGAGCTTAGTTTAGCAGAAAACCAGCGTAATTTTTCAGGTTTTGACTATCGGGCTTACCTGAAAACACAGGGGATTTACAGGATTTTGAAAATCAATCAAATCAAGTCCAGTCAGCATTTTAGCAGTCTTAATCCTTGGGATTGGCTGTCGGTCTGGCGGAGAAAAGCCTTGGTTTATATCAAAGGAAACTTTCCTAGTCCTATGAGCCATTATATGACTGGGCTTTTGTTTGGTGACTTGGACACAGATTTTGCTGAGATGAATGAACTTTATTCCAGTCTGGGGATTATCCATCTCTTTGCCCTATCTGGCATGCAGGTCGGCTATTTCATGGATGGTTTTCGCAGGCTTCTCCTGAAATCTGGTTTAAAAAGGGAAACCGTCGATTGGATTCAGTTGCCCTTTTCCTTTATCTATGCGGGGTTGACGGGCTTTTCAGTATCGGTTGTGAGAAGTTTAGTGCAAAAGCTGCTCTCGCAGTTTGGTGTGACTAAGCTGGACAACTTTGCTTTAACGATCATGCTCCTAGCCATTTTCATGCCCAATTTTCTATTGACGACGGGTGGCGTTCTTTCCTGTGCCTATGCTTTTGTCATTTCGGTCATGGATTTTGAGCATTTACCTCCCGTGCAAAAGGTGCTGGCAGAAAGTCTGACCATTTCACTGGGGATTTTGCCGATCCTGATTTTCTATTTTTCTGAATTTCAGCCCTGGTCTATTCTGCTGACCTTTCTATTCTCAGTCGTTTTTGATCTTTTTATGCTTCCAGTCCTGACCTTTATTTTTGCTCTATCCCCTCTTTTGAAAATTACCCAGGTCAATGTCTTTTTTGAACTGCTGGAAGGGCTGATTCGTTGGACGGCGTCTATTTCCTCACGGCCAGTGGTTTTTGGTCAGCCATCTATCTGGATGATGCTGGGTCTGCTTGTCACTCTTGGCTTGCTCTATGATTTTCGTAGACAGAAGAGAGTTTTAGTCCTTCTCAGCTTGGCTCTTGCTCTGCTATTTTTCCTTACTAAACATCCTCTACAAAATGAAATTACAGTTATTGATATTGGGCAGGGAGATAGCATTTTCTTGCGCGATTGGCGGGGAAAATCTGTTCTGATTGATGTAGGTGGTCGAGTGGAGATTGGCAAAAAAGAAGCATGGCAGAAGCGGATTTCTTCAACAAATGCAGAAAAGACCTTGATTCCCTATCTGAAAAGCCGGGGAGTGAGTCGCTTGGATGTACTGGTTTTGACCCACACAGATGCCGATCACATGGGTGATATGTTGGAGGTGGCCAAGCATTTTTCTATAAAGGAAATTTACGTATCTAAGGGAAGTTTGACCCAGTCGGATTTTGTGGAGAAACTGGAGCGGATGCAGACGAGAGTCCATGCGGTAGAGGTAGGGGATAAGCTTCCGATTTTTGATGGAGCTTTGCAGGTTCTTTATCCTGAGGAGACGGGCGACGGTAGTAATGACGACTCTGTCGTCTTGTATGGGCAATTTTTTGGAACCAGTTTTTTGTTTACGGGAGACTTAGAGGAGAAAGGCGAAGCTACCTTGATGCGGCGTTTTCCGCAACTCAAGGTGGATGTTTTAAAAGCAGGACACCACGGTTCTAAGGGCTCCTCCAGCCCAGAATTTTTACATCAGCTTCAGCCCAAAATTGCCCTCATTTCTGCCGGTAAGAATAACCGCTACAAGCATCCTCATCAGGAAACTTTGGATAGATTTGAGAACATTCAGACACAGATTTTCCGGACAGATGAACAAGGAGCCATTCGCTTCAGTGGCTGGGATTCTTGGCAGATTGAGACAGTAAAGTAAAGCTTTAGTTCCTTGCTCTGATAGCGAGCTAGGGTTAGCTTACCTTGATTTCGAGCTAAAATTATGATACAATGAACCCTGTTAATAAAAATTTAGAGGAGATTTCTATGTTTTCTGCTTATAAAAAATTTTGGACTCGTTATGCAGACTTTAGTGGTCGTTCCAGTCGTTCGGATTACTGGTGGGTTGTCCTATGTCATTTTTTGATTACCTTACCATTTTCGTTGATTGCCTTTTTTGGTTTCCTTATTCCACTTTTTAGTGAAATTTATTATGCGGGATTGTACGATTATGAACCTGATTTATCTGGAGCTATGGCTGGCGCTGGTTTGGCTGCGTTCATAATGTTCTTGCTTGCCATCTATGGACTTGCAACGATCGTTCCTCATCTTGCTATCACAGTTCGTCGTCTTCGCGACGCTGGCTTCCACTGGGCATTTATTTTTCTGGGAGTAGGGCCATCAATAGCTTCTGTCATTCCAGTTTTGAATATTTTAGCTGCTTTGGTTTCTCTTCCATGTGGCATTGCTCTGATTGTCTTGCTTTGCCAAGCTAGCAAACCAGATCAGCAAGTTAATGGGGCTCCATATGGTCAACAAGGCTTCCAAGGTCAGCAATTTGGTCAAGCTCAACAAGCAGTTCAAAACCAACAAATTGGTCAGCCAGGTTTCCAAGGTCAGCAATTTGGCCAAGCACAACAACCGGTTCAAAACCAACCATTTGCTCAGCCTGTTAACCAAGGACAACCATTTGGCCAAGCACAACAATCGGTTCAAAACCAACCATTCGGTCAGCCTGCTAGCCAAAGTCAACCATTTGCTCAGCAAGAAGTACCAGCTCAGACCCCAGAGTTTGGTCAGCCCCAACAACCTTTTGGGCAAAATTTAGTAAACCAGCCAACTCAACCGTTTGCTGCTAGCCAAGCCCAAAGCCAAGAGCAAAGTCAATCAGCATTTTCAACTTCAGTTTCACAATCTGCAGAACCAGTTTCTTCAGTAGAAACTCAGCAGTCTCAGACTGAAACAGTAGAACAAACTCTTGCAACTGCTTCTGATGAAGTGAAGGCTTCTGAACAAATCACTAACTCAGAGTCAAACTCTCAAGAAAATCTATAAGATATCAACCCTAGATAGTTTCAATCTATCTGGGGTTTTTTGTCGTCTTTTAAACTTTTGTAACCAAAATGACTTTCGATTCGTTATACTAGTAGAAAGGGGGACGAATAAAAAAGTATTAAATAGAGAAAAGCAGTTTCAAATGAGAAGTAGCAGCTGCGAGCTTTGGATTAGAAAGACTTTTTACTAGTATTCTGCTTTTTAAAGGAATGCAAGTAAGGAGAGATTTGAGGAGAAGTTGTGGGGAGGTGAGATTATCAAACTGGATGAATACGAAAACATCTTGATTGGCTTTGCCCGAGAGATTGTTTTCTACCTGCAAAAGTCAGGAGCTTCTAAGGCCGAGGCAGAAGATGTGGTGCAGGATGTTTTTGTCAAAATGTTAGAGACTGATCTGGTCATCCCGGCAGAGAAGATGCGAGCTTGGATGTATCGGGTTTCCATCCGTCGCTACATTGATCGCTATAGGCGCGATCGGCATTATTTAGAAATTTTGCAAAAGGAATTTTTCAAACAAGATGTGATTCAACCATTTGAAAACGACTATTATGAGCTATTAAGGTCGACGATAGAAGAGCTCCCGACTAAGGAAGCAATGCTTCTAGATCTTTATTATTTCCAAAATTTTACAGTAAAGGAAATCGCTCAAATTATGTCGTATTCTGTAAGTAAAGTGAAAGTACAACTCATGCGTAGCCGAATTAAGCTCCGCCATAAATTGGAAAAGAAAGGATATAAAAATGGAAACATTTGAAATTTTAGCGAAGAAAAGTAAAAGAAAACGACTTTGGAAGACGGTTGTCATCAGTAGCCTTGTATCCTTAGCTTTATTGCTTTTACTAGGGAAGGGATTGATAGAATTAGCCTCGAGTAATGGTCGAAATTTGCAAAAAGAGTATGAAGTTATGTCGGAAATCGCCTACCCTAATGTTGACTATGACAGTCTTTACTACACTCAAAATTCTTTGTTTTCAGGAACCTTACATTCTGATCGTTTCAAGGATTTAGATGGAGTGAAGGTAGCTTATCCTTCCTATGAGGGAAACTATTCACTCATAGGTGCTTTTAGAGATCCGACTGCGGAAGGGACTTATTTGTCTCTCTCAGGGACCTATACGCGAACCCTGCGTCAAAAATATCCGGTCTTCTATAATATCAATGCTAAAGGGACAATAGATACAAAGCGAATCCCTCAAGAACTTGCTTCTGTCAAAGAAATGCCGAATCAATTGGTGGAAGTAGCTTTGACTTTTGATAAAGCTTATACCTATAAGGAAATCCATCAGATGATACCGAACAATCTCAAAATCAACTGGTACTGGATTGGCAGTCAGTCAGAAGATGTTGACAATACTGGGGCATTGCGCACTGATCCTAAGACGACTTACGGAGCTAACGCCGGTCTTCTCTTTACTTATGATTCAGATGTTAGAAAGAAGGCAAAAGAGGCTAAGAAAGAGCAGCAGACTTTCTTGGATTATCTGAAAAAGGCAGATAAAAATCTTTTCCCAAGTGTTAGTGGGTACAACATGTATAATGATGTTGATGCCTATCTCAAGAAATTTGGACAGCTAGATATTCGTGAACCAGAAAATCGGGATCAATTAACTTTCTCTGGTGTCATCTTGACAGGAAAAGCTGAAAATTTCACTCAATTAGAAGGAAAAGAGTGGATTTATGCTTCGAGTATCGGTGCTTCCGTTCCCAATCAGCCTTACTATAAGCTTGATAAGGAATAATTGACAAAAAATGTGTAAAAGGCTTGCATTTTCAGTAAAATTTGATAAAATAGTAAGGAAAGTTAGACTGTATTGCCTACTGTCTATCTATAAAATATATTTTATTGGAGGCTTTTACTCAAATGGCAAAAGAAAAATACGATCGTAGTAAACCACACGTTAACATTGGTACTATCGGACACGTTGACCACGGTAAAACTACTTTGACAGCAGCTATCACAACTGTATTGGCACGTCGCTTGCCTTCAGCAGTTAACCAACCTAAAGACTATGCGTCTATCGATGCTGCTCCAGAAGAACGCGAACGCGGTATCACTATCAACACTGCGCACGTTGAGTACGAAACTGAAAAACGTCACTACGCTCACATCGACGCTCCAGGACACGCGGACTACGTTAAAAACATGATCACTGGTGCCGCTCAAATGGACGGAGCTATCCTTGTAGTAGCTTCAACTGACGGACCAATGCCACAAACTCGTGAGCACATCCTTCTTTCACGTCAGGTTGGTGTTAAACACCTTATCGTCTTCATGAACAAGATCGACTTGGTTGATGATGAAGAATTGCTTGAATTGGTTGAAATGGAAATCCGTGACCTCTTGTCAGAATACGACTTCCCAGGTGACGATCTTCCAGTTATCCAAGGTTCAGCTCTTAAAGCTCTTGAAGGTGACTCTAAATACGAAGACATCATCATGGAATTGATGAACACTGTTGATGAGTACATCCCAGAACCAGAACGTGACACTGACAAACCATTGCTTCTTCCAGTCGAAGACGTATTCTCAATCACTGGACGTGGTACAGTTGCTTCAGGACGTATCGACCGTGGTACTGTTCGTGTCAACGATGAAATCGAAATCGTTGGTATCAAAGAAGAAATCCAAAAAGCAGTTGTTACTGGTGTTGAAATGTTCCGTAAACAGCTTGACGAAGGTCTTGCAGGGGACAACGTAGGTGTACTTCTTCGTGGTATCCAACGTGATGAAATCGAACGTGGTCAAGTTATCGCTAAACCAGGTTCAATCAACCCACACACTAAATTCAAGGGTGAAGTTTACATCCTTACTAAAGAAGAAGGTGGACGTCACACTCCATTCTTCAACAACTACCGTCCACAGTTCTACTTCCGTACAACTGACGTTACAGGTTCAATCGAACTTCCAGCAGGTACTGAAATGGTAATGCCTGGTGATAACGTAACTATCGACGTTGAGTTGATCCACCCAATCGCCGTTGAACAAGGTACTACTTTCTCTATCCGTGAAGGTGGACGTACTGTTGGTTCAGGTATGGTTACTGAAATCGAAGCTTAATTCGATTTCGTTCCCAGATAACAATTATAAAATCAGACACGAAAAGTCTCGCTTCGGCGGGGCTTTTTCTTTTAGACAAAGCCTTTTTCTCGCAAACATGATATAATAATTCTATATTTTGTTGTTGAAAAGAGACGGTATGAAATTACTTTATACGGACATCCGCAGTCCTTTGACGGCGCATTTGGCTAAGCAAGCTCAGGACTTAGCAGCGGCCGGCAAGCGGGTCTTTTATATAGCACCCAACTCGCTTTCTTTTGAAAAGGAGCGGGCAGTTTTGGAGGCATTGGAAAATCAGGCTTCCTTTGCTATTACGGTGACACGTTTTGCTCAGATGGCTCGCTATTTTGTCCTTAATGATGTTCAAGATGGACAGCCCTTGGACGACATTGGTCTAGGTATGCTATTTTATCGGATTTTATCGGAAATGGATGACCGAGAACTAAAGGTTTATGGGCGGATCAAGAAAGATGCACAATTTATCCAGCAACTGCTAGACCTTTATCATGAGCTTCAGACAGCCCAGATAACTTTTGCGGATTTGAATCATCTAGAAGAGCCAGAGAAGCGCGAGGATTTACTCAAGATTTTCACGGCCTTTTCTGCTGCTCTTCAGGCAGGAAATTATGATGCGACCTCTAAACTCGCAATCTTCGCTCAGCATATTCTAGCCGGCGATCTGGATGGTGAATTGGCTAATCTTGCACTGGTTATTGACGGCTTTACTCGCTTTTCAGCAGAAGAAGAGTATCTAGTAGATTTGCTGCATCGCAAGGGAGTGGAGATTATTATTGGCGTTTATGCTAGCCCAAAAGCCTACCGGGCAGCCTTTCGCGAGGGTAATCTTTACCAAGCTAGTGTGGATTTTTTACTCAAGCTGGCTCAAACTTATGCGGTCAAGCCAGAGTATCTGGCAGGCGATTCGAATCAATCTGATGATGCCTTTGGTAAGATTTCCAAGATTTTAGAGAGTCGCTATGATTTTTCTGAAACCTATGTGGAATTGACCGAAGATGACCGCTCTCACTTAGAGATTTGGTCGGTTCGCAATCAAAAAGAAGAACTGGAATATGTGGCCAAGTCCATTCGTCAGCGGCTCCATGATGGCGCTCGCTACAAGGATATCCGGCTGCTTTTGGGTGATGTGGAGGCCTATCAACTCCAGCTGAAGACCATTTTTGACCAGTATCAGATTCCCTTTTATCTGGGGCGGTCTGAATCCATGTCCCAGCATCCTTTAGTCCAGTTTTTAGAGTCATTGGAACGGCTGAAACGCTATAATTTTCAGACGGAAGATTTGCTCAATCTTTTAAAAACAGGCCTGTATGGAGGCTTGAGTCAGGAGGAGCTGGATAGTTTTGAACAGTACCTTCGCTTTGCGGAAATTAAAGGGGCAGCCAAGCTGGGGAGAGATTTCACCATTAACCGTCAGGAGAAATTTGACCTGAAGCGGATCAATGTCATGCGTCGGAGTCTTATCACGCCTCTATTAGACTTTTTCAAATCTCGCAGTCAGACAGCGACTGGTCTCTTGGCTAAATTTACCAACTTTATCAAAGAAGTTCGCTTGGATGCCAATCTGACTGGTCTGCTGGAAGGTGCAAGCCAGCAAGAAGTAGAGCGGCAGGAGGAAGTCTGGAAGACCTTTTGCCAGGTCTTAGAGCAGCTTGCTCAGGTGTTTGATGGTAGCAAGCTGAAGATCGATGATTTTCTGGCTTTGATTCTGTCTGGTATGCTTCTGGCCAAGTACCGAGTTGTACCAGCGACAGTGGATGTGGTGACAGTTCAGTCTTACGATTTGATTGAACCCATGGCTGCGCCTTATGTCTATGCTATCGGATTGACGCAGGAGCGCTTGCCCAAGTTAGCGCAAAATAAAAGTCTGCTCAGTGACGAAGAACGTCAGGCTTTAAACCAAGCAACTGGGGACGAGTCAGAGTTGCAGGTAGCTAGCAGTGAAAATCTCAAGAAAAACCGCTTTGCCGCCCTATCTTTACTCAATTCAGCGACAGAAGATTTGGTTCTGTCTGCTCCTGTCTTAATCAATGAAGTAGAAGATGCCATGTCTTCCTATCTGACAGAGCTGGAAATAGCGCCTATTTCCCTACCTATCATCAGCAAGCGACCACAGGCTAGTAGCGACGATATTGGGACTTATCGGGCTCTGCTGGCGCGCGTGATTGACCTCTATCAGGAGGATATTGACCGCGAATGGACGCCGGAGGAGCAGACTTTTTGGGCGGTGGCCATCCGAGTCTTGCGTAAGAAATTGGCAGCTGAAGGGATTTCTATTCCCCAGATCAGCAAGGAGTTGAAGACGGAGACTCTCAAGTCGGAAACCCTTCAGGCTCTGTATCCGTCAGAACAGCCATTGAGATTATCAGCCTCTGCTCTCAATGAATACTTTAAAAACCAGTATGCCTATTTCCTTAAGTATGTCCTGCGGCTACAGGAGGAGTGGACCATTCAGCCAGATGCGCGCAGTCACGGGATTTTCCTCCACCGAATCTTTGAAAAGGTTATGCAGGAGCAGCTGGAGCAGGACTTCGACACTCGCTTGCAGCGAGCTATGGAGGAGACTAGCTGGGAGGATGAGTTTGAGTCTATCTATGGTGAAAATGGGGAGACCCAGTTTGCCCGTCGATTGTTATTGGACACGGCTCGGGCTACTGGCCGTATCTTGGCTCAGTCGGATGGGCTGGAGGTCATTGGTGAGGAGACTGACTTTGGTCAGGATGATCGGACTTTCTTGCTATTGGACAATGGCAGAGCTCTTCAGGTGAGCGGCAAGGTGGACCGGATTGATCGTTTGACGGAGACGGGGAGTCTGGGAGTTGTGGATTACAAGTCGGGTGATACTAAATTCAGCTTTGAGAAGTTCTTTAATGGGCTCAATTCCCAGCTGCCGACCTACCTAGCAGCTATCCGAGAAATGCCAGAATACCACGAGGACAAGGGAATTTTCGGAGCCATGTACCTACAGATGACGGAGCCCCTAGCCAGCCTCAAGGAGACCAAGGCACTGGACGAGGCAGTGAAACAGGTTATGAAAAGTCAGGTTTATAAAGGCCTCTTTCTGGCTGACCAAGCCAAGGACTTGGGCACTAACTATGAGAAAAGCAAGGTTAATCTGCTGACTAAGGAAGAATTGGAAGTGATTTTGGCCTACAATGCCTACCTCTATCAGCAAGTAGCAGAAGGCATTTTAGCTGGTCGATTTGCCATCAATCCTTATACAGAAAATGGGCGCAGCATTGCCCCTTACGTGGACCAGTTTAAGGCCATTACAGGATTTGAAGCCAATCTCCATCTGGGGCAGGCTAGACAGCTGACAAAGCTAAATCTTGAGCAGTACGAAAAACGACCGACAGGTGAGAAGCTACGGCAAGCCTGGCTAGAAAAAATCAAGGAGGAGTTGGATAAATGAGACGGATTCCCTTTTTAAACGAGCAGGATATCCTAGTCAAGCAGGCTGAGGAAGCTGCCTCTGACAAGCCACAAAAGCGTACACCAGAGCAGATCCAAGCCATCTACTCCTCTGGTCAGAATATTCTCGTCTCAGCTTCGGCTGGCTCTGGTAAGACCTATGTCATGGTTCAGCGGATTATTGACCAGATTCTCAGAGGTGTGGAGGTTAGCCAGCTCTTCATCTCCACCTTTACTGTCAAGGCAGCAGGTGAGCTCAAGGAACGGCTGGAGAAGGAGTTGAGTCTGGTACTCAAGGAGACTTCAGATCAGGAACTCCGCCAGCATCTTGCCCAGCAGTTGGCTGAGATTGCCAATGCGGATATTGGTACTATGGATGCTTTTACACAGAAAGTAGTCAATAAGTACGGCTATTTGTTGGCGTTGGCACCGCATTTTCGGATTTTACAGTCGGCCAGTGAGCAGCTCATTCTGCAAAATGAAGTCTTTGACCAGCTTTTCGATACCTACTATGAGAGTGATCAGCAGGAATTATTCAGTCGCTTGGTCAAAAATTTCACTGGTAAGCGCAAGGACATTTCTGGTTTCCGCCAGCAGATTTATAGTATTTATAGTTTTCTCCAGTCTACTAGTAATCCGCGGAAATGGTTGGAAGAGACCTTTCTTCTAGGCTATGAAACCAGTGATTTTGGAGCAGAGCGGGAGCGAATTCTCTCTGAGGCTAGGCAGTCTTTGCTGGATTTGGAAGATTTTTTCCAGAGTCATCTGGCACATGAAGGTCAAGCCTTTGCTGGGGCTAAGTATCAGGAAAATATTCAGGCAGCCTTAGATATCTTGGCTGAGCTGACAGAGCAGACTGGATCTGAGCAGTTGCTAGACCTGATTCAGCGCTTTTTAGAATTGGCCAAGACCTCTAACCATCAGGCTTTTACTGCCCGAGTTGGTAAGAATGCAGACGAGCTCAAAAAAGATCTGGCCCAAGCCTATAATGAAGCCCGTAAGCCCTTGATAGAGCGAATTAAAGAGCTGGATGTCCGTCTCTATCATCTGAACTTTATGGAGCAGCATCAGGCGGAAGCTCTTCCCCTACTGGATTTGTTGCGCGATTTTGTCCGAGATTTCTCACAAGCTTATTTGGAGCGCAAGGTAGCAGAAAATACCTTTGAATTTGGTGATATCAGCCATTTTGCTATTGAGATTTTAGAAAATTATCCAGAAGTGCGGCGTTTTTATCAGGATAAGTACCATGAGGTGATGGTCGATGAGTACCAAGACACCAACCATACTCAGGAGCGGATGTTGGAATTGCTGGCTCGAGGAAATAATCGCTTTATGGTTGGCGACATTAAGCAGTCCATCTATCGATTCCGTCAGGCCGATCCGCAGATTTTTAATGATAAATTTAAACTCTATCAGGCCGATCCTAGTCAGGGCAAGCTGATTATCCTCAAGGAAAATTTCCGCAGTCACATCGAAGTGCTGGAAGCGACCAATGATGTCTTTAAACGACTCATGGACGAGGAAGTCGGCGAGATTGACTACAATGAGACCCACTATTTGGTTGCGGGAAATCCAGCCAAACGGGAGCCGAATCCAGCCAATCAGGCGGAGTTTTTGATTTATGATGGTAGCGCTGATAGCGAAGAAGAGGATTCTGACCAAGGCTTACCTAGTATCTCAGCTGGTGAAGTAGCCTTGGTAATCAAGGAAATTATCCGCCTTCATAATCAGGAAGGGGTGGATTTCAAGGATATTACCTTGCTGACAGCTTCGCGAACTCGCAATGATCTGATTTTGGCAGAGTTTGACCGGCATCATATCCCGATTGTTCCTGATGATGGCGAGACCAACTACCTCCAGTCGGTAGAGGTTATGGTGATGCTGGATACCTTGCGGACCATTAATAATCCTCTCAATGACTATGCCCTGACCGCTCTCCTAAAGTCGCCAATGTTTGACTTTGATGAGGACGAATTGGCTCGGCTAGCCTTGCAAGCCTCCAGTACCAAGTCTATGGAAAATCTCTATGAAAAGCTGAGGAATGCTCTGGCTGATCAAGGTCTGGAACCTCAGCTCATCCATGGTGAATTACGCAAGAAACTGCAGCACTTCCAGGAAACGCTGGATGACTGGCGCAACTATTCCAAGACCCATTCTCTCTATGATTTAATCTGGAAGATTTATCAGGATCGTTTTTACTACGATATGGTCGGGGCTCTGCCCAACGGTGAGCAGCGTCAGGCCAATCTCTATGCCCTATCCTTGCGGGCTAATGACTACGAAAAGTCGAGTTTCAAAGGCTTGACCCGCTTTATCAGCATGATTGACAGAATTTTGAAAAATGAGCACGATTTAGCTAGTGTCCCCTTGGCTGCTCCGAAAAATGCGGTCCAGCTAATGACTATCCATAAGAGTAAGGGATTAGAGTTCAAGTATGTCTTTCTGCTCAATATGGACAAGGTCTTCAATCGTCAGGATAGCAGCTCTGCTATTATCCTTAGTCGACAAAAAGGCATCGGAATCAAATATGTAGCCGATGTGGACCTTGATGCTCAGGATCCTCATGCGCCCAAGCGGATCCGCATTTCCATGGAAACCCTACCCTATCAGCAGAATGCCGAAGAACTCAAGCTGGCGAGCCTGTCTGAGCAGATGCGTCTGCTCTATGTGGCCATGACGCGGGCTGAAACCAAGCTCTATCTGGTCGGCAAGGGCAATCAGGCTAAGCTCCAAGAGCGCAAGTGGGGGACTAGCCAAAATGGTCGCTTATCTAGCAGTCTTCGAAGTCAGTTGACCAATTTTCAGGATTGGCTCTATGCTATTCAGTCAGTGTTTGAAAAGGAAAATCTGGCTTATCAAACTCGCTTTGTGACCGATCAGGAGCTGACAGACGAGCAGATTGGAGTAGTGGAGCAGGCTGATCCTATTCCAGTAGATGATTTGACAGGAAACCGTCAGTCAGAAGATATTCGCCGAGCTCTGGATATCTTGGAGAATGTAGACCGGCTTAACAGCCTCTATCAAGCGGCTATTGAATTACCTAGTGTCCGCACGCCCAGCCAAATCAAGAAGTTTTATGAACCAGTTATGGACTCAGAAGGGCTAGACATTATGGATGCGCCTCGAAGTTATCAGCCCCAGCTGACTTTTGATCTGCCTGATTTTGGCAAGAAGAAGCAAATCACAGGAGCTCAAATCGGCTCTGCTGTTCATGAGCTTATGCAGCGGATTCAGCTGGACCAGCCTGTTACCAAGACTAGCATTCGCCAAGCCTTGACTCAGGTTCAGGCAGATGCGGCAGTTAAGAAAGAGATTGACTTGGCTAAGATTGAAGCCTTTTTCGCTACAGAACTAGGTCAGCTAATCCAGCAGGAGGCTGATCATCTCCATCGGGAAGCACCTTTTGCCATGCTCAAGCAGGATCCAGCCAGTGGTCAAGACTTTGTTGTTCGGGGAATCTTAGACGGCTACCTGCTCTTTGATGATCGCATCGTTCTCTTTGATTATAAGACTGACCGCTATCATGAGCCGACAGAGTTGGTGGAGCGCTACCGAGCTCAACTAGAACTCTATGCTGAAGCCCTCAGCCGTTCCTATGGTCTTAGCCAAGTAGACAAGTATTTGATTCTACTAGGAGGAGCTGAGTTGCAGGTGGTCAAGGTGGACTAGCCTGCTTGGGGAATAATTAGAGTTCTAGCAAGAATGGGTATTGCTACGGGAAATGTTTGTGGGAAGGTTGACTGCATTATTTAACTGCCAATCTTCCCTTGGCGTTTCCTTTTTTTACTTCTTTTGGGTATAATAGAAGATATGAAAGTATTACTATATCTAGAAGGAAAGTCTGTTTTAGAAAAATCAGGCATTGGCCGTGCTTTGCAGCATCAAATGCATGCACTGGACCTAGCAGGAATTCCTTATACAACAGATGTTTTAGGAGATTATGATGTCGTGCACATCAACACTTACGGACCTCGTAGTTTACTTCTTCTTCACGCGGCTAAGCGGGGAGGCAAAAAAGTGATCATGCATGGACATTCGACCAAAGAAGACTTTGAAAATTCTTTTATTGGTTCTAATCTTTTTGCGCCCTTGTTTGGCAAATATCTAGCGCACATGTATAAAATGGCGGACTTTATTATCACTCCGTCTGAGTATTCCAAAAAATTGATTGAATCCTACGGTGTGACGACACCTATTATGGCTGTCTCAAACGGCATTGACTTGTCGAAATACAAGAAAGATGAACGCAAGGAAGAAGTCTTTAAAAAACATTTTCAGATTGCAGAGGGACAGAAAGTCGTAATCTGTGCCGGCCTTTATTTTAGACGAAAAGGAATCGAAGACTTTGTTGAAGTAGCTCGCAGAATGCCAGATGTCCGCTTTATCTGGCTGGGATCTATCAATCTTTGGCTTATTCCGCGCAAAATTCGAGATCTTGTCCTCCATAATCATCCAGAAAACGTGGAATTTCCGGGTTATTTCAAGGGTGCAGTCTTCCAAGGAGCCATGTCAGGCAGTGACGCCTTCTTTTTCCCGTCTTATGAGGAGACAGAAGGGATAGTGGTCCTAGAAGCGTTAGCCAGCGGCCAACACGTAGTTCTGCGTGATATTCCTGTTTATAATGGCTGGATTGATGAGGAGTCGGCGGAGCTTTGTCATAATGTAGATGAGTTTGTCGAATCGCTGCGTAAGGTTCTTGACGGAAAAGTAGATAAACGTGAAGCAGGCTATCGTGTTGCGGAGAGTCGCTCCATTGATGACGTCGCGCTTCAATTAGTCAAGGCTTACCAAACAGTTTTGGAGATGTGATATGCGGATTGGTCTTTTTACAGATACCTATTTTCCTCAGGTTTCCGGGGTGGCGACGAGCATTCGCACCCTCAAGACTGAGCTAGAGAAACTAGGTCACAAAGTCTTTATTTTTACTACGACGGACAAGGATGTCAATCGTTATGAAGATTGGCAGATTATCCGTATTCCCAGCGTGCCTTTCTTCGCTTTTAAGGATCGGCGCGTGGCTTATCGTGGCTTTTCCAATGCTTTAGAAATTGCTCGTCAGTATCAGTTGGATATCATCCATACCCAGACAGAGTTTTCGCTGGGCCTTTTGGGAATCTGGATTGCCAAGGAATTGCGGATTCCAGTGGTTCACACTTACCATACCCAATATGAGGATTATGTGCACTATCTTGCCAAGGGCATGGTCATTCGTCCAAGTATGGTCAAGTACATCGTGCGTGGTTTTATGAGCGATTTGGATGGGGTCATTTGTCCTTCTGAGATTGTTTACGATCTTTTGGTCGGCTACAAAATCAAGGCAGAAAAACGGGTTATCCCAACAGGAATCGACTTGGCCAAATTTGAGCGCCCAGAACTTTCACGGGAAGACATCAAGAAACTGCGCTTTAAGCTGGGCATAGCAGAAGACGAAATCATGTTGCTCAGTTTATCAAGAATTTCCTACGAGAAAAATATCCAAGCGATTGTTGAAGCACTGCCAATGGTTTTGGAAGAAAATGCCAAGGTGAAATTGGTCATTGTCGGAGATGGACCGTATGCTGAGGACTTAAAAGCCTTGGTAGCCCAGCTTCATATTGAGGATTCAGTCATTTTTACAGGAATGATTGCGCCGAGCGATACGGCTCTCTACTATAAGGCGGCAGATTTCTTTATCTCAGCTTCAACTAGTGAGACGCAGGGGCTGACTTATCTGGAAAGCCTAGCCAGCGGTACACCCATCATCGCCCATGGCAATCCTTATCTGGACAATGTCATCAGCGATAAAACTTTTGGTACACTCTATTATGAAAATCGGGATTTAGCAGGGGCTATTTTGGAGGCCATTTTGGCAACACCAGATATGGATGAGAAAAAGCTAGCCGATAAATTATACGAGATTTCCGCCGAGAATTTTGGTCGTCGAATCTATGAATTCTATTTGGATTTGACCATTAGTAAGGATTTTCATAATGATCTCAATCCTGAAGAAACGATGGCCAAACGCTTAGCCAAGACCATTGTCTATTTACCAGGAAAAATCATGTCACTGCCGGTCAACAGCTCAACTAGGATGATAAAAGCATCTAAGAAGCAGATTAAGAATATTCGGAAATATTGGGAATAAACTTTCTCATAAGGCCTAATGAACGGAGGTGCTCTTATGAAAGTCTATAAAAAAGAAATTTTCTTTTTGCTCCCCCTTTTCTTTTTCTATTTTGTCTTTTACATACTGTTACGGTATGTTCCAATGGATTCCATATTAAGTAAGGGGCTAGTAGTTGGAAATGTTCTCATCTACTCTCCTCTGGCGACCCTGTTGGTGTCCCTGCTCTATGCAATTTTTCATGGCTTTTCTTTGCGCTTTTCTTTCTTGGTTGCTCTCTTATTTTTCCTGACTATTTTCACCTTTGGGGAGTGGATTCCTCTTTATCATGCCGCCTATTTCCTATGCTCACTAGCTGGAAATGGCTTGGGGCATGTGATTTATCGATTTACTAGGAAAAATAGCAGAGCTGAAAACCAATAAAAGTTCTTGCAAATTTTTTCAATCGTGCTATAATAATTTTTAGAGACATATCACCTGCAGGAAATCTTTTAGAGAGCGCGTGGAGCTGGAAATCGCGCAGAGGATGCAGTTGGGACTACTCTACTGGCTTTTATGAAAACATAAAACGGTGGCTACGTTAGAGCCAATCAGAGGTGTAGGTCTTTTTGACTTGCATAAATGAAGGTGGAACCACGTTGCGACGTCCTTTCGAGGATGTCGTTTTTCTTTTGTCAGAAGGAGGGAGAATGGTGCTTTATATGATTGGCGGATCGCCTTGTAGTGGGAAGTCAACAATTGCTTCACTTCTTGCTAGACAGTATCAGCTGCTTCATATCAAACTGGATGATTTGGTAGACGAGATGATGAGTCAAGCAAGTGCAGACTCACAGCCGATTTGCCTTCTGAGACAGGACAGAAATCCGGAACAAATCTGGATGAGAAATCCAGAAGAGATGGCAGATGAAGAATGGCGCTTTTATGAAGAGATTTTTCCTTATGTAAAATCTTACTTGATAAAAAATCAAGATAGACCTCTCTTGGTGGAGGGGGCAGGACTTTTGCCTCACTTGGTAAAGGAGCTTGAATGCCCAGTGCCCTCTTATCTATGCTTGACTCCGACAGCTGATTTTCAGAAAAAGCATTATAGACAGAGAGAATGGGTTCCTTATGTCTTAGAGGGAACAACCAATCCTGAGCAAGCTTTTGAAAACTGGATGCAGCGAGACATTCTTTTTGCTCAAATGGTTCGTAAGGAAGCGATGAAATTAGGTTATTCTAGTCTCATGACAGATGGTCGTCAATCCGAAAAGCAGACTGCGGAAGAGATTGCTCGAATCTTTAAATTGTCCAATAAAAATAGAATAGATATTAAAGGAGAAAACACATGATTAAGATTACTTTCCCAGATGGCGCTGTTCGTGAATTCGAATCTGGCGTGTCAACTTTTGAAATTGCTCAATCTATCAGCAATTCCCTGGCTAAAAAAGCTTTGGCTGGTAAATTCAACGGCAAATTGATTGATATGACACGTGCTATCACTGAAGATGGTGCCATTGAAATCGTGACACCTGACCACGAAGACGCCTTAGACATCTTGCGTCACTCTGCTGCCCACTTGTTCGCTCAAGCAGCTCGTCGCCTCTTCCCAGACATTCACTTGGGAGTTGGTCCAGCTATCGAAGATGGCTTCTACTACGATACGGACAATCAAGCTGATCAAATCTCCAACGAAGACCTTCCTCGTATCGAAGAAGAAATGAAAAAAATCGTTAAAGAAAACTTCCCATCTATTCGCGAGGAAGTTACCAAAGACGAAGCACGTAAAATCTTCAAGAACGACCCTTACAAGTTGGAATTGATCGAAGAGCACTCAGAAGACGAAGGCGGTTTGACTATCTACCGTCAAGGTGAATACGTGGACCTCTGCCGTGGACCTCACGTTCCTTCAACTGGTCGCATCCAAATCTTCCACCTGCTCCATGTAGCTGGTGCTTACTGGCGTGGAAATAGCGATAACGCTATGATGCAACGGATCTACGGTACAGCTTGGTTTGACAAGAAAGACTTGAAGAACTACCTTCAAATGCGTGAAGAAGCTAAAGAACGTGACCACCGTAAACTTGGTAAAGAGCTTGACCTCTTCATGATTTCACAAGAAGTCGGACAGGGACTTCCATTCTGGTTGCCAAACGGTGCGACTATCCGTCGTGAGTTGGAGCGCTACATTGTCGACAAGGAATTGGCTTCTGGCTACCAACACGTTTACACTCCACCACTTGCTTCTGTGGAGCTTTACAAGACTTCTGGTCACTGGGACCATTACCAAGAAGACATGTTCCCAACTATGGACATGGGTGACGGGGAAGAATTCGTTCTTCGTCCAATGAACTGCCCACACCACATCCAAGTCTACAAACACCATGTTCACTCATACCGCGAATTGCCAATCCGTATCGCTGAAATCGGTATGATGCACCGTTACGAAAAATCTGGTGCCCTCACTGGTCTTCAACGTGTGCGTGAAATGTCTCTCAACGACGGTCACCTCTTTGTAACTCCTGAACAAATCCAAGAAGAATTCCAACGTGCCCTTCAGTTGATTATCGACGTTTACGAAGACTTTAACTTGACTGAATATCGCTTCCGCCTCTCTCTTCGCGACCCTCAAGATACTCACAAGTACTTTGACAACGATGAAATGTGGGAAAATGCTCAAACTATGCTTCGTGCAGCCCTTGATGAAATGGGCGTGGACTATTTTGAAGCCGAAGGTGAAGCTGCCTTCTATGGTCCGAAACTCGATATCCAAGTGAAGACTGCCCTAGGAAAAGAAGAAACACTTTCTACGATCCAGCTTGACTTCTTGCTTCCAGAACGTTTCGATCTCAAATACATCGGAGCTGATGGTGAAGAGCACCGTCCAGTTATGATCCACCGTGGGGTTATCTCAACTATGGAACGCTTCACAGCTATCTTGATTGAGAACTACAAGGGTGCCTTCCCAACATGGCTTGCACCACATCAAGTGACCCTCATCCCAGTATCTAACGAAAAACACGTGGACTATGCATGGGAAGTGGCTAAGAAACTCCGTGACCGTGGTGTCCGTGCTGATGTCGATGAACGCAACGAAAAAATGCAGTTCAAGATCCGTGCTTCTCAAACCAGCAAGATTCCTTACCAATTGATCGTTGGAGATAAGGAAATGGAAGACGGAACAGTCAATGTCCGTCGCTACGGTCAAAAAGAAACACAAACTGTCTCAGTTGATGAATTTGTTGAATCTATCCTGGCTGATATTGCTAACAAATCACGCGTGGCTAAAGAAGATTAAAATAAAAAAGGCAAATTCAATTGAGGAAGCTCCTCAATTGAATTTGCCTTTTCATTTTTTACAATTTTGTTAAACGTGATCCTCTCTTATCTCTGTGTTTTGTCTAATCCCATGAAAAATGATATAATAGAATAAAAGGACAGGGGAGAGAGATGTTAAAGAGAGATTTACTGAGAAATATTATCATTGTGACGGTATTTGTTGCCATTCTGGTGGGGCTACGCTTGTTTGTCTATACACCTTATCGTATCACCAAGCAAGATGCCAATTCTTTCTTAGCGGAAAATGATTTGGTCTTGGCGGATAAGACAGCCAAGCTTACTCGTGGGGAATTTGCCCTCTATGAGGTCGATGGAAAAGAATATGTCGGCCGTGTCATTGCTAAGGAAAATGACAAGGTAACCTATATGGATAACTTGCTGTATCTGAACAATCAGGTGCAATCAGAGCAATATATCGAAAAGATGCGGGAGAAATATCTGGCTTCGGCTGCCAGCACGGGCTATTATACCCACGATTTTTCTGTTGTTGACTTAAAAGGAGCGACTTCTGATACCATCCCTAAAAATTCTTTTCTCATCTTGAATGATCGACGGGAAAATACGAAAGACAGTCGAGAATTTGGTCTGATCAAAAAGGAGCAGATTAAGGGAATGGTAGAATTCCGTATCTCTCCTTTAGATAAATTTGGTTTTGTTGAAACAAAGTAGTAAAAAACTAGGTTGGAATTTCCAACCTAGTTTTCTTTTTGAGATGTTTTCAGAGCTTCTTTGGTTTTCTTAAGCTCATTTTTTAGTGAGAAATTTTTTGGCATGCTGATGAGAAAGGTCGTGACAGAGCCCAGGAGAACAGAGACCAAAATCAATATAATCAAGGGAAGTTTGAAGTTGAAGACGATAAAGCTAACATTGACGCTCTGCATATTGGCCAAGGAAATACTGGCCACCAATAGAATGGTAATTAAAAGCAGGATATAATGTAATTTTTCTTTCATAATGATTCTCCTAATTATTCAAATTCAGCCTTGCTCTTGATATCGCCGTACTCTTCTTGAGTTTCTTGGGCTAGGATATCTTCATAAGCTGCTAATTCAATGTTAGAGCCATACTTGTTTTTAAGAGCAGTGGTCACTAGACGGTAGGCCAAGTTCGCATTGCGAGACAAGATGGGACCATGGAAATAGGATCCGAATACATTCTTGTAGTGGACACCTTCGTTGCCGTCTTCTTGATTATTACCATTTCCATAGACGACCTTACCTAGCGGTTTTTCATCGTCGGAGAGGAAGGTGCGCCCTTGGTGGTTTTCAAAGCCATAGTAGGTTTCGTTAAATTCTTCGTTATGAATCTTAATGTCACCGATATAGCGATTCTTGACTTGGTTTAGGGTATAGTGTCCCATGATACCGAGTCCTTCGATTCGACGTCCAGAAGCCTCGATATAGTATTGACCCAAGAGTTGGAAACCGCCACAGATAGCTAGCACAACGCCGTTGTCATTGATAAAGTTTTCTAAAGATTCTTTTTTAGCTGGCAGGTCACGAGCCACGATCGTTTGCTCATAGTCTTGACCTCCGCCAAAGAAGACGATGTCGTAGCTATCCTTGTCAAAGTCATCCTCTAGGGAGACAATATCAACCTCAACCCTAGCGCCTAGCTTTTCAGCTACATACTTGATCATAAGGACATTACCGTTGTCGCCATAGGTATTCATAAGGTCGCCGTAGAGATGAGCGATTTTTAAGTCATAGTGATAATCCTGGTTTGCAGGAGAAACGAGGGATCTATAAACCATTAGTTCATCTCCTTTCTGATTACTTGTCGTTCTGCCAGCAACTCGCGGAATTCCAGCATAGCGGTATAAGTAGCTAGGATATAGGCGTGCTTGGTTTCTTGCTCTTCAATCAACTTAAAGACTGCTTCCAAATCTTTGACTTCGGTAATCTGATCTGCTGGATAGCCTGTTACTCGCAGTCGACGCGCAATCTCAGAATGGCGAACTCCACCTGCAAGGACCTGAGGAATATCCATCTCTAAAATTTTCTCAAAATCAGCATCCCAGATCCAGCTGGTATCAATGCCGTCTGCATAGTTGGCATTGAGCAGGACAGAGAGGCTAAAGTCAAAAGGTGCCAGCTCAATCATTTCCAAGGCCTGGGTGGCTCCGACCGGATTTTTGATCAAGACCAAGGTACATTCCTTATCGCCGATTTTGAAAGTTTCCTGACGGCCAAAGACAGCCCGACTCTTGTCAAAGCCAGCCTTGATGGTAGCTGGCTCGACTCCGAAGAACTGAGCAACTGACACAGCGGCCAAGGCATTATAGATATTGTAGAGACCACCGATATTGATCTGATAGTCTTGTCCATCAATGGTAAAGGCAGAGCGATTGTGCTCAAGTGCTTTGAGAGCGGTCAGACTGTAGTCTAGCTTAGGGCGCTTGAAACCACAGTCCTCACAGATGTAAGCTCCCAGATTTGCATAAGTATTGAGCTCGTACTTGAGGATATGCTCGCACTTAGGACAGAGGATACCCTCAGTATTGTAGTGGGCTAGCTTAGGTTGGCTTTTCTCCGTGTCAAATCCATAGTAGCGGACAGGATTCTTTAGGCTGACCGAGTTAAAGAGCGGGCTGTCACCATTCATCAGCACAGTTGTTTCAGGTACTTTAGCTGCAGCATCTAAAATCATCTGGTAAGTTGTGTAGATCTCACCATAGCGGTCCATCTGGTCACGGAAAATATTGGTAAAGACGAAGAGGCTAGGCTTGATGTAATCACAAATCCGAGACAGGCTGGCTTCATCTATTTCCAGCACAGCGATATTTTTGCCAGATTTGCCTTTCTTAGCGGTTAGGAAGGTTGTGGTAATCCCGGTAATCATATTGGCACCGCTAGGATTGGTCACTACTTCTCCGAAAGCTTCCTTGAGGATGCCTACTGTTAGAGCTGTAGTTAGAGTTTTTCCATTGGTTCCGGTAATAACCACAACTTCGTAGTTCTTGGCCAAGTTTTGCAGAATGTTTTTGTCAAATGTGAGGGCAACTTTCCCTGGCAGAGTCGAGCCGCGTCCCATTTTGCTGAGAACAAAGTGGGAGGACTTGCCTGCTAGGAGGCCCAATGCTGTATTTATCTTCATAAGAAATATTTTATCATAAAAAAGTAAAGAAGGTTACAGAAAAATATCCTTAAAAGTGATATAATGGTTGAGAACTGTTTGTTTTTGACTGGGAGGGCCACTATGCAATGAACTTTCAACAATTAACCAATCTCCAATACTGGTCTAATGTATTCAGTAATCCTTGGAATATTTTAATCAACATTATTGATATTGCTTTAGTTACCTGGATTTTATATCATTTTACTAAAGCAATTGCCGGGACCAAAATTATGATTCTGGTTCGGGGAGTGCTCTTCTTCATCTTGGCACAGTTTTTAGCGAATATCATTGGTTTAACGACCATTTCATGGTTGATCAATCAGGTTATTACCTACGGGGTCATTGCGGCAGTGGTGATTTTCTCGCCTGAGATTCGGACTGGTCTTGAAAAGCTGGGTAGAGCAACTGAGATTTTTTCAGCCACGCCAGTCAGCAGTGAGGAGAAATTGATTCAAGCCTTTGTTAAGGCAGTAGCTTACATGAGTCCGCGTAAGATCGGTGCTTTGGTAGCTATTCAGGGCGCTCGAACATTGCAGGAATACATTGCAACGGGAATCCCACTGGATGCGGATATCTCTGGGGAACTGTTGATCAATATTTTCATTCCTAATACGCCTCTGCATGATGGGGCAGTTATTATCAAAGATAATAAGATCGCTGCCTCTTGTGCCTATTTGCCGCTTACAGAAAGCACAGGTATTTCCAAGGAATTTGGGACTCGTCACCGGGCTGCGATTGGCCTTTCAGAAGTTTCAGATGCCTTTACTTTTGTCGTGTCTGAGGAGACAGGCGGTATTTCTACGACACATAATGGAGTCTTCAAGCATGACTTGAGTTTGAGCGAGTTCGAATCACAACTGCGGGAAGTTCTCTTATCAGACAGGCATGAGAAAATGAGCCTAAAGAATCGTATCCTAGGAGGATGGAAGAATGAAACAAAGTAAAAAAATTCTCTATATTATTTCCTCCTTATTTTTTGCTTTGGTTTTGTTTATTTATGCGACGTCTAGTAGTTTTCAAAATAGTATCAGTATTCGCCAAGTGACCTCGGAAACTTATAGTAATACGATTCCTAATGTCCCGATTGATATCAAGTATGATAGTGAGCGGTACTTTATTAGCGGCTTTACCTCCGAAGCTAGTGTTGTTTTGACGGGTTCTAATAGAGTGGCTTTAAGTAGCGAAATGCAGGAGAGTACACGGAAGTTCCATGTGGTAGCGGATTTATCCAATGCATCAGAAGGAACAGTCGAAGTGCAGCTGAAAGTCGAAAATCTACCTAGCGGCCTGTCTGCTACGGTCAATCCGCAAAAAATTTCAGTCAAGATAGGTAAAAAAGCAAGCAAGAAAGTGCCAGTGAAGTATCTCATCACAGGCAGTCAGGTTGCAGAAGATATCTCTATCACAAATGTGAGCTTGGAGCACGAAGAAGCTACAGTGACAAGCGATGAAGAAACTTTGGGAAAAGTTAATCATGTCGCAGCAGTCTTACCAAGCAACGTCACTATTTCAGGAAATTATAGTGGGGCAGCTTCCTTGCAGGCCATGGATGCCAATGGGAATGTTTTGCCAAGTGTTGTGACACCGTTTGAAACAACGATGAAAGTTACGACCAAAACGACACATTCGAATTCGTCAAGCTCAAAATCGAGCTCAAGTTCGAATTAATCTAGTAAATAAATGCAAGATTTGAAAGGAAAATTTTAAAAATGGGTAAATATTTTGGAACCGATGGTGTTCGTGGAGAAGCTAATGTGGAATTAACGCCGGAATTGGCCTTTAAACTGGGTCGTTTTGGTGGATATGTTCTGAGCCAACACGAAAGTGAAGTTCCTCGGGTATTTGTTGGCCGTGATACACGTATTTCGGGAGAAATGCTGGAGAGTGCCTTGATTGCAGGTCTGCTTTCTGTGGGGATTCACGTCTACAAACTTGGTGTGATCGCTACTCCAGGTGTTGCTTACTTGGTCAAATCCGAAAAAGCTAGCGCGGGTGTCATGATTTCAGCTAGCCACAATCCTGCTCTTGATAATGGCATCAAATTCTTTGGTGGCGATGGTTATAAACTGGATGATGAGCGCGAACTCGAAATCGAAGCATTGCTGGACGCAGCAGAAGATACCCTTCCACGTCCAAGTGCAGAAGGTCTAGGAAAAGTCATGGATTATCCAGAAGGCTTGCGTAAGTACCAACAATATATCGTTTCAACTGGTTTAGATCTTGAAGGAATGCACGTTGCCCTTGATACGGCAAATGGTGCTGCTTCAACTAGTGCCCGTCAAATTTTTGCTGATTTGGGTGCCCAGCTGACTGTTATCGGAGAAAATCCAGATGGCCTCAACATTAACTTAAATGTCGGCTCTACTCATCCAGAAGGCTTACAAGAAACGGTCCGTGAATCAGGTGCAGCGATTGGCCTCGCTTTTGATGGCGATAGTGACCGTTTGATTGCTGTTGATGAAAATGGCGATATTGTAGATGGTGACAAGATTATGTACATTATCGGCAAGTATCTTTCTGAAAAAGGCCAATTGGCTCAAAATACAATTGTAACGACCGTTATGTCCAACCTTGGTTTCCACAAAGCCTTGGAGCGCGAAGGCATTAATAAAGTAGTGACTGCCGTTGGCGACCGCTATGTGGTGGAAGAAATGCGCAAGAACGGTTATAATCTAGGTGGTGAGCAGTCTGGACATGTTATTATCATGGATTATAATACCACTGGTGATGGTCAATTGTCAGCTGTGCAATTAACCAAAGTGATGAAAGAAACTGGCAAGAGCTTGTCTGAACTTGCGGCAGAAGTGACTATTTACCCACAAAAATTGGTTAATATTCGTGTCGAAAATGCCATGAAAGATAAGTCAATGGAAGTTCCTGCTATCAGAGACATTATTGAAAAAATGGAAACTGAAATGGCAGGAAACGGCCGTATCCTTGTCCGCCCAAGTGGAACAGAACCGCTTCTGCGTGTTATGGCTGAAGCGCCAACTCATGAAGAAGTGGACTATTATGTGGATACAATTGCGGATGTTGTCCGTGCTGAAATTGGCATCGATTAAAAAGCAAGATAAAATTCAAAAGATTGGAGAAGCCTCCTATTTGGAGTGAGTTCTTCAATCTTTTTTGGAAGTTTTTTGTTGACAGGGTGAAAAACTCTCTTTTTCCTTTTCCTTTCGTAAATATTTGAAAAAGTATACTAATCGTGTTAAAATATAGGGAGTAATCTTGGAATTGAGGTAATAAAGTGGCTTTTGGAGATAACGGACAACGTAAAAAAACTGGATTTGAAAAATTGACAATGCTGGTCGTGGTAATCATGTTACTTGTAACAGTCGGTGCAATTTTTGCATCAGCTATCGGCGCAATCTTCTAATCCTAAACGCTGCAAGGCGTTTTTTTAGAGTAAAAAAGAAGCGAGAATTTATATGAGTATGTTTTTAGATACAGCCAAGATTCAGGTCAAGGCTGGCAAGGGCGGCGACGGCATGGTGGCTTTTCGCCGAGAAAAATATGTACCCAATGGCGGACCTTGGGGCGGCGATGGCGGCCGTGGTGGCGATGTGATTTTTGTCGTGGATGAAGGTCTCCGTACCTTGATGGACTTCCGTTACAACCGTCATTTCAAGGCTCAATCGGGCGAAAAAGGAATGACCAAGGGAATGCATGGCCGAGGTGCGGAGGATTTGATTGTCCGTGTACCGCAGGGAACGACCGTTCGTGATGCTGAAACTGGCAAGGTCATTACGGATTTGATTGAACACGGTCAACGTTTCGTCGTAGCGCATGGCGGTCGTGGCGGTCGTGGCAATATTCGCTTTGCTACACCTAAAAATCCTGCTCCGGAAATTTCTGAAAATGGAGAGCCTGGTCAGGAAAGAGAATTACTGCTGGAGCTAAAAGTGCTGGCCGATGTTGGTTTGGTTGGTTTTCCTTCGGTTGGGAAATCAACCCTTCTGAGTGTGATTACATCAGCTAAGCCGAAAATTGGAGCTTATCACTTTACCACGATTGTTCCTAATCTGGGCATGGTTCGGACTCAGTCTGGGGAATCTTTTGCTGTAGCCGATCTGCCAGGGTTGATTGAAGGAGCCAGTCAGGGCGTGGGTCTAGGCACCCAGTTTCTTCGACATATCGAGCGGACACGGGTCATTTTGCACGTTATTGATATGTCTGCTAGTGAGGGACGCGACCCTTATGAGGATTATCTTGCGATCAATAAGGAGCTGGAGTCCTATAATTTACGCTTGATGGAACGGCCGCAGATCATCGTAGCCAACAAGATGGATATGCCTGACAGTGCAGAAAACTTGAAAGAATTCAAGAAAAAACTGGCTGCCAACTATGATGAATTTGAAGAGTTGCCGCAGATTTTCCCTATTTCTAGTCTGACCAAGCAGGGGCTTGCCACTCTCTTGGATGCGACAGCTGAGCTGCTGGATAAGACACCTGAGTTTCTGCTTTATGAAGAAGCGGATATGGAAGATGAGGCATATTATGGCTTTGACGAAGAAGCGCCAGCCTTCGAAATCTCCCGTGATGATGATGCTACATGGGTACTTTCAGGTGATAAGCTAGAGAAACTCTTTACAATGACCAACTTTGACCGCGATGAGTCCATCATGAAATTCTCTCGTCAGCTGCGCGGTATGGGTGTTGACGAAGCACTTCGTGCGCGTGGTGCCAAGGACGGAGATTTGGTGCGCATCGGTAAGTTTGAGTTTGAATTTGTTGACTAAGGAGATATGTAATGGGTGATAAACCAATATCTTTCCGAGATGAAAATGGCAACTTTGTCTCAGCAGCAGATGTTTGGAATGCAAAAAAGCTGGAAGAACTCTTTAATCGTCTGAATCCAAATCGCAAACTTCGCCTTGAGCGAGAAAAATTGAAAGAAGATCAATAGTTGAAACCAATCCTTTGAGATGAAGGAATGAGTGACAGTAGTCATGCTGCCTCATTCTACATTTCAAAGGATTTTCTATTGGAAAAACAAAAAAAGCCAAATCCGATTTCTCGGAAATGGCTTCGTATTAACATTTGTTTTAATGTCAATACGGTTCTTATTTGAGACCGTATTTTTTGTTGAAACGATCCACACGTCCATCTGCTTGAGTGAACTTTTGACGTCCAGTGTAGAATGGGTGTGAGTCTGATGAAATTTCGACACGGATCAATGGGTAAGTTTCGCCTTCGAATTCAACAGTTTCGTTTGAACGTTTAGTTGAACCGCTAAGGAACTTGTAGCCAGTAGTAGTGTCCATAAATACAACTTGACGGTATTCTGGGTGAATGTCTTTTCTCATTTTAAAAAAATCCTTTCTGCCATGGACTCTTTGCGAGCCATAGATTAGTTACTTTGATAGTTTATCAAATTCTAAATGATTTGACAAGTCTTTTGGATGATTTTCTTACTTTTTTGCTCTTTCTTTTAATTTTTGATAAATCAAGTCGACCTCATCTTTGGAATAAGCATTGGCACCGCTGGCAAGCGGATGGCCACCTCCATCATGTTGCTTGGCAATTTCATTGATTGGAGTAAATTTACTGCGCATCCGCACACGATAATGGCCGTCAGGCTGCTCGACAAAGATGGCCCACATCTGGACATCTTCGATCCGTCCGGGTGCACCTACAATTGCTGAAGTATCAGCATCAGTCAATCGATTGTCTTTCAATAACTGCTGAGATAAGATAACGCGCGCAGCACCATTCTCATCAATTTCTAAATTATCATAAACATAACCTTGTAGTTTGGCAACTTGATAGGTGATGGAGTCCATTTTTCGAGAAAGCTCTGAAAAATTAAAAGCATATTGGCGAAGTTTTCCAGCAACCTCAAATGTCCGTGCAGTAGTCGCTGGATAGAGGAAACGACCTGTATCTCCGACAATACCAGCATAGAGGAGTTTGGCGATAGAGTCATTTACTTCTAAGCGATTTTCGAAGGCCAAAAGAGCGATAAGCTCGCTGGTACTGCTAGCATCTGTATCAACCAGCAGCAGGTCTCCGTAGATATCGTCGTTGGGATGATGGTCGATTTTAATCAAAAAGTCGCCCATGCTGTAGCGCTTATCATCAATACGAGGAGTGTTGGCTGTATCGCACACGATTATCAGAGCTTGCTCATAGTCAGAATCGGCCACCTCATCCATCTTGGCTAGCCAAGTAAGGGTTGGTTCGTCGTAACCTGTTACTTTGATGGATTTTTCAGGAAAGTTGAGTTGGAGAAGCTTTTGTAAACCGACTTGACTGCCAATCGCATCTGGGTCAGGGCGCATGTGGCGGTGGATGATAATTTTGTCGTATTCTTTCATTTTTTTCAGAATTTTACTATAGATACTCATTGTGAACCTCTTAAACTTTCTCTAGTTATTGTAGCACAAGAATTTTTATTTTTAAAATAAAAAAGATGTGTTATAATGAATGAAGATTATAATTTGGAGGGAACTATGACCTTAGCGAAAATTGTATTTGCCAGCATGACTGGAAACACCGAGGAAATTGCCGATATTGTTGCTGATAAATTGAGAGATTTGGGTGTTGATGTCGATGTGGATGAATGTACGACAGTTGACGCAGAGGACTTCTTGGAGGCCGATATTGCGATTGTAGCGACCTATACTTACGGTGACGGTGAGCTACCTGATGAAATGATGGACTTCTACGAAGACTTATCTGGTTTGGATTTGTCTGGCAAGGTCTATGGAGTGGTCGGTTCAGGCGATACTTTTTATGATGAATTCTGCAAGGCTGTTGATGATTTTGATGCTGTTTTTGCGGCTACAGGAGCAGTGAAAGGTTCAGAATGTGTCAAAGTAGATCTTTCTGCAGAAGAAGATGATATCGAGCGCTTGGAAGCATTTGCGGAAGAGTTGGTAAGTAAAGTTTAAAATGACAATATGGAAAGCGGCTGTGGCCGTTTTTCTTTTCTTAAAGTATTATTTTCTGACAATTCTCATGATTAGGAGTATAATATAGGTAAGCGCTATCCATCAGATAAAGGAGGAGTTCCTATGAAAGAACGCGATTATGCCTTTGGCTTTCATGATGATGTCAAGCCACTCTTTTCAACTGGTAAGGGTCTGACTGAAGAAGTTGTTCGAGAAATCTCCGAAATAAAAAATGAGCCCCAGTGGATGTTGGATTATCGCCTCCGCTCTTTGGAACTATTTCATAAGTTACCTATGCCCGACTTTGGCCCTGATTTATCAGGTATTCGATTTGATGATATTATCTACTATCAGAAACTAAGCGGAGATCGGGCTCGTAGTTGGGATGAAGTCCCAGAAGAGATTAAGAAGACCTTTGACCGCTTGGGAATTCCAGAAGCCGAGAAGCAGTTTCTGTCTGGAGCTGTGGCCCAGTATGAATCGGAAGTGGTTTATCACAATATGAAGGAAGAGTTTGCCAAGTTGGGGATTATCTTTACTGATACGGATACGGCTGTTCAGGAATATCCAGACTTGGTTAAGCGGTATTTTGGTACTGTGATTTCAAATGCTGAGCATAAATTTTCTGCGCTTAATAGTGCGGTTTGGTCTGGCGGAACCTTTATCTATGTGCCCAAGAATGTCCAGTGCCAAGTTCCTGTTCAGACCTATTTTCGAATCAATGGTGAAAATGCTGGCCAGTTTGAGCGCTCCTTGATGATTATCGAGGAGGGTGGCTCTATCCAGTACATCGAGGGCTGCACAGCACCAACTTATACGACTAATAGCCTTCATGCAGCAAATGTCGAAATCATTGTCAAAAAGGATGCCTTTTTCCGCTATACGACCATTCAAAATTGGTCGGACAATGTCTATAATCTTGTAACGGAGCGGGGGATTGTTGAGGAGGGCGGTACCTTAGAGTGGATTGATGGGAACTTAGGCAGTAAGGTCAATATGAAATATCCTTGCAGTCTTCTCAATGGTCGAAATGCACGGACTTCTGTCCTCTCTATGTCCTTTGCCAACTATGGTCAGCACTTAGATGCGGGGTGTAAGGTATTTCATAATGCACCCAAGACTTCCAGTACTTTAATTTCTAAATCAGTGGCCAAGGATGGCGGTAAGACAGATTATCGTGGTCAGGTTCGCTTTGGCAAGAATAGCGCTGGCTCCAAATCCCATATCGAATGCGATACCATTCTGATGGATGGCGAGTCCAGTTCTGATACTATTCCTTTTAATGAAATCCATAATTCAAATGTCGCGCTAGAGCATGAAGCCAAGGTTTCCAAAGTGTCCGAGGATCAGCTCTACTACCTGATGAGCCGAGGCATCAGTGAAGAAGAAGCTACAGCTATGATTATCAACGGATTTATGGAACCCATTACCAAAGAACTTCCAATGGAATACGCCGTTGAACTCAACCAACTCATCAACATGAGCATGGAAGGATCGGTTGGTTAAAAAAGTTCGGGGAACCTTTTTAATCTGTAGATAGGGACTCGCCTTTGCGAGTTCCCCTTAATCTAAGGTCCGGGAGACTATTTTAGGCTGTAGATAAAAACTCGTTTTTGTGAGTTTTCTTTAATTAAGGTCCAGAGTATCTTGAAATCTGCGGATAAGTAGCGAGGCTAGTCGCTTTACTTCTTAGCAAATCTGAGAGACTGTTTTAGATTTCAGATAGGAGGCAAAATCAAGTGAGATAATAGGAATTTTCAATTATTTGACCTTGCTGTTAATTTGGAGTAATGCTAGAACATTTTCCTAATTTTTGTTATGATAGATAGCATACAAGGAGGAAGTAGATGAAGCTAGAAGAAATTAGACAGGAAATTGACCAAGTGGATGATGTGCTCGTTGCCTTACTAGAGAAACGCATGAATCTGGTCGGCCAAGTTGTGGCTGTTAAAAAATCAACTGGGAAGGCCGTCGCAGATCCTAAACGAGAAGAAAGGATTTTTGCTAAAGTTGCGAGTAAGATCGAAAATAAGGAATATCAAGAGCCGATTCTTGCGACCTTTGCGGATATCCTAAAGCATTCACGCGCTTTTCAGGAGAAGCAATTAAGATGAGTGAAGTAAAAAATTCTTTAGCAATCTTCTTGGGAGCTATGCTAGGCGGTTTACTTCGTTATCAATGTTCATTCTTTTTCACATTTACGGGACATTTTCCGCTAGCTACACTTTTGGTCAACTATTTGGGAACTCTCTTGTTAGTCTATTTGGTTAAAGACTATCTCAGTCGCAAGCAAGTTTCCAAGCGTTTGTTATTGGCTTTGTCGACGGGATTTTGTGGCGGATTGACGACTTTTTCAGGTCTTCTATTAGATTCGCTCAAATTGTTGGATTTAGGCCGTTATCCAGAATTGATCGTATACCTTGCCTTGAGTATCGGCGGCAGCCTTTGCATTGCTTTATGGGTTGGAAGGAAGGTGACCGCATGATTTGGTTTTTACTCATTGCTTGCGGTCTAGGAGCTCTTGTTCGTTACCTTTTTTCTAAGGTCAATAGCAGAGCTTCTCTGCCAGTAGGGACCTTGATGGCTAATGTACTGGGAGCTCTTTTGATTGGATATTTTTATAATCATATCCAAGATAAACAGCTGTATAGCATTTTGGCAACAGGTTTTTGTGGCGGTTTAACAACTCTTTCCACCTTTAATGCGGAATTAGCAGAGCTGTTCTCAGATAAGAAGAAGTTTAGCTTCTATCTGATGCTGACTTACTTTTTAGGATTTTTAGCGATTCTTTTAGGAATTTTTATCTAAAAATCTTTACTTTTACTAGAATTTTGATATAATATACTTTGTGCATAAATGGATGCACTAAAAAAACGGCTAATCCGCTGTCGTCTAGAGCTACAAGATTAGCAAGATAGGAGAAAAAATGAATCCATTAATTCAAAGCTTGACTGAAGGTCAACTTCGCTCAGACATCCCTGCATTCCGTCCTGGTGACACTGTCCGCGTGCATGCGAAAGTTGTCGAAGGAACTCGCGAACGTATCCAGATCTTTGAAGGTGTCGTTATCGCTCGTAAGGGTGCTGGCATCTCAGAAAACTACACAGTTCGTAAAATCTCTAACGGTGTAGGTGTTGAGCGTATCTTCCCAATCCACACTCCACGTGTTGAAAAGATCGAAGTTGTTCGTTACGGTAAAGTACGTCGTGCGAAATTGTACTACTTGCGTGCTCTTCAAGGTAAAGCAGCTCGTATCAAAGAAATCCGTCGTTAATTCGACTAAAAAACTCTGCTCATTCAGCAGGGTTTTTCTCTAGCTCCCTTAGTTCAATGGATATAACAACTCCCTCCTAAGGAGTAGTTGCTGGTTCGATTCCGGCAGGGGACATAAATATTAAAACTACGTTCATTTGAACGTAGTTTTTTAGTGAATTGTTGAAAACGCTTTGAATTTCGTTGCCTTTTTATAGAAATAAGAGTAAAATATAGTTATTATAGTAAATAAAAAGCACCGAATCGGTGCGTACTTTTTCAAGTTGAATACGGACTGGGCTTAAAAACCACTGCCTTATTTTAACTTGCTGTGTTGTTTCGAATAGTTCCAACAGTTTCATTGTACTATACTTATCAAAGATTATCAAGTAAAATGTAAATTATTTTACAGATCCGACAAAAGGATATTTTAAAGCTGTAAACAACACAGCTCTAAAAATTGCGCCTTCAAGGTCCTCAACGACATACAGTTTTGGAACCATTCGAAACAACACAGCTCTAAAACTAAAATACAACTCATTACTAATTATAACAGATTTCTACAAATATAGCATTTAATTTATTGAAATTTTTATTAGGAATGTTATAATTGAAAAAAGATTGTATTTTAAGGAGAAAATTTTAGAAAAATTCAAATTTACTAGAGATCATTTAGCAATTCTAACTGAGTTAATAAAGTTTATGAAAGGTTGTATTGACTTAATCAAAGCTCTCATTTCTTAATTTTTTAAAATTATAACTCAATACAAAGGAGGTTTGTATATATGGACAACAAAAATTACTCTATCGGACTTGATATCGGAACAAACAGCGTCGGATGGGCCGTCATTACAGATGACTATAAAGTTCCATCGAAAAAGATGAAAGTTCGGGGTAATACTGATAAACACTTTATCAAGAAAAATCTAATTGGAGCTTTGTTATTTGATGAAGGGACTACTGCCGAGGATAGACGTCTCAAACGAACAGCACGCCGTCGCTATACTCGCAGGAAGAATCGTCTTCGCTATCTTCAAGAAATCTTTGCTGAGGAAATGAGCAAGGTGGATAGTAGTTTCTTTCATCGATTGGACGACTCCTTTTTAATTCCTGAGGATAAAAGAGGAAGTAAATATCCTATTTTTGCTACCCTACAAGAAGAGAAAGAATACCATAAGCAATTTCCAACTATCTATCATTTGAGAAAACATCTGGCGGACTCAAAAGAAAAAGCGGACTTGCGCTTAATCTATCTGGCATTAGCTCATATGATTAAATACCGCGGACATTTTTTATATGAAGAATCTTTCGATATTAAAAACAATGATATCCAAAAAATCTTTAATGAATTGATAAGCATTTACGACAACACATTTGAAGGAAGTTCACTTAGTGAGCAAGGTGCACAAGTCGAAGCAATTTTTACTGATAAAATTAGTAAATCTGCAAAGAGAGAACGCGTTCTAAAACTATTTCCTGATGAAAAATCCACTGGTCTCTTTTCAGAATTTCTCAAGTTGATTGTAGGGAATCAAGCTGATTTTAAAAAACATTTTAACTTAGAAGAAAAAGCCCCACTACAATTCTCCAAAGATACCTATGATGAAGATTTGGAAAACTTGCTCGGACAAATTGGAGATGATTTTGCAGACCTTTTCTTAGTTGCTAAAAAACTCTATGACGCCATTCTTCTATCAGGAATCTTAACCGTCATAGATCCATCAACCAAGGCTCCACTATCGGCGTCTATGATTGAGCGCTATGAAAATCACCAAAAAGACTTAGCCACTTTAAAACAATTCATCAAAAACAATCTTCCAGAAAAATATGCTGAAGTGTTTTCTGACCAATCTAAAGATGGGTATGCTGGGTATATCGATGGCAAGGCCACGCAAGAAGCATTTTACAAGTATATCAAAAATCTTCTCTCTAAATTCGAAGGAGCAGACTATTTCCTTGAGAAAATTGAACGTGAAGATTTTTTGAGAAAACAACGCACCTTCGATAATGGTTCTATTCCTCATCAAATTCATCTTCAAGAAATGAATGCTATTATCCGTCGACAAGGAGAACATTATCCATTTCTGAAGGAAAATAAAGAAAAGATTGAAAAAATATTAACCTTCCGTATTCCTTACTACGTTGGTCCATTGGCTCGTGGCAATCGTGATTTTGCTTGGCTAACTCGAAATTCTGACCAAGCAATTCGCCCCTGGAATTTCGAAGAAATTGTTGATAAAGCAAGCTCTGCGGAATCCTTCATCAATAAGATGACTAACTATGACTTGTATCTCCCAGAGGAAAAAGTTTTGCCTAAACACAGTCTGTTGTATGAAACATTTGCTGTCTATAATGAATTAACAAAAGTAAAATTTATTGCAGAAGGATTGAGAGACTATCAATTCCTTGATAGTGGGCAGAAGAAGCAAATTGTTGATAGATGTTTCAAAGAAAAAAGAAAAGTAACCGAAAAAGATCTCATTCAGTATCTATACAATGTTGATGGCTACGATGGAATTGAACTAAAAGGAATTGAAAAACAATTTAACGCTAGTCTTTCTACTTACCATGATTTACTCAAAATTATCAAGGATAAGAAGTTTATGGACGATGCTAAAAATGAAGCAATTCTTGAAAATATTGTCCATACTCTAACTATCTTTGAAGACCGTGAGATGATTAAGCAACGTCTTGCTCAGTATGATTCTCTCTTTGATGAAAAAGTAATCAAAGCACTAACTCGTCGACATTATACTGGTTGGGGAAAACTCTCTGCTAAGCTGATTAACGGCATCCGCGATAAAAAAACCGGCAAGACGATTTTTGATTATCTGATTGATGACGGCTACAGCAATCGTAACTTTATGCAATTAATCAATGATGATGGGCTTTCTTTCAGTGAAGCAATTAAAAAAGCACAAGTCGTTGGCAAAACAGATGATTTGAAGCAAGTTGTTCAAGAACT
>NZ_CAURYF010000001.1:0-100414 GCF_963529205.1 Streptococcus cristatus | reverse complement strand
TAGAGCTCTCGGCTCATAACCGAGTGGTCGTAGGTTCAAGTCCTACAAGGTCCATAATGAATATCTTGGAGGATTACCCAAGTCCGGCTGAAGGGAACGGTCTTGAAAACCGTCAGGCGTGTAAAAGCGTGCGTGGGTTCGAATCCCACATCCTCCTTTTAGTTGAATAATAGTAACGCGGGATGGAGCAGCTAGGTAGCTCGTCGGGCTCATAACCCGAAGGTCGTAGGTTCAAATCCTGCTCCCGCAATATGGCTCGGTAGCTCAGTTGGTAGAGCAATGGATTGAAGCTCCATGTGTCGGCGGTTCGATTCCGTCTCGCGCCATATTTTTGAATAAGCGGGTGTAGTTTAGTGGTAAAACTACAGCCTTCCAAGCTGTTGTCGCGAGTTCGATTCTCGTCACCCGCTTTGAACAATAGTTCATACCAAGTTTTTATAACTTGGGCGCGTAGCTCAGGTGGTTAGAGCGCACGCCTGATAAGCGTGAGGTCGGTGGTTCGAGTCCACTCGTGCCCATTTTGGAGAATTACTCAAGAGGCTGAAGAGGACGGTTTGCTAAATCGTTAGGTCGGGTAACTGGCGCGGGGGTTCGAATCCCCCATTCTCCGTCAATAGGGAGTTTAGCATTTGCTATCTCCTTTTCTTGTACTTTGTTGTGATTTTGTAGGTATTGAGATGAAAAAATTTAAAAAATCAAGATTAATTGTAATGATCATTGTGTTAATTTTAACTGCTTCAGCTTTGTTACTTTCTACTTATTCTACTTGGTTTGTAAATGGAACATCAAATGTTTTAAGCCTTGTTGATAATGTTTTGTCAAAGCCATTTCATTTACTTAGTGATGTGAAAAGTGATTTGGAACATTTGGTTAATACTTATCATGAGAATGAAGAGTTAAAAGCTACTTTAAATGAAATTGATTCAGCGTCAAATGAAGTTTCAGATTTAAAGGAAGAAAATGCTCAACTTCGAGAAATGCTTGATATGAAGAATTCTATTAAAAGTGATGTGAAACTATCCGCTGATGTTATTGCTCGTACTCCAGCTTCATGGTCTAATGAGTTGACAGTTAATGTAGGATCAGAAAATAAAGTAGCTTCAACTATGCTTGTTGTTGCTAACGGTGGCTTGATTGGAAGTGTTGATCAAGTGAATGAACATTCTAGTCGAATTAGTTTATTAACGAATAAAAAAAATAACGAAAATATATCTGTTAGAATACAAAGTGGCTCAAAAACAATTTATGGTATTATTGTAGGATATGACGAAAAAAAGTCAGCTTTTATTGTTAGTCAGCTGAATACTTCTGATGAGATCAAAGAGGACTCAAAAGTGGTTACAAGTGGCTTGGGATCTTATCCAGTTGCGAATATTTCTGTTGGGAAGGTATCTTCTGTAGCTTCAAGTAGTGACTATTTGACAAAAGAGGTATATATTAAACCAAGTGCTGATTTTTCTGACATTCGTGTTGTAACATTGGTGGGGAACTGATATGCGACTTTTTAGACAACATGTGGGTATACCGCTCTTATTGCTTTTTTTAATGTTATTAGATGGCCAGATTTCAACCCTAATTGCTTCTTTTTTACCTATAAGATTCCATTTAGTTTGCCATTTGGTGTTGATTTTTCTGCTATTTATTTCAGTAGAAGTATCTGATGTAACAGCATTTACAATATTCTTAGTGATAGGTATTCTTTATGATGCTTACTATTTTCATGTAATTGGAATTGCCACATTATTACTTCCTCTATTGAGTGTATTAGTCAATAAATATAATACAATTATGATGGGCAATAAAATCACTAGATTCTTGTCCGTTTTAATACTGGTATTCTTGTTTGAATTTGTTTCTTTTTTATTAGCTAATCTAGTTTCTTTAACTAGTATGGAAATAAGTACTTTTATAGTGTATAGTTTAGCTCCGACAATGGTGCTTAATTCCCTGCTTTTACTAATTTTGCAACCAGTTTTGGAAAAAGTTTATTTATGATAAAAAAGAAGAAATAAAAATGTAATAAAGGCGTAACATATTCTACGTCTTTTTCTGTTATACTTATTATTGTCTTATTGGATAGGAGTAGAATTATTTATGAAGAAAAAAATTATCACTTCGATGTTATTAAGTGCTTTGGTTCTTACTCAAGGTGCTAGTCTAGTGAATGTGCATGCCGATACAACAGATGATAAGATCGCTGCACAGAACAATAAAATTAATAGCTTAAATGCTCAACAACAAGCTGCGCAAGCTCAAGTTGATCAAATTCAAAGTCAAGTATCAGCAATTAAATCACAACAAGAAAAGCTTCAAGCTGAAAACGAAAAGTTAACAGCAGAATCTGAAAAACTTTCAGCTGAAATTGATGAATTGTCAAAAAACATTGTAGCACGTAATGAGTCATTAGCAAACCAAGCTCGTAGCGCTCAAACAAGTGGAACTGTTACAAGCTATATTAATACGATTGTTAACTCAAGCTCAATCACTGAAGCAATTTCACGTGTGACAGCTATGAATGAAATCATTTCCGCTAACAATAAAATGTTGGAACAACAAAAAGCGGATAAAGAAGCTATTACTGAGAAACAAATTGCTAATAACGAAGCAATCAACACAGTTATTGCGAACCAACAAACCTTGGCTGATGATGCTCAAGCGTTGTCAACTAAAGAAGCTGAATTGAAGGTTGCACAAATCAATCTTGCAGCTGAAAAAGCAAGTGCCGAAGGTGAGAAAAATTCTCTTTTAGAACAAAAAGCAGCAGCACAAAAAGCAGCTGAAGCAGCAGCAGCAGCTGAAGCAGCTTACCGTTCACAACAAGCTTCTCAACTTCAAGCAATTCAAGCATCTGGTAATACAAACCTCTCAGCACAAATACAAGCTGTTTCTGGAGGTACTCCTGCTGCAGCAGCACCTGCACCAGCAGCGACAGTGTCTAATGTATCTTATTCTTCAGACGCTTCTACTTACCCTGTTGGTCAGTGTACTTGGGGAGTTAAAACATTGGCACCTTGGGCTGGTAATTACTGGGGTAATGGTGGTCAATGGGCAGCAAGTGCAGCAGCGGCAGGCTTCCGTGTAGGTTCTCAACCACAAGTTGGAGCGATCGCATGTTGGACTGATGGTGGTTATGGACACGTGGCTGTAGTAACAGCAGTTCAGTCTTCAACTAGCATTCAAGTATCAGAAGCTAACTATCTTGGTCAACAATCAATTGGTAACTACCGTGGTTGGTTTGACCCAACAACTGCACAAGGTACAGTAAGTTACATTTATCCAAATTAATAAATTTAGAAGGTTGGAATTTCCAACCTTTTTATATTTAGCATAAGATTAAGTATTTGTAAGACTATTCAAATATTTTTTGTAAAACGCTTTATTCAAAATTGAAATATTCCTTAAAAAGGGTTAAAATGTAAATGGAATAAATTTTCGGAGGCAAACATGTCATTTTCTGATTTAAAGCTCTTTGCTCTTTCTTCTAACCAAGAGTTGGCCAAGCGGGTAGCCAAAGGGATAGGAATGGAGCTTGGAAAGTCGACGGTACGTCAGTTTTCGGATGGGGAGATTCAAGTCAATATTGAAGAATCAATTCGAGGCAAGCATGTTTTTATTTTGCAGTCAACGAGTTCACCTGTTAACGATAATCTGATGGAGATTTTGATTATGGTGGATGCGCTTAAGCGAGCAAGTGCTGAATCTATCAATGTGGTCATGCCTTACTATGGTTATGCTAGACAAGACCGTAAGGCCCGTGCTCGTGAACCGATTACTTCTAAACTAGTAGCAAATATGCTAGAAATTGCTGGTGTTGATCGTTTGCTGACAATTGATTTACATGCTTCACAGATTCAAGGCTTCTTTGACATTCCGGTTGATCATTTAATGGGAGCGCCTCTCATTGCTAATTACTTTGAACGTCGTGGAATGATTGGAAGTGACTATGTTGTTGTGAGCCCTGACCATGGTGGTGTCTCACGTGCTAGAAAATTAGCAGAATTTCTAAAAACACCGATTGCTATTATTGATAAACGTCGTAGTGTAGATAAGATGAACACTAGTGAGGTCATGAATATTATTGGTAACGTTAAGGGCAAAACCTGTATTTTGATCGATGATATGATTGATACTGCAGGAACCATCTATCACGCAGCAGATGCCTTAGCTGAAGCAGGTGCAGTTGATGTTTATGCTAGTTGCACTCACCCAGTCCTATCTGGTCCTGCAATGGAAAATATTCAGAAATCTGCTATCAAGAAATTAGTTGTTTTGGATACAATCTATCTTCCGCAAGAACGTTTAATTGATAAGATTGAGCAGATTTCTATTGCTGATCTTCTTTCAGAAGCAATTATTCGTATCCATGAAAAACGTCCTCTTTCTCCTTTGTTTGAAATTGGCAAAAATTAATATTATAAAAATGTTACAATATTACACATTTCTGAAATGCTTCCCCCTGACCACAAGATAAGGGGGATTTTTTATTGAAACGAAGCCGTTTCTACCATATGATGAATTTCAAAATAATAAAAAAAACTATTGACAAAAATAGGGCAAATATATATAATATAGGTAGTAACTCCGAGTTACGAATAATTTTTTTAAAAAGAAAAAGGAGATAAAACGATGAAAAAAGTTTTATTGTCAAGCGTGGTAGCACTTACATTATTTGCAGCTGCAGCACCAGTTTTCTCTGCTGATGAAGCTACTGATGCAGCTCGTAAAAACGACGGCGCATACTACCTTCAAACTCAATTCACAAATGCTGATAAAGTAAACGAATACTTGGCTCAACATGATGGTGAAATCCGTGCAGAAGCTGCTGCAGATCCAGCAGTAGTAGCTGCTAAAGCTGCTCTTGATGCAGTTGAAGGTGGAAGCCACAATTATGGTGAAGTTAAAGCAGCTTATGAAGCAGCATTCAACAACGCTTTCAACGCTGTACGTAACAAATATGTACAACAATTCCAAGCTACATACAACAACGCTACAGAACAAGAAGGCAAAACATACATCCAAGGTGAAACTCCTGAACAAGCTAACGCTCGTTACTTGAAACGTGTTGGTGCAGCTAACAACCAAAACCCAGCTGCAGAAGACAAAGGAGCTACTACTCCTGCTTCTAAAGAAGAAGCTAAAAAATCAGAAGCTGCTGCTAAAAACGCAGGTAAAGCTGCTGGTAAAGCACTTCCAAAAACTTCAGCAGTTAAATAATTCTTTATTGATACTGATGTAAACAATATCACTGGGCCATTGGTTCAGTGATATTTTCTTAGAAAAAAATGGGGAATACTTAAATATTATGAGTCAAAATGCTAAAAGACAAACTAAGAAGGCTCCAAATAAGAATTTAAAACTATTTGGTGCTTTATTAGGTATCATTGTTGTTGCTGTTGCAACTGCAATGCTGATTTTTAATCCATTTAAGTCAGCGCCTAAGTCGAATACGACTGCTTCTACTAGTCAAGTAACAAAAAGCTCTACAAAGAATACTTATCAACCAAGCAAGGAAGAAAAAGAGTATTTAGCCAAGCGCTTTGCAGATTTAAAGGCTATTAATAGTGAAGCTATTGCTTATGTTTATGCTCCAGGTACAAAATTAGATGAACCTGTTGTACAGACGAAAGATAATTCTACTTATCTTGATAAAACCTTTGAAGGCGGGAATGAGCCTTACATGGGAACAGTCTTTATGGACACAGATAACAAGAAGGACTTTAGTGATCGCTTGACTTGGCTTTTTGGTCATGCTCGTGGAAGCAAAGTAGCGGACAATCGTATGTTTAACGATGTCAACTTCTATGATAATCAGGAATTTTTCGATCAGCACAAGTATGTTGTTGTTGAAACACCTGAGCGTAAGTTCTACTATGAAGCAATGGGCTTGGTTATTGTACCAGAGGAGACTGCTTTCTATCGGACTAGCTTCGATGGAGATAAGGACTTTACAGATCAGCTAAACAGTATTTATGAAGCATCTAGAACTAAAAACAAGGACATCAAGGTAAAAGCAAGCGACAAATATCTTGTGCTATCAACCTGTCGTGAAGAGGATGAGACAATTCGTTCTAACCTCTACCTACGTCAGATTCCAGATTCTGAAATGAGTGATTTCCTTGCGAAACATGGTTCAGAATTAACATATACTCCTACTAGATAGGCTATTAAAGAGGCGGAATTTGTTTTCGCCTTTTTTATATTTTTTAAACATGTTATAATGAAAGCAGAGGTGGACACTATGATTAAAAATTTGGTTTTTGATTTAGGAAATGTTTTGATTGAGTGGAATCCAGATAAGATATTCAGGCATTTTGAAACGGATGAAATGCGACGACAATCCCTGAGAAAAGCAATTTTTGATTCACACCTATGGCACCAAACGGATTGGGGATCCTTATCTTTGTCGGAAGCTTGTACATTAGCTCAACAGAATCTGGATCCATCTTTTGAAGCTGCAGTTGAAAAAATATTTTTTCACTGGTATGAGGCCGTGGATGTCTACCAAAATCTGCAAGAAAAAATAGAGCGATGGTCAAAGTTAGGCTATCATATTTACATTTTATCAACAACCTGTGAGATATTTTATAGGATTGAACAGGCAGGATTATTGCCAATTTTTCCTCTTTTGTCAGGTTATATTCTCTCTTCAGAAGTTAAAGTAGTAAAACCTTACAAAAAAATATACCAGGAACTCCTTGAGAAATATAATCTTAAACCAGAAGAGTCGGTCTTTATGGATGATATTCAGGTCAATTTGGATACGGCAAGGGAAATGGACTTTGAGACAATACTAGCTAAGAGCGAATTGGAAAATATTGAGGCGCTGGATTGTTTATTACTTTCTAAGGGAATGTTTGGTTCAGTGGGATTAAGCACAAATCTTGACATAGAGTCGTGATTGCGCTATCATAATATACATATATGGGAGTCTGTGTACAGTCTGAGAGGAAGTGTAAACTTCGACCGCACCTGATCTGGGTAATGCCAGCGTAGGGAAAAGTATTTGTAAAAACCTTGTGGTTTTACTAAAAGTGGCGAGCGATTCGCCTATCTTTAGGATACTGATGCATGCTACACCTTTTCCATATTGGAGAAGGTGTTTTTGTATGAAGTGCAAGGTTTTTATAAAGAGAGCTTGCGATCTCTTTCATTAGGGAAAGAACGGTCTGGTTAGTAAATGGAATCGTATCTGTATGCATCATTCTCAGATAGAGTTTGAATGCAGGGAGGTGAAGAGATGAAAGCGAGCATTGCTTTGCAAATTCTGCCTTTGTCAATTGATAAAGGACGGTTGGCAGTCATTGAAGACGTGATTGAGTATCTGCAGAAACAGCCCGTGAGGCAGTTGGTAACTCCTTTTGAAACAGTTTTAGAAGGAGAATGGGAAGATTTGTTTCCTATATTGGGAAAGGCAATAGAATTGGCTGGCAGTCAAGCGGATAATGTATTTGCAAATGTGAAGATAAATTATGGAGAGATTTTGTCTATTGATGAGAAACTTGAAAAATATTCTGCGTCAGCAGATTAGTCTTTTAGGGATGGTAGGTGTGCTTGCTATTTGGCAAGTCATGGGCTGGCTCAAGCTCTTGCCTAAGTTCATTTTGCCGACGCCTTTGGAAATTTGTCAGGCTTTTGTTAGGGATGCAGAACTGTTGGCTATACACAGTTGGGCGACCTTAAAAGTAGCCTTGTTGGGTTTGCTGCTAGGAGTCATTATAGCCTGCTTGCTGGCAGTCCTCATGGATAGTCTGAGCTGGCTCAATGATTTGATTTATCCCATGATGGTTGTGGTGCAGACGATTCCGACCATTGCGTTAGCGCCAATTCTGGTTCTCTGGCTGGGTTATGGGATTTTGCCCAAGATTGTGCTCATTATTCTGACGACAACTTTCCCAATTATCGTCAGTATTCTAGACGGTTTTCGACATTGTGACAGAGATACCTTGACTCTCTTTGAACTCATGCAGGCCAATCGCTGGCAGATTCTCTGGCATTTTAAGATTCCAGCTAGTTTACCTTATTTCTATGCGGGTCTGAGGGTCAGTGTTTCCTATGCTTTTATCACGACTGTAGTCTCTGAATGGCTGGGCGGCTTTGAAGGGCTGGGTGTCTATATGATCCAGTCTAAGAAGCTTTTCCAGTACGATACCATGTTTGCCATTATCGTTTTAGTATCAGTTATCAGTCTTCTGGGTATGAAACTGGTAGCTATTAGTGAAAAATTTGTCATCAAGTGGAAATAGGAGCTTAGCTCTGCTATTTTCCAAAAAAGAAAAGAGGATTATGATGAAAAAAAGTTGTAAATTGTTCCTTGCAGGATTGGCTGCAGTATCACTCTTTGGTCTAGCGGCCTGCGGTCAGTCGAAATCTACGTCTGAGAGCAAGGACAAAAAGATTGATTTTATTCTGGATTGGTCACCCAATACCAATCATACAGGGCTTTATGTAGCTAAGGAGAAGGGCTACTTTAAGGAAGCAGGTGTGGATGTTGATATTAAGTTACCACCAGAAGATAGCACTTCTGACCTGATTATTAATGGCAAGGCTCCTTTTGGAATTTATTTCCAGGACTCTATGGCTAAAAAACTGGATAAGGGCGCAGAAATCACAGCTGTCGCGGCCATTGTAGAGCACAATACTTCGGGTATCATTTCCAAAAAATCTGCAGGGATTAATGGTCCTAAGGATTTGGCTGGGAAGAAATACGGTACTTGGAATGATCCTGTGGAGTTGGGCATGCTGAAAACTTTGGTAGAAAGCCAAGGTAGCAAGTTTGATGATGTAGAGAAGGTTCCGAATAATGATTCTAACTCTATCACACCAATTGAAAATGGTTTGTTTGATGCGGCATGGATTTATCATGGCTGGGATGGTATCATGGCACAGACTCAGGGCATGGACACTAATTTCTTTTATATGAAGGACTATGTCAAGGAGTTTGACTATTATTCTCCTGTCATCATTGCTAATAATGACTATCTGAAGAAGAATCCGGACGAGGCAAAAAAAGTCTTGCAAGCTATTAAAAAAGGCTACCAATATGCTATGGAGCACCCTGAAGAAGCAGCAGACATTTTAATCAAAAATGCACCAGAATTGAAAAATAAACGTGACTTTGTTTTGGCTTCTCAAAAATATTTGTCTGAGCAATATGCGTCAGATAAGAGCAAGTGGGGTCAGTTTGAGGCTAGCCGTTGGAATGCCTTTTACAAATGGGCCAAGGATAACGGTCTTGTAAAAAATGACTTGAGTGACAAGGGATTTAGCAACGATTATATAAAATAATGACAGTAATTAAACTTGAAAATGTAAGCTATGCTTATGATGAACAGCAAATTTTAAAAGATATCAACCTAGAGGTGGAAGCTGGCCAAGTAGTGGCAATCTTGGGTCCTAGTGGCGTAGGGAAATCGACTCTTTTTAACCTCATTGCTGGGATTTTGGAGGTCCAGTCGGGCAGTATTGTCCTAGATGGGCAGGAAAATCCTAAGGGCCAGGTGAGTTATATGCTACAGAAGGACTTGTTGCTGGAGCATAAGACGGTGCTGGGTAATGTCATCTTGCCCCTCTTAATCCGAAAAGTATCCAAAAAGGAAGCGACGGAGCAGGCCACTCAGATTTTGAAGGAGTTCGGGCTCTTTGATGTGGCAGATAAGTATCCACATGAGCTGAGTGGGGGGATGCGGCAGCGCGTGGCTCTGCTGCGGACCTATATGTTCGGGCACAAGCTATTTCTTCTAGACGAAGCCTTTAGTGCTTTGGATGAGCTGACCAAGATGGAGCTGCACGCTTGGTATCTGGACATTCATCGTAGGCTGGGTCTGACGACTCTTCTCATCACGCATAGCATTGAGGAGGCTCTGGCTTTGAGCGATAGGATTTATATTCTGAAAAATCGGCCGGGGCAAATCGTCGCGAATCTCCAGATGACTTGGTCAGACAGCGAGGATAAAGAACTGCAGAAGCTCCGTTATAAGCGGGAGATTTTAAAGCTCTTGGGAATGTGAAGTAAGCGACGGGATTCCTCATGAAGAGTTTTCAAGTAACAAAAAATCAAGCTTTTTGGCTTGATTTTTTGTTTGAGACCCTTTACTTTTGACTTTATTCATGGTACAATAGCCTTTGTGTGAAATAGCAGCAGGAAAGCATGGAGCTCGTCAACAGAACATCAGCTATAAAAGTAGCCTTAGCTGTTTGGGCGAAAATGTTCTGCACGAATCAGAGCTTTCTAAGTGACTATTTCCTCAAAAATATTTTATAGGAGGACATTTATATGTCACGTTATACAGGACCATCTTGGAAACAAGCTCGTCGTTTGGGTCTTTCTCTTACTGGTACAGGTAAAGAATTGGCTCGCCGTAACTATGTACCTGGTCAACATGGACCAAACAACCGCAGCAAATTGTCAGAATACGGTTTGCAATTGGCTGAAAAACAAAAACTTCGTTTCACTTACGGTGTAGGTGAAAAACAATTCCGTAACTTGTTCGTACAAGCTACAAAAATCAAAGGCGGAATCCTTGGTTTCAACTTCATGCTTCTTTTGGAACGTCGTTTGGATAACGTTGTTTACCGTCTTGGTCTTGCGACTACTCGTCGTCAAGCTCGTCAATTCGTAAACCACGGTCACATCCTTGTTGACGGAAAACGCGTTGATATCCCATCATACCGCGTAACTCCAGGTCAAGTGATCTCAGTTCGTGAAAAATCATTGAAAGTTCCAGCTATCCTTGAAGCAGTTGAAGCTACTCTTGGACGTCCAGCATTCGTATCATTCGACGCTGAAAAATTGGAAGGTTCATTGACTCGCTTGCCAGAACGCGACGAAATCAACCCAGAAATCAACGAAGCACTTGTCGTTGAATTCTACAACAAAATGCTTTAATTTCTATTGGAAATTTATTCAGAAGCCGTTTTTGGCTTCTTTTTTATTCGATTAATAAAAAGAGAGAGTGGGACAGAAATCGGTAATTCGTTAGAATTCGGTTTCGTCGTCCCACCTCCGCACAGTTGAGTAGGGCTGTAAAAGCTGATGAAATCAGCGTAGTAGAGCCCACTCAACCACTGCGTCTTGCTCGATAATCCAAAGACAATTGAGAGGCTAGGACAAAAGTCCTAGCCTCTTTCTTTAGTTGTTAAATTTTATAGCATCTTTAAAAGGAGATCAGCCATTTGTTCAGGGCTTTCCTTACTGCCTCGGGCGATCCACATCTGGTAGACGCCAAAGAAAGCATTAACGAGGTAAACGATGCCGTATTCCTTTTCGATTTGATTGAAAGCTTTGTGTCGAAACCGTTCCTGTAGGATTTGGGAAAGTAAGGATTGGAGCTTATGACGCAGGAAATTTTGGATTTCTCTAGTGCCGTTTTCCGTCAAGAGAGCAGCCAGAAGAGGCTCTTGGGTCAAGAACTGAAAGACCTCTGTGATAGCGACTGCAACATCTTCTCGATTGTGTTCAAAGATGTATTCTAGTTGATGAAAGAGCCCTTGCTGATAGCGCTCAATCATATCATATTTATCCTTGTAGTGGGTATAAAAGCTACTGCGACTGATACCAGCAGCTCGGGCCAATTCGACTGTCGTAATGTGGTCAAAAGATTCTTGATGTAATAAGTCAACCATAGCCTTTTCAATGATGGCCTTGGTTTTTTTACGTTTATTACTTTCCGTCATTTCAATCTTTCCTTTGTTATTGAATTATACAAAATTAGACAAGGTGTTCAAAAATAGAATTTTCTGCTTGCCTTAATTTTTTTATTGTGTATAATCTATTATATCAAATTTTTAGACAATGTGTATAAAAAGGAGAAGAGATGTTCAAAGAATGGAAAGCTATCTTCAAAAAACCGAAGATTATTGTAGTCATGCTGGGAGTTGCCTTGATTCCAGCCTTGTATAATGTGATTTTTTTGAGTTCCATGTGGGATCCATATGGCAAACTTTCTGATTTGCCAGTAGCGGTGGTCAATCAGGACCAGAAGGCGAGCTTGTATGGACAAGACTTGTCCATTGGGTCAGATATGGTTCAAGATATGAAGAAAAATGAAGCGCTGGATTTTCATTTTGTGGATGAGAGTCAGGCAGAGAAGGGACTGGAAAAGGGCGACTATTACATGGTGGTGACTCTTCCCAAGGATCTATCAGCCAATGCGGCTAGTATCTTGAGCAATCAGCCCAAGCAGGTCACGATTCACTATCAAACATCCAGTGGTCATAGTTTTATCGCTAGTAAAATGAGCGATTCTGCCATGACTTCGATGAAGCAGTCTGTCAGTCAGAAGATCACGAACAGCTATGTGACAAGCCTTTTTGCGAGTATGGATAAGCTAAAAGGTGGACTTGGCACGGCTGTCGATGGGACTGCTAAATTGGCTGAAGGCAGTCAAGAATTAGCAAACGGCAGCCAAAAGCTGTCGACTAACTTGGAAAGCCTAGCCCAGTCCAGCCTCACTTTCTCAGATGGAGCCACAGCGCTGTCAACTGGTCTGGTAGCATATACAAATGGAGTGGCTCAGATCAATGCTGGCTTGCCAACTTTTACTAGCAAGATGACGGAATATACAGATGGAGTTGGGCAGCTTTCAGCTGGTGCCAGTCAATTAACCGCTCAGTCAGAAACATTACTGAATGGAACCAACCAACTGACGGGCAATTCACAGGAATTAGTTGCTGGTGTGGAGCGACTAAATAGTGGTTTGGCAGAACTGCAATCATCTGTTAATAGTAGTGTTACTGCTAATCAAGAAAAGGTTGCTCAGTTGACGGCAGGTCTAGATCAGCTCAATACAGCTATTCAGAATGCCACATCAGGAACGAGTTTGCCAACGGAAACAATTGCGGCTTCTCTCACGACGATTGCGACCAATGCCCAGTCTTTGGCAAGTAGTGCGCAAAGTGATCGGGCGGCAGCCGTGGCCGCTTTGGAAGGCACAGCTGCTTACCAAAAACTTTCTGCCAGTGAGCAAGAAGAACTAAAATCAGCTCTAGCAGGTGGAGCTGATTCTAGCAGCAGTGCAGCGGCAACCATTGTACAGGAAGTCCAAGCTATCCAAACGAATCTGCAAGGTCTGCAAAAGGCCAGCAGTCAGGCAAGTCAGCTGTCGGCAGCAGCCAACCAAGTCCTGCCGGGAGCTTCAGCTATGATTAGTGGTCTCTATGGTGGTCTAGGTCAGGTAAATGAGGCTCTATCCTCTGCCAGCACTGGTTCAGCGACCCTTTCTCAAGGTATTACGGCTTATACAGGTGGCCTTTCTCAAGTAGCTCAGGGAGTAGCCGCTTATACTACAGGTGTCGATCAGCTTTCTCAAGGAGCGGCCAATCTAGCGAACCATAATGACCAAGTGACTTCAGGAATCGGTCAAATCAGCTCAGGCCTCTCTCAATTAAATGATAAATCATCTACTTTGGTCACAGGGATGCAAACATTATCTACGGGTGCCACTCAAATGGCGGATGGTTCTCAGCAGTTAGCGACTGGTGGTCTCACTTTAACTAGTGGGCTGGGAGATTTATCAATCGGTGCTCAGACTCTAAATACAGGGTTGACGGGTGCCAAGGGTCAATTATCCGAGCTTTCAGTGACAGAGGACAATGCGGCCGCCTTGGCTGGCCCTGTCGAGCTGAAAAAGACAGATAAAGATCAGGTTGGTAAAAATGGTGTTGGTATGGCCCCCTACATGATTTCTGTTGCTCTTTTTGTAGCAGCGATTTCGACCAATGTCATTTTCGGCACGCTCCCTTCTGGTCAAGTTCCAGCTTCTCGCAAAGCTTGGCTCAAGGCTCGTCTGGAGGTCAATGGTTTGATTTCTGTTTTGGCTGGCATCTTGGTTTATGGAGCGGTTCATTTGATCGGTCTTGAGGCCAACTATGAATGGATGACGCTGGCCTTGACTGTTTTAGCCAGCATGGCCTTTATGGCAGTTGTGACGGCTCTAGTCACTTGGGATAGTAAGGTCGGGGCCTTTATCTCCTTGATCCTCTTGCTCCTGCAACTGGCTTCTAGCGCTGGTACTTATCCGCTGCCTCTAACGGCAGAAATCTTCCAAAAGCTCAATCCAATCTTACCGATGAGCTATGCGGTGTCAGGACTGCGGGAAACGATCTCGATGAATGGTCAAATCGGTGGCCAACTAGCTTTCTTGACCGCGACTTTACTGCTTTTCATGGTCTTAGGCACAATGGCCTATCGTCCTGATAAGAAGAAAATCATTTAAGATAGAGAAGAGGGCAGACTATTTTCTCTTCGAAAGGAACAACTTGGTTTTGTGAACAGAACCAAGTTTTTTTGTTTCACGTGAAACAGCAGAGAATTTTATTTTATAGATGTTCTCCACAAGTCTATTTTATTCAGTATGAAAATAATAATGTTTTGTTTTCTTTAAGTTTTCTTTAGCCTTGCTTTAAGTTTTCATCCGTAAAATGGCTCTAGTTACAAGAAAGAGGAAAAACCCATGGCTAAAAAAACATTTAAAGACAAATTTCAACGATTTGAAACCAAATATATTATTTCCAAAGAAACTTTGGCTGATTTATTGACCGAGTTTGAAAGCCATCTGGTGGAGGATGAGCATGCTTACTCGACCATCCATAGTCTTTACTACGACACCCCGACCTATCAAATGATTCGTGAGTCCTTGGAAAAGCCTTATTTTAAAGAAAAATTGCGCGTGCGGACCTACGATAAAAATCCGAGAAAAGACAGTCAAGTCTTTTTGGAAATCAAGAAAAAAGTGCGTAAGATTGTCTACAAACGCCGCATTTCGACAGATTTAGTAGCTGCCGAGGCTTACTTGGAGGGCGATCACAGTAAGATTGAAGATTGTCAGATTCGTGAGGAAATCGACTGGCTGGGTCAGCGCTACGGTGGCCTGCAGCCCATGATGTATATCTACTACAATCGTTATTCTATGAAGGGGATTGAGGATCCCAATGTTCGGATTACCATTGACCACGATTTGACCTACCGCAACTATGATTTAAGCCTTTTGCATGGTCATTACGGGGAAAATCTTCTGCCGGATCATCATGTGATTATGGAAGTCAAGGTGCCAGGGGCCTATCCGCTCTGGCTGAGTGAGATTTTGGATCGCCATCAGGTCTTCCCAAGCTCCTTTTCCAAATACGGGGTTGCTTACAAGAAAACGACAGACTATAAAGGAGTTGTAAATCATGCTTAGTCACTTATTTTATGATATTTTTACCGATACGGCCGTAGATCCGGCCATGATGATGCTGGCAATCGGAGTGTCCTTGCTTTTGGGCTTGGTCGTTGCCAAGGTTTACCAGTTTAAGACGGTTTACAGCAAATCCTTTGTGATGAGTTTGGCGCTTTTGCCGACCTTGATTGCAATTGTGATTTTCTTGGTCAATGGAAGTCTGGGAGCAGGGGTTGCCGTCATGGGGGCCTTCAGCTTGATTCGTTTCCGTTCCGCACCGGGAGGGGCCAAGGAGCTGGTGTCCATTTTCCTGGTCATGACAATCGGGATTGCCATCGGAATGGGCTATCTGGTCTTTGCGACCGTCTTTACCCTCATCATGTCGCTCGTCATGCTGCTGCTTGAGGTGGTTAATTTTGGGCAGATGAAGCATTCCATGCGCCAGCTGACCATCGTTATACCAGAAAGTTTGGACTATGAAAGCATTTTTGATGATATTTTCAACAAAGCTGTCAATCATGTTGAACTGGCCAATGTCAAAACCTCTGATATGGGAAGTTTGTTCAAGCTTAAATACATCATTCAGCTGAATGGTCGAATGACCGAAAAAGAACTCATCGATGCCCTACGCACGCGCAATGGAAATTTAGAGATTGCTATTAGCCGCTATATTACGAAAGAAAATGAATTATAATACCTAGAAAGAGGCCAATCATGAAAACAGGCAAGAAAAAAATATTTCAGAAAATAAAACTAATGGTTCCCCTAGCGCTAATGAGTGTCACCTTGGGAGCTTGCAGCTTGACCAGCCAGTCCAGCACTAGTACGAGTGCTAGTACCACGACCACTCAAACGGTGACCAGTACGACAAAGACAGACACATCTAGCTATTTCACGGATCGTGATCAGGATTCTTCTTATGATGAGTCGACAGCAACCAAGATTAGCTTGGGCGGCTCCACAGCCAAGACATCTGGTGACGGAGCCAGTGTTTCTGGCTCAACGGTGACCATTAGGGCAGCTGGGACTTATGTCCTCTCTGGCAGCAGTGAAAATGTGCAGATTGTCGTCAAGACTGGCGATCAAGACAAGGTACAAATCGTCTTGGATGGCGTGACTATGACAGGGACGGATGCAGCCATTGTGATAGAAAATGCGGATAAAACCTTCATTACCCTAGCAGAAGGCAGCAAGAATAGCATTTCTGACTCAGCCAATCATACCAATACGGACTATGATGCAGCCATTTATAGTAAGGACGACTTGACTTTCAACGGCTCAGGCAGTCTGACCATCGAAGGAAAATACGGTAACGCGGTCGAGTCTAATGATGACCTGCGTATCACAGGCGGGACTTATACGATTAAAGGTTACAAGAATGGTTTGTCAGCTAATGATGCCATCAACATCAAGGAGGCTAGTCTAGATATTACAGCGACGGAGGATGCGATCCATGCAGATAACGATGAAGATACTTCGCTCGGAAATCTCTATATCCAGTCTGGGACCATTACGATTAATGCTGGCGATGACGGCCTTCATGCTAGCAATGCAGCGGTGATCGACGGTGGCACCATCACAGTCAAGTCCAGTGTCGAAGCTTTAGAGGGAACAAATGTCACGATTAACGGCGGGACACTTGATCTTTATGCGACGGATGATGGGATCAATGCAGCTAGTACAGCGACGGGAGCTGAGATTTTCATCAAGATTACTGGTGGTGATATCAAGGTTGAGGTCGGCCAAGGCGATACAGATGCTCTTGACTCCAATGGCGATATCATCATGACAGGAGGAAACCTAGCCATCACATCCACTGTATCTGCCTTTGACTTTGATGGTAAGGCTACCTATACGGGCGGGACTATCACGGTTAATGGGCAAAATCGAACCGAAATCACAGCAGATGGCCCTGGTGGTGGCGGTGCCCCAGGCGGACAAGGTGGTTTTGGTGGACATTGATTAGAAAAAATCTAAGCAGAGATTGTGCTTAGATTTTTTTGTTTAAATCGGCATAAAATGTACAAAAATGATATACTAGTCTCAATAATGACGAGGAGCAATACGATGAGAAAAACGGCTATTTTTGAAGATGTTGTTTCGATTATGACCCAAGATTCGGCAACTAAAAAGGATATTGCCGGTGCGGATCCGACTGGTTTTCGCGAATGTATTTCAGACGATATGAGTGAAAAGGACTTTCTTTATCAGGTTCAGACTTATCTAGCTAGCTTCGGAGTTATCGGCCACGTAGCTTTTCGAGAGAAATATGCTAAGCCAAAAGGTTTTGTTCTACGTTCAACAATCCAAGGACTTTATGTTGAGCAGGCTAATGCAGATACGAATTTACAGGCGGGCGATCAAATTGTGAAACTGGATGGACAGCATCTAGAAGAATTTTATAGGATGCACCGAGCGTATTTTACCAGTTCAACACCCGAGCGAAACTACCGTGAGTGGAGCGAATTGATTTCAAAAGCTAGGCAAGTGACTGTTTTTCGAGCAGGAGCAGAGCAAATCCTTTCAGTTGAGCCTAGCCAGAATCCTATAGAGAGCCGATTTGAATGGAAAGAGTTAGAAAAGGGTGTTATTTATCTCCGTTTGGATGACTTTAGGAACGAGAAAGCCATCAACAAACTCTATCAGGAAGCACAAGATACTATCAAGAGGGCTGCTTGTCTGGTGATTGATGTCCGTCAAAATACTGGCGGGATGGACTCGCTGTATTTTCCCCTGCTCCACTATGCCCTTTCTGAGGGGCAAGTCTATTCTGACTTGGACTGGACTGATGAAGGGATGGAAATTCTCTACACCGAGCGGAATGTCGACCTGCGTTTGAAAGATTTTGAAGCCTACGTGCAGCAGGAAGGGATTAAGCAGGAGACGAAGGATCTGTTGGAGATAATCATGCAAGACCTGCAGGCCAATCGGGGCAAAGGCTATGTCAAATTTGGAGGCGAGGACAGGGAAATGTTTCCTAATGTGAAAGGAGGAAGCCATCCTGAGAAGATTTTTGTCTTGGCAGATGTCTACTGTGCTTCGTCGGGAGACAATTTTGTCCAGATGATGAAATGGTTTCCTAAGGTGACGGTTCTGGGGCGCCCGACTCTTGGAATACTAGATTATTCCAACTGCTGTCAGGTAGATTATGGTGATTATAGTTTGAACTTTCCAACTTCACGCGCTCTAGCACTTGATAAGGGACAGGGGATGACAGACAAGGGGATTGAACCAGCCATCCTTATTCCTTGGACAGTTGAGCATCTGGAGCGGGATGTGGATTTGGAGCGCTGTTTAGCGATGATTCATGACTTTTAGATATCAAAAACGACCTTTTGTTTGGAGGTCGTTTCATGTTTATTCATCAATTCTGATGGCCATTTTTTCCGTATCAACCGTCACTTGAGCACCGATGGTAATGGTAAAGAGCGGCTGAGTATGGGCAAAGTCCAAGTCATAGAGGACGGGAATTTGTTTGAGAATCGGATGTTTATCCAAGATATAAAAGAGCAGCTCCTCTGTCATCTGGCATTCTTTTGGAAAGCGGCCGATGAGAAGGGCCTGTGGGTTAGGATAGGCCTGAAGGAGGGCGGCAAGATTGCGGTCAAATTCCACATAATCATCTACCTCGGCCTCTTCAACAAAGAGGACATAGTTCTCATCTGTTGGGGCATAGGGGGTGCCGCGTAGGAGTGAGAAGGTGGAAAGATTACCGCCGATAACAGTGGCTTGGGCTTGTCCGTGATGATAGACTTTCCACTCTGTTTCATGGAAGGTCAGTGGGGCATCGGGCAGATACCAGGCATTGTCGCCCCATTTTTCACTAGGAGTCAATTCATAAGAAGTCTGGCTGACAGCCTTGAGCCAGCTCTCGGTCTGATAGTCCTGCAGGGCATCCATCTTAAAACTGGAGTAGGACGGTCCCATGTAGGTTTTCATGCCAGTCTTGTTATAGATCGCGTTGAGCAAGGCAGTAGTATCCGAGTAGCCACAGAAAATCTTAGGATTTCTAGCAATCAATTCAAAGTCCAGATAGGGCAGGAGCTCATTGCAGTTAAAACCTCCGATGGTGGCCAGAATAGCATCAACGGAGTCATCTGAGAAGGCAGCATGAATGTCTGCCACCCGGCTTTCGATGGAGGCAGAACCTAACATATCATTTTCCAGATAATGCTCCGAAAAAGACACGGTAAATCCTAGCTTTTCCAAGCGCTCCTTGGCGGCTAGATTGGCCTCAAAGCCGCCAAGCCGTTCGATTGACGACGAGGGGCTTACGACCCGAATATGCATACCAGGTGTGAGTTTTTTCATAGAAACCTCCTTATGATAAATTTTTATAGAATATCATAGCACAAAGGCCAAGGCCTGTAAAGCAATCTTAGGGCATTACGGGAATTTTTATTAAAAAAGGGAGCCGCTGAGGACTCCCTGATTGTATATAATCATTTCTATGATTTATTCACTGAGATTAATGCTGCCGCTTTGGGCGCTGGCAGTAAGTGTAGTTGTCGGATTTTCGACTTTACGGACTGCAGAGCCACCAAGTTCATCGCCTTTGGAGTGCTCTACACTTATACCACTAGGGATGTCAATTTCACCTAGATTCGTTTTCAGATCAAAGGATAGCTGCGACAAACTGCCAGAAACCAGATGCAGATTAATATCGCCCAATTGGTCAGTGATAGAGATTGTACCAGCTAATTCCAACTGTTCAGAGTTCAGTGAGCCGCTTGAGATTTTCAGAGTGCTGTCGGAGATTTTGCTTGAGTTTAGATTGACCTCTCCCAGAGAGTTTGCTATTTCGCCCGATGCGAACTGGCTGTTGCTCAGAGTGAGGGTACCCGAAGAAGCATTGATTTTTCCAGAGTTAATCTGACTGTTATTAAAGGAAATCTCTCCCAGAGAGTTCTTAAATTTACCTGATGCGAATTGGCTATCATTCACAGTCAACGAGCCATTGGATAGAGAGAAGTCAGCATTTTTGGCTGATAGATTGGACAGCGTAACATCTCCTAATGACGAACTGCCGTTGAATGTCTCAAGCTTGGTCCCTTTGGGCAGGGAAAGCTGCACAGTACGCTTCCCCTGAGATTCTTGGTCAAATAAGCTAAGTAGGGAGCGGATACCAGCGCTTATGTGGAAGGAACCTGCACCATCTTCCTTGATGCTTAAGTTTCCGTTTTCAGAACTTGTCGTGATTTTTCCAAGCGAGCTTCCATCAATCTGATAGTTACCATCGCTTTGGTAATAGGTCAAGTGAGCCTTGTCATCAGGAGATTCGCTGATGACGAGGTTTCTAGCCGCTAAGTTAATATTTAGGGAAGAAAGATCAGAGAAGCTTTCTTCTTTTTTCGTGAGTTTTACCTTGCTTTTGGCAGAATTGACCAAGTCGTTGACACCGCCTGTAATGGAGCCGATAGTTGTCAGGGCTCCACCAAATAGGCAGGCTAAAATAGCTGCGGATAAAAGAGGTTTTTTCAATTTGATGTTAGCCATGACGTGCTCCTTTCTTTGCGAAAAGTTGAGCTAGTTTGACAAAGCCAGCCTTGCCAAACTGAGCAACAGGAGAAATGCCTGCGTAGAAGATGCCAGACAGTCCCAGAGCTAGAACACTGAGTCCCAGAGTGAACAGGAAGGCCGGGATAGATGTCGTCAGTCCCACTGTCAAAGTGTCCCAGATCAGGCTGATGCCAAAGATAAAGAAGGCAAAGGCACCTATAGCCATGACGAGAGCAAAGATAAAGACTAAGAGGAAGAAAACGAAAGTCAAAAGTGCTGCTACTATAAAGAGCGGAATAGCCAAGGGTGCTGCTAAAATGGATAGGATAGCAATCTGGACGATGTTCTTAGTGTTTTTTGATGAACTGCTGTCTTGGTTATCTTCTTCGACTTTTTTGTCCAAAAGATTCAACATAATCTCGTGGGCCGCTTCCTTTGGGCTGCCTAAATCAGCAATAGCGGCTGCCTCGCCTTCTGGACCGACCTCGTCAAAATACTCGGTGAAGTAGTCCATGGCTTCTTGATAGTCTTTTGCTGGCAACTTTTTCAAATAGTGATCTAGTTGAGCTAGATATTCAGTTCTTGTCATGGCGAATGCTCCCTTCGATAATGCCCTTAATCATGTTGGTATAAAGCTCCCATTCATCTTTAAGGTTGACCAGTTGTTTCTGACCTCTTGGGGTCAGAGAGTAATATTTTCGTTTTCGACCTTGATATTCCTGAGAGTAAGTCTCTAAATACTGACTCTTTTCCAATTTTTTCAGGATAGGATAAAGCGTGGACTCCTTGATATCTGCAATGAGCTTGATGGTCTGGCTAATCTCATAGCCGTAGGAATCTTCTTTATCTAAAATTGCTAAAATCAGAAATTCTATCAGGGTAGAAGATGTAGGGAAATACATGTACTACCTCCTATATATAAAAATATTATATATAAACTTTCTACATATAGGATATCCTCTTTCGAACTAAAAGTCAAGTAATATATAGAAATTTCACTGATAGATTTTGAAAAGGATTTCATCCTTGAACGATAAGGGAAGTACCTCTTTTTCTCTTTATTTCCTTACAAGAACTTTACACAATTGATAGCTTTTATATTGAAATCTTTCTCTATAAAATGGTAAAATAATCTATGTCTATCTAAAAAAAGATAAGAGTGAATGAAATGACGAAATATAAGACGATTTATAAGTTTGTAGGGCAGACATTGCTATACTTTGTGATTTTCGTAGCCCTGCTTTATTTCTTTAGTTATCTTGGTCAAGGTCAAGGTGGCTTTATCTACAATGAATTTTAATGTAAGAGAGTACTATACACATGTCAAATACAGCAATTACAGATATGATTGAAGCGATTGAGCACTTTGCTCAGACGCAGCCAGATTTCCCTGTCTACAATGTCCTCGGACAAGTTCATACTTACGGGGATCTAAAGGCCGACTCCGATGCACTGGCAGCCAAGATTGATAGCTTGGGGCTGGCTCCCAAGTCACCCGTCGTGGTCTACGGTGGTCAGGAGTACGAAATGCTGGCTACTTTTGTGGCCTTGACCAAGGCAGGTCATGCCTATATTCCTATTGATAGTCATTCAGCCTTGGAGCGCGTGACGGCTATCGTGGAAGTAGCTGAACCAAGCTTGATTATCGCCATTGCAGATTTTCCGCTGGCGGATACAGATGCAGCCATTTTCAGTCTGGATCAGGTTCGAGCGGCTTACGCAGAGAAGACTGCCTATGAGATTAGTCATCCAGTCAAGGGTGATGACAATTACTACATCATCTTTACTTCTGGTACGACTGGTAAACCTAAAGGTGTGCAAATCTCTCATGATAACCTGCTCAGCTTTACCAACTGGATGATTACAGACAAGGAATTTGCGACACCTAGCCGTCCGCAAATGCTGGCGCAACCGCCTTATTCTTTTGACTTGTCAGTTATGTACTGGGCACCGACTTTGGCGCTGGGAGGCACTCTCTATGCCCTGCCTTCTAGTCTGACTCAGGACTTCAAACAGTTATTTGAAGCGATTCTTAGCCTGCCTGTAGCAATCTGGACTTCTACACCGTCCTTTGCGGATATGGCCATGCTTTCGGAAGATTTTAATAGCCAAAAGATGCCAGGCATTACGCATTTTTACTTTGATGGAGAAGAGCTGACGGTCAAGACAGCTCAGAAATTGCGGGAGCGTTTCCCTGAGGCTCGTATTATCAATGCCTATGGCCCAACCGAAGCAACGGTGGCTCTGTCTGCAGTTGCCATCACAGATGAGATGCTAGCGACCCTCAAGCGCTTGCCAATCGGCTATACCAAGGCGGATTCACCAACCTTTGTCATCGATGAAAATGGGCAAAAATTGCCGAATGGTCAGCAGGGTGAAATCATTGTCTGCGGACCAGCCGTATCCAAGGGCTACCTCAACAATCCTGAAAAGACAGCTGAAGCCTTCTTTGAATTTGAAGGGCTACCAGCCTATCATACAGGTGATGTGGGTACGATGACTGATGAAGGTCTCCTGCTTTACGGCGGTCGTATGGACTTCCAGATTAAGTTTAACGGCTATCGCATCGAGCTAGAGGACGTATCTCAAAACCTCAACAAATCTAAGTATATCGAGGCAGCAGTAGCAGTGCCACGCTACAATAAGGACCACAAGGTTCAAAACTTATTAGCCTACGTTATTTTGAAAGACGGTGTTGCAGAGCAATTTGACCGTGAAATCGATATTACCAAGGCTATCAAAGAGGATCTGCAGGATATCATGATGTCTTATATGATGCCGTCTAAGTTCCTCTATCGGGAATCTCTGCCCCTAACACCCAACGGTAAGATTGATATCAAGGGGCTGATTAGTGAGGTCAACAAGTCATGATGGATTTCTTGAAACAGCTTCCTCATCTGGAGCCTTACGGAGACCCACAGTATTTCCTTTATCTTATCTTGGCTGTTTTGCCAATCTTTATCGGACTTTTCTTTAAAAAACGCTTCCCAGTCTATGAAGCCCTGGTCAGCTTGGCCTTTATTGTCTTGATGCTGACGGGCCCTAGTCTGGCGCAGCTCTATGCCCTGCTCTTTTATGTTGTCTGGCAGACGATCTGGGTCTATTCTTATAAATTCTACCGCAAAAAGCGGGACAGCAAGTGGATATTTTATTTGCATACAGCATTGGCGATCCTGCCCCTATTCTGGGTCAAAGTTGAGCCAGCTATCAGTGGCCATCAATCGCTCTTTGGCTTTCTGGGAATTTCCTATCTGACCTTCCGTTCAGTTGGTATGATTATTGAGCTGAGGGATGGCGTGCTGACTGATTTCAGCCTTTGGGAATTCCTCCGCTTTATGCTCTTTATGCCCACTTTTTCGAGTGGCCCCATTGATCGTTTTAAGCGTTTCAATGAAAATTATCTCCAAATTCCAGAGCGCGATGAGCTTTTAGATATGCTGGAGCAGTCGGTCAAGTATATCATGCTGGGCTTTCTCTATAAGTTTGTCCTAGCTCATATCTTTGGCCACATGATTTTAGGGCATCTTAAGACCTATGCCCTCTATACTGGCGGTTTCTTCAATCTGGGAACGCTAGGTGTCATGTATGTCTTTGGTCTGGATCTCTTCTTTGACTTTGCCGGTTATTCGATGTTTGCGGTGGCCATTTCCAATCTCATGGGCATCAAGAGCCCTATCAACTTTGACAAGCCTTTTGTTTCACGCGATTTGAAGGAATTCTGGAATCGCTGGCACATGAGCCTGTCCTTTTGGTTCCGTGACTTTGTCTTTATGCGCCTGGTCATGGTACTCATGCGCAACAAGGTCTTTAAAAACCGCAATACGACTTCCAGTGTAGCCTATATAATCAATATGTTGGTCATGGGCTTCTGGCATGGTGTGACCTGGTACTATATCGCCTATGGTCTCTTCCACGGTCTGGGCTTGGTGGTCAATGACGCTTGGCTCCGTAAGAAAAAGACCATCAATAAAGAGCGTAAAAGTAAGGGACTGCCAGCCCTGCCTGACAACAAGTGGACCCAAGCGCTGGGGGTTGTGATCACCTTCCATGTTGTCATGTTCTCATTCTTGATCTTCTCAGGATTTTTGAATGACCTTTGGTTTAAAAAATAAAATGTAAACGAGGAAACTAAAATGGATGTAAAAGCAGAAGTAATTGAAATTATTGACGAATTATTTATGGAAGATGTTTCGGACATGATGGACGAGGATTTGTTTGATGCTGGCGTTTTGGACAGCATGGGGACAGTAGAGCTGATTGTTGAGCTGGAAAACCGTTTTGACATCCGCGTGCCAGTGTCAGAATTTGGCCGTGATGACTGGAATACAGCCAATAAAATCGTTGAAGGCGTAACGGAGCTTCGTAATGCTTAAACGACTCTGGCTGATTCTGGGGCCTGTCTTCTGCGCCTTGATCATGGTCGCCCTGCTCTTTTTCTTCTATCCGCTTGAGAAAAAGCATGATGTGGAAGCAGAGAAGCGGGCAGCTGTGACCCTTACAGCAGAAACGTTCAAAAGCCGTAGCAAAAAAATGACGGCCCTGACAGATCAAGATACCCGTTTTGTGCCCTACTTTGGATCTAGTGAATGGCTGCGCTTTGACAGTATGCACCCAGCTGTTTTGGCCGAGAAGTATGACCGCAATTACCGACCTTATTTTCTAGGGCAGCGGGGGGCGGCTTCTCTCAACCAATATTTTGGGATGCAGCAGATGACCTCTGAGCTGGAAAATAAGACGGCCGTCTATGTCGTTTCTCCGCAATGGTTTACCAAAAAAGGCTATGATGCGGCGGCTTTTCAGCAGTATTTCAATAGCGACCAGCTAGCTGGTTTTCTTAGCTGGCAGGATGGTGGAGTAGGCTCCCAGTATGCAGCCCAGCGACTTTTGCAGCTCTATCCCAACATTGCTATGGGGGATATTGTCAGGAAAGTGGCCGATGGAAGCCAACTGACTTCTTTTGAGCAGCAGTATATTAATACTATGAGTCGGATTTATCAGCGGGAGGATGCATTTTTCAGTACATTTGCTGCTGGTAATAATGGCAACTATGACACGAAGGTTTTGCCTCAGCTTTCCCGTCTTCCAGATGACTTTTCTTATGAAGAGTTGGAGCAGCTGGCTACGGCAGATGCTGTCAAGCAGACCAATAACAATGATTTAGGTATCGATAACGACTTTTATAAGAAGCGTTTGGCTAGAAAAATCAAGAAGTTCAAAGGCTTCCAATCCAAGCAGTCTTACGAAAAGTCTCCCGAGTACAATGATTTGCAGCTGGTTTTGGAGCAATTTGCCAAATCAAAAACCAATGTCATCTTTGTCATTCCACCAGTCAATGCCAAATGGATGGCCTATACTGGACTGAGTGAAGAGATGTACCAGCGGACAGTTGAGAAGATTAAGTTCCAGCTGGAAAGTCAAGGATTTACGAATATTGCTGACTTTTCTAAGGACGGCGACAAGCCTTACTTTATGCAGGACACGATCCACATGGGCTGGAATGGCTGGCTGGCCTTCGACAAGGCTGTAGATCCTTTTGTCTCTAACCCCCAACCTGCCCCTAACTATCAGATCAATGAGAAATTCTTCAGTAAGGAGTGGGCTAATTATACAGGCGACTACGAGGAATTTGTCAAATAAGAATGCAAGCTGGAAGGAGAAGTCATGATTCGCTTGGCGGAAATGCAGGATATCCCAGCAATTTTAGCAATTTTTGATCAGGCTAGGGAGTTTATGCGGACTATGGGAAATCCCAGTCAGTGGCCAGCTTCCTATCCGAATTGTCAGCTGGTAGAGGGAGATATTCGGGCAGGTCACTGCTATGTCTTTGAAGAGGCTGGGCAGGTTGTTGGAACCTTTGCGTTCATCATCGGACCAGATCCGACCTACCAAGAAATTGAAGGTGCTTGGCATTTTTCAGAGCCTTACGGTACAATCCATCGTATCGCTTCAAATGGACAAGTAAAGGGTCTGGCTCATCAATGTCTTGACTTTTGCCTGCAGCAAATTTCCTATCTCCGCATCGATACGCATGAAGATAACCATCCGATGCAGGCAGCCATTCGCCGCTACGGTTTTAGCCAGTGTGGCACGATTTATTTGCCAGATGGCAGCTCTCGCCTTGCCTACGATTACCATCAATAAAAAATCTGCTCAAGGGCAGATTTTTTTGCATTATAGTAAAACATATTCCTCAATAGCTTTGGCGACCCCGTGCTGGTTGTTGCTTTTAGTGACGGCTGTTGCCTCGAATTTAACTGCTTCAGGGGCATTGCCCATGGCAACTCCCAGACCAGCCAGTCGCAGCATCGGAAGGTCATTGAAGTTGTCTCCAATTGTCATGACCTGTTCCAGCGGAATCTGGTAGTGTTTGGCCACTTCCAGAAGGGCCTGCTCTTTTGATACCTCTTTATGAGTGACTTCCAGATAGTTGTCCTTGGACAGGTAGAAGGCTGTATTTGGAAAATCCATCGTTTGCAAGTAGGCATGGAGCTGCTGGATAACAGCTGCATCATCAATCAACAGCATCTTATGGACTGGAATGAGCACATCCAGAACAGGTAGCAGAACATTTTGAATAAGAGGCTGCTCACCTGTAATCTCGGCTTCAATTTGCACCCACCTATCCAAACGGTCAGCAATCCAATCTTTACCAGAGTAGAGATTGATGGAAACACTAGGAAACTTAGTTTTTACCAGTTCCAGAAAAGTGCGGATTTCTTTTTTATCCAATGGATGCTCGATAATGGTCTCGTAATCTTGCGGGTCACCCTTGATGACTAGAGCACCGTTGTAGCAGGCTAGTGGGTTATCACCCAGTCCCAGCTTGCGCGCAATTGGCTCCATGCCCAGAGGAGAGCGGGCAGAGGCTAGAACAAAAGGGATGTTTTCTTTTTTTAGCAAGGGAATCTGCTCCCTCAGTTGCGGATCTACTTGGTGTTGGTCATTAAGGATTGTGCCGTCAATGTCGCTGATAATCAAACGAATAGGTTGCTTGGTCATGGTCGCTTCCTCCGTACGTAAGCTATAAAATGAAACTAGTAAATAATGTTGACTTTCCCAGCTAGAAGAGCTTCTAGCTCAGGGCTAGGTTTTTGATCGGTGATCCAGTAATCAAAATCGCTGATATTTCCTAAAATATAGGTTGACTCTTTCTTAACTTTGGCCTGCTCAGCCAGCAGAATCTTTGTCTTGGCCTGCTTGAGAGCTAGCTTCTTCAGATAGGCATCTTCCTGATCTTCAAAGCTGATTTGGCCATTTTTCAGACCTGCAGCTCCGATGAAGGCTAGATCAAAAGAAATTTCTCTGAGCAGCTCGGCTTCATTGAGGGCGTAGTAAAAACGATTTCTAGAGTAGAACTTTCCACCTAAAAGATGGAAAGCAACCTGCTCTTGCTCACTCAGCATGATGGCATTATCCAAAGAATGAGAAAAAATCGTCATCGGTTTCTGAACTTGCTGAGCCAGCTTGAGAACCACCGTCGACACATCAAAGAAATTGACCTGATTGGGTTTGAGAAAGTCCAGAGCCTTCTGAGCAATGGCCTTTTTTTCTTGGTTTAGTTGGCTGACACGGTCGTTGAAAGAAGGAATTTGCTGACTATTTTCCAAAGGAATAATCCCGCCATGGGTGCGCTGAACCAGTTTTCGCTCGCTCAAAATTGAGAAGTCACGGCGAATGGTATCCTTGGAAACCTGAAAATAGTCTACCATGTCCTTGGCCGCCAGCTGTTCTTTGTCCTCCAAAAGTTCCAGCATTTTTGAAAGCCGTTGCTCTTGATACATCTTTCTCATCCTTTCTGCTTCTTTATAAGTTCATTATAATTCATTTTATAAGTATATGCAAGTTTTTATAATGAAATATAAGCTATTTTATCGAAAATAAAAAAGTCTTTGTAAAATTAGGTTATAATCAAAAAAATCAAGCGGATAAGATGAGGAAAGATGATTTCAAGTGAATTTCGGCAATCACAAGAAACTTGGCAGCAAAAAACTCCTGATGGAGAATCAGAAGTTTTATAGAATCTTATCAAATTTTTCTATGTAAAAGAGGCTCATGGTCATGATGACGGTCAGTCCGAGGAGGATGAGGATGGCTGGTGTCCAAGAGTGGAACAAATCAAAGCTGTAGCCAAAGAGGCTCGGGCCGAAGGCAGCTAGGATGTATCCTCCAGTTTGAGCTAGTCCAGATAGTTGAGCCGTTTGAGCAGGCGTAGAGGTCTTGAGGGAGAAGGTCACCATGAGATAGGGGAAGAGAGCACTGACAGACATGCCAATGAGGAGATTAAGAATCAGCCAGTAAGCAAAGGCATCTGTCCGAATCAAGAGCATGGCAATACCAATCAGGCCTGCTGCGGAAACCAAGCTAATCATGACCAGACGTTGACGAGCTTTCAAGCGCGCTGTCAAGCTAGGAATTGTCATTGAAAAGGGCAGGCTAATCAGAGAAAAGACCGCTGCTAGTAGTCCGGTCGTATCAGTAGAAAGGCCAGCTTGCTGCCCCAAGGTTGGCAACCAAGTCATGCTGGTATAAAAGAGTAGTGACTGTAAGCCGCCAAATAAAATCAAGGCCCAGACTCTTGGATTTTTTAGAAGAGCTCCTTGCTTTTGCTTTCCTTGTTGTTTAGCCGCCAAGCGATGGCTATATTTGACATTGGGCAGCCAAACCAAGAGAATCACAAAGCAAATCAGGGTCGATACCCAAATGAGACCTTGCCAAGAGCTCATTTGAACGATGGGAACAGCCAAAGCAGACAGAATCGTGATCGACAGTCCCATCGATGTGATATAAAGGGTTGTCAAAAGACCGACACGATGCGGCTGATTGGCCTGAATCAAGCTCGGAAGAAGGACGTTTAAGACAGCAATAGCCGCTCCTAAAATAATAGTTCCCGTATAAAGTAAGGGAAGATTAAATACGCGAATCAGTGAGCCTAGAGTTAGCACGAGTAAAACAAGAGCAAACAGTTTTTCCAAGCTCATCTTTTGCGCCAAGCGCGGAGCAAAGACCGAGCAGAGGGCAAACATGATCAAGGGCAGGCTAGTCAAGAGGCCTAGGGAACTAACTGGGACCTGTAGCCCCTCTGCAATATCTGTCAGAACGATAGGCAAAACAGTAAAAGGAGCCCGTAGTGCTATCCCGATCATCACTATACCTGGAATTAAAAATGGTGAGTGTTCTTTTTTCATAAATAGTCAATCTCCTTTCGCACATCAAGGAACGATTATACCATATCTTTTTAGAAAATGATAGGCGAATTGCGGCTTAGTCCATCAAGTCCAGAAAATAGTGGGAAATCGTGTCTTCGTCAACCTGATTTCGTTGCTGCAACCACCAGCTGACCGTCTCCACAAAAGTTGACGTCACATAATTTTTTAAAAAGTTGTCCGGCAGATGGCTCTTTTCCTGCAACAATTTCTGCTCAATCATGGGAAAGAGATAGCGCTCAAGCTCAATTTTCAGGCGGTTGATGAAATAAGTATTTTTAGCCAAGAGAAGGGTGGCTATCCGATCCTGATTTTTCCGAAAGTGATGGAAAATATGGGCTGTCGCTTCAAACAAATCGCGTCCCTCAGAGCGCTCGATAAAGGTATGCTGAAAGAGCTCTTGGCAGAGTTCCTCCAGCAGAGTTTCCTTAGTCTCAAAGTGGCTATAGAAGGTGGAGCGGCCTACATCTGCTAGGTCAATGATTTCCTGAACGGTGATGCTTTCGTAGCTTTTCTGATTGAGCAGGCTGATAAAGGCTTGGTAAATGGCCGCGCGTGATTTTTTTACTCGTCTATCCATGGAAATTCCGTACAAAAAGAGCTTTTTGTCTGCTAAGAGACAAAGGGCATGAACTGGCTCTTGTTTCCTTTCTAATAATAGGAGATAATATAATTGAACAGAGTGTTCGGTATTGATTAGATTATACCATAAGTATTATTCCTTTGGGAAAATAAATAAGGAGGTTCACATGAAATCCAGTAAAAATATGACAATCGCTTTTCTCTTGAACTTTTCTTTTGCTATTATTGAGTTTATCTTTGGGCTTCTCTTTCATTCTAGCGCTGTCTTAGCGGATGCGGTTCATGATACGGGAGATGCTTTGGCTATTGGTCTATCGACTCTTTTTGAAAAGATTTCCACAAAAAAAGAAGACCGAGAATATACCTTGGGTTATAAGCGTTACAGCTTGCTGGGGGCCCTCTTGACCTCGGTGATTTTGCTGGTCGGTTCGACCTTGGTTATCGTGGAAAATATTCCTAAACTATTTGCCCCTGAGAAGGTGAATTATGATGGCATGTTAGTTTTGGGGATTGTTGCTATTGTCGTCAATACAGTAGCCAGCCGAGTGGTCAGTCATGGACACAGTCATAATGAATCGATTCTCAGTCTGCATTTTCTTGAGGATATTTTGGGCTGGATAGCGGTTATCGTAGTATCTCTCATTTTGCGCTTCACCGATTGGTATTTCCTAGATCCACTGCTTTCTCTGGTTATCGCAGGCTTTATTCTCAGTCAGGCCCTGCCAAAATTTTGGGAAAATATCCAGATTTTCCTAGACCATGTGCCCAGCGATGTGGACCTCGGTCAGCTGTATCAGGAAATAGCAGCGCTAGAAAATGTGCGAACCATCACCCAGCTCAATGTTTGGACAACGGATGGTTTGGAAAAATATGCCATGCTTCATATCTGTCTGGAAAACCCAAATTTGCTAGCTGAAACGCAGGTTGTCCTGCGTCAAAAGCTTTTGGCTTATGGCATTGCCAAAGTAACCATTCAGACCGATGAAAGCTTGCAGGAACACCAAGAATGTTGTATTGGTAAAGAATAAGCCAGCTCCCCAGAGAAATTCTGGGGTTTTTGTTTGTGGAAATAAAAAATTCCAAAGTAGCACATAAGTACTTGCCTTTTATTCTTATGTGTGATATATTTATAACATAAAGGTGTTAAATATTTCTAACAAACGAAAGGAGTCTATCATGAAAAAAAGTCAAAAAATGGGTGGCCTCATTTTGATGGTCGCCACCGCTCTCTTTATTGATTTTACTGTTTTCCTTGCTCCCAGCAATCTCAGCTGGTCAGCCAAGTGGATGATTGTCGGTTTGGTAAGTATAGGTCAGCTTATAAGCATCTGGTCTTGGTTTCACATGAAACCATGGCCTAAGAAGATGAAAGAAGTTCAAGAAAAGCAGGTCTATGATCTGACCATGAAATTTTATAATCTACTAACGCTTACGGCAACCTCTATCTATACTGTCGGAATCTGGTTGTGGACTCCGAGCACCAATCCGCCCTTTATAAAGTACATTGCCTTGGGAGGCCCCCTCGCTATCCAGTTTCTCTTTCTGTTATTTTTTGCCTTGAAAAAGGTCAAGGAGAGAGCAGACGAGCGCTTTTATGCCAATCTAGCAAAAGCAGCGACTTTGATGTTTGCCATCTGTATAGCAACTTTACTGGTACTTGCAGGCCTTAGCGCTAATGTAGGTTCCATCACAGTCAATGCCGGAATATTTTTCATCATGATTGGTATCTTGGTTTTGCTCTTTGGATTTGTCTTCTTTTTATTTGAAAAGAGGGGTTAAAAATGGCCAAGGAAAGCAATATTATCACCAATCTCAAATCTGTTCGTGAATCCAGAGGCATGACCCAGCAGGAGTTAGCTGACCGCATTGGAATGCGGCGCGAAACGATCTTGCATTTGGAAAATAATCGTTATAATCCCTCGCTAGAGATGGCTTTAAAAATCGCTCAGGTTTTTGATTTGCGGGTGGAAGAACTCTTTCAATTAAAGGACACAGGAGGACAATCATGAAGACGGTTTTTGACTACCAAAGGGAAGGTGAAAAAGGAAGGATTCGTCACTTTGTCCTGCTATCTACGTCGCCCAGGCGCAAGGAATTGCTGAATTTTTTGAATCCAGAGATTCAGGCTGTAGAAGTGGACGAGCGAGCTATCGAAGAGCATTGTATGGCAACCATCGATGATCAGGACTTTCTGACCAAGGCGGCCAAGATTTGTTGTGAGATTTCCAAGGCCAAGTCTGATTTGGACTTGGAAGCTGAAACCCTTTATATTTCAGCTGATACCATCGTCGTAGTGGATGGTCAGATTTACAATAAACCACAGGATTTAGCTGAAGCCAGTCGGATGTTTCGGTCTTACTTTAGCAAGAGCCACCATGTAGTGACTTCGGTCTGTCTCCGTATGCAGGGTTTTCTAGAAGTTTTTTACACCGTGGCGCAGGTGGACTTTGTAGATTATTACCCAGAATTAGAGCCTGTCATCGAGGCCTATCTGCATGAGAAGCGTCCGCTGGATAAGGCGGGTGCTTACGGCTTTCAGGAGCTGGATCCTCGCTTTATCCGCTCAATTACAGGCGATATGCACACCATCATCGGCCTGCCTGTCGCTGAGACTAGCTATCGGATTTTTAGAGATAGCAAAGGAAAAGATTAGGTTTTTGATTTCTATTCTAAAACATCAAAAATCTCCCCACAAGTGATTATTTACTTTCTCGGGGAGATTTTTCTATGTTTTGAGCTTGGGACTGGATCCTAGATATTTACATCGCTCCAGCTAAATGGTGTGTAGCCAAGTAACTCAATACCGTCAATTTCAACGGATTTAATAATTTCTTGAACGTTGTCTTGAATGTTCTTAGCTAATTGCGGGTGGTCAGAGACCTCAGAACAAGTCTCAATGACTAAGAGAGGCTTGTGGTAGCGCTCATATAGCTCAGACATGGCAATCCGAAGCATAACAGGTTGTGCCAGACAAGTTTCTACATTTTTGCGGACATATTTGTTGGTAAACAAATCCTGGATATTTTCCGCCGCATAATGTGAGAAGGCAATAAAGTCCACGACTCCTTCTCTTAAGGCGAAGACATCCTCTTCCGTAATGCCCAGATCCAGCTGATTTCGCTCAATGTAGCGAAGGAAGTGGTTTGGATAGTGGCCCTTGGTCTGCACATCTGTAAAAATGTAGTTTTTACGTCTGTTTAGCTCATGGCCCAAGGCATCGGTAGCTGAGTGATTTTCTTGGTGAGAGTCACTATTGATGGTAATCAGACTACCGAATTGGAAGGTTGGATTGATGGTTTGACCGAGCTTGACCACATTTGCGGATGCGATGAGCTGATGGTGAGCAGCCAGCCAGATTTGTTGTTCCTGGTTTTCTGTACTATCAAAGTGTAGCCCAGCGCCTAAGAATGGCAAATAAGAAAGAGCGCTCATTTCTTTAAAGGTAATCCAGTAAGTGACTTTTTCTTTAAAGTGGGTCAAAACTGCTTCGCAGTACTTTTCATACATGGCAATCATTTGCCGACTTTTCCATGCTCCGTATTTTTCATACAAATGAAGAGGGAAGTCAAAATGAGACAGGCTCACAATTGGTTCGATGCCATTTTCGAGCAGTGCATCGATAATTGACTCATAGAAGGCAAGGACCTTAGCATCGGGTCTCCGCTCTTCTCCAGTCGGGAAGAGACGAGTCCATGAAAAGGATAGCTGGTAGGTATTGAAGCCCATTGTTTTAATTTTTTCAATGTCTGCCAGATAATCCTGTTTGCTGGAGCCTTGTTTGAACAGATCGTAGGCTCCTAGGGGGATTGTTCGATAGTCAACTGTTCCGTCCATGACAGAGAGACGATAGTCTTCACCATACTGGGGCAGGATGTCGGTGATTCCTAGACTTTTACCATTACTTGATAGAATATTTCTAATCATATTAGTTCCTTTCAGTATTCATTCGCTGTTTGTTCTGAGCTTATTTTTTATGTCTCTTAGTAATCATGGCTAAGGTTGATAGATTCTGTGTGACAGTAGTGAACTCAGAAGCCATGCTTTGCGATTGATATACGGCAGCAGACAGACTGATCGAATGGGCTCTCTCTGCACTGATTGATTGTTCAATGATCATTCTTTGTGACTGTGATTCAGCGATAGATAGACTGATTGAACGCTCTCTTTCCACGCTCATTGATTGCTCAATAGCAATACTTTGTGATTGCGATTCAGCCACAGACAGGCTACGTGACTGTTTTTGCTCTAAGCTGATAGACTGCTCGATGATCTTACTTTGGGCTTCAGATTGGGCAAGGTAAATGCTGAATGAATGATCCTGTTCGACGCTGATTGATTGTTCAACAGCTCTGCTGAGGATTTTAGATTCTGCAGTAGATAAACTAAATGATTGTTCTTGCTCCAAGCTGGTAGACTGCTCAATAGTATCTCTTTTCGCTCTAGATTCCGCAGCTGTCAAACTGTATGAATATTCCTGTTCCAGATTGCGAGATTGTTCCACCGCCGCATGTTGTGATTGTGATTCCGCGATAGACAGGCTGCGTGACTGTTCTTGTTCCAAGCTGATAGACTGCTCTACGGCCACGCTTTTCGCTTGTGATTCTGCCATAGACAGGTTAGTAGATACCTCATTTTCTAGGCTGATAGACTGTTCAATAGCGATGCTTTGGATTTCATTTTCAGTAATAGATAGGCTTAGTGATGCCTCGTTCTCCGCGCTAATAGATTGTTCAATTGCCCGACTTAAGGCTTCAGATTCCGCTACAGATAGGCTAATAGACGCTTCATTTTCTGCGCTAATAGATTGTTCAATTGCTTTGCTTAGCGCCTCTGATTCTACGATAGACAAGCTCGTAGACACTTCGTTTTCTGTCATAATAGACTGTTCAATAGCTCTATCTAAGACTTGGGATTCTTCAACAGACAAGCTGTTAGACGCTTCGCTCTCTGCACTGATTGATTCTTGGATAGCAATGCTTTGCGCCACAGACTCTGCTACAGATAAGCTGTTAGATGCTTCGATTTCCGCGCTGATTGATTCTTGGATAGCAATGCTTTGCGAAATAGACTCGGCTACGGACAAGCTGTTAGACGCTTCGCTTTCTGCGCTGATTGATTCTTGGATGGCAATGCTTTGAGAAACAGATTCAGCCACAGACAGGCTAGCAGACGCTTTGACTTCTGCACTGATTGATTCTTGGACTGCAATGCTTTGCGAAACTGACTCTGCTACAGATAGGCTAGTAGATGCTTCCAATTCCGCGCTGATCGATTCTTGGATAGCAATGCTTTGCGAAATAGACTCGGCTACGGACAAGCTGGTAGATGCTTCCAATTCTGCGCTAATGGATTCCTGAATCGCGATGCTTTGAGACACAGACTCAGCCACGGACAAGCTCAGCGACGTTTCCAATTCTGCGCTGATGGATTCTTGAATTGCGATACTTTGAGACACAGACTCAGCTATCGACAAGCTGTTAGACGCTTCCAATTCTGCACGGATTGATTCTTGGATAGCAACGCTTTGAGAAATAGATTCAGCAACGGACAAGCTAGTAGATGCTTCCAATTCCGCGCTGATAGATTCTTGAATGGCAATGCTTTGCGAAACTGACTCCGCCACGGACAAGCTAGTAGACGCTTCGATTTCCGCACTGATCGATTCTTGGATAGCAATGCTTTGCGCCACAGACTCAGCTACAGATAAGCTGGTAGATGCTTCGAATTCCGCGCTGATAGATTCTTGGATAGCAATGCTTTGCGAAATAGACTCGGCCACGGACAAGCTGTTAGACGCTTCGAATTCCGCGCTGATCGATTCTTGAATCGCGATACTTTGAGACACAGACTCAGCTACAGATAAGCTGTTAGACGCTTCGAATTCCGCGCTGATGGATTCTTGGATAGCAATGCTTTGCGAAACTGACTCTGCTACGGACAAGCTCTTAGATGCTTCGAATTCCGCGCTGATCGATTCTTGGATCGCGATGCTTTGCGAAACAGATTCTGCCATAGACAAGCTGTTAGATGCTTCGATTTCCGCACTGACTGATTCTTGGATGGCAACGCTCTGAGAAATAGACTCCGCCACGGACAAGCTGTTAGACGCTTCCAATTCCGCGCTGATTGATTCTTGGATGGCAATGCTTTGCGCCACAGACTCCGCCACGGACAATCTGGCAGATGCTTCGATTTCTGCGCTGATCGATTCTTGAATCGCGATACTTTGCGAAACGGACTCTGCTACAGATAAGCTAAGCGATGCTTCGTTGTCCGCACTGAGAGACTCTTCAGCGGCCATGCTTTGAGATACTGACTCAAAAATTGATAAGCTAAGCGACGCTCTATTTTCTTCAAGGATTGATTGCTCGAAGGCATGACTTTGCGCAATTGACAAGCTAGCAGAAGTATCCGTTTCTTTGCTGTCAGATTGCCCAATTTCCAAACTTTGTGTCTGTGATTCGGTTACTTCTAAACTACGAGAAGCCTTTTTACTTTCTATACTTAATGATAGAGATATTGAATCAGCAGTACTCTTCAAGCCCCTCTTTTTCATAGAATCTGAAGAAATGCTTGTCTCAGCAGATTCTGTCGTGCTGGCTGCCTGGTTTTTCGCTGCCATTTTTTCTTGCTCCAGACTAGATTCACTTTCTACAGCTTGAGATTCGTCTGGATCCTCTTCTCCACCGATATTCATAACATCCAAGCGGTCGTAGTATTGGATCGATTCCAAAGCTTTCTCAATGAGGAAATTTTCTCTATCTTCTGGGTTCACATTGACTTGTGGGGTACTTCCTTCATTGTTATGAACCGCAGAAGTGGATGATTCGTCCTCTTCTCCTTTTATAAGACGCTTAAAGCCACCTAAAAAATTACGAAACATACCTTTGTTCTCTTCATTATTTGGCATGGACATACTCTCCCTAATTTTAGTAATAATACTATTATAAAGGCTAGTAGAGCATCTGTCAAAGTTTATTGCATTAAAATGAAGATTTTCAAAAGTAAGGGTTTTCTTGGAATTTTATAAGAGTTTTTCGCCGAATTTTATTCATCTTTGCTCTCTTTTTTGAAGGATTTGAAGTCGATAGAAATAATATCTTAGAAAAAATGATATAATATGAGAAGTTATGATTGTATTCCGTTCATTCAATCCTAATACAAGGAGAGCAGTTATAGAGGGGTTAAGAATATAGACGAGTAGACTATATTTTAAGGAAATCCGAATGAAGCTATTGAAAGCTTGCAAACTTAAAAGAATATGCAAGCGAATATGTGAGAAAATCAGTTGGAATGCTTTAGGGGATATTAGTAAAAAATTTCCAGAGTTGCTTAAAATTGAGCTTGATAGCTTGAAATTAGAAAGTAAAGAGATAAGACGGGTTTACAAGTTAGCAAGTAAATTGATTGTCTGACAAATTTGAATTTATTAAGGTGGGCATATGAAAGAAAAAAGACCTGATTTTGGAGATATAAAATCATTTGAAGAATTTAATAGATACTATTGGTATCGAGAAGAACTTTCACAAATCTGTAAGTCCCTTGGATTAGAGTATAGATGTACGAAGCAAGAATTGAACTATATTATCGAACAATATTTTAGGGGAAATAAAGTAGAAAAATTTTTGAAGACAGGAAACAAAAGTCAAGTCGAAGTGATAACCTTGGAGACTCCGTTACTTAACTGTGGTTTTTCTTTTAACCAAAAATTTCGAGATTATTTTTCAGCTATAACAGGGATTAGTCCCTTTAAATTTAGTGCTGATATGGCAACGGCTTGGCGAAAAGTAAAAAGGGATAAAGATATAACATTCACTATTCAAGATATGATTAAAATATATTATGGTGAGTCAGATTATGCCAAGTATGATAGTTCGGCTTGCCAATGGAATCAGTTTCTAAAAGACTTTTGTTTAGATGAATTGAGCGATTGTTATTCTAACAAGTTAAAAGTTGCAGCTATTCTCTGGAAAGAAGTTAGAAACTCGATACATGAAAAAGCTTACTCACGGGAACTTTTAAAAAAGTATGAATCTAAAGTAGAGGCGTACCGTAAGTAAATAGGTTCCAGCTTGTCGAGTTGAATAAAGCTGAATCAATTAACTCACATGCTGTTTTATTATAATACAATAATAAAACAGATGTTGGAGCGAGCATAGAAAAAAGAGGAGCCTCATAATGAAGTTCCTCTTACTTTTGATTGTCCGAATCGATATTCTCATTTCAAATAAGGGTAGTGAAAAAGGTAGTGATTCGATTGATTTATATTGCGATGTACTGAATTCGAGAAAAATAAAAAACGCTTGAAATGAACCGCACCCCAAAAGTTAGACATAAAAAATCTAACATTGGGGTGTTTTATAATGAAATTGCGTTATGAAGATAAAGTTCAAATCTATGAACTAAGGAAACAAGGAATCAGCTTAAAGCGTCTTTAAGAAAAATATGGAATTAATCTTTCAAATCTTTTGTATTTCAAAAATTTATTGGAACTTTTCTCTTTACGCGTTTGTCGTGTCATCATAGTTCGCTTTGTGTAATATTGTATTTTTTTCTTAAATTTTTGATACGAGTAGGTATTTCTTGTGAATAATTTTCTTCAAAAAATTTCATATATAATCCCCCTATAATCATGGAAAAGTATAAAGTAGTAAAAATAGTTGTTATCCTAGTTGATTAAAAAAATCTCTGATTTCCTCATCTTTTATAAAATAATATATAATTTTCCCCTCTCTTCTAGTGTCCAAGATGTTTTGATTGGCTAGTTTACGAAGATGGTGGGAGGCAGATGCCATACTGAGATTTAATAAACAGGCTATATCGCAGACACAGAGTTCTTCGACGGCAAGGAGATAAAAGATGATATTTATCTGTTTATTATCGGTAAATTTTGATAAAATGCGAAGTGATTTTTGGACTTTTTCCTTTTCAAGGTAGTTCGTTGCGGTTGTAACATTTTGTTGATTTATAACATCCACTTGACAGATACTATCTTTTTTCATAATTTTTTCTCCTAGCCTTACACAGCCCATAGCATGTCAAAGCTGTTGTTTTCAATCAGGATATACATCCCCAATCCTAAATAGACAACGGCAATAAACCATCTGCTATATTTTTCCAAAGTTTCTCCAACAGAAGGGACTTGTGCTAATTTTTGGGCAGAAAAAACCAAGAGATAAATCATGACTAGAAAAGTAAGTAAAGTCACTATCAAATTCGCTAAATTTAAGGTGGTAAAATATGGGACAAAGACACCAATATTGTCAGCACCACAACTTGCAAAAGTAATCATAGCGACTAGAAAAATCAGGTTTTTATTGTCTTTGCGCAAACCATCTTTTGCAATAGCTTCTCCATCAGAATCTCCTAAAAGCAAAACTTTGAGGCCTAGGAAAATTGGAATCAAACCGAGTAAACCTAAAATCTCTTTACTAGGAATATAATTTAAGACAAATGCAAAAAGCAAACTTAGGAATATTAGACTAACAGAGCCTAGAAATTGTCCTAAATAGATGTTAATGATGTCCTTTCTGCTTTTTCTTTTGGCAAAAAATAACATTAGGATAATAAGTAAGTCTACGGCTGTCCCAGAATACAGGATTATTGAAGTAACAATATTTTGAATCATAAAACACCTCATTCAAATATATTTTTGAATGTATTCTAACATTAACCTTTGTAGATGTCAACTTAAAATCCACCAAAATATAGATAAGAAGTTAGTGTACCAAATATTAAAAAGCCCTGCCATCGAAATGATAGCAGGGCTTAACTTCAATATCCAGATGATATATTTATCTAAAAAAGGTAGAGTAAAAGGTAGAGTTTTTATTGATTTGTAGTGCGATATAATGAGTTTCAAAAAATCAAAAATTACTTAAAATCAATATTTTGACGTCTATTGACGTGTACTGAAACCCTTACTTAACCTCTGTAAGGATTAAATAATTGACCTATAAACCTTATTGTATCAAGGGTTATATGCTTTTGAAGTAAAAAGGTAGTGATAAAGGTAGTGATGGAATCAACTTGCCAGCTCTTCCATTTTATTTAGGAAAATATCCACTGCTTCAAACTTCTTTTTAGGAGCTAATTCAGCATAGGTATCCATAGTTGTTGATATGGACTTGTGTCCCATTCTATGTTGTAGCTCTTTCCAGTTCATACCAGCATTTAACATCATAGAAGCGTGTGTATGGCGGAAAAGATGGAAACCATAGTCAGGTAAACCAAGAGCCGCTAATCGCTTTTTAAGGGTTGCACGTTCGTTTCTATCACACATATAGTTGCCATAGATAGTTGGGAAGATAAGTGAAGATTTTGGTAGACTATGCTTTTCAAAATAGCCAGTCATTTCCTCATGAAATTCTTTGAGGCCTTCTATTATTGAAGGCGGAACAGCAACCCTACGATTCCCAGAATCAGTTTTAGGAGCTTGTTTACAAATCATTTCCCCTCGGATACCTAGTTTCTTGTTTGCGCTTCTCCACATTAGTGTTTTATTGACAAGAATTTCATTAGCATCAAAATCAAGGTCAGATATTTCTAATGCTAGTAGTTCATTAATTCGTAATGCAGACGCTAATAGCGTGTTACAAATGATCTTAAAGCGTCTATTTGCTCTTGTATTAGGCAAGGTGTCAAGGTAAGACAGCCAGTGTTTTAGGTCGCCATCATGAAGTACCATGATACGCTCTTTGTTTGCTTTGGGCTTTGGTGGAATCTTAATTGCTTTTGCTGGATTGGTAGTTAGCCTACAGTTTGTAATACCAAAATCAAAAATATCACTGACCTTGTGAGCCATAGCTCCAAAATCCTTTGCACTACCTTTTGGGGCACGCTTCACGCCAGAATCAACGGATTTTTTAGCTTTTTTAGCTAACTTGTTGACCCAAAGTTGAATATCAGCAGGCTCAATCTGGTCAGGTTTATAGTCCCCAAAGTAAGGAATAATATAGGTATCAAGATACCCTCTAACTCGATTAATGGTATTTTGTGAAGATACCCAAGTTTTGAAGTTGCTAAACCATACCTCAGCTAGACTTTCAAAGTTATCAATTTGGATAGATTCTTTAATAGTAGAGCCAGCTTTTTCAAACTCAATTTTAGCTTCAACAATTTTTCTATCCAAAGATTTTAATGTTTTAGCAGTAATGGTTTTTGTGATTCGTTTCCCAGTTTTTACATCAGTTCCGATGTAAACCCCTTTGATTGAATAGCTGACATCACCATTTTGTTTGGTAATTTTTGTTATCTTTTTGTTATTGTGTTGAATGATTTCTTTACTCATAGAGCCTCTTTCTTCGGACAATCAAAAGGCTAGAATAGAACCCTCACATTCTTTGTTTGATAATTCTATTCTAGCATATTTGGAAGTTAAATAGTTAAAAAATCAATGACGTCTTCCATTTTATAATAGACAGTACGTGTTCCTTCAATTGGAGGTTCAAGACGTTTTAAACCTTTGTTTTCCCATGCTTTCAATGTGTTGGGAGAAATATGTAAAATTTTTAGTAGTTTTTTTTGTGTTACGATTCCATAGGAATCATTGTTTTGTAATTTCTGTTGAATGATGGTAATGAGCGTATTTAGTAGTTCTTCAATTTGATTTAATTTAATCGTGTCCATCAGTATTTTCTCCTTGTTCTTCAATTGCATTTAGTAAGCGTTTGGGGTTGTGCCGACGAGAATCCAGATAACGGGCGAAAAAGTAAGTCCGTTCGATGATTAATCCCAGTAGAGCTGTGTTATTATCTCGTGCATACCAGATCAATTCTTCAAATTCTGTAAAATCATTTTGTTCAATCGTATCAATAACTTCTGTCATGAAATCATCAGAATTATGCTGCACTAAGAATTGGTCAAGATTAAACCCACAACCACTTTCAATATCTTTAATATCGTAAAGAGTTTTGTCAGGGTTTTCTGCATGAGTAAAATAGTCATACATTCCTTTTGGTGAGATGACAGGTTCAACATGAGCAGGTCCGTTTAATTTATCTTTGATGAGCTCCGACACTTGAGCATGGCTTTTAAGAGAATCAAAGTAAAATGCGCCATGTTTATGTGCTTTCTTAAACTCGCCTGTCTCTTTGTTTACATCTTTGTCGTGCCAAGGAGAGAGAACAAAGGGAACATGAATCCCTTCAAGGACTTCTAAATAGTTGTTTGGTGCACTTTCTTTATAGAAAAGGAAAGCCCATTTGTTGGAACGTTGTTCTTTTGCCATGGACAAAATTTCTCGCTTTCAATTTTTATTTCTATCTACTAGGAGATTGGTAGGGTAAAAATCGGAGTTTCGAGAAGAAATTCTTTTGATTATTGATTATTGGATTAAGTGGGGGTCGTAGTAGCCCCACTTAATCCTAGAATTACAGTAATCCAAAACGGCGCTGTTTGGCTCTCACTCCGTGAGCCACAGCGCCATTCCTTTTGTTATTTTCGTTTAGTACCAACAAAATATAGCCATTTCCCATTGCGTTCAGGCTGGGAAAAGTAGTAATCAGGATTGCGATTTGAAATTTCTTCACTGATAAGTGTTTCCATTTCTTTTAGAATTTTAGTTGCTTGCTGAGTCGTTGGAACTCGGATTAATAAGACAGTCTTATCATTACGAACATCTACAACTGCTTTGCCAACAGCTTTGTTGAAAGTCTGAATGATAGGATTGTAATGTGTCACTCTTCCTTGTTCTACAGTAGTTACAATCTCTGAACGCTCGCTTTGTGCTAAGAACGAACGCATAGTAAGAGTTTGCCAAATGGATTTCCACAGATTTGATAGCCTATCTTTCCTTTTTCGGCTCTTGATTTCAATGCTTAAGAGTAAAATGAAAACAATAGAACTGATAAGTGAAGTTGACAGGCTAGCCCCAAAAATCATACTAATAAAGCGATAAACGAATTCTAGGTAGATAACTTCTTGTAAAGAATTCACGATAAAACTTAAAAAGATTGTACACATGATGCTTAGAATTGCTGTAAGGAAGAATAGGGCACAGAGATTGAAAAATTTTTGAAAATATGTTGTTCTCATAAGTTAAAAAATACCTTTCGTTGTGTAGTAAGTAGGACAAAGCAGGGGCAGAACATGATAAGGATGCTCATTATCAATAATCTGAATAAGCCCTGTACCTTTTCCTATCGGAATAACAATGCCTTCTGGGTTAAGGTCTGGAAACAAGAACTGCGTGGTTTTCTGATTGATATTCCCAATCTGAATGAGCACATTGAGTTGCTCTCGTACGGATACAGGTACTGTATTGTGGTCAAATCGTTGGCTCACAAGAAGCAAGTGAACCTTTGTTGCTCGTCCTAACAATGCAATTTGAGAGAGTAAGGAAAAGAAGGAATCCTTGATATTTTTATTAACTCCCTCAGACAAAGCAAGTACCTCGTCAATGACAATAGTTAGATGTTTAAACTCATGACGTGGATTTTCAAAGAGAATCCCTTGACGCTTATGAATAATAGACAGACATTGACTCAAACTTTCGTTAATTTCTGATAGAAAATCAGACTTGGAGCGGTTCTCTTGAGGGTGAATGACAGCAATTTGATGTTGCCTTGCCCAGCGTGAGGGAGTATCGAACTTAGGGTCAACGATAACTAAGTCAGAAATGTTTTTAAGGACACTTAGCATATACGTCAGAGCATAGCTTTTTCCACTTCCTGAATTACCAGCAATGGCGATAGAAGTTACTTTATCATAGTTAATCACCAAATTTTTCATGATAGGAATATCATTCCCTTTTAGTGATGACGTGAATTGTTCAAGTTCAGAAATGACAAGGCGTTCAGAAATACCTTTTTTCCATGGAAAGAACAGTCCTCGTTGAACATGAATATCATCTGTTTTTAATGCGACAAAGAAAGCAGAATTTTGCTTTAATAATGTGTACTGTGGATAGAGTGACGCATTAGCAATTAGGAAAATCTTTTGATATAAGTCGCCATCAATGATAAATCCAGATGGAAGACGTGGAACGAAGATAAAGCCATCTTCTTGAACAGAAATATTAAAAGAATTGGTATACGATGTTTCGCCCTGCAATACAGAGCCTAAAGCCATATTTAGGCTCTGTAACAGGTATTGTTCCAATTCTCTTTTTGTAAGAGAGTGAACCATTATTTCACCTCTTTCAATCCGTCTGCTTTGAAATAAACATTATAATTTACTTCGCATGCCTGCAAATTATCAAAGGTAACAAGAGAAAGATATTCAGGAAGTGCAGGTTCTTCAAGGAATTTTACTTGAAATGGTGGAAGTCCTTTTTGTCCGAACCATGTTTTATAAGCAATAATCTCACCGGTTGGTTTGCCATCTTCAAATTTTTGTTGGGGCTCAATTTCTTCACTAAGTAAGTAAATAGGAGCTTGAAGGTCAACATATTGTTTTGCTGTTTGGTTTGAGTAACCGCCTTTGCGGTATTGTGGCATCATTTTCATTTTGGAATCCTTCCTATACTGTATTTGTTTTGTAGTATAATTGATATGCTCAGTTTGAGGTCATGAGCTGGACTTGATTTTTTTCCTTTCTATCTTATAGGAGATTCAAGTGGAGAAATTCGGAATTTTTGAAAATAAATTTTTTATTTTGCTCCCTATCTTTAAGGAAATTGTGAAAGTAAAGTTCGGAATAATCCTTAAAAAAACTGATAATCAGGTTGATTATCAGTTCAAAGGATTAAATATAATCTTTTAAAAGTTGTTGCAATACCTTTTGATATTTTTTAAAGCGAGCCGTTACTGTTTTGTCGCTAAGACCTGTAATTTTTGCTAGTTTAGCTGAAGACATGGGTTTATCAGTCAATTTGTAAATCATAATAATTTGGTCTACTTCTTTCAGATTTCCAATGAAATTGACCACACTATCGATTAATTCGTTGGTTAGATAAACTTCTTCGCCAGATGGTGAATCACCCTTGGTCACTTCGTATTTGTTTGTTTCGCGACCATCAAGAGAAATATTTTCATCAAGACTCTCAAGTTTATGATAACGATTGCGACGATTTGCATTAGCAAATGCTTTATTATCATCACGTAGGAATTTATCCCAGAGTTCTATTTCTTTTTTGTCCTCTGGAGTAAGGCGGTCGTTGAATGTTTTTGTTGGCATATTAGCCTCTTTCTAAGTCCATTTTTAGGACGGAAAGAAACTGTTATGAACCATACTGAATACCGAATGGGTGTAAAAATGCACACCAAAATAAACGGATAAACAGATATATGCGGAACTCGACCGTTATCGTCTGAGTTTTCATATTCGTTTCAATCCGTCCATTTGGTGCGCACCAGTTAGGACTAATGATATTATTTTGAAGAAAACGCTTGTAAAATTTGATATAATAGTATCAAATATACATTTGCTTTATCTTCACTCTTTATTATAAAGTAGATAGTGTTACCATCAATTGTAGATAGAGTATATAAAGTAGATACAGTTACTAATTTATTTATGAGGAGTAAAAAATGCCTGATAATGTCCCACGCCTCACAGGAGGAATTCTATTTGGACTGATGCTTGAAGCTAGAAAACTCAAGAGTAAGGTTCGGATTGGATGTTTAGAAGAACGAACTGATGATTTATCCGAAACCGATATTATGAAGTCTCTTGTTGATATTTTTACAGGAGAAACTCAGCAAATGCCTTACGAGAACACATTTAAAAAGAATGTTTCTGATTATAAAAAATGTATTATTTCTAAAACAGAGTATTTACCTTTTGATGATTCGAAGTTCATTAATTTATTTAAAGATTCTGTTGAACAGAATAAAAAAGACACACTGGAAAGTATGTCTGTATTTATAAATGAGAAGTTTTCGGAACGAAAATTGAAGTGGCTTGTTTCGGCGGTTGTTGAAAGTATTTGTACTGATGAAACGGTTAATGATTCGGAGGATTTTAAAATTTCTTCTAATGAGTCGGCATGTAAGCAAGATTTATTAAGAGTTGAAGTAATTGAAATTGAGTCATTCTTATTAGATGTAATGAGATATATTTTTGTCAGTAAATTAGATAATACTCTCGGTAAACAAACATTTGAAGCTTGGTATTCTCAAAGCGGAGAGCGAACCCCTTGGAAATTCAATAATGCAGAACTTGGACAACATATGAACGGCTTAAAAATAACTCGTTATAATCCAAGTGTGGAAGATGTTGAGGAACAAGAGTATATCGAAGAATCAGATGTTGAGATTGAAGAAGAGTTTCATTCTGATGTTGAAAGTGATGACTCAATAACAAAACAAGTGTTGAATAATCCTAAAGTTATCAACCAGTATGCAAATAAGATATATAACATAGAACATGTAGAAAATCTAAATTAAGGAGAATACATTGACAAACTTACTAAAAAGGCAGGATAAATTGCCGTCAGAAGTTCCCCAACAACCACTACAACAAAACGCAGATAGGATTTATAACATTGAGCAAGCAAACAATGTGAATCATATCGTTAATGTTACACCTGTACGCGAGTCACTCTCTTCCGATGAGTACTACAACCTATTTATAATTTACGGTGAAAAGTATGAAGAGAATTCTTTTAGTCTAAATAATGATAGAATTTTTGAATACACGAATGCAGCAATTAGACAAAGATTCAATCAATTTACACTAGAAGATATTGATGAAATAATGAATTTACCAGCTTTATTTCTACCAGAGTATAGCGATGCGAACCAAGACATAAAAATTGGTTTTTTCGGAAAGTTAGAGGATATAGATAAAAGAGCTAGAGATATACAATTTGTTTTTCGGAAAGAATGTGAAATTGATTTAAATCAGGTCGAACTTCATCAATCAGAATTAAAAATAGAAGATTGGGAATTAAGTAGGACTCACTGGGCAATTAAAAGAGCTAATTTAAAGAACATTTTGGAAGGCTTTGGTAATGGCAACGAAACAGAGTAAGGAAGTGAAAATCCAACGTGAAGTTGAAGTGGCAACGTCTTACGGCATGGAATTTGTGACACAAAATGAAAGTGTCAATCCAGAGATTGACAAAGCCTTATCAAAAGCTTCCTCCGTAAGAAATCAAAAGCTAGAACGAACTTATAAGATGTCGATAATGCGGTAGGACGTTATGAAGAGGTCGTCAATCTCGTCAAATTTGGTAAAGACGAAATGAATTAGATGGATTATTTATTGAGGTAATAGCGATGAAATATTTTAAATTAATCAATGGTGGAACTTATCATATTGATGAGTTTGAAGAGAAAACAAATAGAGAATTACCATATTATCGAAATGGCAATAAGTACGCATTGTGTCCAACTTGTGGTTCTTCGATTCAACTTATCGGGGGGGAAAATAATAATGCACAAAATAGAGCTGGAAGATATTATGCGGCACATACAAAAAATCCTATAGAAGGACTGTCATACGACATAGGAAGAAAAAATAATTGTGCAAATTATGAAGGAAATCAAAATAATTGGCAGGGTATTTATCAAAGGAGACAAGAGCTTCCTGAAAATGAAGAATTATCTATATTTATAAATGAGAATATGTCAGATATCGCTATAGAAATTGGTGACTTAATTGGATTTAATGGAATAAAATCCGATGGGGAACCAAGTGCTATTTTTAACCGATTATTAAATTCTTTCAAAGAAAACGGAGGATTATGTATTGCACCAGAACAATTTGTACCTGAATATATTCCTAGAATGATTATCGAAAGAGCTGGGCCAGTTATTTGCTGGGGTTCAATTCCTTGTGAGGAAATACGCAATCGTATCCTACAACATCCACTGTTACAAGATTCAATTGATGGGGGACAATTTAAACCAAATATTGAAACAAGACTTGTTTGTGTTCTAAATAATGGGATTGCTCCTACTCAAATCCAAATCAGATTATTGTTTGAAAATGAGCAATTAAACTTAAAACGAGTAAATGCTAGGGTTCAGTAAGGGGGATAGGCAACGGTATAAAGATAAAAAAGAGGAGCTTCATCACGAAGCTCCTCTTACTTTTGATTGTCCGAATCAATATTCTTATTTCAAAAAAGGTAGTGAAAAAGGTAGTGATTCGGTTGATTTATATTGCAATGTAGTGAAATTTTAAATTTCCAAAATCGCTTTAAATCAAGGTTTCTGACGTCTAGTGACGTGTAGTGAATCCCTATTTCACTTCTGTAAACACAACGTGTTTGCGAAGTTTTGGTGAGTATTTCTTCAATTGAAGACGGTCTGGAGTGTTACGTTTGTTTTTAGAAGTAAGGTACAAGCGTTCACCAGATTCTTTGTGTTCAAGTGTAATATTTACGCGCATGGTATCTCCCTTCTATTATTCAGCTGATGCAGCTTTAGCGATTTTACGTCCTTTGTAGTATCCTTTAAGTGATACACGGTGAGAACGTGAGTAATCTCCAGTAGTTTCGTCAAAGTTTACAGATGGAGCTGTTACTTTGTAGTGTGTACGACGTTTGTTTTTCTTCGCTTTTGAAGTGCGACGTGCAGGTACTGCCATTGTTTGTTTCTCCTTTTAGAATGTAATTCGATGCAATCTCATGATTTTCATCAACTTTAACAGTATAACAAAACTTTTTTGTAAAGTAAAGTTACTTGACAGAAATTTTTGATTTTCTTTTTGCCAATAGCCAAGCTTTTTAGCAGTTGCATCTATTTTCGGGTTTATTATTCTAATATTCTGAAAATTTAAAAATTTTCTTCTATCCAATAGAGCATAAGTGTGGTATAATAAAGCACAAAGATGACTACAACGAAAGGGAAAGACATGACAGATAAATTAGATACACGCCACAGAAGTAAGATTTATGATAGTATGGTCAAATCTCCTAACCGCGCCATGCTTCGCGCGACAGGGATGACGGACAAGGACTTTAAAACTCCGATTGTCGGAGTGATTTCGACTTGGGCTGAAAATACGCCTTGTAATATTCACCTGCATGATTTTGGTAAGCTAGCCAAGGAAGGAGTAAAAGAACAAGGTGCTTGGCCTGTTCAGTTTGGTACGATTACGGTTGCGGACGGGATTGCCATGGGAACACCGGGCATGCGCTTCTCTTTGACTTCACGCGACATCATCGCAGACTCTATCGAAGCTGCCATGGGCGGACATAATGTGGATGCCTTCGTCGCTATCGGCGGCTGTGACAAGAATATGCCTGGCTCCATGATTGCCATTGCGAACATGGATATCCCAGCTATTTTCGCTTACGGAGGAACCATTGCACCGGGAAATCTGGATGGCAAGGACATTGACCTAGTTTCTGTCTTTGAAGGCATCGGGAAGTGGAACCATGGCGATTGGACGGCTGAGGAAGTGCGCCGCATCGAGTGTAATGCCTGCCCTGGCCCTGGTGGCTGTGGCGGTATGTACACAGCCAATACTATGGCGACAGCTATTGAAGTTCTGGGTATGAGCTTGCCTGGCTCTTCTTCTCACCCAGCAGAATCCCAAGATAAGAGGGATGATATCGTGGAAGCTGGCCGAGCAGTTGTTCGGATGTTGGAAATGGGACTCAAGCCGTCTGACATTCTGACTCGCGAAGCCTTTGAAGATGCCATCACAGTGACCATGGCTCTGGGCGGCTCGACCAATGCTACTCTTCACTTATTAGCTATTGCCCATGCGGCAAATGTGGAGCTGACCTTGGATGATTTCAATGTCATTCAAGAGCGCGTGCCGCATTTGGCGGATTTGAAACCATCTGGTCAGTATGTCTTCCAAGACCTATACAATGTCGGTGGTGTGCCTGCCGTTATGAAATATCTCTTGGCTAATGGCTTCTTGCACGGCGATCGCATCACTTGTACAGGTAAGACGGTGGCTGAAAACTTGGCTGACTTTGCAGATCTGACACCAGGTCAAAAGGTCATTATGCCACTTGAAAATCCAAAACGTGCGGACGGTCCATTGATTATCCTGCATGGTAATCTAGCACCAGATGGCGCGGTTGCCAAGGTATCAGGTGTCAAGGTGCGTCGTCACGTCGGACCTGCTAAGGTTTTTGACTCAGAAGAAGCTGCTATTGATGCGGTGCTGGCTGATGAAGTAGTCGATGGCGATGTTGTCGTGGTTCGCTATGTTGGTCCAAAGGGTGGCCCTGGTATGCCAGAAATGCTGTCACTTTCTTCTATTATCGTAGGGAAAGGCCAAGGAGATAAGGTAGCTCTCTTGACAGACGGTCGCTTCTCAGGTGGTACCTACGGTCTCGTTGTCGGACATATCGCTCCGGAAGCTCAGGATGGTGGCCCGATTGCCTACCTTCGCACAGGCGATATGGTCACGGTTGACCAAGACACCAAGGAAATTTCCATGGCAGTTTCTGAAGAAGAACTTGAAAAACGTAAAGCAGAAACAACTATTCCACCGCTTTATAGCCGCGGTGTACTTGGTAAATATGCCCATATGGTATCCTCTGCTGCTAAAGGTGCTGTTACCGACTTCTGGAAGCCAGAAGAAACAGGTAAAAAATAGCCTATATATGACAAAAGAACCCGCTAGTTTTTCTAGCGGGTTTATTAATTTGGATGAATTTCTATCTTCTTATCTAGGACTAATACCTAGCGCAATCCGTCCAAAGCGACTGATACGAGTGATTTTCCACGCGGGCGACCAAGTGACTTCAACGGAGACCGTTTCGATGCCCTCGATTTGCTTCAGGGACTCGACAATTTCAATAGGAACGGTCTCAGTACAGTCGCAGGCCGTGTCTGTGAAGGTCATGACAATCTTGCAGTGGCCAGTTTCGTCAAGATTGATTTCATAGATGAGCCCGAGATTGTAGACATCAAGCTCGACTTCTGGATCGTAAATCGTTTCGAGTTTCTTAATTAATTCTTCTTGGATAGCTGCGGCTCGGTCATTGATTTTGATATCGTCTCTCATCTTCTGTCCTTCTTCCTTTATAAAATAGTGGTCTTATTTTCTCATAATTCTGACAATTTTTCAAGAAATTCTGGCGAATGAAAACGGATTTAGTCTCTTGGAGGGAATTTTTCTGCTCTAACTCCTCAAAACATCTGATTTATGGTAAAATAATAGATATTATATAGTTGCAGAGGATTAGAAAATGAAATTACAAAAACCTAAAGGAACTCAGGATATCCTCCCTCAGGAATCTGCTAAATGGCAGTATCTGGAGGAGTTTGCTCGTAAGACATTTAAAAAATACCACTATGCGGAAATTCGGACACCGATTTTTGAGCACTATGAGGTCATCAGTCGTTCTGTTGGAGATACGACAGACATCGTGACCAAGGAAATGTATGATTTCTACGATAAGGGAGACCGTCATATCACGCTACGACCAGAAGGAACTGCACCGGTCGTTCGTTCTTATGTCGAAAACAAGCTCTTTGCACCAGAAGTTCAAAAGCCAGTCAAGCTTTATTATATGGGCTCTATGTTCCGCTATGAACGGCCTCAGGCTGGTCGCTTGCGCGAATTTCACCAAATCGGGGTGGAGTGCTTCGGCTCTGAAAATCCAGCGACAGATGCAGAAACGATTGCTATGGCGGCTCAGTTCTTCAAGGAAATTGGGATTGGACAGGTGACGCTGCAACTGAATAGTTTGGGCAATGCGGCGAGTCGGGCTGCCTACCGTCAGGCCTTGATTGATTATTTGACTCCGCTGAAAGACAGTCTTTCTAAGGATAGTCAGCGTCGTTTGGAGGAAAATCCGCTGCGGGTGCTGGATTCGAAGGAAAAAGAAGATAAGGCAGCTGTTGAGCAGGCTCCTTCGATTTTGGACTTTCTGGACGAGGAGAGCCAAGAGCATTTTGCGGCTGTCCGCTCAATGCTAGAGTCTTTGGACGTTCCTTATGTCATTAACACCAACATGGTGCGTGGTCTGGACTACTACAATCACACGATTTTTGAGTTTACGACTGATGTGGCAGGCAGCGAACTAACTATCTGTGCGGGTGGCCGTTATGATGGCTTGGTTGACTACTTTGGTGGGCCAGAAACCCCTGCCTTTGGTTTTGGTATGGGAATGGAGCGTCTGCTCTTGGTTTTGGAAAAACAGGGAGTAGCTTTGCCACTTGAGATAGGCTTGGATGTCTATATTGCCGTTCTAGGTGAAGCTGCCAATCGCAGTGCTTTGGAGCTGGTGCAGGCTCTCCGCAATCAAGGATATGCGGTCGAGCGAGACTATTTGGATCGCAAGCTCAAGGCTCAGTTTAAGTCAGCAGATGCTTTTAGAGCGAAAACCATCATTACTTTAGGTGAAAGTGAGATCGAAAGCGGCCAAGTCACTGTGAAGAATAATGCAACTCGTCAAGAAGTGGTGGTTGGACTGGATCAAGTTCAAGAAAACTATCAGGCTGTTCTCGAAGAATTAGGTTGTTAGAGAAAAACTTATTCTTTCTTAAAGGCCGAGCTCTTTAAGGAATCTCGAAACATTACATTTTTGTTACACGGCGAGCAAATACTGTAACAAATTGATAATATTTTGGTATAATGGATATACTCTTACATAAATAAAGGAGAAAAAATGAAAAAATTGATGAAATTTGGCGTATTGCCTGCTTGTATTCTTTTGTTGGGAGCATGTTCGGCTCTACCAAAACCACAGAAGAAAAACGCTGAAAACGTGAAGACCGAGCAGTCTTCATCTTCTACATCAGAAAAAGAAACCAATGAAAAGCGGATTGAGAAAGACGCAGATATTATCTTGCGTGCAGTCTTTACAGATCATTCTTCAGGTTTCACGACCTTGATGGGAACTTCTGTTGACAAATGGAAGAAAGGTATTACTCAGTCTTACGTTGATGAAAACCTGTCTAAATACACACCAGAAGAAAATTATACGCTTGACTTAAAGACAGAAAAATTCCCTCCATCAAAAATCTTAGAGTTATTTGACCAAGCACGTTTTAAAGTCTTGGCTACGATTGGCGATGATTTTGAAATTACTAAGGTTGAAGACGATGGAGAAACAGCAACTGTAACATTTAAGAGTCGTGCGATTGCGACACGTGATTTGGCCAATCTAATCAACATGACCAAAGCTAGTCTGTTTGAAAATGGGATTGAAGATGTAAAAGCCTTGGAAGACTCAACGGATCCAGATCTTGAGAAGCGTTTGGCTTTGGTAAATAACTTCCTCTTCTACTATGCTTTTGACCGTATGAATGAAGACTTTGGCTACATTGCGCCACGTGAGTTTACAATGGAGTTAACGAAGACAAAAGAGGGTCGCTATATTCTCAATGATGAAAACTTTATTGAATTGCGTAAATCAATTTTTGTAAATGAGTATTCAGCAAATGGTGCGGAAACACGTAAAGGAAACAAATCAACAGATTCTGGCTCTAAATCTGACTCAAGCTCCTCTTCATCTTCCGATAAATCAAAGATCTAATAGTTTGAAATAAGATTTAGGATCTCATTTACATAGATAACGGGTCTGGGGCTTTTTGTCTCAGACTTTTATTTTTCAACTAGCTTGAATTGACGGAGGATATGAATGAAAACAATTTATTTAAGCAAAAAAGACATGTTGGAAATCTGCCAAGATGGTGATAAGTATTTCTTGCGTTATCCAACTTTTAATATTACCATGCCAGAAGTAGTTTAAGAAATCCCCAAAGAAGCTGCAGATAGTTACATGTCGGGAGAACATACTGGTAAAGAGTTGATGAATTATGCAGATTATGGTTTTTGGAAATCTAAAAAGCAATATACACAAGATGAGTCTGGTAAGCTCTTCATCGAAAATCATCCTTCTTTTATTTTAAAAAACCCTGAAAATAGTCGTCGCCTTTTTACAGCAGAGGAATTTAGACAAATCGTCACCCAAGCCATTGATTCAGAACTGGAACCAACGGCGCTTGACGCTATTGGTATAGTTGATAATCATTTAGAGCTTCTTCTGGTGGATCCAGTTGGCTGGGAGGAAGAGATAGAAGCAGTCCATCTGGAAATTCTGCAGGAAAAACTCAACAACTATATCTACTTCCTTGAAAGCAAGCAGTATGTGGCACGATATGGCGATAACTTGGATAAAAAAGTCATCCATATCACATTCCAGTATTCCCCATCTGATAATGGCTTGGCCTTTTTAGCAGCTGCTCAGAAGGTATTGCAGAATACAGATATGAGCTTGAAGGTAGAATTACCGGAGTGATGAAGAGAGCGAATTTTCGCTCTCTTTTTGGTCTCTTACAGTATGGTATAATTGAATTGGACGGTACTCAGACTGTCATTATCAAAGAAAGGGATCGAGCTTATGTTAGATATTTGTATTGATGCCATTGCTAATAAGTCTTTGACATACAAGATATTAAGAAAATATTCTGCTTTACCTTTTTCACAACTAAAGCTAAGAATAGAAAATCATGATCCAGTGATGGTAGTAGATGACTTAAAACTGGACGAGCTTCGAAGGGTTAGAGAGTTAATTTATGAGTTAAGCGGCATAGGCACTGAGGTTACGATAAAGGATTCAACAGGCATCATCACCTTGGGAGTATTGCATAATATTATCTCTAGTTATGAAGGGATTACGGCTGATATAGAAGAGCTAGATGCCCTTGTGTTGGATGAAGAGGAGTAGTTGATTTTGGGCATAAAGAAGGTAAAACTTATAAAAAATGTTTGAAAAGTACAAAAATCCTGAAATTACTTTGTAAGAATTAAAGGACTTCCAGTTTAATCCAAATAATTTTAAATTAGCTCCCTTCTGCCCATAGAAGTCATAAGTTTGAATAGGAGATAAGGTGGATATTTTTGATATTGTTCAAAATGGGACATATGATGATTTTATAGAAAATTACAATGGTGACATAACACAAATTGATGAATATACAAAACTGAATTTGTTATGTACAGCAATGCTTAACGATGATTTACCGGAAGAGAAATTGAAAATTATTAAATATCTGCTATCTGAGAAGGTAGAGATAAATTTTTTGTCAAAAAAAGAAAACAGAAATGCTCTTCATTATTTCTTCCAAGCCAATTGGCGGCCTAAAATAGCATATGCATATGAGGTGGTGAAATTACTCGTTGAGGCAGGAATTGATGTAAATGCCGTTGATAAATTTGGTTCTATTCCGATGACTTACTCAGTAACGTTATTAAAATTAGCAACGGAAGAGTTAGAACCTCTATATAAGCTTTTACTAGAGGCTGGTTCGGATTATAAGTTAAAAAATAAATCTGGAAAATCGTGTCTAGACTATGCGGAAGAATATTCTTGGAGAAGCGGTCTGCTTGATATAATAAAGGAGTATGAAGATGGTAGAAATTAATAACAATGATTTTGGTGGTTTTGTCGTTTCAAACAATATTCTTGATGGAAAAGCTATTCGCTATTCTTATCGTGAGGAATCTGCTATTCCACAATTAAATGGCTGGACACTGTTATCAATCGAAGATGATGAAGCTTACCTAGCTAATTCAAAAAATTTCACAATTTTAGGAGCAAATAGCATTGTAAAAATTGCTCCTGTTATACTGGAAATTTTTGAAGCCCCGTACGGCACCGACTTGTGCTGGCTATATGAGGAGGGCGTTCATGTAGGATTTTATGATTTGGTGAGAGATAGAGAAACTACTATCAAGGAAATCATTAGCTGAATATAGAAATGACGGAGGAAAACTAATGAGAAAACAGGAATTATTAGATTTTTTAAAATTTAATAGCAACAAGCTTAGATATTATGCTGTATACTTAAACAAAAAAGTTTTAGAGCAGTTTGCGATAGGGTATTATCAGGATCTGAGCGCAAATAGATTTATAGTGTATGAGGTGACTGAACGTCAACAGTTACATGAAAAAGCTAGTTTTGAAAGAGAGGAGGATGCTATTAAAGAATTATATGAGGTTGTGAAATTTAGATGTAGGATTAAAGGCGTTCCTATTCAGTTAGATGTTTCAGAAATTGATGCAATCGGAACGAGTGATACAGACTTGGAACTTTTATTAATAGATGGCAATCTTTGGCTTCCAGATACCGAAGAAGAACATTTGTTGAAGCTTCAGGAAAAACTCAACAACTATATCTACTTCCTCGAAAGCAAGCAGTATGTGAAGCGGTATGGCGATAACTTTGTTAAAAAAGTCATCCATATCACTTTCCAATATTCTCCATCTGACAACGGTCTAGCCTTTTTAGCAGCTGCTCAGAAAGTCTTACAACCTACAGATATGAGCTTGAAGGTAGAATTACCAGAGTGATAAAGAGAGCGGAAACGCTCTCTTTTTGTGGTATAATGAGACTATATTTATAAAAAGATTATTTAACAGTTCTAAACAGCGAACTACTTATGCCAACGATTGGTACAAAAGGGTATTCTTACGATGATTTTCTATCTGCGATTGAACGTCAAGGCTATTATGAAATAAAAAATCCACGTGTATATAAGCCTGGCACTAATGAAACTGATGAAGAAAAGGTAGAGAAGATCCTTAAGGAATTCAAGGAAAAATACTACAATCCACTTAAGGTAGTGAAACTATAGGAAACACCATGGAAAATTTAAAATGACGCAACAAGAACTAGTAAATTTCATTAATAAACATAGAGATAAAATAGGGACATTTTATATTGCACTTGATGAACGATTTGAAGGTCAGTTTACTCTGGGATATTATTACGATGAAAAGTCCAAACAATATAAGGTGTATGAGGTTAATGAGCGCCAAGATATTTGGATAAGAAACGAATTTAAAAATGAGAATGATGCAATAGAGCGACTTTTTCGTTTGATAAAAACAAAATTTTGGATAAAAGAAACTCCAATTCAGTTAGATGATTCAGAAATCGATTGATTAGAAACAGTCACATATTTTTCATTGAGCATACTTATATGAAGGGGAAAGGGTGTATTACCAAATGAATCAAATAAAAGGAAATGGGTTTATTATAACTGGAGAAAATGGCAATTATACAATGTCCTAGATGACAGGAGGTTTTCAAGATATTGATAGAGTTGTTCAATATAGAGTCAAAGAAGGGAGTGAAATCCCTGCAAATGTAGGACCTATCGGACCTCAAATAGATTTGGAAATCAACATGTATTTGCCAGGTGGACCCAATCAGATTGAAATGTTGATGGGGAGAGAAAAAATGAAACGTTTAGAGATAATTGGAATTCGTAATATAGAATATTGAGAGGATAGTTTACATGAGGGTTAAATATACTGACCAAAGTGTTAAGTGGGAGAATAATGGAGAAACTATAGAAATTTACATAGAAAATATAATATTTGCAGACTTTGATAAAGATAAAAATGTTATTTTTATTGGAATTGGAAAAAATTTTATTGCATCAGATTTTTATTATTACTCTATAGATGGGTTGTTAATACTCCAATATCATGAGTCGACTGACATTATTTCCTGGGGCTATAATAAAAAACATGAAATAGAGATACCTAATAAAGAATCAGTCTCTTTCTACCCCAATCAAAAACTGATTTTAGTTATTTATAGAATCTCGTCTGAACAGACTTCGGTTACTGAAATGAAAATATTGGATTTATATGGTAATCTCATTTATCAAGCTAAATCTCCTGAGGGTTATACTATGGTCTATGTCACAGATGTTCTTAGTAACCAAATAAAAGTTGTTTGCGATGCAGTTATTGAGGAGAATCGAGATTCCTACGGTCGTGATCGTTTTCATTTCCTATTAGATCTAGATACAGGAAAATGGACAAAACTTGGTTTAGCATACTAAAATCTAAACTAGGGTTATCGAGTTCAGCTTTATAAAATTTACAATATTTTAATACTAGAGATTTGCCATATCCTGAGGGATATCAAGCATACCATTAGTATGAAGTGCTTGTAGATTTAACTGAGGAAAATATTCTTAAAGTATTTGAAAATGTACCTAAAGAAGTGAAGGATGCCCTTCTCGATGCGATGGGAAATAGAGAATTTTCTTTATCAGACTTAGCCAATATTCGTAAAGGAAAAATTGTCCGAATCTTTAGGCAAGAAGGGAAACTCAAATCCAGCTTGGACAATCATTAAAATATTATGAGGATTTAGGTATACTAATATTTTATTGGTAAGTTCTTGCTTTAAATAGAATTCTCTACAAAGACAAGTGAGCACTCACTCTTTCAGCATCTCCTCTGCCCAATCACGTATTACTGCCATTGATGAAAAATTGGAGCGCCTTCGCATGGCTCAGAATATATAAAAGCACACAGACAGCAATTTAAAAATGGTGCATCCAGATTCCAAAAATTTCAACCAAGCGAAAGTTGGAATGGAGGTATTGTTGGAGGTAATGATGGAACAAGTTTCTGGTTGAGTAAAGAACATGCAGATATCATTGAAAAGGTTGCCAATGGAGATAATCGTCTTTACGAAATCATATTAGGACTTGATGAAGGTTATTTGGGAGATGGTCCGCTTTATCGTTTGGATGTTACTCCAGAAGTAGTAGCAGAAAAAGGGCTTTCAATACCAAGTGGAAATGAAGCTGGGGCCAACGACTGGTGGAGGCCAACGGGACGAACTTTCCCAGGAGATATCCCAGAAGGCATAATGAAAGATATTAGTACCAAGAGAGGAGAACACACATGGAACATAGTAAATTAGACTGGGAAGATGTCATCCAGTTTGAAGAAGTCAAAGGTTATGGTCAGCATATATGGAGAGATGGTAATAATCTTTATTACGTTACTGAGGAGGGAGGAATTGCCTCTAGGCGTGTGGTTTATGAATTACCAAATGAATTATTTGCCTTACTGGAAACTGGGGAGAGAACGCTACGCGAAGTATCTTGGAAGATTCAGAACGATTGTTGGCCACCGACGGAAGAAGAAAAGAACGAAATAAGAAAAAATAGAGCTAGAGAAAAACCAATTGTGCTGATTTCCAACCGTAAAAATCAGTTGCTTTTTAGTAAGAAAGAACTTGAAATACTTATTCCCCAAGCCGAGCAACAATGGATAGAATCAATGGGGAAGCTTCCAGAGGATTATGTATCACCACTTAAGTAAAAGAGGTATAAAATGAAACCAACAAAACTAGAATGGGAAGATGTTATCCAGTTCGAAGAAGTAAAAGGTTATTGTCAGCACATTTGGAGAGATGGTAATAAACTTTATTACGTTACTGAGGAGGGAGGAATTGCCCCTCAGCGAGTGGTTTATGAATTACCAAATGAGTTATTTTTCTTATTAGAGAGTGGGGAGAGAACGCGGTTAGAAATATTAAGTAAACTTCAGAACGATTGTTGGCCGCCAACGGAAGAAGAGAGAAGAGAATCTAGGAGAAAATTTATAAGTAAACATCCAGCTTCTTTGATAGATGTCCCTAAAAATAGGAAACTTTTTTCTAAGGAAGAACTTGAAGAGTTGATTCCAATTGCTGAGAAGCAGTGGATTGAATCTGAAGGCGAACTTCCAGATGATTATGTATCACCACTTAAGTAAAAGAGATATAAAATGAAACCAACAAAGCTAGAATGGGAAGATGTTATCCAGTTTGAAGAAGTAAAAGGCTACGGTCAGCATATATGGAGAGATGGTAATAATCTTTATTACGTTACTGAGGAGGGAGGAGTTGCCCCTCAGCGAGTGGTTTATGAATTACCAAACGAGTTATTTGCCTTACTAGAGAGTGGGGAGAGAACGCAGTTAGAAGTATTAAGTAGACTTCAGAACGATTGTTGGCCGCCGAACGTGACACAAGAAGAAGCTAATAGAAATTTCTTGAGGCAATATCCAGAAGCTTTAAGAGGAAATCCTAAAGCGCAAGGCTTATTCACAAAGGCTGAACTAGAAGAAGTATTACCCGAAGGGGCTGAAATTCTAGCGAGCAAAGATTAAAATAAAATTACTTTAAGTTCACTCGAAAGGTTAGATAATAATTTTTCTATGAATTAGTATTGAATGCCTATTATGTGTTGAATACGTGGAGGGATGATGGATAAATTATATATAGTTGTTGATGGAATTCAACATCGAAACTTTGATCGTGACAGTACAGGATATTATTTAATTTCTTATGATCCTTTATCCGAGAATAATGGCTATAAATTATTTGATTCAGAGTTGAAACAATATAGAAAATACTTGACAGAAAAACAGGTTGAAAAAAATACCTATGAGAGACTCTGTAATGTATCAGACCGTAGTCCATTATACAGACAGTGTGATGAAGAAAAGGTAGAGAAGATTCTCAAGGAATTCAAGGAAAAATACAAAAATCCACCAAAGGTAGTAAAAACCATTAAAACAGTTGAGAAAATTGAGCTAGATGTTACAAGTATCGATGCGATGGGTGTCTCTGATGACCATCTGGAGTTGTTGTTGATTGATGAAAACAAATGGATAGAGTCTCTGGAAGAAGAACACTTGTTGAAACTTCAAGAAAAACTCAACAACTACATCTACTTCCTCGAAAGCAAGCAGTATGTGGTACGATACGGCGATAGCCTTAATAAAAAAGTCATCAATATCACTTTCCAATATTCTCCATCTGATAAAGGCTTGGCCTTTCTAGCAGCTGCTCAGAAGACATTGCAGAATACGGATATGGGTTTGAAGATAGAATTACCAGAGTGATAAAGAGAGCAAATTTAGAGGAGACGACCATCTTCTCTTTTTTGCGACAGACCTTCTCCTCCCATCGGCGCTCAATATTCAATATGGTATAATGGGACAAGGTAGATAGACGGCTAGTCTGATGATAGGAGAACGGGTAATTGAAAGCTAAAAAAAATGTGGCGCATAGTTTCGAGGTATGAGTGGTAGAATAGAAGAGCTCTAGTTTGATAGAGCTTTCTGTAACAGCAGCTAAGGATGCCTTAATAAAAACAATAGGAGGGTGGTTCAGTTAATGGCAAAGAGAAATAGAAAAAATAAAGAGAAGATTACTGATATAGAAAAAGAAAGATACCACGGTCCTTTGATTACACATGGTGTTAGCTTAGGCTACATTAAGATTTATCCATGGATTGCTTTAGCATTAACTGGTTTTCTGTATGTGGGTGGAACTTATAAAGACAATCTAGGCATCTTTAAAGGACTTTCTTTGTTTTGCGGTGTTGTGAATATATTGGGTGTTATCATTTCTTTTATTCCCTATTTGGTAAACGCCTGGAAGACTTTAACATATTATTTAATAGCCCTCACAGTGTTAAGCTTAGTGATAGGTTTAGATTTTATTGGTTTATTAATGGTTATTTCAGACGGCAGTCCTATAGGAGCTAAGGAGATATATCAATCCCCTCTCACCCCATTTTATGTCATCTTTATGTTACCTCTTTTTATCTTTGCTTGTGGCCTCTATGCTTGGTACTATATTCCAAAGAATCAAGGAAAAGTCTGGGCATTTAATCAAGTAAAAGGGGGAAGTAGAAAGAAAACATGGTGGAATAATTTTGCTATAGCTTTTGCTGGGGCAACAATCATTCCCGCCCTCCTAACAGGTTATATTCAGAGTGCTTTTGGTGTTTTATTGGGAATTTTATTTACTTTGACCCTGCCAGCTGTCATGGTAGATGCGGTTTATGCAGCTATTTATGTAAAAAAGCATCCTGATAGCGATGAATTAGATTAAAGATATTGTAAAAATCCAAATTTATTGACAACAGATTTGTGAGCCTTGAAATACACAGCCCGTCCCAAATCTGTCAACTTATATGATATGACACTTGAAAAATAGAATCCTTATCTACGCATGGAGAATAACATTTTAAAAGTGTACTCTCCTTGGAACATGAGAAAGAAGCACCTTAGAACAGGATATAGCAAGTGTTTTGTTTGGCTATATTGCTGCTTTTTATCTAATGGGACATTAAAAGTTGTTGCACTGCATAATATGCTATAATAGTCTATAGAAAGTTGAGGGAATGATGAAGAAAATATTATTAGTAGTTGTAGTGCAGGGAGTGGCCTTATTTGTGATAACGGGTCTGCTCTGTTATTTTATGCGAGGGGATTTTTTCTTCCGTGCTTTGGCGCCGATTTTTGGTCTGGCAGCTGGAGCCTTTCGCTTCTTGACAGCCATGGTGACAAAAACGTTGGCTCCTAGTCTTTATGAGGATGGGAAGAAAAAGGAATAGTCTATATGAAATTAGGAGGTCTGAGAATATTGATTCCAGACCTTTTTTATGAAAGTGGGCAATGTAAATGAAGGTTTTTAATTTTTTTCAGAAAAAGGACAGGTAGGGGGGCTTTCCTAGGCTCTTTGTGGTAAAATAGTAACAGAATTAAAATTTTGGAGAGTAAAGATGAAACGTTCAATGTATGCGGGACGTGTTCGTAGTGAGCATGTCGGTCAGGAAATTACTTTGAAAGGTTGGGTTGCCCGCCGTCGCGATTTGGGAGGCTTGATTTTTATTGATCTGCGTGACCGCGAAGGTATTATGCAGCTCGTTATTAATCCTGAGAGTGTTTCAGATGAGGTCATGAAGACAGCTGAGAGCCTGCGCAGCGAGTTTGTCATTGAAGTGACTGGTAAGGTGGCCGCGCGTGAGCAGGCCAATGATAAGCTGGCCACAGGAAGTGTAGAGCTTCACGTGGACAGGCTGACGGTACTGAATACTGCTAAAACAACTCCTTTTGAGATTAAGGACGGGATTGAAGCCAATGATGATACGCGCTTGCGTTACCGTTATCTGGATCTGCGTCGTCCAGAAATGCTGGAAAATCTCAAGTTGCGTGCCAAAGTGACCCATTCTATCCGCAATTATTTGGATGAGCTGGAGTTTATTGATGTGGAGACACCGTTTTTGACCAAGTCAACGCCTGAAGGGGCGCGTGATTATTTGGTGCCGAGCCGGGTCAACCAAGGTCATTTTTATGCCCTGCCTCAAAGCCCACAGATTACCAAGCAGCTTTTGATGAATGCTGGCTTTGACCGTTATTACCAGATTGTCAAGTGTTTCCGAGACGAGGACTTGCGTGGAGACCGTCAACCAGAGTTTACACAGGTGGACTTGGAAACTTCTTTCCTATCTGAGCAAGAAATCCAAGACATCACAGAAGGTTTGATTGCCTGTGTCATGAAGGAAACCAAGGGAATTGAAGTGACTCTACCTTTCCCGCGTATGAAATATGACGATGCTATGGCTCTCTATGGTAGCGACAAGCCAGATACTCGCTTTGACATGTTATTGCAGGACTTGACAGAACTTGTCAAGGACGTTGACTTTAAAGTCTTTTCTGAGGCACCGGCTGTCAAGGCAATTGTAGTGAAAAATGCTGCTGACAAATACTCGCGTAAAGACATTGATAAGCTGACAGAGCAAGCGAAGCAGCATGGAGCCAAGGGACTTGCTTGGGTGAAAGTAGTTGATGAGGAGCTGGCTGGACCTGTTGCTAAGTTCTTGACAGACTTGTCAAGTGAGTTGACAACTGCTTTACAACTTGAAGAAAACGACTTAGTTCTCTTTGTGGCAGATACCTTGGATGTTGCTAATGCAGCTCTAGGCGCTCTTCGTGTCCGCCTAGGCAAGGAATTAGGTTTGATTGATCCTGCTAAGTTTAACTATTTGTGGGTAGTAGATTGGCCAATGTTTGAGTGGTCGGAAGAAGAGGGACGCTATATGAGTGCCCACCATCCATTCACTCTGCCTCAAAAAGATTCTGAGCAGGAGTTAGAAGGGGACCTGAGCAAGGTTCGCGCGATTGCCTATGATATCGTACTCAATGGCTATGAACTAGGTGGTGGTAGCCTACGGATCAACCAAAAAGATCTGCAGGAACGGATGTTTAAGGCTTTAGGCTTTTCAGCTGAAGAAGCGCAAGACCAGTTCGGCTTCCTTCTAGAAGCCATGGACTATGGTTTCCCACCACATGGAGGTCTGGCTTTGGGTCTGGATCGCTTCGTCATGCTCTTGGCCGGTGAGGAAAATATCCGTGAAGTCATTGCTTTTCCTAAGAATAACAAGGCTTCTGACCCAATGACGCAAGCACCAAGCTTGGTTGCTCCAGCACAATTAGAGGAATTAAGTTTACAAGTAGAATCACATGAAAAAGACTAGTTTGCGGAAACTTTTTCGCTATTATCTTCATCGCTTTGCCTACCATGTCAAGTTGCTAGAAGTCCTGAAAAGTATTTCGCGTGAAAAATATGATGAGAAATTTTCAGCCTCTCTGGTATATGGCTTTCTCTCAGCAGTAGCGGTCAATTTCTTCTTTCAGCCGGGCCATGTCTACTCAAGTGGTGCAACGGGCTTGGCGCAGATTGTCTCAGCTTTGAGTGGTCGCTTTATCGGCTTTACCATTCCAGTTTCTATTACTTTTTATGCGATCAATATTCCACTGATGATTTTGGCTTGGTATCAAATCGGGCATAAGTTTACTGTTTTTACTTTTATCACTGTTTCGATGAGCTCGCTTTTTATCCATTTTGTGCCAGAAGTGACATTGACGACCAATCCCATTATCAATGCTTTGTTCGGGGGAATTGTCATGGGGACAGGGATCGGCTTTGCCCTCAAGTCAAGCATTTCAAGTGGAGGGACAGATATTGTTAGCTTGACCATTCGCAAGAAAACAGGCCGTAATGTAGGCAGTATCTCCCTGATTGTCAATGGGATTATTATGCTGATTGCTGGTCTGACTTTCGGTTGGGAATACGCTCTCTACTCGATGATTACCATCTTTGTATCTAGCCGTGTGACGGATGCCGTCTTTACCAAGCAAAAGCGGATGCAGGCCATGATTATCACCAGTCATCCTGACGAAGTGATTAACAAGATTCACCACAAGCTCCACCGTGGTGCAACCATTATCAATGGAGCGGAGGGAACTTACAATCACGAGCAAAAGGCGGTGCTGATTACAGTCATTACGCGTGCTGAATTTAGCGAATTTAAGTACATCATGAAACAGACGGATCCGACCGCCTTTGTCTCCGTATCTGACAACGTACATATTTTAGGAAGATTTGTAGAAGAGTAGTCTCGATTATCGGCATTGTTAGTGGATCTTACTCAAACGCAATGCTTCCATCTATACATAAAAAAGGAGCAAGTTCAGCGGGATGTTTTCCCATCCAAAATGAACCTGTTCCTTTTTATAGTTATTACTTTATTTCAAAACCAAGACTTGCTTAGCAGGAACTGTATAAGAGTCTGCTAGCGGGGCGATTGGTCTTTTAGCGTTAATGCGCGGATACTGAAGGTGAATGCTTTGCTTGGTTTTATTTTCATAAGTCGCTGCTTCAGTGCCGAAGTTAATCAAAATGGTCAGCGCTTGTTTATCTTTTTGAATCTTATATTCAAGGAGGCTAGGGCTGAGCCATTTGACCTGACAAGCTTTTTGAATAGCAGAGCTAGTTGTCAGAGTCAGAAGTGGATGAGCCTTTCTAAAGGCAATGAGTTGCTTCAAAAATTCAATGTCTTCGGTGTAGTGAAGTGAGCGTAGCCAGTCTAGCTTGTTGACATCATCAGGCAGGTTGTAGGTGTTGTCAATCAGATTCTTGGTTCGATAAAATTCCTGCCCGCTGTGGAGGAAAGGAACTCCTTGCGCTAAGAGAACGATGTGCAATGCTAGACGAGAGTTAGCTAGACGCTGACGGAGGCTGATATTTGGATTTTGAATATCAAAATAATCAAACACCGTTGCGTTGTCATGGCATTCTACATAGTTGATCGCCTGATGAGGCGCTAGGAAATGTGGCTCTCCTGTCAAGCCGACATTGGCTGTCAGGACATTTTCTAGCCAGCTGGTTGCATGCTCTTTGTCCAGTCGGCTACCTTGGACGATGGTTTGTTTGATCGTATCACGGAAATGATCGCTGAAGAAACCATACTCAGGTAGTTGTTCAGCGTTGAACTGATGAGCTAGAAGGTCGCTATCAAGACCAGTAGGCATCTGCCAACCTTCTCCGTAAAGGTAGATGTTGGGATGAATGGCTTTTAGTTCCTGAGCGATTTGCTTCATTGTGGTTATATCGAGAATGCCCATCAGGTCAAAGCGAAAACCATCAAAGCCGTAGAGGCTAACCCATTGCTGGACAGATTGTTGGATATAATGGCGCACCATAGCTTTTTCGCTGGCTACATCATTTCCACAGAAGGTGCCATTTGTCCGTAGGCCTTGTTCATCGAGACGATAGAAGTAGCCTGGCACAATCTTCTCAAAAGCATAGGCATCTGCCTCATAGACGTGATTGTAGACGACATCCATGATAACGCTCATATCAGCCTGGTGATAAGCTGCAATCGCGTCTTGTAGTTCAAAGATACGGCTATAGGGATTGTGTGGGTTGCTTGAGAAGCTACCTTCAGGAACATTATACTGGACGGGATCATAGCCCCAATTATAAACGAGCTCGGGGTGTTTTTCGTCAACGCTACCAAAGTCATAGACTGGCATCAGCTGAACGTGTGTAATGCCTAAATCCTGCAAGTATTTTAGACCAAAAGTGTGGCCGTGTACGGTTGGAGATTCGGACAGAGAAGCAAATTTACCAGGTTGTGAAAAACCAGCTTCCTTTTGTATGGAGAAATCACGCACGCTCATTTCATAGATAACGGCTTCTGTTGGTTTTACTTGGCTGGCAGCCCGATGAATAGGTTTGCTAATCTTTTTGCGATCAATGACATAACTATGACCAGAGTTGGCATCTGAAGAGAGGGCGTAGGGGTCATGTACTTCTACCCATTTTCCGTTCACCTTATGGATATAGTAGTAGGCCTTGCCTTCTAAGTCTCCAAGGACCTGCGTATGCCAGACGCCCCTATCTTGCCTTTGGAGAGGAATAATTTGCTCTTCCAGATGCAGCAAGACTTTTTCCGAAATAGGCGCCCACAGTTTGAAATCTGTTGCCTGAGGGCTATAGCTGGCTCCCAAATCTCTTTCTTGGTAGCTAAATAATTCATCAAAAATTGGCTTTTGGACAATGTGACGATACTGGAGGATGCTGTGATTGCGGTCTTGATCATAGACTGTGTAGGATTCAGTCAAATCAATCGGGTCATTGACTGAAAGGGTGTAGACAATCTGATGTTCTTGATTCTCAATTTTTTTGATGGTCAAGGGACTAGAGCTATGCTTGTCCTCTAGAGTAAAGTGGATAGAATAAGCGTCAAAGGACTTTTCCAATTCGATAGTGATGCTATTTTCATCATCTAAGTAGGCTTGGAAAATACGATAAACCATGAAATTTCTCCTTAACTAACGAGTAAGAATGCTGTGGGGGATGACTTGGCGATAGCAAGTATGCTTGTCATCCTTATTATCTTTAATGATTTGGAGCAAGGTACGGAAAGATTCCCTCCCCAACTCGAGGGTGTTGATATTAATATAGGCATCCACGTCGATACGTGGCTTGATAGAGTCAAAAGTGATAATCGGGAAGCGGTAGTCAATGTCTTTGAGATAGTGGAGAGCCCCTTCAGCAACCATACTATCCGATGTCACAAAGGCTTCAATTTCCTGAATAGGCATCTTTTCCATAATCTTATAACTGCTATCTTCCAAGAGGAAACCGAAAGAAAACTTGACGATGTTTTCATCGAGAGGGATGCCTGCTTCTTCTAGGGCTTGTTTGTAGCCGGCAAACCGGTCTTGGGATACGACAAGCTCTTTATTCCCAGCCAGAAAGGCGATTTTTTTATAACCTTGATCTAGGAAATATTTGGTTGCATCGTAGCCAGCCTTGATATTATCATTATCGACCAAAGAAACAAATGGCGACACTGCTTTCCCTAAAATCAAGAAAGGAAACTGGTTTTTAATCGCAAAGTCAACCAGCGGATCGTTTGGCTTAGAATAGAGAAAAATCAAACCATCGACGCGTTTTCCGAAAATCATTTGTTTAATATTTTCTAAACGACGCTCTTCGTCCTGTCCGGTGCTAATCTGAATGGCATAGTCATGTTCAGATGCGATGCGCGAAATCCCCCGCAAGACAGTTGGAAAGAATGGGTTTTGGTAAAAAACATCCGAATCATCGGGCAGCACTAGACCGATGACTTGGGTAGACTGACTGACCAGACTTCTAGCGTTGAGATTTGGATGATAGTCCAGCTCTTTCATAGCAGCGCGGACGCGCTTTTTAGTTTCATCGCTGATGGTTGACTTGTTTTGTACGACGCGTGTCACCGTTGAGGGAGACACACCCGCTAATTTCGCTACTTCTTTAATCGTAACGCGCATAATAACCTCCTAATTTCTGAAATCCTCATCACGAAAATGTGTTTTGTAGAAAATAATCACCAAATAAAGAACAAACAAGATATTTTGGACGGTGATGATCGTAGGCAGGCTTTGCCCAAATAAGCCGCAGATAAGACCGATAATCGTTGGTAATCCTAGGCAGTTGAGGATAAAGTGATAGCATTCTTTAAAGGTTTTAAAAGAAAATAGCCGTGATTTCTTGGTCAGATAGAGCAGGAAGGAGGCACCGAGTGCTAGAAAGGCAAAGTTGATGCTAAAGAGGAAACCTGCGGAGAGGACTAGAAAGAGGCTGATTACCAGGCGGTTTTGTTGGAACCAGTCTTTAGAAATGGCTTTGGTCAGGGCTTCTTTGCTTTTCAGAGCCTTCTGGTCAATGGCTTGGTAGCGGATATTGGCCAGTTCTTTTCCTTCTTTAGTGATTTTGAGATTTTCTTTGTCGAAGTAAAGGGTCAGCTCCTTGCCTAATTTGAGCTCCTTGTGATGGCCGATAATGACAGTCCCAGCGCCATTGCGATGAATGCCTTCAGGATTTTCAGTGGTCAGCACATGGTCTTTCATCTGGGCATGATGGTCAAAGTCAATCATCACGTCTTCATCCAGAGTGTCAAAAGCCTTATCAACAAAGGTATCCAGAGCATAGCTCGTCAAAGACGCTGTCTGAATGGCCACAGGAATCAAAGACAGAGAAATCAAAAAGACGCTCGTAAAGATGAGCTGGAACCAGCTGAGCATGCGACGACTGGCGAAGGTTTTTCTAAAACCAATTAAGCTCGAAAAATAATTAAAAGGATAAGGTAACATAGCTGCCTCTTTCTAAAATTATAATCAGGTGGTGGCCAATAAAGAACTTATTGGCTGCCATATAACTATAATTGTCTTTAAATCAAAAACAGGGTGGGACAAGATTATCCCTTGTCTCCACCACTTGTTAAACCAGATACAAAATTCTTTTGCAGGAAGAAGAAGAGAATACAGATTGGAAGGGCAGTGAGAATCGCACCGGCAGCAAAGAAGGCAATTTTTTGATTCTTGACATCGCTGACGAAGGTACGAAGACCAACTGCAACCGTATAAAATTCTTTTTCACGAAGAAGGAAGCTGGAGAGGATATAGTCTCCGAAAGGTCCCATGAAGGCCCAGAGAGCTTGCACAGCAATCATTGGACGAACGAGAGGCAGGATAATCTGCCAGAAACGTCTGAAATGACCAGCACCGTCTAATTTAGCTGACTCATCCAGAGACATAGGAACGGTATCGAAGTATCCTTTCATCAACCAAGCATTCATTGGAATACCACCACCTACATAAAGGAAGATGAGGAACCAGCTTTGGTTGAGGGCATTGAGCATCAGCGCCATAACGAAGAAGGCGGTCAGAGCTGCAATGGTTGGTACCATTTGGATAATCAAGAAGAAAACCAAACTTTGCTTTCTTGCGATGAAATTGTAACGGCTGTATGCATAACCTGCAAGTACAACTATACTGGTTTGGACAATCATTGTCAAGACGGCAATGATAATAGTGTTAAAGTACCAAGTACCATATAAAGTCTCTGAGAAGAGACGAGAGAAGTTTTCCAGACTGAAGTTGATGTCTGTGTCTAGCTTGAAGGCCACGACATTCCCCGTCTTGAAAGCAGACATGATCGTGATCAAGAGCGGGTAGAGAATGATAATGGAAAGCACGACAAGGTAGAGATAGGTCAAACTGTGGTTGATAAAACGTTTAAATTTAACAGAACTATTCATCTTATACATCCTCCATATCAAATGCGTGTAGTTTCTTGAAGGCAATCATAGAGATAGAGATGACGATGATGGAGATGATGAGGGTAACGGCCGCCGCCATTGAATATTGCGGTGCTGTACCTGTGGTCAAACGATAAATCCAAGAGATAAGGATATCGGTTGAACCGGCTCCTCCACCGACACTACCAGGACCACCTGCATTGAAGAGGTAGATGATTGAGAAGTTATTAAAGTTAAAGGTGTATTGACTGATCAAAGTTGGTGCCGCAACTGCCAAGATCATTGGGAAAGTGATGTTGCGGAATTTCTGCCAAGCATTGGCTCCGTCGATGTAGGCTGCTTCGTAAAGGTCATTTGGAATAGACTGCAAAATACCCAAGGTCAGGACGTAGATATAAGGGAATCCAAGCCAACCTTGCATCATAATCAGAGCAATCTTAGTCCAAGTTGGATCAGTCTTCCACGGGATCAGGTGTCCATTTAAGAAAGGGAGAACCTTGCCGAGAAGTGGGATAACCTGAGTATTGATGGCCCCGATACTATCGTTGAACATATTTGAGAAAGTCAGGATAGTGATAAAGGCTGGAACTGCCCAAGGAAGCAAGAAGATAACACCGAAGATGCGTTTTCCTTTGATGAATGGTTGGTTGGCAATAATAGCAGTGAAAATACCGATTACGATTTGTAAAGTAGAGGCTGCCAGTGCCCAGATGATAGTCCAAGTCAAGACAGAACCAAAGGCCGCACGGAAGGTGCTCAATTGCCAAATGTTGGCAAAGTTGGTAAAGCCAACCCAATCCAAGAGTTTATTTGGTGGCAAGTGTTTGAAATCATAGTTTGTAAAGGCGATCAAGAGTGTTACCAATACAGGGAAAATGATGGCAAAGGTCATCGCCAGATAAGAAGGAATAATCAGCAAGTAAGGGAAGCCATTTTCATAGATTCCATCAAACATTTCCTTCAAGGTAGTATGAACAGGATAATCATTGTTCCACTGCTTGGCAACTGTACGGGCATCCTTCAAGTTAAATCCATAGAAAATCAGGAAAAAAGCTACAAGGATGAGGTGGAAGGCACCGCGAATCAGCATGAAGAGTGAGTTGTCCCCACGTACTTCACCAAGAGTGATGAGATTTTCAATTTCTGGTAGGGCAATAGCTGCGAAATAAGCTAAAAATGCAACTGTAACCCCAAGAAAGATGTATCCTTTGGCTTTTTGATCATTATAGATTTGCCCCAACCCTGGAATGAGGGAGCGCAACATGGCTTGTTTGGGATCTTTTTTTGTCATTGTAGTCTCCTTAGATACGAGAAAGATTGAGGAAGTGCAGTAAGTACAAGTCCTAATCTGAGTTTTTCTTATTAGAAGATAGAATAAATCCTCATTCTATCAAACAAGGGGTAGGGAAAATTCCCACCCCTTTATTTAAACTTGTTTATTTGTTGCCGAATTTTTGATCGATAGTTTCTTTGATCAATTTAACAGCATCTTCAGCAGCAGTTTTAGCATCTTTCTTGCCGCTTACAGCATCGAAGAGCATGTTCTTAGCTGGATCCCAAACAGTACTCATTTCAGAGATGTTTGGCATTGGTTCTGCAGATTTGAACTGTTTAACAACCGCATCTGTCAATTCATCTTTCTTGCTTACAGCGTATTCACGTGCTTCTGTGTTAGCAGGAACTTCGTTTGTTGCATCGTAAAGAGCTTTTTGTTGTGCAGTTGATGCAAGGAAGTTAACGAATTTTTGTGCGCCGTCAACGTTCTTAGAACCAGCAGGGATGACCCAAGCTTTACCACCACCAAAGGCTTTGTATTCTTTGCCGTTTGGAAGTGTTGGGATAGTTGCTACACCGTAGTTTACTTTAGCTTCTTTAAGAGATGCAGCTTTCCAAGGACCGTCGATGATTGCTGCAGTTTTTCCACCTTGGAATTGAGTTTGGATCAAGTTAGGAGCACCTTCTGTATCTTGCATACCTTTAGGCCATTTTGCATACCAAGTTTTAGCGTACTCAATTCCTTTGATAGCACCTTCGTTAGCCAAACCTACATCTTTAGGATCTGTCCCATCTTTACCGAAGACATAAGCACCGTTTCCAGAAAGGAGACCGTAAGCATAGTAGAAGTTTGTCCAGTCAGCAAGGAAGGCAGTTGTTTTACCGTCTTCTCCTTCAAAAGCGTACTTGCTATCTTTAGCCAATTCTTCAAGTTCAGCAAATGTTGTAGGAGCTTTTTGGATCAGGTCTTTGTTATAGTACATTACTAAGGTCTCGATAACAGCAGGAGCACCGTAAGTAGTACCGTCGATTGATACCAAAGATTTAGTAGTATCGTCAGCTTTTGCATCTTTACCCAACTCAACTTCTGAAAGTTGTCCGTCAGCACCTAGGCTTCCTACGCGGTCGTATGGTGCCATCATGACATCTGGAGATTTACCAGATTGGTTGTCAAGTGAAAGGTTATCAAGACCTGTAAGAGCATCACCAGTTTTGATAGTGACCTTTGTTCCGGTTTCTTTTTCGTAAGCTTTGGCAGCTTCTTCCATGTAGCTCTTGTAGCCTGGGTCTACATAAGCAGTCAATTCGTTGCTTGCAGCAGTTTCTTTTTTAGAAGATTTGCTACCGCAGGCTGTCAAAATAAAACCTGCTAAAGCAACAGTACCGAGAACAGCAACGCTCTTCAACATTTTGTTTTTCATGATTATTCCTCCTAAAGAATAAAAAATATAATACCATCTAAGAACACGCTTGCATAGCGCAAACGTTTTCTTGAACTTAAAATAATTTTAGCACAAAAGGTAAACGCTTGCAAGCGTTTTTAAGAAAATTTTAAAAAATTTTTAAGGAAAGAGTGCTAATTTATATGATATATAAGGATAGAAAATTGAAATCTATGGTATAATAAATAAAAAAAGTTTTTTAAAAAGCTTGCACTTGAAAAAAAAATAGGTTATAATTCAAGCAACGCAAACGTTTTCGCTAAATAAAGTAGGAAACAAGCATGAAAAAATTTTTGAGGTGTTACATATGAAAGCGAGACAAAGTGGTGTATTGATGCACATTTCCTCTTTGCCAGGCAAGTACGGGATTGGTTCTTTTGGTCAGTCTGCTTATGATTTTGTGGATTTCTTAGTTAGAACGAAGCAACGTTATTGGCAAATCTTGCCTTTGGGAACGACTAGTTACGGGGACTCTCCTTACCAGTCTTTCTCAGCCTTTGCAGGGAATACTCACTTTATTGATTTGGATTTCTTGATTGACGAAGGCCTGTTGGCAGAAGAAGATCTAAAAGGTGTTGATTTTGGTGATGATCCAAAAGCTGTGGATTATGCAAAAGTATTTGAAGCACGTCGTCCTCTTTTGGAAAAAGCGGTTGCTCGTTTCCTTAAAGTTGGCGATCTTGACAAATTCCGTCACTTTGTTGCAGAAAATGCAGCTTGGTTGGAGCTCTTTGCAGAATACATGGCTGTTAAAGAGCATTTTGATCTGAAAGCTTGGACAGAATGGCCAGATGAAGCAATTCGTCGTCGCCAACCAGAAAGCTTGGCTAGCTATCGTGAGAAATTGGCAGACAAGCTGGAGTACCATCGTGTAACTCAATATCTCTTCTTTAAACAATGGTTGCAACTTAAGAAATATGCCAACGATCATCATATCGAAATCGTTGGTGATATGCCAATCTATGTGGCTGCTGACAGTGCGGATGTCTGGGCTCAGCCTCATTTCTTCAAGACAGACGAGCAAGGCCGTCCAGTCAAGGTTGCTGGTTGCCCGCCGGATGAATTCTCAGAGACTGGCCAGTTGTGGGGTAACCCAATTTATAATTGGGAAGCTATGGATCAAGATGGCTATGCTTGGTGGATTGAGCGCCTGCGCGAAAGCTTCAAGATTTACGACATCGTTCGGATTGACCACTTCCGTGGCTTTGAGTCTTATTGGGAAGTGCCAGCGGAGTCTGAAACAGCAGCTACTGGTCACTGGGTCAAAGGTCCAGATTATAAACTTTTCGCTGCAGTCAAAGAAGCTTTGGGTGATTTGAACATCATTGCAGAAGATCTTGGCTTCATGACAGATGAAGTCATTGAATTGCGTGAGCGTACTGGCTTCCCAGGTATGAAGATTCTTCAATTTGCTTTCAATCCAGATGATGAAAGCATTGATAGCCCACACTTGGCGCCACATAATTCTGTGATGTACACTGGTACTCACGACAATAACACTGTACTGGGCTGGTACAAGGATGAGATCGATGATCCAACTCGTGAATACATGGCTCAATACACCAACCGCAAAGAATACGAAACAGTGCCACACGCAATGCTTCGTACAATCTTTGCTTCCGTTAGCTACATGGCTATCGCAACGATGCAAGATTTGCTAGAGCTAGATGGCTCTGCCCGCATGAACCTGCCTTCTACAATTGGTGGTAACTGGGCATGGCGGATGACGGCTGAAGAGCTTAACCCGATTGTAGAAGGTCAGCTTTATCATTTGACTAAGGTCTATCGTCGTCTGAATACGGACTTACTTTCATAAGACAATAAATTTCAATACTTTCTAATACTAGGAGAAATCATGTCAAACTTACAAACATATATCCAAAATACTTATCAAAAGCAAATTGCTGATTGTAGCAATGAAGAGCTTTACTTGGCTCTCTTGAACTACACAAAATTGGCTAGTGCTCAAAAACCAGTCAATACTGGTAAAAAGAAGCTCTACTACATCTCAGCTGAGTTTCTTATCGGAAAACTCTTGTCAAACAACTTGATTAACTTGGGTCTTTATGACGATGTTAAGCATGAATTGGCAGCGGCAGGCAAAGACCTGATCGAAGTAGAAGAAGTGGAATTGGAACCATCTCTTGGCAACGGTGGTTTGGGCCGTTTGGCAGCCTGCTTCTTGGACTCTATTGCAACCTTGGGTCTCAATGGTGACGGTGTGGGTCTTAACTACCACTTCGGTCTTTTCCAACAAGTTCTTAAAAACAATGAGCAAACAACTATTCCAAACTTCTGGTTGACAGAGCAAAACTGGTTGGTTCGTTCAAGCCGTAGCTACCAAGTGCCATTTGCTCACTTCACTTTGACATCTACTCTTTATGATATTGATGTGCCAGGTTATAAGACAGCAACTAAAAACCGTTTGCGCTTGTTTGACTTGGATTCAGTTGATTCTTCAATCATCAAAGAGGGAATCGAATTTGATAAGACAGATATCGCTCACAACTTGACTCTTTTCCTTTATCCAGATGATAGCGACAAGCAAGGTGAATTGCTCCGTATCTTCCAACAATACTTCATGGTTTCAAACGGTGCACAATTGATCATCGATGAAGCGATCGAAAAAGGAAGCAACTTGCATGACCTTGCAGACTACGCAGTTGTACAAATCAACGATACTCACCCATCACTGGTTATTCCTGAGTTGATCCGTCTTTTGACTGCGCGTGGTATCGAGCTTGATGAAGCAATCTCAATCGTTCGTAGCATGACTGCCTACACTAACCACACAATCCTTGCTGAAGCCCTTGAAAAATGGCCTCTTGAATTCTTGCAAGAAGTGGTTCCTCACTTGGTACCAATCATCAAAGAATTGGATCGTCGTGTCAAAGCAGAATACAAAGATCCAGCTGTTCAAATCATTGACGAGAGTGGTCGTGTTCACATGGCACACATGGATATCCACTATGGATACAGCGTTAACGGGGTTGCAGCACTCCACACTGAAATCTTGAAGAACTCTGAGTTGAAAGCTTTCTACGATATTTATCCAGAGAAATTCAACAACAAGACAAACGGTATTACATTCCGTCGTTGGCTTATGCATGCTAACCCACGTTTGTCTAGCTACTTAGATGAACTTCTTGGTCGCGACTGGCACCATGATGCTGCTAAGTTGGAAGGCCTACTTGACTTTGCTGGTAAGCAAGAAGTGAAAGAAAAGTTGGAAGGCATCAAGTCTCACAACAAGCGTAAATTGGCTCGTCACTTGAAGGAAGCTCAAGGTGTGGAAATCAATCCAGATTCTATCTTTGATATCCAAATCAAGCGTCTGCACGAGTACAAACGCCAACAAATGAACGCTTTGTATGTCATCCACAAGTACTTGGACATTAAGGCTGGTAACATTCCTGCTCGCCCAATCACTGTCTTCTTTGGTGGTAAGGCAGCGCCTGCTTACACAATTGCCCAAGACATCATTCACTTAATCCTTTGCTTGTCAGAAATCATCGCGAATGACCCAGCAGTGGCACCACACTTGCAAGTGGTTATGGTTGAGAACTATAACGTTACAGCATCAAGCTTCTTGATTGCAGCTGGTGATATTTCTGAGCAAATTTCACTTGCTTCTAAAGAAGCTTCAGGTACTGGTAACATGAAATTCATGCTCAACGGTGCTTTGACACTTGGTACTATGGACGGTGCTAACGTGGAAATCGCTGAGTTGGTTGGCAAAGACAACATCTACATCTTTGGTGAAGATTCAGAAACAGTTATCGACCTTTACGCAAAAGCAGCCTACAAATCAAGCGAATTTTACGCTCGTCCAGCTATCAAACCGTTGGTTGACTTTATCATCAGCGATGCTGTTCTTGCAGTAGGTAAGAAAGAACGTTTGGAACGTCTTTACAATGAATTGATTAACAAAGACTGGTTCATGACGCTTCTTGACTTGGAAGACTACATCAAAGTTAAAGAGCAAATGCTTGCTGACTACGAAGATCGTGATGCATGGTTGGATAAAGTGATCGTTAACATTGCGAAAGCTGGCTTCTTCTCAGCAGACCGTACAATCCAACAATACAATGACGAAGTATGGCATTTGGAGAACTAATTATTTAAAATAAGTGAAAAAGCCTAGACAGTCCTGTCTTGGCTTTTCTCTTGTTAGAAGACTCGAGTAAGTAGCCTTGGAAGATAAGTTTTTTTGGTAGTGGAGCTTTTAAAATCGTAGCAGGCCTTGTCTCTTGTCAGTCTTTTCTTTTGGGTGTATAATAAGAAAAAGTATTTCTTTACAGGAGGTTGTTATGAAAAAGAAACCAATTTATCTCTATGTCTTACTGGGGTTAGAAACAGTAGGCACTTTGTGGGGGCTTGTTTCGAAGTTCTCCTCTTCAAATGATGCCGTGGAAACCTTGCTAAAGGGGGTCAATGAGCCAGCAAAATCTCAGTATGCAACTTACTTTAGTAAGAGCGCTGAACTGTCAGGTTCGCTAATAAATAATATTTTCTTTTATGTTGGCTTGCTTCTTTTGATTGCAGCTTGGTTCTTTGTTTTTAAGAAAGATATTTTCAAAGCAAATCTTATTTACATCGCGAACGTTCTTATTGGCTTGATTGGAACAGCGTACGGTTATGTGGTAGCAAAAGGGATTGCAACGTCTTCTTTTTCAGATCCATCCTTACTCTCATCTCAGATACTAGGCTTGAACTTTACTATTGGCTTCTCTGTTGTTGTTAGTCTTATCTTCCTTTCCATTGTTATCTTTAAGCTGATCAAGCAGCAAAAGGAAGCTGAGAGTGTAGAAGTAGCTGAAGAGGATTAAGATTTGGCAAATAACATTTACTGCTGATAAGTTAGATGAGCGGATAAATGTTATTTTTTTGGAATGGAGCAAATAAACATGAAAGTTTCCTTAGTTTATATTAGCTTGAGTGGCAATACAGAGAGTTTTGTCCGTCGTTTGAGCGACTATTTGTTAGAGCAGCATCCGAGTTTAGAGATTGAGAACATTCACATCAAAGACTTAGTGAAAGAGGGGCATCCGTTCTTTGAAATGGCCAATCCCTTCATCACTTTTCTACCGACCTATCTGGAAGGTGGTAATGGTGTGGATAATGGCGATGTCGAAATTCTCACGACGGATGTAGCCGATTTTATTGCCTATGGGCAAAATGCTAGCAAGTGTTTGGGAGTTATCGGAAGTGGCAACCGTAACTTTAATAATCAGTACTGCCTGACTGCTAAGCAATACAGCCAACGTTTTGGCTTCCCGGTTTTAGCTGATTTTGAAATGCGTGGTATGTTAGGCGATATTAAAAAAGTAGCAGGCATTATCGAGGAATTGTACGGAATAAAAGCATAAGAAAAAAGCCGTTCAGTCAACAGTTGTTGACTGAGCGGCTTTTGTTTCTATTCTTGACTTGCTTGTTCGCCGGTGATAGTTTCGACCAGCTCTTTTGAATATAAAATTCCTAAACGATAGTTTTTGTTAACGTAAGCTATAAGGTCATTTTGGTTTTCACTAGTGGCCATTTTTTCTTGGAGTTCTTGTCGAAAATGATCACTTTTTAGGAGTTCCTGCTGCAGCAAAATCTGCAACTTTACCTTTTCTCTTTTGTTGTACAAAAAGAGAATGACCAAGCTAAGGACAACTAAAATATAAGCAGTTTCATTCATAAAATATCTCTTCCTAAGAAAACCTCCCAAAACTGGAAGGTTTGTGTAGGGTTACATTTTTTCTGGTGCTTCTACACCAAGCATGCGGAGAGATTCCTTCAGTACAACAGCAGTGGTGTAGCTGAGAGCTAGACGGCTGTCACGTTTCGGAGTTTCATCCAAGATGCGAGTGTGAGCATAGTATTTATTGAAGGCTTGAGCTAGGCTGATCGCGTATTTGGCAATCAGAGATGGCTCAAAGTTATCAGATGCACGTTTAACTACGCGAGCGAAGTCTTGGATCAGTTTGATAATTTCCCAGCTTTCAGCATCGTTGAGGTTGTAGTTGGCATCAAGACTTGGCTTGAAGTCTGCTTTGCGCAGGATAGACTGGATACGTGCATAGGCATATTGTACATACGGTCCAGTTTCACCCTCAAAGGAAACCATTGCTTCCAAATCAAAGTCGTAACCATTGCGACGGTCAGTTTTAAGGTCGTAGAATTTAACGGCACCAACACCAACTGCATGGGCAACAGCTTCTTTGTTTTCCAGATTTGGATTTTTCTCTTCAATTTGAGCTTTTGCCCGGCTGATCGCTTCTTGCAGAGTTGGTTCCAGAAGGATGATGTTTCCTTTACGTGTTGAAAGTTTTTGGCGATTCTTCGTAACCAGACCAAAGTCCACGTGGATCATATCATCGCTCCAGTCAAATCCCATCTTCTTAAGGACAGCTTTGAGCTGACGGAAGTGGTTTGATTGTTCTTGACCAACGACATAAACATTCTTGACGAAGTTGTAAGTGCGTGCACGGTACATAGCAGTGGCAATATCACGGGTAATGTAAAGCGTAGCACCGTCTGATTTTTTAATCATAGCTGGTGGAAGGTTGACATCATCCAAGTCCACAATGCTAGCACCTTTTGATTCTTTCAGGAGACTCTTGTCTTCCAGAATTTTCACGGCCTCGTCCATCTTGTCATTGTAGAAGGCTTCTCCGTTTAAGCTATCGAATTCAACGCCGAGCAATTCATAGATGCGGTTAAATTCAACAAGACTTTCGTCACGGAACCATTGCCAGAGTTCTGTTGCTTCTGGATCGCCATCTTCCAATTTCTTGAACCAGAGGCGGCCTTCGTCGTCCAAGGCTGGATCGTTTTCGATTTCAGCATTGATGCGGACGTAAAGTTGCAAGAGTTCATCGATTGGGTTGGCTTCAACGGCTTCCTTGTTGCCCCACTTCTTGTAGGCAACCATGAGGAGACCGAATTGCTTGCCCCAGTCACCTAAGTGATTTATCTTGATGGTATTGTAGCCCATCTTGCGGAAGATATTGGATAAGGCATCTCCGATAACAGTTGAGCGCAAGTGACCGACAGAGAAAGGTTTCGCAATGTTGGGACTGGAAAGGTCGATGGTAATATTTTCGCCCTGACCTTCGTTCTGTTGACCATAGTCAGCGCCTTCCTTGATGACTTCTTTGATAACTTGATCAGAGATTTTAGCTTTGTTGAGGAAGAAGTTGACATAAGGTCCAGTTGCGACAACTTTTTCAAAATGACTTGGGTCGATCTTTTCAGCAATATCCGCAGCGATAGCTTGAGGAGCCTTGCGTTCTACTTTTGCAAGTGAGAAAGCTGGGAAGGCAATGTCTCCAAGATCGGAACTTTTCGGTTGCTCTAGTAGGTTAGAGATAGCGCTTTGGTCCAAGCTGTCAATAACTTTGGCCAACTCGCTAGCGATTAATTGTTTATTATCCATATTTGCTCCTTTGGGTCTTTTGTTACTATTCTATCATATTTTATGAGGAATCTTCAATTTTTTTGGTATAAGATAGATTTTTTGATATAATTGAGAGTATAAATATTCAGTCAATGAGGTCGAGTATGAGAAAGAGTGAGCGTCATCAGCTTATTAAATGGATGATCAAGGAAGAAAAGTTAGGAACACAAAAGGATATTCAAAAAAGACTGGAAGACGAGGGGATATTTGTGACCCAAACAACCCTCTCGCGGGATTTAAGAGAGATTGGCTTGACCAAGCTGAAGAAAGACGGGCAAGTCTACTATGTGCTGGCTCATGAAGCAGAGGAATTGGATCTGGCTGGATTTCTGGCCAGTCATGTTCAGGCTGTTTCTAGAGCGGAGTTCACGCTGGTTTTCCGTACAGGACTGGGCGAAGCGACGGTCTTGGCAAATGTGGTAGATGGTTCGTTGGATAGTCGGATTTTAGGAACCGTTGCAGGGGCCAATACCTTGCTGGTGATTTGCCGGGATCAGGAAGCGGCTAGAGAAATCGAAACGAGTGTCAAAGAAGGCATGGAATAGCCAAAAGCTTAGAATTGACGGAGAGGTTTGAGACGGAAGTCCTGACCTCGTTTGTTTTTAGAAAGGATAGAGATGGCAGTAGAAAAGTTATCGCCAGGCATGCAGCAGTATTTGGATATCAAGAAAGACTATCCAGATGCTTTCTTGCTTTTTCGGATGGGAGATTTCTATGAGTTGTTTTATGATGATGCGGTCAATGCCGCCCAGATTTTAGAGATTTCTCTCACCAGCCGTAATAAAAATGCTGAAAATCCCATTCCCATGGCCGGAGTTCCCTATCATTCGGCTCAGCAGTATATTGATGTTTTGGTCGAATCAGGCTATAAGGTAGCGATTGCGGAGCAGATGGAAGATCCCAAGGAAGCCAAGGGTGTTGTTAAACGGGAGGTCGTTCAGGTTATCACGCCGGGAACGGTGGTGGACTCCAATAAGCCGGACTCTGCCAATAACTTTCTGGTGGCTCTGGATTGCTCAGACGGGCTCTATGGTCTCGCTTATATGGACTTGGTGACCGGTGAGTTTCAGGTGACCAGTCTAGAGGACTTTGCCTTGGTCTGCGGGGAAATTCGCAATTTGAAAGCTAGGGAAGTGGTGCTGGGCTATGCCTTGCCAGAAGCTGAGGAGCAGGTCTTGGCTGGACAGATGAATCTTTTACTGTCCTATGTACAGACGGCCTTGGACGATGTCCAGCTGCTGGGCGAGGAGCTGTCTCCTATGGAGCGTCAGGCAGCAGGGAAATTGCTGGAGTATGTGCACCAGACCCAGATGAGGGAGCTCAGCCATTTAAAGAAGGCCCAGCATTATGAAATCAAGGACTTTCTGCAAATGGACTATGCCACCAAGGCGAGTCTGGATTTGACAGAAAATGCTCGTTCAGGCAAGAAGCACGGCAGTCTTTATTGGCTGATGGACGAGACCAAGACGGCCATGGGCGGCCGCATGCTGCGCTCTTGGATTCAGCGTCCGCTGATTGATGAAGTGCGAATTAGCCAGCGGCAGAATGTTGTCGAGGTTTTTCTGGATCATTTCTTTGAGCGGAGTGATTTGACAGAAAGCCTCAAGGGAGTCTATGATATCGAGCGGCTGGCTAGTCGGGTTTCTTTTGGCAAGACCAATCCCAAGGATCTGCTGCAGTTGGCAGCTACCCTGGGCAATGTGCCTCAGATTAAGGCTATCCTGCAAGGGATTGGCAGCCCGCATCTAGCTCGTCTGATTGAGGGCTTGGATCCTATTCCAGAGTTGGCAGGCTTGATTAGCTCAGCTATTTCACCGGATGCACCTCATATCATCACCGAGGGCAATATCATTCGGACCGGTTTTGATGAGACTTTGGATCAGTATCGACTTGTGCTGAGGGAGGGGACCGGATGGATTGCGGAGCTGGAAGTCAAAGAACGTGCCAACAGCGGCATCAGCAATCTGAAGATTGATTACAACAAAAAAGATGGTTACTATTTCCATGTGACCAATTCCCAACTGGCTCATGTGCCTAGTCATTTCTTCCGCAAGGCGACCCTGAAAAATTCTGAGCGTTTCGGAACGGAGGAGCTGGCTCGAATTGAGGGAGAGATGCTGGAGGCGCGTGAAAAATCTGCTAATCTGGAATACGAGATCTTTATGCGGATTCGCGAAGAAGTTGGCAAATACATCCAGCGCTTGCAGGCCTTGGCACAAACGCTGGCAGCTGTAGATGTTCTGCAGAGCTTTGCTGCGGTGGCAGAACAGCAGCATTTGGTGCGCCCCGTCTTTACTGCGGAGCGCCGTCTGCAGATTGAAAAAGGCCGCCATCCTGTCGTAGAAAAGGTCATGGGAGCCCAAAGCTACATTCCAAATAGTATTCTGCTGGACCAGGAAACGGATATTCAGCTGATTACCGGGCCTAATATGAGCGGGAAATCGACTTATATGCGCCAACTGGCGATCATCGTTATTATGGCACAGATGGGATCTTATGTGCCGGCCCAGTCTGCCAGTTTGCCGCTATTCGATGCGATTTTCACTCGTATCGGCGCAGCGGATGATCTGGTATCTGGCCAGTCCACCTTTATGGTGGAGATGATGGAGGCCAATCGGGCCATTCGGCAGGCCAGCGAGCGTTCGCTCATCCTCTTTGATGAGCTGGGCCGTGGAACGGCGACTTATGATGGGATGGCGCTGGCTCAGGCTATTATTGAGCATATTCATCATTATACTGGAGCCAAGACCCTCTTTGCCACCCACTATCATGAGCTGACAGCCTTAGAGGATAGTTTAGAGCATTTGGAAAATGTCCATGTGGCAACCTTGGAGAAGGACGGGCAGGTGACTTTCCTGCATAAGATTGAGCCGGGTCCGGCTGACAAGTCCTACGGAATCCATGTGGCGAAGATTGCCGGACTTCCTGAGAAATTACTGGAGCGGGCGGACAGCATTTTGAGTCATTTGGAGAGTCAGGATACAGGACTAGGCTCAGAGCTTGCTGCTGCATCCAGACCGAAGCAGCCGCAAGTAGCGGAGCAGATGTCTCTTTTCGCAGAAGGACCGGAAAATCCAGTCCTGACTGAACTCCGAGACTTGGACATCTATAATATGACTCCCCTGCAAGTCATGGCTGCGGTAGCCGAGCTCAAGAAGAAGTTGTAAAAACAAAGAACGAGGCTGGGACAAAAGTCCTAGCCTCTCAATTGTCTTTGGATTGTCGAGCAAGACGCAGTGGTTGAGTGGGCTCTACTACGCTGATTTCATCAGCTTTTACAGCCCTACTCAACTGTGCGGAGGTGGAACGACGAAATCGAATTCTAACGATTTACCGATTTCTGTCCCACTCTCGCTCTTTGTGTTTCTCACGATTTGCTAGACAAGCCGCTATTGATTTTTTGAATTTTCCGGTAGGTGTGGTAGTAGATGGCGCCTGAAATAATTAGATAGATGAGAGTGAATTCCCCGACGGCAGTCAGTGTCAGGCTGAGTATTTTTTCTCTTGGGAAAAATCCAGCTAGATTAGCCAACAGTGCAAAGGTCAGAATCATCACACCATAGTGGCTGACGACGGAGCGCAGGATGCTCCAATCTCTTTGGAAGAAGCTTCCACTCCATCTGAAAACCGCTCCCATAATAAACCAGATAAGCAGGCAGTAGAGCATGATGAGGGAAACATGGACATGCTGACTCAAAAAGAAGTGGCCGATCGGCGAGTCAGGGTGCAACGGTAGATAAGCTGGATTGTAAAAATAAGAAACAATCATGGAGAAGAAGAGACCGATGAAAATCCCTCCAATTCCTCCGAAAAAGAGTTCTTTAAGACGAGTTTTCATAATTGCAACCTTTCTTTGATGGATTTGAGATAACGGCGGGACGAGTAGGTCTGATCGCCGTTTTTCAGAAATATTTGAATCAGACCATTGGGCGTCAGCTTGAGGTGACTGATTTGTCGGCTGTTGATAATCTCTGACTGCGAAATCTGTAGGAAATAGTCCGGCAGGACCTGCAGCAACTGATAAAGAGCTTGTTGAGCTCGATAGCTGTCTTTTGTCGTTCGGACCCGAATCTGACGATTTTCTGTGTAGATTCGGTGGATTTCCTTAGCGTCTAGTAAGTAGATTTCGTCCTTTTTCTTGACATGAATCTTATCCACTTTGCCTAGATCTTGAGCAAAGTGGACCAATTGCTGAATGCTTTCTGTCATGAGGCGGGCCTCAATGCTGACGGAGTCTTCGGTGACTTGAGAATCGATTCTTAGCTTAACTTTCATAACTTCCTCCTTTCACCTTTATTAAACCGCAACTTAGTAGCGAAAACAAGCCCTTTTGTCCATGTGGCAGCTATTTGTGTCTATATGGTTTGGCTGGCGGACAGAATGGTCAAGAAAAGGCTGTCTTCTGCTAGAAAGAGCCCAATGTGTTATAATAGATAGCAGAACAAATACGGAGAAAAAGATGTCAAAAATTATCGAACTTCCAGAAATTCTGGCCAATCAGATTGCGGCCGGTGAAGTCATTGAGCGGCCCAGCAGTGTAGTCAAAGAGCTAGTGGAAAATTCAATTGATGCGGGTGCAAGCCAGATTACCATCGAAATCGAGGAGGCCGGACTCAAGAGCATTCAGGTGACAGATAATGGTGAAGGCATAGACCACCAAGATGTCCCTCTGGCTCTTCGCCGCCATGCTACCAGTAAAATCAAGAAGCAGGCGGATCTATTTCGGATTCGGACGCTGGGTTTTCGTGGTGAGGCCATTCCTTCCATTGCTTCTGTCTCACGTTTTACCATTGAGACAGCGACGGAAGCTGGCCAGCACGGGACTCTGCTAGTTGCCCAAGGCGGTGAGATAGAAGAGCACGAGCCTACCAGCAGTCCAGTGGGAACGAAAATCAAGATAGAAGATCTTTTCTTTAATACCCCAGCTCGGCTCAAGTATATGAAGAGCCAGCAGGCTGAGCTGTCCCATATCCTTGATGTGATTAATCGGCTCAGTCTGGCCCATCCGGAAGTGGCTTTCACCCTTATCAGCGACGGACGCGAACTGACACGGACTGCCGGCAGTGGCAATCTGCGTCAGGCTATTGCGGGCATCTATGGTCTGGTAACAGCTAAGAAAATGGTGGAAATCTCTGCTTCGGATTTGGATTTTGAGGTAAGTGGCTATGTTAGTCTGCCTGAGCTGACTCGCGCCAATCGGAATTATATTACGATCCTCATCAACGGCCGTTATATCAAGAATTTCCTGCTCAATCGTGCTATTTTGGACGGCTACGGCAGCAAGCTTATGGTAGGCCGCTTTCCACTCGCGGTCATCAATATTCAGATTGACCCCTATCTGGCCGATGTCAATGTCCATCCGACCAAGCAAGAGGTGCGGATTTCTAAAGAACGAGAACTCATGACCTTGATTTCGCAAGCCATTGCGACCAGTCTCAAGGAGCAAGACCTGATCCCAGACGCCCTGGAAAATCTAGCTAAATCAACTGTTAAGCGTGCCAATAAGCCTGAACAGACCAGTCTTCCGCTGAAAGAAAATCGCCTCTACTACGATAAGGAGCAGAATGATTTCTTCCTCAAGCCGCAGGTGGCTGAGCAGCAGCTATTCTTTGAAGAATCAGCGGAGCCTGTTCATGAAGCGACAGATGAAAAAGCAGAACTGCCACAATCGACTTCGGTCAAATTTGCAGAGAGAAAGTCGGCCAGCTATGACCAACTAGACCATCCAGAGCTAGACCAGGCTAGTCTGGAGCGGGCTGTGGATAAGTTGGAACAGGAAGAGAAATCAAGCTTCCCAGAGTTAGAATATTTCGGCCAGATGCATGGTACCTATCTCTTTGCTCAGGGCAAGGGCGGTCTTTACATTATTGACCAGCATGCTGCCCAAGAGCGGGTCAAGTATGAGTATTATCGGGAGAAGATAGGGGATGTGGACAATAGCCAGCAGCAGCTCTTAGTGCCCTATATCTTTGAATTTCCAGCGGACGATATGTTGCGAATCAAGCAGCGGATGGAGCTGTTAGAAGATGCAGGCATCTTTTTAGAAGAGTACGGAGCCAACCAGTTTATCCTCCGCGAGCATCCCATTTGGTTCAAGGAAGAGGAGATTGAGGCCGGCATCTATGAAATGTGTGATATGCTTCTCCTGACCAAGGAAGTTTCCATCAAGAAATATCGAGCAGAGCTAGCCATTATGATGAGCTGCAAACGCTCCATCAAGGCCAATCACAGTCTGGATGACTACTCTGCGCGTGACTTGCTCTTTCAGCTGTCCCAGTGTGACAATCCTTACAACTGCCCACATGGCCGGCCAGTCTTGGTCAACTTTACCAAGTCGGATATGGAAAAAATGTTCCGCCGCATTCAGGAAAATCACACTAGCCTGCGGGAGTTGGGGAAATACTAAACTTTATTGCACATAAAACAGCCCTAGTCATAGAACTAGAGCTGTTTTGAATTTTTGAGCTGAACTTGTGTTTCAGCAAGTAAATCAGCTGGATGGCGTTTGTCCTTGCGAAGCAGTCCCATCAGCAGAAAGATCAAGAAGAGAATCCCTGCTGAAGTTGACAAGAAAATTGACAGGGTATCTGCTTGATAAGCACTACGGATAGCTCCCATATGTCCCAGCTGCCAAGGGAAAAACTTGATAACAGAGCGCAAAAGGCTGTGGGGAAGGCTCCTATGTTTGTAAACCAACTGTAAACCTGCCCAACGCTTGCCAAAACTGCCTTTTCTATAGTCTAGCCAAGCAAAGATGATAGTTAGAGGCAGGACTGAGGTAGAAAAAGCCAGAAGCTGGCTCTGGGATTCAGTGAATGTAGGAATGCCCCCTAGAACCAGATTGTAAAAGCCCATAGCTAGTAAAAAAAGAGCAATGAGGTAGCCTGAGATGAAGAGCCAGTCACCAAAGAGTTCTTTCAGACGAGTTTTGACAGGTATGGGATTGTCAGTTTTTAGCTTCATCTTGAGCACCTTCTTTCTTAGAATCCTCATCAAAGCCGATAACCTTGTCTAGATACTTTTCCTTAATCTTTAGCGCCTTGTTAATAGCCATTGCTGATGCGACTAGGAGGAAAAAAGTTAACCAGACTAGGGCAGTGAATTTTGCTGGAAAGATAGAACCTGCGGAAAAGAGATAAATAGCCAAGGCTGATACAAGAATATACAAAATATGCCAGAAGCCATAAGATTTTACTTGCTTATAGTAGCGGTCTTTTTCGTCTTCTGAGAGGACGGGTTTTATTTCCGGCTTGTCACTTTCTTCTAAAAGTAGATAATCTGTCGTCACCTGGAAAATCTTGCTCAGTTCTACAATTTTTTCCAGTTCGGGCAGTGCTTGGCCAGATTCCCACTTGGAAATGCTCTGGCGAGAGACATTGATCTGTTCAGCCAGTCTTTCTTGTGACCAGCCTTTTTCTTTTCTTAGTTCAAATAATTTATCAGCGAGTTTCATCGTGACAGCCTCCTTTTCTTTGCTGCCTCTATCCTAACAGCTTTTAGTTATCTTGAGAATACAGCTTCCTGTACATTTTGTCAACCGCTGGTTGCACTTCTATTTGCAGTTTCCAGACAGAAAATATGATATACTAGATAGGCAAAATGATACAAAAGAAGGAAGATTATGTACGAATATTTTAAAGGAATCATTAGCAAAATTACAGCCAAATACATTGTATTGGAAGTCAACTCGATCGGCTATATTCTTCATGTGGCCAATCCTTATGCATACTCAAGTCTAGTCAATCAAGAAACGCAAATTTATGTGCATCAGGTTGTCCGTGAGGATGCGCAGCTGCTTTATGGCTTTCGCTCAGAAGATGAGAAGCAACTCTTTCTCAGCTTGATTTCAGTCTCAGGTATTGGGCCAGTGTCTGCCTTGGCTATCATTGCCGCAGACGATAATGCTGGCTTAGTGCAAGCCATTGAGCAGAAAAACATTACCTACCTAACCAAGTTTCCTAAGATTGGCAAGAAGACAGCCCAGCAGATGGTGCTGGACTTAGAAGGCAAGGTAGTGGCGGCGGATGGTCCGGCAGAAAGCAAGGCACCTGTCCAGACTGTGGATAATCAGGAGCTGGAAGAAGCCATGGAAGCCATGCTGGCTCTGGGATACAAAGCTGCTGAGCTCAAGAAAATCAAGAAATTCTTTGAAGGAACGACGGACACAGCTGAAAACTATATCAAGTCTGCCCTTAAGATGTTGGTGAAATAGGAGAAAGATATGACCAAACGCTGCGGCTGGGTAAAAATGAACAACCCCTTGTATGTAGCCTATCATGATGAGGAGTGGGGCAAGCCTCTCCATGATGATCAGAAATTATTTGAATTGCTCTGCATGGAGACCTATCAGGCTGGACTTTCTTGGGAGACCATTCTGAATAAACGTCAGGCTTTTCGGGAAGCTTTTCATTTCTATGATGCCCAGAAAATTGCTCAGATGACGGATGCAGACTTGGATGCTCTTTTGGACAATCCTAATATCGTCCGCAATAAGATGAAAATCTATGCGACCAGAGCGAATGCCCAAGCATTTTTGGTTGTTCAAAAGCAGTTTGGCTCTTTTAACGACTATATCTGGTCCTTTGTCGATTTCAAAACGATTGACAATCAAATTACGAACTACAAGGAAGCGCTGACAAAGACCGAACTGTCAGAAAGCATGTCCAAGGCACTGAAAAAGCAAGGCTTCAAATTTGTTGGACCTGTTTGTGTATATTCATTCCTAGAAGCCGCTGGCCTTATCAATGACCACGAAAATGATTGTGATTGGAAGTAGAACAATGAAAACAAGAAAATTCCTCCTTATTTTTATCACCCTCTATACAATCTTCTTTTTAGGTAGAGGCTTGGAACTGCTTGGGATAAATTGGTTGATTTACCCAGTTTATTTCCTTTTATTTATATTGGGAATCTTAGCTTATCGTGAAGAATTAAAGGAGCAGCTGGCCTTGATTCTGACTAAAAAGAAGGAATTTCTAAAAACGATTTCCTTGTATATGGTCTTTGTTTTCCTCCTGTCCATTGCCTGCAACTTTCTTTCAGCCTTCATCAAGTATAGTCTGGACTTGCCATTGCAGGGGCAGAATGAAGCCAATATTCAAGGTGCCTTGTTGAAAAATCCCTTTCTAATCTTGCTTATCGGCTGCTTTATTGGGCCAATCGTTGAAGAGTTTTTCTTCCGTCGCTTTTTCCTAGGCACCTTCTTGGAAAAATTCCCTAACTGGCTTGGTATTGTGTTAACGACTGTTCTATTTGCTACCCTTCATATGCACAGCTGGGACTTATCAGAGTGGGTGACAGCTATTTCCTACATTGCTGGGGGTCTTCTTCTCTCGCTCCTGTATCTGAGAAAGGACAAAAATATCTGGTATCCAATTGCTCTTCATTGCTGCAACAATATTATTGCTTTTGTGATTACAATTTTTTCAATAAGCCAGTAGACTGTTAAGTCAATAAGCAGAAGATATTGTGATCTAGTCACTTTTAAGGTTATTCAGAAAGGAAATGAAGGATGGATAATAGAGCCTTAGTATATTTAGCGGAGAATCGTATCTTGGAGACGGAGCGTCTCCTCCTACGGCCCATGACCATGGATGATTTGTTGGATTATCATGAATATACTTCAGATGGAGAATTATTAAAATATGATTATCCAGAGCACCAAAGCATAGAAGAGAGCCGAGAGAGTCTTGTTTTATATAATTTAAGCGCTCCTTTGGGTCGCTACGGTATCGAGTTGAAATCTGAAGGCAAATTAATTGGCAATATCTCTCTTCGAATAGATACGGAACAAGAAACGGCGGAAATAGGCTATACTGTCAATGCTAACTATCACAGAAAAGGCTACGCAACTGAAGCAGCCTTAGCCTTGAAAGAATTGGCTCAGAACATGCCTGGGATAAAGATATTTCTTGCCCACACGACTAAGCCTAATCTTGCTAGTCAAGGAGTTTTAGAAAAAATTGGTATGATACTGATGTGGGAAAAGGAGGGATTGAGCCTTCGAGGAGAGCCGACCATCCGTCTCCGCTATGAAAGTAAGTTAAAAAATAACGAGAAAGAAACCTAGACAAATATCTTGTCTAGGCTTTTTCTATAGCCTGTGAATATTCTTATTCCTCTTTCTGCATCCAAATCTTTTCCTTGATAAAGATGCGCAGCTCATAGAAGAGCATAAAGAGGGTGGAGATGAGGAAGCCAGCCATAAAGATATGGTGCAAATATGCAAAAATAGCAATTTCAACCAAAACGGAGAAGAGATAGAAAATGACTAAATAATGCCATTTCTTAGCCTTACTGTCTTCGATAACCTTTTTCTCCAAGCGCCCATCCTCCTTGATGAGTGTGTCCAGGCTGATATCAAACTCCCGACTGATAGCGATGAGATTTCCAATATCAGGGATACCTTTTTCGCTTTCCCAGCGGGCAATGGCGGAGCGGGAAACTTTGAGTCTTTCTGCTAAGGCTTCCTGAGTGAGTTGATGTTGTTGACGAATGTCTTTGAGAACTTGAGAGATTTTCATGATGATTCCCTTTCTAATAACATAAATAATTTTTCTTTCCATCCTTTTCATTTTTATTATAAAAAGAAAAGTCTCCTTTGCCAATAGCATCTGTTTAACAAGGCAGTTATTCTCCATAACAAACAGAATTCCAAAAGTTATCCACAGGATGTTGACAACTTTGTCAATAAAGTTGACAGCTCTTTTTATTTCCTGACATGAAAATCAACTTTTTTACTCTTTTTTGTGATAAAATAAAGCCAATTCCGAATAGTAAGGTAGGAGGTTCTATGAAAGCAGAAATTATTGCTGTGGGCACCGAGATTCTGACAGGTCAGATTGTCAATACCAATGCCCAATTTTTATCTGAAAAGCTAGCGAGTCTAGGGATTGATGTCTATTTTCAGACAGCAGTGGGGGACAATGAAAACCGTCTTCTCTCTGTCCTAGAAATTGCCAAAGAGCGTAGCGATTTAGTTATCCTGACAGGGGGCTTGGGGCCAACAGAGGATGATTTGACCAAGCAGACCTTGGCTAAGTTTGTAGGTCGAGAGTTGAGCTTTGACCCCGAGGCTGTGGAAAAGTTGGATCGTTTTTTTGCCAGTCGACCAGATTATGCTCGAACGCCCAACAATGAGCGTCAGGCCCAGCTGGTTACAGGCTCAACTCCTTTACAAAATGTGACAGGCTTGGCCGTTGGCGGCTTACTAGAAGTTGATGGAGCGACCTATGTGGTCCTGCCAGGCCCGCCTAGTGAGCTCAAACCTATGGTCAATAACGAGCTGGTTCCCCTCTTATCCACAGGCCAAAAATTGTATTCACGGGTGCTCCGCTTCTTCGGTATTGGCGAGAGTCAGTTGGTGACTATTTTGGCTCAGATGATTGATCAACAAAGTGATCCGACCATTGCACCTTATGCAAAGACGGGCGAAGTGACCTTGCGATTGTCCACCAAGGCTTTGAGTCAGGCAGAAGCGGATGATAAGTTTGAGGCTGTGGAAAAGTCTATTTTGGCGCATCAGAGTTTTGAGGGACATCCTTTGTCTGAGATTTTCTATGGTTACGGGGATGACAATTCGCTTGCTCAAGTGGCCTTTGACTTGCTCAAGAGTCAAGCCAAGACAATTTCAGCGGCGGAGAGTCTGACAGCTGGTCTTTTTCAAGCAACCTTAGCGGATTTTGCTGGGGCGTCCTCCATTTTTTCAGGTGGCTTTGTCACTTACAGTATGGAGGAAAAGAGTCGGATGCTGGATATTCCATTGGGAGATCTGGAGCAGTATGGCGTCGTTTCCGCTTTTACGGCTGGGAAAATGGCAGAGCAGGCTAGAAAGCTGACTCAGAGCGACTTGGCTGTCAGTCTGACAGGTGTGGCTGGCCCAGATTCGCTGGAAGGCCATCCAGCTGGGACAGTTTTTATCGGCTTAGCGAGTGAATCAGGAACGGAAATTATTGAGGTCAATATTGCTGGTCGCAGCCGAGGTGATGTGCGGAAGATTGCCGTTATGCATGCCTTCAACCTCGTACGAAAAACTTTATTAAAGTACTGATTTTTGGTATAATAAACAGATGGCCAAAAGACATTTTAGAAAAAAACAGGAGAAATAAATGGCAAAAAAACAGAAAAATTTGGATGAAATTACAAAGAAATTTGGAGATGAACGCCAAAAAGCTTTAGATAACGCCCTAAAAAACATTGAAAAAGACTTCGGTAAGGGAGCTATTATGCGTCTGGGCGAGCGAGCTGAGCAAAAAGTTCAAGTCATGAGTTCAGGCTCTCTGGCTTTGGACATCGCCCTTGGTGCGGGTGGCTATCCTAAGGGGCGGATTATTGAGATCTACGGCCCAGAGTCTTCTGGTAAGACAACCGTTGCCCTTCACGCGGTGGCTCAAGCGCAAAAAGAAGGTGGAATTGCAGCCTTTATCGATGCTGAGCACGCTTTGGATCCGTCATACGCTGCAGCTCTGGGTGTAAACATTGATGAATTGCTGCTGTCTCAGCCTGATTCTGGGGAACAAGGTCTTGAAATTGCTGGTAAATTGATTGATTCTGGTGCAGTTGATTTGGTCGTTATCGACTCGGTTGCGGCCCTAGTACCTCGTGCGGAAATCGATGGGGATATCGGTGACAGCCACGTTGGTTTGCAGGCTCGGATGATGAGCCAAGCCATGCGCAAACTGTCTGCTTCTATCAACAAAACCAAGACGATTGCCATCTTTATCAACCAGTTGCGTGAAAAAGTTGGTGTTATGTTTGGAAATCCTGAAACAACACCAGGTGGACGTGCCCTCAAGTTTTACGCTTCTGTTCGTCTGGATGTCCGTGGTAATACCCAAATCAAGGGTACAGGCGATGCGAAGGATACCAATGTCGGTAAGGAAACTAAAATCAAGGTTGTGAAAAACAAGGTGGCTCCACCATTCAAGGAAGCCTTTGTGGAAATCATGTACGGAGAAGGTATTTCTAAGACAGGCGAGCTGATTAAGATTGCGACGGACTTGGATATCATCAAAAAAGCGGGTGCTTGGTACTCCTACAATGATGAAAAAATCGGTCAAGGATCTGAAAATGCGAAAAAATACTTGGCTGATCATCCAGAAGTCTTTGACGAAATCGACCGTCAAGTCCGTGTACGATACGGCTTGATTGAAGATGATGAGGCAGCAGAAACTGCCAAGGGTAAGGCTGAGGCTCCTATTGAAAAGTTGGAAGAAGTGACTCTTGATCTAGACGATGCCTTTGACATTGAGGAATAATTTTTCAAAATAGGTCGCAAGACCGATGGTTTTTGTGGTATAATATACTACGATAGTAGTATCGTGTAGCGAAAGGAGTACTTGCATGATCACAATTTATACGGTTTCAAGTTGTACTAGCTGCAAAAAAGCAAAGACCTGGCTAAACGCCCATCAATTGACTTACAAGGAGCAAAACCTTGGTAAAGAAGGAATTACCAAAGAAGAAATTCTTGATATTTTAGCAAAAACTGAAAATGGCATTGCCAGCATTGTATCTTCAAAAAACCGTTATGCAAAAGGACTCGGTGTTGATATTGAAGATTTGAGTGTGAACGAAGTCATTGACATCATCATGGAAACACCGCGGATTCTGAAAAGTCCGATTTTGGTGGATGACAAGCGTCTCCAAGTTGGTTACAAGGAAGACGATATCCGTGCCTTCTTGCCTCGTGCAGTGCGCAATGTTGAGAATACAGAGGCTCGCTTACGAGCAGCTCTATAATTAGATAAGGAAAGGCGCCTTTTAGGTTGCCTTTTTCTGTCTCATTACCTAAAAATGATTGACAAGCGGTTAAACTATGATACAATATCTCTGAGGAGGACGGAACGTGAAGAAATTTTTACTAATTTTTGGCTTAGCAGCTGTGATATTGACTGGCTGCGCTCATAAGAAAGCAGACAAGCCAAAGGGGAAAAAAGAGGAAATTACAACTAATCTTCCCATTATCAGTCAGGCTGAAAAGCAGGAAGTTATCACCAAAAAACTAGTTTTTCCCAAAGATGAGCAAGGAATTCAATCTAGTCAAATTATCACTTATCAAGGGAAACGTTTTATCAAGGTGATTATGGAGAGAATTACTCCAACGGATGATAGTATCAAAAATGCGATTAAAGAAGTGGGGCTGGAGGAGACTCAGCGGCTCTTGGATGAATCAATGCAAAAGGATACGGACTATACTCAGGCAAAAACTGTTGCTGGTTTTACCGGAACCGTTCAGATTCTTAATGAAAATGAAATGAAAATCACGTCAACTTATGATTTTGACAATTTGGATATTGAAAAGGCACTCACTTTAAATTATTTTAAAAATAGCAATCTAAAAGAAATGACAAAGATGTCACCTGAAGAATATATCAATAATTTATTGATAAACGGGGCTGAGGAGCAACAGTAAGGAAGCTTCTTGTCAATAATAGAAAACCAAAAAGGAGAAAGAAATGAAAAAATCAGTAGTACTTTTAATGGCTAGTTTGGCGGTGCTGACAGCTTGTGGACAGCAATCACATAGTGGAAAAGCAGGTAGCAACCAGTCTGTTCAAAGCAAGGCAAAAGCTAAATCGGTTACCAAGTCTTATCAGTTAAATCAAAAGGTACAAGGCCTTGATCAAACGATGACCTTGACAGTTACCTACGCGGGCAAGAAGTATGAAAAGGTGAATATTGCTATTTCACAAAATTTACCAGAAGAAGCTAAGTCGGCCTTAGCTGGTCAAGACTTGTCCTCTCTGCAAGAAGAGGTGAGCAAGAGCTTCAAGCAAAGTTCAGGAGTGGATAAACTTGAACAAGTAAAAGGTATTCAAGTGAATGTTAAAGTGACTGAAAAAGGCACTGTTGATATTGATTTTATTATTGATCCGACAAATCTTGATTATGATGCGGCTTCTAAAGTACCGACCTATGGGCCAATCTTTAGCCAAATGAAGTCTCAGACTCCAGAAGAATTTATCAAGTCCTTCCAAGATGAAGGGGGCAAGGAAATTAGCAATCCGTCCTAATATTTTTGATGAAAACTAGTCTTTGAAAAAGGGCTAGTTTTTTGATGGGAAGGAACGGTAAATAGTTGAAAAAATGTCGAAAAAGTAGAAAATTTACATGGATTAAGTTTGTGAAACTGCTGTAATTATGCTATAATGATGGTATTCTTAAAGAAAGAGGGTGTAATTGTGGGATTTACAGACGAAACTGTACGTTTTAATCTTGATGATTCAAACAAAAAAGAAATTAGCGAGACTTTGACCGATGTCTACAAGTCACTCAATGATAAGGGCTACAATCCAATCAATCAAATCGTAGGTTACGTGCTGAGTGGAGATCCTGCTTATGTGCCTCGTTATAATAATGCTCGAAATCAGATTCGTAAATACGAACGCGATGAAATCGTAGAGGAACTGGTGCGTTATTATCTGAAAGGGCAAGGCATTGACCTCTGATGAGAATTATGGGACTAGATGTTGGCTCGAAAACGGTGGGCGTTGCGATTAGCGATCCGCTCGGTTTCACTGCTCAGGGACTTGAAATCATTCAGATTGATGAAGAGAAAGAGCAGTTCGGTTTTGAGCGTTTGACAGAGCTTGTCAAGCAATATAAGGTGGACAAGTTTGTGCTTGGCCTCCCTAAAAACATGAACAATACCAGTGGACCACGGGTGGAAGCGAGTAAGGCCTATGGCGAGAAAATTGCCCAGCTTTTCCAAATTCCAGTCGAGTATCAGGACGAGCGCCTGACGACAGTGGCTGCTGAGCGCATGCTGATTGAACAGGCAGATGTCAGCCGCAGCAAGCGCAAAAAAGTGATTGACAAATTGGCAGCTCAGCTGATTTTACAGAATTATCTAGATAGAAACTTTTAGAAAGAATTGAGGAAATTATTATGGCACACGATCATAACCATGACCACGAACAGGAAAAACCTGAGTTGATTACCTTGGTAGATGAGCAAGGAAACGAGAATTTGTTTGAAATTCTTTTGACCATTGATGGCAAAGAAGAGTTTGGAAAAAATTACGTACTCTTGGTACCAGTCAATGCTGAAGAAGATGAGAACGGCGAAGTTGAAATCCAAGCTTACTCATTTACAGAAAATGAAGACGGAACAGAAGGCGAATTGGAGCCAATCCCAGAAGACTCTGATGCAGAGTGGGATATGATTGAAGAAGTCTTCAACAGCTTTATGGAGGAGTAAAAAGGTCTGGGGGACCTTTTTAGCCCGAGCTTGAAAACTAGAGAGCGAGTAAGGTCCGAGGGACCTTTTTAGCCCGAACCTAGAAACTAGAAAATCAGCCGGCTTGAAAACTTATCATGGCTTGGCCACAGCTAGTTTCTTTACAAAGAATAGAAAAGCGAGAAGCGAGTGGCGATTCACCTTTGAAGTCTGCTTCGCTTCTCTTTTTATGTAGGAAAAGTGATGAATGAAATTGAAAAATGGTTGAACGGTCGCATTGGCCTGAACTTTCGTTCAGGTCTGGAACGGATGCAGAGAGCTGTAGACTTGCTGGGGAATCCTGAAGGGGCTTATCCCGTCATTCATGTGACGGGAACGAACGGAAAAGGCTCTACCATTGCTTTTATGCGGAATCTATTTGCCGATCAGGGGAAAAAGGTAGCCAGCTTTACATCGCCGCATATGATCAGCGTCCATGACCGCATTTGTATCAATGGACTTCCGATTTCGGATGCTGATTTTATTCGCTTAGGGCGGCAGATTCAGGAGATGGAGAGAGAATTGGTTAAGACTCACGACCAGCTATCCTATTTTGAAATCTTGACCTTGCTGGCCTTTCTTTATTTCAGAGAGGAGAAGGTTGATCTGGCTCTCATCGAGGTAGGAATTGGCGGACTGTTGGATACGACCAATGTCTTGGATGGGCAAGTTGCAGTGGTGACTTCAGTGGGCTTTGATCATCAGGAGACGTTGGGGCAGACGCTTACAGCGATTGCAGAGCAGAAGGCTGGTATTTTCAAAAAAGGTCGTTCCGCAGTCATTGGCCCCTTGCCGGAGGAGGCTCGTCAGGTCTGTGAGCAGCGGGCAGAAAGCTTGGACTTGGATTTGTACGAATACGGTCGAGATTTTTGGTTTTCTGATCGTTCTTTTAAGAATAAAGACCTGCTTTTATCGCATTTGGTCTTGGGATTACAAGGTGCTTTCCAAGAAGAAAATGCAGCGCTGGCTTTGCAGGCTTTTCTGCTTTTTATGAAGCAAATGGGCTGGGAAATTGATTTTTCTCTGCTTCCTTCTTCTTTGCAGAAGACCCATTGGGCGGGGCGGCTAGAGGAAATTAGCCCGAATATCTATCTGGATGGTGCCCATAATTTGCCAGCTTTGGCACGTCTAGTTGAGTTTATCAAGGGACAGAAGGGCAAGACATGCAGCCTGTTGTTTGGAGCTTTAAAGCGCAAGGATTATAGTGGTATGCTGGCCTATTTGCAGGAGAACTTGCCAGAGGTTCAGGTGACGGTGACCAGCTTTGACTATGGGGAATCTGTGGGGCAGGCAGAAGCTGCGGACTTTGAATATGTGGCTGATTATAGAGCTTTTATTGAGAATTTCAAACAAGAGCAGACGGCCGACCAAGTTCTTTTCGTAACGGGCTCACTCTATTTCATTGCAGAGGTTCGAGCCTACCTCCAGAGTGTATAAGTTGACCATAGAAAGCCTTGTTTGGTAAAATAGAAGTGGAACAAAGAAAGGAGAAACAAAATGAAGGTTTCAAAAAAATTAGTTCTTTCAGCCCTCACGGCTATGACCGCTTTTGTATTGGTAGCTTGTGGCAACTCTGGTCAAAATCCATCCAATCAGGCTGCTCAATCTCAAGTGAGTTCCTCTGTTTCTCAGTCATCTGATACAGTGTCATCAAATAGCAAGGCAAGTAGCAATACAAACAGTAGCGCAAATACTAGTAGTTCAGAGGCTTCTGCTTCCAGTCAAACGGCAGCTAGTGACTTAGATGGGACTTATAAGGCCACTCATGAAGGCGATGCTTTAACTCTAGAAGTTTCTGGAAATAAAGGAACCCTGACCAAAGTCGAATACGACGGTGAGCAGGAAATTGAACAGGTGCAGATTGATCCGACTAATCAAACCATGATTGTCGGGGATGACGTTAAGCGCTATCGCGTAGAGGGCAATCAACTGACTCTGGAAGATTTGTCGCAGGAAAACGATGATGACGACACAATCGTCTTCACCAAGCAATAATTTTCAAAAAAGGAATATCCTAAAAAGGCTGGACAGATGCTCCAGCTTTTTGCGTTTGTGAATAACAGAGTGCAGGGGCTTCCTTTACCCTTGGACTAGAGGTCATTTTTTGAAAAAATTTTGAAATTGCTGCTAATTATTGTTATACTAGATAAAATGTGAGATGAGGAAGGATTAGGATGAATCTAGGCAAGTTTCGTTTACTGATGTCTAAGTATGGTTTCAGCATCATTATCATGTTACTGGAATTATTTCTTGTTTTTGCGGCCTTTTTCTATTTTAATCAGTTGGTGCCTAATTGGTTATCAGCCCTTGTCATTGTTTCTTTATATATTGGGACTATCTTGGCGATTGTCAATCGGAATATGCCTCCTGAAAGTAAGGTGACCTGGCTCTTGTTCGCAGTCGTACCTGTCTTTGGTTTTCTGCTTTATCTGATGTTTGGGGAGCGACGCCTTTCCAAAAAAGAAATCCAGCAGCTGGAAAAAATGGACTCAATGAAGTTTCGAGAGGACAACAGCTATGACTTGCGAGTCGAACTCAAGCAGGAAAATAAATCAGCCTTTGGTATTGTCAAGTCTTTGCTGAGTATGGATCACAATGCCGATGTCTACGATGGCACGGCTTCGCAATATTTCCCTCTTGGAGAAGAGATGTTTGAAGCCATGCTGGATGATTTGCGTTCGGCCAAGAAATTCATTTTTCTGGAGTTTTATATCATTGATCCAGGTTTGATGTGGAATCGTGTCCTTGAGATTTTGGTAGATAAGGTCCAGCAGGGAGTTGAAGTCAAGCTGCTCTACGATGACATTGGCTGTATGGCGACCCTTTCAGGAGATTATACGAAAAGGCTCCGCAAGATGGGAATTGATGCCCATAAGTTTAATAAAGTGATTCCGCGGATGACGGTGGCCTATAACAATCGTGACCACCGCAAGATTTTGGTGGTCGATGGGCAAGTCGGCTATACAGGCGGTATCAATCTGGCAGACGAGTACATTAATCATATCGTGCGCTTCGGGCATTGGAAAGATGGCGGTGTCCGTCTGGAAGGCAGTGCAGTGAAGGCTTTGACACGTCTTTTCTTGATGAATTGGTACATTAATCGCGGGGAAATTACAGACTTTGACCGTTATCATTTTGATAGCCAGCGAGTGGAAGGCAAAGGGCTTTATATTCCGTATGGTAGTGGTCCCAAGCCGATTTATAAGGAACAGGTGGGTAAGGCTGTCTACCAGAATATTATCAATCAAGCCATCGATTATGTCTATATCACGACCCCTTATTTGATTATTGACTATGATTTGACAGAGGATATCAAAAATGCAGCTATGAGAGGGGTGGATGTTCGCATTGTGACGCCATTTATTCCTGATAAAAAGCTGATTCAGATAGTCACTCGTGGTGCCTATCCAGACTTGTTGGAGGCTGGTGTTAAGATTTATGAGTACACTCCTGGTTTCATCCACAGTAAGAATGTTATTTCGGATGATGAGTTAGCCGTGGTCGGAACCATTAATTTTGACTACCGTAGTCTGGTGCACCATTATGAAAATGCGGTCCTTATGTATCAAACAGAATCGATTGCGGACATTAAGCAGGATTTTGAAGATTTGTTTGATGTTTCCAAAGAAATTTCTCTTGAAACCCTCCAGAATAGCTGGTACCAACGTTTATTGAAGGAAATCATGCAATTATTTGCTCCGCTACTTTAAAGAGAGTGGGACAGAAATCGGTAATTCGTTAGAATTCGATTTCGTCGTCCCA